>JASJCR010000085.1 GCA_030065875.1 Ardenticatenaceae bacterium | reverse complement strand
TAAGTAGTTTACAAAAAGAATTGTTAAAAAAAGCCACGGATTAACACGAATTTTCACAGATTTCTCTCTCTAATCTGCGAAAATCTGCGCAATCTGCGGACACTTTCTTCAGAAAACTTTTTGTAACTTACCTAATGAGTATCTTTAAATTTTGCGATAAACGATATGAAACAAAGCGATTTTAACCACGTAACTTATAGTTGGGACGATGACGTCGCCAGCCAACTCGACCCGGTGGAGCGGCTGCGCTACCGCTCCAACATCCTGGGTGCCGACCAGCGCATTACCAACACCGGCGGGGGGAACACCTCCTCCAAAATGGCCCTCCCCGATCCCCTGACCGGCGAAGAGGTGCGGGTCATGTACGTCAAGGGATCTGGTGGCGACTTGCGCACCAGCAAACGGGAAAATTTTGCCTCGTTGTATATGGAAAAATTAAACGCCCTCAAGGGCATTTACGACGCGGCCGAAGTCAAAGGAGTTAAAACCGAAATCGAAGACGCCATGGTGGCCATGTACCCCCACTGCGTCTACAACCTTAATCCACGCTCCAGCTCGATTGACACCCCACTTCACGCCTTTATCCCTTTTGACCACGTCGACCATATGCATCCCATCTCGGCCATCGCCATCGCCGCCTGCCGGGATCAGGTGGCCCTAACTGAAGAAATTTTTGAGGGAGAAATCGGCTATGTTGGCTGGCAGCGGCCGGGTTTTGACCTGGGTCTCCAAATGGAAGCCCTGGCCAAAGCCAACCCGCACTTTAAGGGGCTCATCATGGGTCAGCACGGCCTCATCAACTGGGCCGATGACGACAGGGCGTGCTATGAGTTGACCCTCACCCTGATCGAAAAAGCGGCCCGCTACATCGAGCAGCGTGACAGAGGGGAGAAAACTTTTGGCGGACGCAAATATCAGCCGCTGTCAGATCGTGAACGGGAAGATTTGCTCCTGGCTCTCCTGCCCACCCTCCGCGGCTTGGTATCCCAGCAAAACAAATTTATCGGCACCGTCCACATCACCGACCGCGTGCTGCAGTTTGTCAACAGCCATGATGGCCCACGGCTGGCCGAGCTGGGCACCTCCTGCCCCGATCACTTTTTGCGAACCAAGATCAAGCCGCTTTACGTAGGATGGGACCCTCAAAATGAGGATTTTCATGCTCTGGTCAGCAAGCTGGAAGCCGGGCTGGTGCAATATCGCGAAGATTATCGCACCTATTACGAGGCGTGTAAACACCCCAACTCCCCGGCGATGCGCGACCCCAATCCCACCGTCATCTTGATTCCGGGCGTGGGGCTGATCGCCTGGGGCAAAAACAAGAGCGAGAGCCGGGTCACGGCCGAATTTTATTCGCTGGCCATCGAAGTAATGCGCGCTGCCGAGGCGATCAGCGCGTACCAGGGGCTGCCACGCCAGGAAGCCTTTGACATCGAATACTGGCTGCTCGAAGAGGCGAAGCTGCAGCGCATGCCACCTGAAAAAGATCTGGCTAGGAACGTGGTGGTGGTGATCGGGGCCGGCAGTGGTATCGGCAAGGCCACCGCCCATCGGGCTGCCCGCGAAGGGGCCCACGTGGTATGTGTTGACTTGAACAGTGAGGCAGCTGAGGCCACGGCCGCAGAGCTGACCGGAATTTACGGCATGGGTATTGGCGTGGCCGGCACCGGGATCTCCGCCTCCGGCCCGGCCATCGGTCTGAGTGCGGACATCACCAACCGCGACAGCGTGCGCGAAATGTTTCGCCAGGTGATTCTGGCGTATGGAGGGATCGACAACGTTATCGTCACGGCCGGGGTCTTTATTCCGCCAAGCAAAGAAGGCAAAGTCACCGATCCACAGTGGGATTTAACGTTTAACGTCAACGTCAAAGGCAGCTATCTCGTGGCCGATGAAGCACGAGCGATCTGGCAGGCACAGGGCTTGCAAGGCAGCCTTGTTTTGACCACCAGCGTCAACGCGGCCGTGGCCAAAAAAGGGTCGATGGCCTACGATACGAGCAAGGCGGCCGCCAATCACCTGGTGCGCGAACTGGCTATCGAGCTGTCTCCGCTGATCCGGGTTAACGGGCTGGCCCCGGCCACCGTTGTCGAAGGCTCCAGCATGTTTCCGCGAGAGCGGGTTATCAGTTCGCTGACCAAATACAACATCGCTTTTGACGAAAGCGAAGAAACGGAAGCGCTGCGCAACAAGCTGGCCCATTTTTACGCTCAGCGCACCCTGACCAAAGCGCCGATCACCCTGGCCGATCAGGCGGAAATGGCGTACCTGCTGTCGACCAAGGCGTTTGCCAAAACCACCGGTCAAATCTTTAGCGTTGATGGCGGGCTGCACGAGGCGTTTTTGCGCTGAATCGGGGAAACCATCGTCTGTGATATACTGATGGTCAATATTTTTTAGCCGCAGTTCACACGAGAAATGTTTATCCAAAAAATCCGTGCGATCTGCGGCCAGGTTTATTCTAGGAGGTTTACATGCCCAGTCCATTTCCCGGGATGGATCCTTATCTGGAGGCCCGAGAGGTGTGGCCAGATGTTCATCAGCGGCTCATCACTTACATTTCAGAGGCACTTCAGCCGCAACTCCGGCCGAAATACGTGGCCCGGATCGGCGAACGGATTCAGCTGGCTCAATTTGGCGGTAGCTATGTCCCGGATGTGCTGGTGCGTAAAACGATCAAAGAAGCGGCCCCCGCCTACACCACAGCCGACAGGGTTGATGAACCACAGCGAGCGACCCTGCTCGACGACGCCTATCGCGAGCCGTATATCGAAATCATCACCAGCAAAACCGGTGAGGTTATTACCCTGATCGAGCTGCTCAGCCCGGCCAACAAAGAAGGCAAAGGACGGGAACAGTACCTTCCCAAACAGGATCAGCTGCTGGCCACACCGGTTAACCTGGTGGAAATTGATCTTCTTGGGTATGGGACTGATACCGCTTTAGCCCGCAGCATTGCCATCGAAGGGCCGGCCGACTGGCGCTATCTGATCAACGTCAGCCGGGCCAAACAACGCAGCTCGCTGGAATATTATGCCGTCCCACTCCGCGACAGGCTCCCCCGCTTTGGGATCCCCCTGCGGCCCCCGGATGCTGACGCAGTACTGGATCTACCGGCCGTGTTTACCCGCAGCTATGATATTGGGAGCTATGACCTTTTAGTTGACTACACGCAAGGCCCAGCCATCCCCCTGCGCCAAACCGAAGCGGAATGGCTCGACCAGTGGCTGCGGCAGAAAGGGATCCGAACGGAGAATGAGAAATCTGATTAATCGGCAGCCAAATTTCTCAGCTTGCGGCCGGCGATGACGTGCAGCATCTGCAAAAAATGGTCAATCTTCCCCGTTTCCACCGTTTCAATAAAACGATTTAGAAGCGATCATGCTCAGCCGTCGTAACCTCGAAGCGCGGCCGATTGGCGGCAATATGCTGCCGCACCCGACGGAACACCTGACGACAGCGATTCCCACAGCACCAGAAATGCCACTGAAATTGAGCCATTGTGTCCTTCGCGGCTGAATGTTTTAAAATTGCCCCTTGAACCTAACGTTACGTCATAGTGTACACTCCATTTTGAACCTGGGAGATCGTGATGAATCGACCATATCGCACGGCTGAATTTGCCAAACTGGCCGGGGTTACCGTCCGCACGCTGCACTATTATGATCGCATCGGCCTGCTCAAGCCGTCAGCCGTGACCGAAAGCGGACACAGGCGGTACCTGGCGGCCGATCTGCTGCCCCTGCAGCAAATTGTCACTTTGAAGTGGATGGGCTTCTCGCTGGCTCACATCAAGCGTATTCTGAACAGCCCGACTTATGATCTGCCACAGGCGCTGATCGCCCAGAAGGCGGCCGTTGACGAGCAAATCGAGCTTCTGGCAGCGGCCGCGGCCGCCCTCCAAATCGCCATAGAAACGGCCAGAAGCCACGATACAGCCCAACTGGAACCTGATACGATTCGAGCGATCATTCTGGCGGTTACCAATCAAGGTCCGGTGATAGACAGTTACTTTAGCGAAACGGCTCGGGCGGGTATTGCTCTGCGCAGGCTTTCCTATACCGCAGCCGAAATGGCGCAAATTCAGCAGGAGTGGGAGGCGATTTACGACGGCTTTGCGGCGCTGATCAACCAGCCGTTTGACCATCCGGAGGTGATGGGTCTGGCCGCCAAAATGGATGGGCTGATCCAGGCTTTTACCGGTGGCGATCAAGAGACCGCCAGCGGGGTTCAGCAGCTCATTCAGGATGCGGAGGCGGGTCAGCTGCCCGAAATGCCGCAGGCCCAAGCGTTTTTCGCTGATGTAGACCCCAACCTTCGCCGGTTCATGCGCCAGGCACTGGCTTTTTATCAGAAAAAACAAAACAGGAGAAAAACGTGATGAACGTCAACTGGATCGATACCCGCACCATTTACCGATCCATGATCAAATCCACAAACGATGCCGAGCGGTCAAAAATATTTACATCGTGCATTTTTGAACCGTGGCAGCAGTTGATGTCGATGGTTCAGGGGTCGCCGGGAGCGGCCGCAAATGATCCCTTCGCGGCGGCGCGGGCGTGGCACTGGCTGGTGCCGGAGCAGCTCGTGGAGCCGCCTGATTCGCTGCTGCGGCTGGAGGCGGCCAACGCCTGGGAAACCGGCGCGGCCGCGATGGAAATGGCCGTCAAGCGCTTTGAACCGTTTGCTGACCGCATCCCCATCGACACCATCGAGGGGTGGCTCATTTTGGCGGATCCGCAGACATCTGATCCGATTAGTCGCGGCTATACGGGAGCGGTCGATTTCTTCGCTCCCCGCTTCGTGGTCCAGTTTAGCGAGCCAAACGACTATAATTTGCCGCGCCTCGGTGGATGCGTCGTGCACGAGATGCACCATTTGATCCGCACGAAGGCGGTTCCCTGGAACATCATGGAAGCTACCGTGGCCGACTACATCGTTCATGAAGGGTTGGCCGAGTCGTTTGCGGCCGCTTGTTTTGGCGAAGGAGTGGTTGGGTATTACGTGACTGATTTTGACGAAGCGCAAATCGATACGGCCCGCGCTCTGGTTGGTCAAAATTTGTCTACCACCGGCTTTGATAAGCTGCGGGGCTTTATATTTGGCGACTACTGGGCGGGCAAAATGGGTTTTCCGGCCGTGGGCATGCCGGATTATGGTGGATACGCCATCGGCTATCGGGTTGTGCAGGCGTACTTGCAGCGTACCGGCTCTTCTATAGAAGAAGCAACGTTTGTCTCTGCGGCCGACATCGTGGCTGAATCCGGCTATTTTGAATGAGAATAATTTTTAGCTGCGGTTGGCTTCGATTAGCCTTAATATCCGTGAATTTTGCGTGAATCCGCAGCGTGACTTATTTCCTATCTCTCAACCCTGACTCCCTTACTTATCAGCCAACAAAAGGGATTTTTATACGATTTTTTGTGACGACCATGGTTGACAAATATTTGCGGTAGGTTTACAATAACTGAAATTCAAAGTATTGTTGTATTAACACAACACTCCCCCTCAAAAATCCCTCAAACCCCTTGACACAAAACAAAAACCCTGTTAGTATGAACGAAAGTAGACTAAATCAGTTCATGGTAAGCGGTATTCAGTGTCAACTCGTACTTTCATCGGACGTGTATCCGAACTTCAAACTCTCGAACGGCTGTGGGGCTCAAACAAAGCCGAGCTCCTAATCCTATACGGTCGTCGCCGCGTGGGCAAAACCCGTCTTCTCACCCACTGGAGTGAGCCCTACGAGGAAGAAGGCAGCGCGCTGTACTGGATGGCTGAGCCAACCAGTGCGTTTGATCAGCTGCGTTCATTTTCTCAGGCGGTGATTCACTTTCTCGATCCCGACACCCCAGCCAGTCCAGAATTCTCATATGATAGCTGGGAAATGGCGTTTCGCGAGTTGACGCGTGCGGCGGCCGAAAAACGAATTGCCATTTTAATTGATGAGGTAACCTACCTGATCGATACCGATCCTGATTTTTCGGGAACGCTGCAAAAAGCGTGGGATCATATCCTTTCAAAAGCTAACGTTATGATCGCGCTTTGCGGGTCCCAGATGGGGCTCATGCAGCAGGAGTTGATCAATCACACCGCTCCTTTTTACGGCCGGGCCACGGCACTCATCAGGCTACCTCCCCTACCATACAGCGCCCTTGGCCTTTTCTTTCCCAATTACTCAATCAAAGACCGGGTAGCCATTTACGCTATCTGGGGGGGTATTCCCGCCTATTGGGAAAGAATCGATCAAACCCGATCGGTTATCGATAATTTGCAAATCCAGCTGGCCCCCTCAAACACGTGGATGTTAGATGAGCCGCGCATATTGCTGCAGGATTTTATTTCTGATCCCAACAATTATGTGGCCATCATGCGCGCGATTTCCAACGGGCATTGGGCGTTAGGAGATATATCCAAACATACCGGCATCGCCTCAGGGCCCATTTCCAAATATCTATCAATTTTGCGCGAAACCGGATTTGTGCGGCGCATGGTGCCCATTTCCAAAATCGGGCAGGATACCCGGGTAGGGCGTTATGTGGTCACCGACCATTTTATGCGCTTTTACTACCGGTTCTTATCAGCGTACTCGACTCAGCTGGCACGCGGGAAAACTCGTCAGGTGCTCGATCGCGTTGAAGAAAATCTCAATCATTTTATTCACACCAATATCTGGCCGGAACTGTGCTGGGAGTGGGTTTCTGAAGCCAGTGATGAAGCCCATCTGCCAGCGATTCAAGATGTCGGCGCAGAATGGACGCGAACCACTTCTGTTGACGTGGTGGCGATTGATCGGGAAGGGAAGAACCTCGTCATCGGTTCGGCCGATTGGAAATCAAAACCGGCCCTCAGTATCTTGGATGAGCTTTATAAGCACAGCAACAAGCTGGTCAAAGATTTAAACGGATCGGGAAATTGGCATGTCCATTTTCTGCTGTTTAGCGGTGAAGATTGGACAGATGCCGAGCGTTTTCAGGCAGAAAGCCAGGTTGTCAGTCGCAAAGGGAAAAATTGGGAGGCTAGCGGGGTTGAGCTAATCTCTCACCCGGATTTAGACGCCAATTTAAACCTTTGGACAACCGGTCAGTTTGTCCAGGCGGTTTAAGGAGAACAGAAAACCGGTCGCGAACTGCATATATTAACTCATTAAAAGAAAAAGCCCTTGTAACTTGGCGGGCACAAGGGCTGAATGGGGACCATAGGGTCCAGTAATAGTAATTTTCTGCTCCAAAGATAACACGTTTCTAAACGAAACGTCAAGAGAGCCGATCCCTAGATCCCTCATTCACACACCATTCATCCAATATACCGGCAGCAATCCGGAGTGAAACTGTGTTTTGCTGTTCGCTTTCGCGACCACGTTTATGTGGAGGTATTCATTTACCTGATTTTAGGATCGATTCATGGGCAGCAAAAGCAGCCATAGTGAGGAACCATATCGCTTTCCGGGTTTTATTGCGCCCCAATATACAAGCGTGCCCGATATTTTATTTGACGAGCTCTTAGCCCGCCTATCAGGAGCTGAAATCAAAGTCCTACTCTACATCATTCGCCGTACGTTTGGATTCAAAAAATCGGCCGACAACATCTCCTACAACCAGATGCTCAAGGGAATACGCACGCGTGACGGTCTCCAACTTGACCAGGGAGCCGGCATCAAAAGCCGCACAACGCTTAGCAAGGCGCTTCAGCGTTTAGCCACGCTCGAAATCATCCAAATTGTCAAAAATTCCTCTGCTGAACACGGCAATGAAACGACGACTTACTGTCTCAACATGGGCGGCACCCGCCAGCTGCACCAGAGAGAAATCGTCAAAAATACCCCCGGTCCAAAAAATGGACTAGGGGGTGGTCCAAAAAATGGATCAGGGGCTAATCCAAAAAATGGACCACCTCCTAATCCAAAAAGTGAACCAGGGCTGGTCCAAAAAATGGACCCACAAAATACAGCACAGCAAAACACAGTTAAGCAAAAAACAGATGTTGTTGCTTTGCTGGCCGATTGGGGGATGAATCAGCGGGTCGCTGAACGGCTAGCCTCTGAGCACCCGGCCGCAAAGGTCCACGAAAAAATCGCCTTTTTGGAGTATTTGCTGGTCGCGGAGCCCGATCACGTTCAGCATCCCATCGGGTGGCTGCGCCGGGCGATCGAACAGGACTTTTCTGCCCCGACAGGGTTTATGACGGTCGAAGAGTTGGAGGCTGAGAAAGCCCGTCAAGCCCATATTACCCTTCAGCGCCAAACGCGTGTGAGCGAACGGCAGGCTGCGGTCGTCAATCAGGTTGAAATGCTGTTTGTCAAATACAACACAAAACCGGTGGAAAAAGAGCTGTGGCAGGATGTATTGAGCAGCCTGGAATTGAGCCTCTACGCCGAAGCGTTTAATCATTTGCGAGATTCACAACTTCTAACAGGACAAGGCGGAAAATTTGTGATTTGGATCGAAGATTTGCGCGGCCGTCAAATTGCGGAAGTCCAGCTTGTTGCCCGCATCGAGCAGGAACTGCGTCGCTGTGGCGTTGAACAGGTAAAATCAATTTCTTTTGCTGTGGAAGAAAGGTGATTTGATAAAACCGAGCTTACAAAAATCCCATCTGCTTGAATAAAAATTTCGTATAAACGGCCGCTACCATACTTTCAAGTAGGCTAACTGAAAGTAGGCAATTTGGCCTTTGTAAAAAAACCGTTCCTCTCCTGGGCCTACCAAGACAAAAAGCACAAATCGATTTTGGGTCCAATTTAAAATATTGATCGGTTGCAATTTGGGCAACTTGTCAAAAAAAATTCCAAACGTCATTGAGTAAATAGTGAAGCAATCTTTCTTGCGGTTTTGTGAAGGATGTTTTTTGAGCGGTAATGGATCTTTTCAAGAGGAATACTGACCTCAACGGAAAAGGGGCAAATGATTTTAATACATATGAGGATATTGTATAATTTTGACGGCGTTTCATACACACGGGCGTGGGCAAAACAAGCCTATACCGTCCACTACCCTGCACAAAAAAGGAAAAAGGAATCTGATGAACAAGAGAATAACACCGATGCTTATGGCCCTAACTCTAGGTGTCTTAGCCGTGTTTGCGTTTCTGCGAGTGTCGGCTAACGAGCTCGATCACGCGCCAAATCAGGAGGTGAATGCAGCCGCATTCACTCAGCCGATTGAACGGCCGCTGGCCGGCCGGATCATTCCCGGCGGCACCGTTTTCGTGATTCAGCTTGTGAATGAGGCTGAGCAGGTTGTTGCCAGAACTCAAGCGGACTCAGACGGAGTTTTTCTGTTTCCGGTAGAAAATCTATCCCCCTACGAAACCTACTCATTCCAGGTTTTTGATCTCGACGGCCAATCGCTTTCTTTGCAGGAGAATGTGTTCTGGCGCAAGGGCGAGTCAGAAACAATCGTTGAACTTTTTCTTGAAGAAGAGATTGTCCAAGATAGCCCCGAACGGGAAGAAGAGATCAACGATCCGGCGGCTGCGGCCGCTGACCCCATGGTTGTCGGGCAGGTGACCGCGGCCGATACAAGTCAGCCGGTTGAAGGGGTTCAAGTGAGATTCTATCAGAACTCGACCAGCTACATGATTGGAACCGATACGACAGATATTAATGGCTTCTATTCAGCTACCCTGCCAGCTGACAGCTACACAGTCAGAGGATATGCTCGTCTCAATACGGACTTTATTGATAAGGTTCCTGTAACGACCGCCTTATCATTGACAGGTCTTAACAATCAAACGGTTTTAGACTTTACCGTTGATCGCAAACCGATAATTTCTGGCACGGTGACTTCGGCCGAAACTGGCGATCCGCTCCCATCTGTAGACATCTATTATTATTTATCAGCAGATTTGACAGATATATTGAGGAGCGTCAAGACCGATGCCAACGGTCAATATCAGATTTCCGGATTCCCCGAAGGAAGCGAGGCTACACTTCTGGCGACACTCCCCCAACAAGCGTTGACAGATACGGCGTATATTCCCACCTGGGCAGGAGATGTGATCGATCAGGAGAGTGTGGCGGTCTTTACGCCACAGCTCAACCAAATCTTGAGCCAGGACATCGTTATGCAGGTGGGTGGGTTTATTACCGGCGTGGTTTCGACATCTGGGCCTGATGATTTATCAAATGCGCAGGTTTCCGTATACAACGCGGCCGCTCCGGATCAGCTCATCGCGGGGACAACAAATTATTGCAGCAGTTGTCCATCGATTGGCTATAAGGTGGCTGTGCCGTCTGGCTCATATCTGGTTCAAGGGCGTTCTAATAATTCACAATATGCGGCAGAGTTTTATGACGAGGCTATTTCAAGCGGCCAGGCAGATGTTATCTCGCTGACCGTTGGGCAAATTATCAGCGATGTCAATATCGTTCTTGATCCTGGAGGTACCATCTCCGGTGAGGTATCTTACAGCTTTGCCTATACGCCTACCTATCCATCTGATGTTGCTTTTGCATATTTGTTTACGGAAGGTCGGAGTGATCCAATCGACTCAACCGCCGTTGATTTAAATGGAGAATTTTCTTTTGAAGGATTAAACGAAGGACCTTATTTTATTGCGGTTGATCCTAAACATTTTCTTGCCAACAGCTATACGAATTACGACCCTGAGACACCCGGCCGTGATCCGATATTTGTTAAAAAAGGGATGACAACCACAATTGAGATGGAATTAAATCAGGTCATCGTTTCAGGTCAGGTGACAGACCAAGATTCCGGTGCCCCACTAGAATCGATCTACGTCACCGCTTCACTACTCAATGATTGTGGTCTGGGTACCATTCTAGAGTCGACCAATACAGCGGCCGATGGCACGTATGAATTTAATAATCTGCGACCGGCTCAATACCGCATCGAGTTTAGCGATGACGCTTATCCCCAAAAATATCAAGATACTTCCCAAGTTGTGGTCTTGGAAGAGGGTCAAACCATCATTGATCAATCTCTGACGACTGGCGGCGAGCTGCAGGGGCGCGTCACGGCCGAAGGCACTGGTGACCCGCTGCCCGGCGTGTTTGTTTACGTCTATGTTTATAGTGAATTGGACGGCCGCTATTACAATCTTGGCAGCAGCACTACGGATGCAAATGGCGATTATTCTATGACCGGCCTGATGAGCGATGAGTATGTAATTTATTTCGATACCTCACGCGCCGGCCAGCCGGTTAAAGAGTATGTCAGTGAATTTTTTGATGATGAATTGGGCGTAAATGGCGCCTCGCTTGTCGATATTGGAGCAGGACAATCCGTAACCATCAATGAGCAGCTGAGTCCCGGAGGCTCAATTTCCGGTCGAATCACATCATCTGAACATGGGGAACGAATTTTGGGTTCCAGAGTATATGCTCAACCCACAGACAATCGTCAATTAATTCTTCCGATTTCCGCCCAAACAAACATCTCAGGGGAATATAAAATTGATGGATTGGCCCCTGGTGATTATCGCATTTGGATTGAAGCAAGTAACAATCCGCCAGGGTCAAACTCCCCTGAGGATATTCTCTTTAGCATGAGCTACGTTAACTCTTACCTGGGGGGAGGATATGATCCGGCAACCGCCACAATTGTTACCGTTTCCACAGGGGCAGCGATAACCGGGTTGGATCAAAGCCTTGATCGAGGTGGCGTGATTTACGGTAGATATACTCTCCACGCAGAAAACCTCTTTTCATATCAGGGTCAGGTCACCGTATATGATAGTTTGGGCCGCCAAATTGAAACTGTTTCAACCAATTCTTCATGGCCGGCCAACTGGAATTACGCAGTCGGAGGACTTCCACCGGGTTCCTATTTCGTCCGGTTCCAGGATTGGGACTCAACCCGGATAAATAATGCCAACGGCATATGCGTCGAAAAATCAACAATCTATGGTGAGTATTATGGTGAATCACCGACATTCGATGGGGCGGCACCAATTGTTATCTCTGGGAGTGAGTATGTTCCGGGTATTGATGGCATTGTGACACAGGATAATTCCCGCACCTACGATCCGCCGTTTCAGCTATTTGATGTGTCCGGCCGCATTACCGCTAGCGGCAGCGGGGTAGCCAGCGTGCTGATCACGGCCGACAGCGGGGAAACCGCCCACACGGCCGCGGACGGCACCTATACGATTACCGTTCCCAACGGCAGCCGCACCCTGACGCCCCTGCTGGCCGGCAAATCGTTTTCGCCAGCTGCAGCCAATATCAACGTCACGGCTGATCAGGGTGGGGTTGATTTCACCATGAGTGACACCGCACCCAGCGGTTCTATTAGCGGGCAGGTCTCACCGGCCGCCGAAGGTCTCCTCGTTGAGGCGTATCGCTTGACGTCCGGAGAATGGCTGGCGGCCGGATCAGCTGTGACTGCCAGCGACGGTACATTTGACGTCACCGGTTTGCCGGCCGGCTCCTATCGCCTGCGGATTTCCGATCCGGCTGGCCAATATCAAAATGCCTTCGGCGGGGGTACCACCCACTTCACCAACAGCAGCATTTTCAAAATCTCGGACGGCCAGGCGCTGGCACTCGCCGACCCGATCCCGATTCAGCCGGCCGAACCCCAAACCGTGGGGATCAGCGGCATAGGCAGCATCGTTGATCGAGATACGGGCGACGTGACGGTTCGCGTTGCTAATGGCTCATCGGAATCGGCCACGTTTACCTTTACGCCAATCTGTTCTGCCGGCCCCCCCAGCAGCGTATTTTTGTCAATCGGCTACGATTCGTTCCCGATGCTGTCAACCGGAAACGGCGAATTCGCCGTTTCGCTGACTTTGCCCGATGACCTATCCACTCCCGAAGGAGGCGTCATGGCTGTGCGCTTTATTTGTGATGGGATTTCTCATCATCGAGGTGTTGGGACGCTGGTCCTCTATGATCCCAGCGGGGTCATTACTGATGCTAGCACCGGACAACCGCTCTCTGGGGCCACGGTGCGTCTTTATCGCGTGCCCCTGGCCGAGCCGGACAGCGGGTCAGAAATCAACGACTGTCGTACTGTAGACACTCGCCCGGCCGCCAGCTCCGGCCCATTCGGCGCCTGGAGCGATTTACCGCCGGCTAACCTCGCGGCCGGTCAGCTGGTCAATGCAGATGTCGACGTCAGCGGACCGGCACCGATTTTCGATCCGGCCGTCAACCCGCAAACCACAGATACCTCTGGGCGATATGGTTGGGATGTGGCCGGCGGCTGCTGGTTTATCGTTGTAGAAGCTGACGGCTATTTGCCGCTGACCAGCCCGCTGGTTGGCGTGCCGCCGGAGGTCACTGATCTGGACATCGCGCTTGAACCTGAGCTTGTAATTGAAGAGTATGAACTCTTCTTACCGAGCGTTGTGCGGTAGCGGTTTGGGCCTAAATGGAGAAGCCGGGTGACAGCCAAAAGGCTGCCCCGGCTTTTTTTATGGCCGTCTGTGGTTATAATGATTAAATGATTTTTCCCTGGGCAAACCTTTCCCTAATTATCTTTTTAGCCACCCTGATCATCACCGGTTTTTTCGGTTTAAAAAGCGGGTTTGGTGGGAACGCCTGGCTGCTTTGGCTGCACGGTGTGGCCGCTTATGGATTAATTGTGCTCATGTTTTGGAAAGCGTGGGTCATTATGGACGCGTGGCGCCGCAAAAAGCGCTGGACTCGACAGCGGATCTCGTTTGCCGTCATGCTCCTGATGCTGTTAGGCGTGTTGGCTTTGGGTTTGATGTGGACCTTCCAGGGACCGATCTACTGGTACGGCTTCAGCCTCGTCAGTTTACACATTTATCTGGCGGTTCCGCTGATGATCTTGATCGTGTGGCACGGCTGGCGCATGAAATTTATTTTCAAAGTTGAAGGGGCGGCCGATCGGCGGCTGTTTTTAGGAACGGCCGGGTCGGCCATTTTGGGGCTTGGCTTAGGGGCGGCAGCCAGCAGGGTGCAAAAAAAGGTCAATTTGGCGAGTGTGCAGCAGCGCTTTACCGGATCATATTTATGGCCATCCTCAAAATTTCCGGTGACGAGTTGGATCTTTGATTACCCACCACCTATTAACATCGATGAGTGGCGCTTGACCATCAGCGGGGCGGTTGATCACCCTCTCTCGTGGCGTTATGCTGACCTTCACGACCTGCCGTCAATCTCTCAGGACGCTTTGCTCGACTGCACCAGCGGGTGGTATACCGAACAAAAATGGCGTGGGGTTCCTTTACAGGCGATTTTGGAGGCGGCCGGTGTTCAAGAGGATGCTCGAAGCGTTACCGTACGCGCCGTTTCCGGGTATCAGCGGCGCTTTAAGCTTGAAGAGGCGGCCGGTTTTTTGCTGGCTCTGGAGGTGGCGGACGCCCCCCTTTCCCACGGTCATGGGTTTCCTGTCCGTTTGGTGGCCCCTCCCAGACGCGGCTTTGAATGGGTCAAGTGGGTTTCTCACATAGAGGTGAATAAAACCTCCGCCTTTTGGCAATCCCCTCTCCCGCTGCGCTAGCCGGTCCGCATATAATGTTTTAACGTTAAAACGCCAAATAGGTTAAAAAGAACTTTCCCCAAACTGGAGAAAGTTCTCCCTCAGTAATTAGAATGGAATTTCGTCCTCATCCTTTTTTGAGGATCCCCCATCTTTGCGGCGCTTTTTTTGATCCTGGATCAATTTGCGATCTTCCAAATAAGATCGGTCGCTGATCACCTTGCGGCCGGTTCGTTTTTCCAGATTTCGACGCGCCTCACCGGCCGCTTCACCCCCCTCTTTGGCAGCGGCCTGATTTTCTTCATATCCTTGGGCATCGCGGTGACGGACCTCATCGGTGGTAATCGCTTCACCCAAAATCGTGAAGGCCAGCTCGAGCGGATTCATGTGGTCTCGCAAATTCCCTTTTTTAACCCCTTTAAGCGCTTTATGCTGGCCAACCGATAACCCATCAAAAGTGCCTTTGTGAACCTCGTTGGTCAGGATGCCATACTGCCGCCCTTCAACCCCTCTTTTTTTCCACTCGTCGGTTAATTCGTTGCGGGTGGTGATGGCCCCCAGGCGGGCCCGAATCCACTCTTCATCGTAGCCCATCAGGCGGTATTTTTCCCGCTCAGCTTCCAGAGGGTCCGCCTTAATTTCGTCGAGGCGACGGCTGCCGGTCATGGCCAGCCACTGTTTAAAAAACTCCGCTTTGGGGGATGGGATCGATTGAATGATGCGCAGGATATCCTGTTGTGAGGCGCACTCCGTTTGGTAGGTGCGATTATTTACTTTGCTTTTCATGGGGAACTTTCTCCAATTTGGAGAAAGTTCCTTTAATCCTTTGTCGCGGGTTTTTAGCTGATGCCAATATTTGCTGGGGTTGGCAGCTTCGCTCAATACCCCCACCACATCGACGATCGCAAAGTACCAGGTTTGACTTTCTTCATCCCAGACTGTGCGAATTTGATCATCATACTCTTCAAGCGGTTGGATGTCATTTGTGCTCATGTTACACCTTTTTGCGGTTTGACCGTTTTAACGTTAAAACGCTAACCCGTCAGCTTATCACCTAACCTGATTTTTTACCGGCCGCCTTACTTTTTTTGACGCGATCCGCTTCCCGCTTGACGATATTTGCCGGAAGCTGGGAAGATCCCCCTTTATTTAGGAAGTGATCGAGCACCATTTTGACACATTCCTCGATGACGGCCGAATTGCTGATCGAATGCCCCCGAATACCGGTCAACTTCTTGAGTTCCAGCTGGGAGCGGTCGAGCATATCGGCCACCACCGGGTCGAGATAGAGGGTCATCCGCACCGGTTTTTCTTGCATGGGGGGCTGGATCGCTTTGGGCGTGCTCCGTTTGGGCCGGGCGGCCGGAGCTTTTGCCTTTGGTTCTTCCCTTTTTGGTTTGGCTGTCGGGGTGGTTCGGCGCGGCGTGGACACTTCGCTTACACCCCATACATCATCTAAGCTCGGTTTCTTAGCCATTTTTTCACCACCTTTCCTAACTGAGTATACTCTTTCGCTGGTTTGGATTCTGGAGCATAGGTCACCACGGATGTGCCGGTTGCGCCCGCCTCGGCGACGGCGATGGCGCGGCTGATCGTGATGTCCAATACCGGGAATCCTGCTTTTTTCATGGCTTGAAGCGCCTGCCGGTGATGGACCAGCCGGGGGTCGTACATGGTTGGCAGGACGCCAAAAATTTTGAGGTCGGGATTTAAACGCCGGTGCTGGGCGCGGGAGATCGATTCTCTATGAAACAGGCGCAGGCCGCGCATATCGATGATTTGCGGGGTGACCGGGATTAAAACCTCGGTTGCGGCGACCAGGGCATTGATCATCAGCCGGCCCAGGCTGGGCGGGGCGTCGATCAGGCAGATATCAAACTGCAGCGGGGTCAATAAATCTGTCAACAAAAATTCACTGGCGTTGCGATTGGCCAGGGTCAATTCTACCGCAGCCAGCTCTAAATCTGAGGGAATGAGGACCGGTCCTGTGGGCAGCTGAACGGCGATGTCTCGCAGTTCTGCCCGGCCGTCCAACGCTTCGGCAATCGAGGCTGTCTCCGCGCTGACGCCGGCCGCTTCCGTTAAGCTTGATTGGGGGTCCAAATCGATCATCAATACGCGAACACCATTCTGAGCCAGCGCTTCGGCTAGGGCAAAGACGGTTGATGTTTTGCCCACTCCCCCTTTTTGTACCCCGACGGTTAAAACTTCCATATCGTTCCTTTTAGATTTGATGGCAGAGTTAGATGGTTTAATTTTTCCGAGAAAATAACGTTAAAGTGTTAAAACGCTTCAACATTAAAGGGCTAAAACACTTTAGGATTATAATGACATAACGACAAAACGTCAAGCAGTTATTATGTTTTAACGTTAAAACGCTATGACGTTTTGAGGCTAAAACCCTTTATTTTGTGTGCAAATATCCCTGGAATGTGCGGCTCGGTATCGGCTTTGCGGTGGGGGAGGGGAGACTCACGCGCCAAATCGGCGCTAGATTGAATTTGGATCACCGTGCTGATAGATTCCCCATTTTAGGCCATTTGTGCTGATTTTGCACCCAAATTTTTTGTTTCAGCGGCAATTCCACGATGATTATCATCAAATTTTGCGAAAATTGGTTCTAAAACCGATTTTAACCGAATATTCCCGTGGCGCGGTCAAGCCCTTCTCAGTTGTGGATTAATTTATAAGCCAGTTTATAACTCCGCGTAGACAGACCTCACATTATGCTGGCGTTGATGCCGTAAACCGGTGCAAATTTAAGGCAGCTGACCCATAAAATTCCAGTCAAGTTGCGACTTTAATGGGGAACCACATCCCTGTTAGAGAAGCCGAAAGCGGATGGTTTTATGATGCGATTATGGAAATTGAGAAATAAAATGGCTAAAAAAAAGCAAACCCCTGTCATCCAGAGCCCTTCGGCTTCGCTCAGGACAGGCTTCGCGAAGGATCCCGCTATTTTCCAGTGAAAGTAGCCTTTGCTGAAACAGAAGTGCTTCCCCTTGTGACCACCAAGTTTCAAGAGCAATTTGACGAGATTCCTCGCTCCGCTCGGAATGACAGGTAGACCGCGGACGATGTATTGATCCTATGATCCATTTGATTTTTAACCCAAGTTGCGACCTTTTGACGCGACCGAATAGTCGCTATGGAAACCGAAACCGGATATTGAGTTTTGATAAATAGATACCGATATCGCATCGTCATTCCCGCGAAAGCGGGAATCCATTAGATGGCCACCGATGGATCCCCGCCTACGCGGGGATGACGGGCCTGTTTTGGAAGACGGTTCATATCCGAATTGATTAGTAAATCTTCAAAATCCGGTTAATTAACGCGATTTATCGCACTTCGGTCCCTTTGGCCGATGAATTTTGAGTTTTGATAAATCAAGTCCGATATCGCAGCGTCATTCCCGCGAAAGCGGGAATCCATTAGATTGCCGCCGGTGGATCCCCGCCTGCGCGGGGATGACGGGCCTGTTTTGGAAGACGGTTCATATCCGAATTGATTAGTAAATCTTCAAAATCCGTTTAATTAACGCGATTTATCGCGTTTCGGTCTCTTTGGCCGATGAATTTATTCATCGGGAAGGTAAGGTAGCAACTTAGGTTAATTTTTAAAACGCCGTTATCGCGTTTTGTTCTCATCAGCCAATGAATTTTGAAGGTTTACAGATAATTTAAAGAGAGGAGATCGGATTATTATGATGTTAAAACGTTTTAACGTTAAAGTGATAAGGTTGCTCGAACTTACTCCAGGGTCACAATCCCGCGCCGCAAAGCCGCCAGCACCGCCTGGGTGCGATCGGCCACCTGTAATTTGCTTAATATCTGGCTGACGTTGTTCTTTACGGTGCCGGAGGCCAAAAATAATTCTTTGGCAATTTGCCCATTGGTATGCCCTTTGGCCATCAGCTGCAATATCGAAAGTTCGCGAGCGGTCAGCGGATTCACGAGGGGGTTGGACGGCGGGGGTGTGGATTGCCGGAATTGGTCAAGAAGCTTTGAGGCAATCTGGGGATCAAGGCGGGAGCGACCGGCCGCCGCATCGTATACCGCCTGCACAATTTCCTCGCCAGATGAATCTTTGAGCAGATAAGCGACCGCTCCGGCCCTTAAGGCATCAAATACCCACTCGTCCCCATCAAAGGTCGTTAACACCACAATTTTTGCCGCTGGCTGACTACTAACAATTTGCTTGGTGGCCTGGATGCCGTTGAGCCGCGGCATCTTAAGATCCATCAAGATGACGTCTGGTTTGATTTCTTCGGTCAAAGCGACCGCTTCATGCCCGTTCGAGGCAAACCCAACGACCTGCAGCCCATCCTGATGGGAAAGAATGATAGTGAGACCTTTGCGCACAACTTCCTGATCGTCACATATCAAAATGCGCAGAGGATTGGTGGATTCTGATGACATTGGGGCTAAACCTCCGGATTGGCGAGGGGAAATGAGGCTTCAATGCAGCATCCGTTACCCGGTTGGGAGTGGATGTGCAACCGGCCGCCGGCAATCTCAGCCCGCTCGCGAATCCCCTGCAAACCAAACCGATCGCTGGCCAGGGCCACGGGCACATCAAAACCGACCCCGTTATCGCGAATGATCAGCTGTATCGTTTCCTGGTCCTCAAGCGGGGTGAGTAAAAGATCGATCTCGCTGGCCGCGGAGTGACGCTCCGCATTGTGCAATACCTCTTCTGTGATTCGATAAAGCGCCTGCTCAACCGGCTGCGGAAGGGCAGGCAACCCTTCAGGCGTGCGACAGGCGATGGAAATCGCCGAGCGATTGGTGATGTGGCTGGCGCACAGCTGAATCGCGGCGGTGAGTCCCAATTCATCAAGAGGGGATGAGCGTAAGGCTCGAATGGCTCGTCGGGATTCTTTCAGGCCGCGGCGAATCGTTTCTTGCGCGGCTTGAAGTTCATTTTCCGCGGCGGCCGGATCAACCTGAAACAACGTGCCGATCGCCTGCAGCTGAATCGATGCGGCCGATAAAGAATGGGATAAGGTGTCGTGCATTTCCCGTGAGAGGCGATTCCGCTCCCGGTTGACCGCCAGTTCTTCCATCATCAGGGACTGGCGGGCCAGTTTCTCATTGGCCGCGGCCAGCTGGGAATTGGCTTCGCTCAGGGCGGCCTGCTCGCGATGCTCCGCCTCGGATAAGGTATAGACAATCGAGGCCACGATGAGTGAGGTTCCCAACAAAACAAACCCTCGAACGGCATAAATACCCCAGGTAAACGCACCGGCTGGCAGGAAGACGGGCATGCTTACGTAATATACTCCGGCCAGCATTTGGGAGAGCCAAAAGCCGCGCTTGCCGTATTGCCAGCTGGCCAGAACGACCGGCACGATGACAAAAATAAGCCCCAGGGCATGGATGCCAAGAGATTGTTCGGGCGTCCAATTAAAGCGCGTCACATAGTAAGGATTTTCCAGCAGGGCTGCAAAAGGAACCCAGGAGGCCTGAATGATTTCCACAAACGATGCGGTTAAGGCAAAAAACAGGGCAAAAATAACTTGAATATGGGTCCAGAAAGATTGCTGAGCCAAGCGTGCCGGCCAGGGGAGAAGCCAAATTAAAATGAAGGAGGTGGCCACTACGACGCTCCACCAGCGATCAAAAATCGATTCATAAAGGGTTAGACGGCCGATGATCAACGCCACGCCAACGCCAACTAATTTCAGGGACATGGCAAAGCGAAAGGTGTTTAAGAAGCGCGGGAGGGGTATGTTATCCATCCAGGCCATTTTATCATTGATCACCTTGATTTCCGTGATTTTCATCCTGCCAGGGTGAATTTGGAGCGGGTAAAAACATGATCAAAAGATTGATCAATTGTTCAATAATGTAAGAAATCGGTGGAAATCGCAGGATTGCCCCGAGGAACGCCCATCCAAAGGTAAGATGACTCAGGGCATGGCCTAGAGCGGCCGCCCCGGAAGCAGCCTGGCTGCAGTCAGATGATTCATAGACCATTTTTGTCAGTGGGCGGCCGGCTGCCTGCCCGGCTGGAACAATCGTCAAGCCGTCAAATGGTTTCTTCATCATCCAGCGGCCAACCAGTTGGCAGGTGAGATAACGGTCTGTAAGAAAAAAAGTGGCGGAAGAATAACTTTCTGAATGTTTACCTAAATTGCTCATGGAGCAGCTCCTTTGAACATGATCAATTGAACAAAGGAGATTGTTACCGATCGGGCAAATAGAGGATAGTGCCGAGGGTCATCAGCTGTCGTGACTCAGGACATAAAATGAGCAGCAGAGGGGGATAAAAAAAAGGAGAGGTGAACAATTAACGGGCGTTAATCATCCACCTCAGAGGGAGCCTACACAATTCCGAGATTACAATAAAATAGGCTAAATGTCAATGTCGAAGGTTACATTTTTGGCAATTCATGTAAACTTATGATGTACTGTTATTTCAAAGCCAAAATCGGGCCCAAAATTCATCATGAAGAGTAATCAAATTCAAAAATTTAATGAGTGGATAAACGCTATGATTGATCAAGAGGGGGAGTTTGCTTATCGCTCTCTCGATGATTTGCATCGTGTAGTGAGTGGTGTCCAGAACGGCTTGCATTTTCGAATTGAAAAAGAAACGGCTGCTGACGAAGTGACGTATATTGTTTCTGATCATCACAAAAAATTAAAGCCGCTGCGCCTTCTAAACGAAGACGGCCGACAATCTTTTCTCAAATGCATTGAAAAACGCACGGGTGGTGATATCGACGCTTTTTTTGAGCGCGAGCACCGATACCGGGGAGAAGATATGAAAAACTGGATTTTTCCAGATCGAGATGATTAAACAGGCTCAAAAAACCAGTGATATTGAGCGGGGCACGGCATTTTCCAGGTTAAACGTGCTGATTTCCTTCTTTATTCATCGGGTAAGGGTATTGGCAAAATGGGCATTGGCCCATAATCGCTTAAGGTCCAGCTGTAGTAAATTGACACAATACCCCCATCCATTTCAACGACTTTTGTCTCCTGTTCCCGGTTGAGATCAAAATCAAACCGGTTTTCCGGCGCCGAGACCAATTGCTCTGCGCCAACCAGGCCGGATCCTTCGGGGCAACTTTCCGTGAAGAGGAAGCCTTCGGGAAAATACTCGAAGACATTTACCGTGGCGATGCCATTATGACACACGCCAAAAATATCGGCATACAGGTCGTTTTCACCTTCAATGACACAATCTACAGCTGTACCCGTGAACGAAATAGGGACGCTGTTTTCATAACCTTCGCTGTCGATAGTGCCGTCTTCACGGACAATGAAGAAGAAAGCCGCGTCTGGTTTTGAGTTCATTTCCAGGTGAAATAACCCTGGTTGATCCAGCACGAGTTGATGGGTGTAATCCAGCTGATAGAGCCAATCGTTTTGAGGGCAGCCAGAAAATGGTGGCTCTTCCGTTTCTGTTGGACCTTCTGATTCTACAGGTATCACGACGGGTGTGGGTGTGGCGGTGGCCTCCGGCCGGATCACAGGCGTCGAGGTTGGTGTTGGTGTCGCGGTCGAGGCGGGTGTTAGTAGAGGAGCGGATTCCGGGGTGCAGGCGGAAATAACGATCACCGCTGCTAACAGCAGAAGTGCCAGCCAAGTATGGACTTTATTCATTTTAATCCTCCGGTTGTATCGTCCGATATTTGAGACATGTTGCCCGGTAGGATTCGGAGATCAATCAAACACAGGTCAAATCTAGGAGAGGGCTGCAAAAAAGCGGACGAAGTCGATAAAGAAATGATAGCCAACCGCGTGTTCAAAATCCCGCTTGACGAAGAGCAGACCCATCGGCACGCCAAAGAGAATCCCGGCGATGATCATTTGCAGGGCGGCCGGTGAAAACACCATGGAGCCGGAGAGGTGAGCCAGGGAATGGGTAAACGCACCGATCACGACGGCCGCGGCCAAAGCACGGCCGGGACGGTCGTTGGTTTTGGGGCGCAGAAGCACATAAATGATGGTGGTCATAAAGAGGCGGGCCCAAATTTCTTCGGCGATACCGGGCACAAAGGCCACCAGCGGCTCCCATAGTTGATCGACCCAGGCATCTTCAGCATGCGCACCAAAAGAAATGTTTAGCAAGGCGGCCGGTAACGCCAGCACGCATGCCCACAGAAATCCCTTGAGGGCCAGACCCCAATGCCCTTCGGCAGTGTAAACATGGGACAAACCGGATGTTTTGCTTAACAACCCGCCACCGATAAATAAAATCGGGGTGCAGGCCAGATAAAATCCCTGAAAACCATCGAGCCGGCCGCTAAACCATGACAGCAGGACACAGATTGCTCCAGCGGCCAACCCCACAATAACCAAATTGAGCGAAAGATGCTGCCGCAGCTTAATAATGACCCCAACGGCAATCAAAGTCAGGGCAGCCACCACCACCAGCCAGGGATGAATGATAATTCCCAATAAAAACAGAGCCACCAGCGTTCCCACAATGACCAGTAGGGTCATGCCGTAACCCAACCGCGGTAAGAGAAGCGGCTGAATATCCGGCATATCGGTGGCGTTGGGGGGCGTGCGCATCAGATAAATAATCAGGGCCAGGATCAGAACCACACCGGCAATCTGCTCAAACCCGTTGAAGTTAATCTGCGCCATCGATTGGGTGGCGATCATCAAGCCGCTGGCAATTAGCCAGAGGACAGCGACCAAGATTCCCAAAATGGCCCCTTTGGATGGGGAAGAAGTTGTTGGATTCATAATTTTCCGTACCTATTTTATTAAGGTGGTTTAAGTTTGGATTGTCGCAACAGACTTTGATTGTATGGTTAATGATGGATAGAGCCACAGTGAGGATTTACCCTGTGGGGCGGCTATAAAGGCATAGGAAGAGGCTCAAATTTTGTTGCGTAAGGCCATTATAAAATAAATAACTTGTATTCGTCTAGAGATTTAAGAGGGCGGTTGCCAGCGGAAAAGCGACCCGGCCGCCCATCCTTCTAATACTCGATAATTGGGGAGAGGTCGCGAGCTTTGGCGATCGTGCTGCGCACCTCTTTGGGTAGGGGGGCAATCCCGTCGAATCCGGTTGATTCGACAAAATGTTCCAGCATTTGACGCAAGGCTTCCGGCTCCCAATCTATAAATTTGCTGGGCTTGTCTAAACCAGCGTCAAAATATAAGCGAGCGCGTACCCCCTTAACGGCTCCGAGGCGCGATAAATCGGAGAGCTGCACCAATTCCAGGATGCTTTCGAGTGGGACATTGGTCTTTTCGGCCAGCTGCTGTCGAGTGAGAGGCGTCTTTCCGGCCGCCAGCATATCATCCACCGTAACAATACCGATCGTTTCCAGCCGAACTACCTCTTCAAGATTAATGCCGCAAAAATGGCGAAGCTTAAAGCGTCTGCGTGTTTTGGCGACTTCCTTCTCTCGAATGGCTCGCGCCAGACTGGCTAATGGGGCATTTCTGCTAAACTCAAAATACAGCGCCAGGGCGCGCATCCGCTTTTTGATTTCCTTGGTGGGTAAAATCTGGGTGAAATGCCGGATATCCTCTTCTTCGGCACTGTCGAGTTCGACCTGCCGTTCGGCCTTGAGATAAGCCTCTGCCGCCCGAACCTGGTTGACCAATCCTTCAACGACATGCTCTTTTTTGCCGGTTCGCTTTAAATATTTTTTAAATCTATCCATTTGCTTAACCTTTAACGCAAGTTGCGGCCTTTATACGCAGCCGAATAAATCCGGCTGCCAGGAGAACCGAAACGCGATAAATCGCGTTAACAAACCGGATTTATCCGGTTTCGGTCTCTTTTACCGATGGATTTATTCATCGGGAAGGTAAGGTAGCAACTTGAGTTAACCTTTATAAACCCTGGCCACATAATAACTGGGCATGAAATGCCTGATCGGGTTGCCGGTTGCCGTTTCCTATGGTTGAATTTCATTGGATCCCCTTTAAGCATATTGGTTTTCAATGTGTATCGTGGGATATCTTAATATGAAGTCGCAGATAATCCGTGACTTTTCTTTGATCTATGAAATGTGCGTCATTGACTACCAATGAAATTTCAAAGAATATTTGCTTCTCTAAATTATATAAAAAAACCGGTGTAACGAGCGGCCGGGTCTTCAGAATATGTTTGTCAACCTGATTACAATTTATCGGCGATTTTTTTATCGACTGGCGCGAACGCAGCTGGGACTCGTCCTGGTTCCAATTGTCCTGCTAATTGTCATCGGGACGATTGGTTATGCGATGCTTGAAGGATGGTCGCTTTTTGAAGCGCTCTATGTGACCATCATTACCATTACCACCATTGGGTACGGGGATTTTTCACCCGAAACGGTCGGTGGCCGCTGGTTCGCCATCTTCTTTGCCATGAGCGCTATCGGCCTGGCCAGCTACGCTGTCTCAACACTGGCCGCAAAGGTAATTGAGTGGGAACAAAACCGGGTTCAGCGACAGGTGCAGGAGAAACGGATGAGAACAATTGAAAGTTTAAAAGATCACGTCATTATTTGTGGGGCAAGCAACATCGGCCGCGTTGCCGGCCTCTATTTCCAGCGTGCCAAGCAGGATATTATTATCGTTGAGGCGGATGAAGATCGCCTGCGACGAGCCTTGTTATATCTCGATGTCGAATATTTACGGAAGAAGTTTAGCCCCTATCACGATATTGCCAATGCGGTCGACGTAACTGAAGATGAGCAGCTATCGCTCGATAAATTGGCTGAAAAGATCGACGTACCTTATTTAATGGTTGAACCCACCGAAGACAGCACCTTGATTGCAGCCGGCATCGGTCGAGCAAAAGGAGTGGTGGCGGCCCTCGACAGTGATGAACGCAATCTCTTTACCGTGGTCAGCGCCCGAGCGCTTTCCCAACGGCTCGATAACGTCAAACTGCGGATCATCGCCCTTGTCCACGATGATAAAAATGGCACAAAGTTACAGGTTGCGGGTGCTGACCAGCTCGTCCTGCCGGAAAAGGGGAGTGGTTTACAAATTCAGACGTTTATGATGAATGCTCGTCTGGCGGACTTCTCCTTGCGCACAACGATAAAAGGGACGGCGGGATACGCTCTTCAGCAGCTGAGTGATGATCCGGCCGCCAGCTGGCAAAATGACACCATCGCTGAGTTGAGTGCGGCGCGTGATCTTGTCGTGCTGGCCGTTTGGCGAGATGGAGATTATATTTATTCACCTCCTCACGATACCCGTCTGCAGACCCATGACGAATTGATTGTCTTTGCTCCCAGCCAGGATCTGGATTTGTTTAGCCAATTTGCGAAGAAAAATGGAAAGGGATAAATGTAGTCAAACTGCACAATT
Source organism: Ardenticatenaceae bacterium (assembly GCA_030065875.1). Classification (GTDB taxonomy): domain Bacteria; phylum Chloroflexota; class Anaerolineae; order Promineifilales; family Promineifilaceae; genus WTJY01. The sequence goes on along the minus strand of JASJCR010000085.1, from coordinate 2,860 downwards.
CACATCAAACAACCGTTAACCGAGCAAGCTAGCTTTGCAATTTTAAGGAGAATTTTATGCCTCAAACCGCCCCATTGCGCACCGTTCATGTTGGTTCTTTTTCCATCACCTATTTACCGGATGGCGGTGGCGTCGTGGTCCCCACCGCCCTATTCCCCGCCTCGGCCGAGGGCGGATGGGATCGCCATCAGGAACTATTGGATCAAGACGGCAAGTTAATAACCACCATTGGTGGGTTTCTTATTCAAACACCAGAGCGCAAAATAATCGTAGACACCGGTATCGGGCCGGTTTCGATTGATTTTCCCGGTTTTGGGCCGTTTAGCGGCGGCCGATTTCTGGACTCATTTACTCAAACCGGTGTTGATCGCCAAGAAATCGATACGGTGATATTCACTCATCTTCACCTTGATCATGTCGGTTGGACATCAATTGAGGAAGATGGCCAGCGCGTCTTAACCTTCCCCAACGCCAAACATTTGGCTACACAAATTGAGTGGGAGACTTGGGCCGGTGGCGATAACCCAGCCGGACCACACCCGGACACGGTACAAAAACCGCTGGATGGACAATTAATCTTTATCCAAGACGGAGATGAAATTGCTCCGGGGATTACCGTTCTGCAGACACCGGGCCATACACCCGGTCATATTTCCTTGAAGATCGAATCTGAAGGGCAAATCCTCTACCTGGTTGCCGATGTTATTCACAATGTGGCCCAATTTGAAGAGATGGATTGGTTTGTGGCTTTTGATATGGATCCGGAAGTAGCCCGTCAATCGCGTGAAGGGCTTTATGAGGCGCTCTCTCAACCAAATACGCTGGTGGCGTGTAATCATTTTGCTGATGAAATATTCGGCCGGCTGACAAATGAAGATGGCCGATGGGTATGGCATCCTCTCACTTAAAACAAGAACCCTGGAGACACATATGTCCGATCAATATCAGTATATGATTGCGGCGATTCCCCTAAATCGACCGGCCGTTACCCCGTTTCTCACCAATTTTTCGCCCAACCCCCGCGGTACGTCCCTCCAGATCGTCGGACAATTGCCCACAGCAGCGGCGCAGACGGCCTGGGCTGCTCGTTTGGCCGCCTGCCTGGATCAGGATTCGGCGTCTGGTGACGAGAACCGAGATTTGATCACGTGGTTGTCGATCGACACCCCGGCCGCTCACTTGCGGCAGACCTATACCGACCGCCTTGTGCCGGTTGAAGCCCTGGCCAACCCGGAATATTTGACGCTCAATGCCGGGGGTTGGACCTGTATTTTTTTTGGCGTAATTGGTCTGTCACCCGATAAAGTTGACAAAGACGACCCCTTGATGGCGGAATTACGGGTGTTGCGCCCCTTTGGGCCGACCATTCACACCTTTGGCGCCGATTTTGAGCTGGTTAAATCCCGCCTGCTCCGCGAAGCTCCCGATGGATTAACCGCCATGATGGACGGGGTTGTGCGCGTCGAAGCGTTGAAACAGCGGATTAACCAAAAAGACCCCTCTCGATATGCTCTGGCCGAGACGCTGTATGAAGAGCTGATCAGCGGCCGGCGGCTGTCTTCTACGGGAGAGCAGCCGGTACCACAGGAGGTGCTTTTTGACGCCCTGATGGGAGCCTTAGTCAAAATCGAAGAGGCGCGACGGGTTGCCCTCTTTCAGGACGATCGCCGAACCGTCGATCAAATCGAGGCGTGGCAGGCAGCGCGTCAAGCGGAAACCGGTCTCACGCTGATTCTCAAAGCGGAATATGTGGTCGGCCGCAGCCGGCGGAGCACGGTGATGATCGCCCCGGAACTCGGCCTGGTGGTAAAACAGCCGGGACCCGAGCCATTTCACGAAATTGATCTCGAAGCGGAACTCTACCAGGGTGAAGCTGAGAATTGGCCGGTGTTAACCCACGACGGCGCTCTGGTGACTTCGCGCGGGCGGATGTGTCTAACGGTTGAAGAGAACCTGTTGCCACGTCTGAGCAAGGTTTTTGGTCACGGGCCGGTTTACAATACCCTGATGGGTTGGCAAATTGAGCCGTTTATCGACGGCCCGACCCTGCGGGAATACATTTTGGCTGATCCTGCTCGTCTGACAGACGATATTTACGAAATGGTCATGCTTAATCAGCTGGTCTGCGAAGAATTGGGAATCGAAAATGGTGATTGGCACTCAGCCAATTTCATGGTGCGCCCAGCGGGGGATTGGGTGCATATTGATTGGGGAGCGGCCCGGCCGCTGGCGGCGCATGAGCTGACACCCAACGGCCGGGAGCAGCGCTTTAACCAGGTCAGAAATATTTCTTTCTCATTTCACGACAAGGCGCTCGCCAAGCGCACCGTCGCTTTGCACAAGGCCCTGGTTGCAGATGAGACACGGCTGTCCGACTTAAAAACGCGGGCCAAAGAGCTGGTTGCTTCACGCGGCCTTTAAAACAACCGCCTCATCGCCGCTGAGTGAAAGACGCGCTTCAACCGCTTCCACCAAGGTGCCGCGGGCGGATATCAAGGGGTGCCACTTTCCCTGTGGCAGGGTGATTTCGCGCGTTTCAGAGCTAAAATTGGTAACAACCAGCAGCTGTTCTTCGTCGTGGGTGCGCCAAAAAGCAAAAATATCGGCGGCCGAGTCGAGTGGAGCGTAGTCACCTGCATGCAGCGCCGGGTGTTTGCAGCGCAGCTGCAGCAGAGCGCGCGTCAGGTTGAGCATGGAGCCTGGATCGGCCGTTTCTGATGCCACGTTTAAGCTTTTGTGATTTGGGGCCAGCGGCAGCCACGGTTCGACGCCGGGCGCACTGAATCCGGCCGCTGCGCTGTCGTCCCACTGCATTGGGGTTCGCTCCGGATCGCGCCCTAACCCCATCCCCGGCACAAAT
>JASJCR010000009.1 GCA_030065875.1 Ardenticatenaceae bacterium | reverse complement strand
TTTTCTTCACTTTATGTCAAGTCGCCTCGTCTCTCGTCTCTCGTCTCTCGTCTCTCGTCTCTCGTCTCTCGTCTCTCGTCTCTCGTCTCTCGTCTCTCGTCTCTTGTCTTCTCAAAGGAATATTCATGACCAACCACGTACTAGTAACCGACTACGCCTGGCCTGATTTAGAAATAGAGCGGGGCATATTTTCCGAATTTGATCTGGAAATTGTGACGGCCGTTGAGGGGGATGAAAAAGAATTAAAGACACTGGCCCAGAAGGTCGATCCGGTCGCCATCATGACCAACTGGAAAATTGTCTCGGCCGCGGTCCTCGCGCACGCCCCGCGGTGTAAAGTCGTGGCCCGCTATGGGGTGGGTGTAGACAACATTGATATTGACTATGCGACAAAAAACGGGGTGATGGTCACCAACGTGCCGGATTACTGCTACCAGGAAGTCGCTGACCACGTGATGGCCATGCTCCTGGCCTGCGCCCGCAACCTGGTTCCCCTGGCAACCGATACCCGTCGAGGAGGATGGGATTTGCACCACAGCGGCCGGCCGTTCGCTCGCCTGGCCGATCAAAAACTGGGCATCGTGGGGTTTGGCTTGATCGGCCGGGCGGTAGCGCAGCGCGCCCTTGGCTTTGGGCTCAAACCGCTAGCCTATACCCCCCGCCTGACCGCAGGTGACGTGCCCCGTGGCGTGACCGCCACCCAAAATCTCGATGAGCTGCTGACAAACAGCGATTATGTGTCGCTCAACTTGCCGGCCAACCCGCAAACGGCCGGGCTGGTCGATTCCCAGTTTCTCGCCAAAATGAAACCCACCGCCTACCTGATCAACACCGCCCGCGGAGCAATTATCGATGAAACAGCCATCTATACGGCCTTAACAACCGGCCAGATTCGCGGTGCGGCCCTCGACGTCCTTCAGAAAGAAGCCCCACACACCCAAAATCCGCTGCTGACCCTTGACAATGTCATCGTTACCCCCCACGCAGCCTTCTACTCCCCGGCCGCGATCGCCGAGCTGCAGCACAAAGCGGCCAGCCAGGTGATCATGGCCCTACACGGGAAAACACCAACGTATTTAGTGAATGGGGAATAGGAGACAGTCTGGATGGGATAAGGCCACCCTTATGCCGTAGGGCCGCAGCATGCTGCGGCCCTACAAATTGGCGACATGGCGTAAAAACACCGATGCGCCTTATTTAAATTCTGCAGTTGGTTGCTTAATTAATCGCTGCTAAAACTCAACACTTCGAGATCGCTTTCTGAAGTCTCGTTCTTAAACAGATAATTGGCAACCGCCTGAGCCATCGTAGAAACACCAATGATCATCGCCCGTTCATCAAAATCAAAATTGGGGTGATGATGGGGATAGTTGTACCCTCGGCGTTCATTGCCCGCCCCGATAAAGAAGTAACAGCCAGGAATTTCCTCCAACATGTAACCCATATCTTCTGAGGCCATTTCCCGCTTGTTGATCACATTCTCTCGGCCCACCACGCTTTCAGCGGCCAGCTGCACCGCATCGGCCGCATCGGGATCGTTGACCACGGCCGCCACAATGGCCACCGTTTCCAAAGCGGCCGTGCAGTGAAAAGCGGTCGATAAATTTTGAGCCATCTCTAAAATTCGACGGTAAAGTAGGCGGTGTACGTCATTGCTGTAGCTGCGAACGGTGCCTTTGATAATCACTTTTTCCGGAATCACGTTGTAAGTCGTACCGGCATCCATCTGCCCCACGCTGATGACCACGCTTTCCTGCGGATCGACGTTGCGACTGACAATGCTTTGCAGGGCGGTGACGATGTGAGCGGCCGCCAGAATCGGGTCCACCGCCTGATGTGGGGCGGCCCCATGCCCCCCTTTCCCGGTAATCGTCAGGGTAAAAATGCTTGAAGCGGACATCGAAGGACCCTGAGTAACCTGCACCGTGCCATAATCCAGAGGGGTCCACAGATGCATGGCAAACGCCACATCCGGCCGGGGGTTCTCTAAAACCCCGTCGGCAATCATGGCAAATGCCCCGCCTAACCCCTCCTCGGCCGGCTGAAATACAAACTTTATCGTCCCGTGAATCTGATGCTGGCGCTCCGCCATAATTTCGGCCAGGGCCAATCCCATGGCCATATGACCATCGTGGCCACAGGCGTGCATGACGCCTGGATTTCGGGAAATATAGTCGACAACGTTGCCCTCCGGAATCGGTAGGGCATCCATATCGAAGCGCAGTAAAACCACAGGGCCTTCGTGATCACCGTGAAGCAGGCCCACGACACCAGTTTGACCAATCCCGGTTTGAACTTCAAGACCTAATTCTCGCAGGCGATTAGCCACCGTCTTTGAGGTTCGTATCTCTTCAAATCCAATTTCAGGATACTTATGAAAATCACGCCGAGTATCAACCATACGGTCGAAAAGACGCTCTGCTTCTTTTTTGAAATCTGGTTTTTCTTGGTTCACAGTTACTACTACTCCGAATAAAAATTGAGAACGTTTCTTTGATTTTTGATTATAGACTGACTTCAGATGCCTAAGGCGTGACTTTTACGCTAGATTCACAAATTTTTTGCCCCTACAGTACCTTTCCACCACTGGGATTTGGCAGCAGATGCTATACGTCATTTTGGCACCAACCCACTCAATTGGTCTGCGTCGATGAGAACTCATCTATCAACGAGACTCAATACCATTTGCGTAGACAAACCCGCAAAGTCATCACGATCAACCCCTCTATAAAATCTCCCATAGCTCAGTGGAAAGACGACTCCCAATCGCTGGATTATCAGCGTAATCTATATTTTACATAGATTTTGTAGATTTTCTGTAAACCACAATTCCCCTCTCCCACCTATTTACTTTTCCACCGCTGGATCGGGCATACTCAAAAGCAAAAAGAGAGAGGCCGTTTGCCATTCAACCGGCTGATCGAGTATGTGGGTGCGATATAAGCGCTTGATCTGCTGGACATCTTCAGCAGAAAAGCCGTGGTTTGATAAATGATCCGCATAGCTCGGCCGATCATCTCGTCCAACTTTGAACCAGCTTTCAAACTGCTCCAAAGTGATCTGGCGGCGCTCCAGGGTAATGGTGATGGTTTTTTCCTTGACCGCCAACCCCGCAGACAGCGCAGCCTGCACCAAATCCTCAACATCCCAGGAAACCAGCGGATCATCGGCCGCGGTAAAAATCGCCTGCTCCACTTCCTGGACCGCCTCCAAATTTTCGTCCTGCCACCGATCGTCCGGCACAAAATGGGAAAGCCTCTGTCCCTGACGAGGCACAACCTGAGCAACGACCAGCTCTCCATCGGCGGCCAGCTTCTCCTGGCATTCTGCCAGCCACGACTCCCACGCCGCATCATATCGCGTAAAGCGATTGCGAATCAAAATGCGATCAAATTTAATTTCTGATGGGATCTCATCCACCCCCGATACAATCTGCGGCCGGTCGATGGCCGGCAGCTGCTCGGCCTGCTGCTGGAGCATTTCGGCCGCTTCAGCTTGATCAACCACCGCCCACACCCCGCCTTCAGGCGTTTGGCGCACCGCCTCCCACGTCAGCAGACCGCTCCCGGCAAACGCGTCCAGTACCAGAAAATGGCGCTGAATCCGAGCCAGCTCAAACAGTTTGGCCCTCGTTTCCGCCAGGCGGGCGCTTTGACTGGCGGCCGCCCGGGCCAGCCACGCATCTTTGCGCCGATTAACCGGGCTGGTGCTAAACACCTCTCCGGGCTGCACGGCCGCGTTGGCCTGCTCCAACATCGCCACCAGCTGCGCCTCACGTTTGCGGGCTACCTCATCGCGAATTGATCGCTCATACCCCTGATCGCCAGGTTGATAAAAGAGACGCCCCTGCAGGGCCGTTGGTAAATATTGCTGGGCCACCCAATGGTTGCGATAGGAGTGAGGATAAAGATACCCTTTTCCATGCCCAAACCCCTCTTTGTCCCGATTGGCATCTTTCAAATGATTGGGCACATCACTTTCCGCCTCTTTTTTTACCGTTTCTAAGGCATCAAAAAAAGCAAAAACCGAGTTCGATTTGGGGGCGGTGGCCAGATAAATCGCCGCGCTAGCCAGCGGAAACTGCCCTTCCGGCATGCCGATCCGCTCAAAGAGAGACCAGCAGCTCTGCACCACCTGAGCGGCCTGGGGATCAGCCATGCCGATATCTTCGCCGGCAAAAATTCCCATCCGCCGGAATATAAATTTTGCGTCTTCACCGGCATACACCATTTTGGCCAGCCAGTACAGGGCAGCATCGGGATCAGAGCCGCGCAGTGATTTAATAAACGCGGAAATCGTATCGTAATGGGTATCCCCATCTTTGTCATAAAGAACCGCGCGCCGCTGGATTGATTCTTCCGCAACCGCCAGATCAATCACGATGGTCCCTTGATCATTGGGAGGGGTGGTTTCTACGGCCAGCTCCAGGGCGTTTAAAACGCTGCGCGCGTCCCCATTGGCCACATTGACCAGATGATTTAACGCCTCTCCATGAAGGTCAATCGTGAGCTTGCCATATCCGCGGTCAGGATCGTGAATGGTTTGATGCACTACTTTTTTGAGGTCGTCCTCGGTTAATGGTTTAAGCTGAAATATTCGGCTGCGGCTGACCAGCGCTTTTTGGACTTCAAAGTAAGGATTGGCCGTAGTGGCTCCTATCAGCAAAATTGTGCCTTTCTCGACATGAGGCAAAAGCGCATCCTGCTGGGCTTTATTCCAGCGATGAACTTCGTCGACAAACAAAGTGGTGCGCTGGCCGTAAAAATCGCGCCGCTCTTCCGCATCGGCAATCGCCTGGCGGATCTCTTTGACCCCAGCCAGAACCGCATTAATGGTGATGAAATAGCTTTGGGTGCGGTTGGCGATTACCATGGCCAGCGTGGTTTTACCGGTTCCTGGCGGGCCGTAAAAAATGAGCGAAGAAAGCTGATCCGCCTCAATGGCTCGCCGAAGCAGCCGGCCGGGGCCGATAATGTGCTCCTGCCCGACATACTCTTCCAGGGTGCGCGGCCGCATGCGATTGGCCAGCGGGGATTCTTTTTCAATTTGTTTTTTTCGGCCGTGCTGGAAGAGATTTTCGTTCATATTTAGTGATTTACAAGAAGAATTGTTAAAAAGAGCCGCGGATTAACACGGATTGTCACAGATTTCTCTCTGTAATCCTTCGACTGCGCTCAGAACAGGTTCTGCGAAAATTTGCGTACAAATCCTCTTCGTGGTTCATTTCTCAAGTTCTTAAACAAATTAGACACTGATTTTCACAGAGCTCCGATGGAGTTAGAGAGAAATCGGTGTTAATCTGTGATAATCTGTGGCTTCTTTAATATAATTATTTAGGAAACGGATCACTTAGACATTTATTTGTTAACTGCTTAAACAGGATAATATCACAATTGGGGCATACATAGGATCTGACCCGACTCGAATTTCTCTACGGCCGGGGATATCTACAGTCGCTCAACCGGCACGGCACAATCCATATAAAATTTATCCCACCAGCCCCCAGTTTGATCGGCTACTTCGTGTGGAAACCGACGATAAATCTCCATGGCCGGCAGGTTGCGCGGCTGGTATTGGCTGTGAGGCAGCCAGGCTCGCCAAAAATATTTCCAGATGCGATCTTCCATCTGGATATCATGACCATCCATCTCGATGGTGGCCAGCAGGCAGGCCGGGAAATCACGAATCGTGACCGCCTCATCTCCCTGCCAGAAATCCGGCACGCGCAAACACCAGTCAAACCGGCACAGCTCTACCGGGGTAATATCGGGGTCGTCCTGCGACATGCCAAACAGGGTGGTGTCCTTTAAATTACCGCCGCGGGCAGTGAACCAATCCAGCAGGCGACAGTAAGCATCCTCAATCCGGTTGGCATCGCTGTACGCATCATGGACGCGAATGTAGGCCAGCCGTTGAGCGGGCATTTCTCTAAAAGTAACGGCGAATTCCTGGCTGCAGCTTTGCAGTTCTGTGACCTGGTAGACCGGCGGCGTCTCTGCGGCCGGTTCGTTTTGCAGCCGGGTTTGACGATCCCAACGAGCCGGTGATCGGCCAAAGCGGGTCTTAAAAGCACGTGAAAACCCGGCCAGGGAGGTGAACCCGCAGGCGGCCGCCGCGTCGGAAATTTGCATGTCGGGGTTGGCCCGCAGCAGGTTTGCTCCCCGCTCTATCCGCACGCGCCACACAAATTGATTGAGCGTTTCTCCCACCACCGCCTTAAAAATTCGGTGAAAGTGAAACTCCGAAAAACCCGCCACCCCAGCCAGTGTCTTGAGCGACAGTTCATCAACGGGATGGGTCGTGATGTAATCGAGCACGCCGTTAACGCGCTGAATGTAGATATTTTGTTGGGTGTCGTTTACCCGAACGGCCATTCCCCCATTTTACCAGAGACCGAAAAAGTTCAACTTTTTGGAAAAAGTTGAACTTCTACCCTCGGGCGGCCGTTCACGTTTAGACGTGTTGATCCACTAAAACCGGATTGCCATCCGGATCGACAACCACAAAACTGGCCGGGCCGGTGGTGTTCTCATCCGCTTCGTTAGCAAATGTAATCCCTTTTGCTCTAAGCTCCCGCTGTAGATCCCGCACGTCGGTAAAACCATCAAGCTGCTGGGCGTATTGATCCCAACCGGGGTTAAACGTCAAAATATTTTGTTCAAACATCCCTTGAAACAGACCGATGACGTGATCGCCATTTCTCAACATCAGCCAATTTTGCGACGCGTCTCCCCCAAAAACCTGGAACCCAAATTTCTCATAAAAGTTTTTTGAAGCTTCAAGATCTTTTACGGCCAAACTGATTGAAAATGCCCCTAATTCCATTAGAGCCTCCTAAAATTGTAGATATGTAATGGATGGCGTTGTCAAGCCACAGCGTAGCATACCGAATTATTGGAGATAACGCTTGATTGAGCTTGCGCTTTTTGGGTCTGGACCGGTTCGCCAAAATCGTTGGGCGGCCGCTGCAATTTCCCCTTCCGAAAATAGAGCGGTTTCTTGTATACTGAACGACAGATCCGCATCACCGGGCCAATCTGGAAGATATGTCATGCCGATTTTAATTAAAGCGCCACAGGCTGCTTCAAAATCTAAACCCGCCAATCACCCACGATCAGAACAATCGCTGCGGAGCAGAGGGTCGGGCGAGAGATCTGTTTTTCAGGACCGTCCCCAAAAAACCGGTCTACCAACCGATTTGGGCCGGGGAGTGAAACACCATTTTGGCCGCTTTGCCGTGCAGCCATCATTAAAAATCAGTGCGCCACAGGACAAATTTGAGCGTGAGGCGGAGCATGTGGCCGATCAGGTGATGAGTCAACCGGTTGGTCAGCGACAGGTTGAAGAGGATGAGGAAAATATTCAGCTTAAATTAGAATCACCTCGCGCCACACCTGCTCGGCAACCTTCAATCAACTCTATGGGAATTAACGGCAGCGGTCAGCCGCTCTCCGAAAATACGCGCTCATTTTTTGAATCTCGGCTGGGGCATGATTTTAGCCACGTGCGCATCCACACCGATCAACAGGCGGCCGAAGCCGCGCAATCGATCCACGCCCGGGCGTTTACCTTCGGCCGTCACATCGTGTTTGCCCCAAATCAATATCGCACAAACAGTTTTGGGGGACAGCACCTGCTGGCGCACGAATTGACCCACGTCATCCAGCAAACGGGTGAGATGCCTCATGGGCAAACACCGGTTGTGAGTCGAACGCCGGCAAATACCATTCAGCGAGCGATCCAAAACGTGCAGCCGGCCGAGCTGTCTACCTTTTTTAGCCAGCCGGAAGATCTCCTACCTTCGTCCATCCTCGATAAATTTTTGCGTGAACCGGGGTTGATGGCCACCCAGCGAACCGTCATTCGGGATTTGATCGGCCTGGTTCAGAGGGCCGAAGCCCCTTTAACCGCCAATGAATTTGAAGCGCTGGTCCTTGGCCATGAAAGTGACCGCGGAACCGCCTTAATCATTTGCCACAACGTCACCAAAGCCCTCTCTCGTGGCCAATCGCCCATCAACTGGGACAACGTCTCACGTGAGCCTGATCCTCTGGTTTATACCCTTGATGGCATGGCCCACACCTTTGACTCGACCGCTTTCCACCGGGATGCCCATCCATACAGTTCCCGAGGTGAAGAATCGGTATTTTATGCGATGCTCTCTATTGACGAGTTCGACAACCGGGACGAGGGAGACTGGTATCATTATTATGCCCTGGCAGCCACATCTTACTATCAGGCCAGCGGCGGTTTGCAGCCGGATGATCCCGCCCAACAAGACCCAAACACCCAATTTACCGGTGATTTGGTCCGCAGAACCATTCAGGGGCTGCGTGATTCAAGGGTAACGAGCAGCCCGGCTTATGAAGCTTGGTTAATGGCCAATGCGCTGAGCTTCTTGGAGGGGGGGCATTTTGGTCACTCACAGGCTGAAGTGGATAGGGAAAGTGATGTCCACATTCAGGGTGCCAGTCGCGGCCTGGCGCTGGAAGATAAAATTCCCGAAGAAAATTGGGAGTGGCAGGTTCCCCGGGCCGGCAGCATTTCCCTGCCCGATTTAGCTAATTTCCAATTCAGCAGCGATCTGATTTCATTTGCCCGCAGGGGGGTTCACGGCAATTTTCACATTACGATCGTCAGCGGCACCACGCCATCACACTGGAATGAAACCCCCGATCCGTATGTCAAGCTGCCCGGATTATTTACTTCCCATACAACCACCCAGCATAACACCACCACCCCAACCTGGAACGACCGGTTGACCACCTTGCCCTACAGCCGCCTGAATCCGGTTAATCTTGAATTACGCGACGAAGATGTCGCCTTTCACGATCTCATCACCACCTTTAGTGACGATTTACGCCCGCAGGGGCAGCGATCGCAGACCTTTAGCCTGACGTCGAGCGGCTCGACGCTGGAGGTTCAGGTTGAGGCGGTTGGCAATGTGGTGCTGGCCGGACCCTAAACGGTTTCTTGAAAAATATGCGTGGCCAGCGCGTAGGCGTTTATCGGTTGGGAAATCCCCTTGAGCTCCAGCCCGCCCAGCGATTCAGCCTGAAAGCGATCTTCGATTAGGGCATAACTTTCACCACTGCACACGATTTGACCTGGGGCCGCCGCGGCCCGCAGCCGAGCAGCGATGTTGACCACCGATCCCACAACTGTGTAGCTCTTGAGCAGTTCGTTGCCAAAGATCCCGGCCGTGCCGTATCCGGTGTTAAACCCGATTCGCACGTTGAGTTTCACCGGAATTTGGGGTTTCCAGCGCAGGGACATTTGCTGAACGGCGTACAACATTTCCACCGCCGTCTGGGCCGCATGGGCTGCTTGTACTGCTTCGTCCTGGTCCTCTGGCGCGCCAAAAAGAACCATCACCTCATCACCGATAAATTTATCAACCGTGCCGTGGTTGGCCAGAACAACGGCCGTCATTTCTCGTAAAAATTCATTGACCAGATCAGACAGCATGCTGGGGTTTAAGCGGCCGGTCAGCTCGGTAAACCCCACCAGGTCAACAAAGAGAACGGTTATCTTGCGACGCTGCAGCATCGATTTTGGATCGCTTAACTGGCCGGACAAGATATTGCGAGCAACCTGCTCGGGTAAAAAGTTGATTAGCTCACCCCGTTTGATCAATTCAGCCATTTGATTGAGCGTTTTATTTTCCAGGCGATCGGCCGTGTTCGCCAATGACTTCATTTTTTCCTGGATGTTTATTTGCTGCGCCAAACGAGCCAAAAAATCTTCTTCGTGCAGCGGCCGCACAATCACGTCATTCACCCCGGCCTCAAACGCCTTAGGAGTCGGTTTGTCGGCCATTAAAAGGATCGGGATTGAGGAAAATTGACTGGTTCGCCGCAGGGAAACTGTCAGCTGCAGGCCGTCAAGGCGGTCTAAATATTGGTCGAGAACAATCATATCCGGCCGAAATTCGCGAGCCAGCTGCAGCGCTTCCGTCCCATCACTGGCAAATATGATTTGATACCGGTCTACTAAAAGACGCTCATAGGTTTTGATCCGACCCTTGTTCTCATCAGCCACAAGGATTAGCGGATTTCCCGGTTGGCCAAGGACCTGCCCCGGCGTAATCAAATCAAACAGGCTGGTTGGCTTCTGCTTTTTAACCGGCCGCCCAATCTTCTTGCGAATTTTTTCGAGATTTCGGGCAAAGGCCACCCAATCATCAAGGAGTAAAATCAGGCCGTTTTTTTGTGTGGAGAAGAGGAGGGTGGAAAACCAGCGTCGGGTACCGGCCACCGGCATCGCATCCTGCGAAATACCGAGATAAACCGCCGTTTCATTATAAAATTTATGAAGCTCATCAAGCGAACTTCCGCTGTAATTTTCGGGAGAAAAATGATCGGAGACGCGAGCCGGAACGACCACCAAAATCTGCTCATATGGAAACACGATCGAAGCAAATGGCCCCTGGATGCGCAGCCCTTTCTTCTCAAAATGGACGGCCGAATTGCGTACCCAAAACATGAAGTAGAGCCAGCCAATCGCCAGTAAAGCAGCCGCGACGATCATGAGCATCCGCCACGAATCTAACCAGCCGAACCACAGTTCGATGACAATTAATATAAATACAAGGGTAAACCCCGCCAGAAGCTGGCGGCCGTATCGCTTACCGATCGCATCATAGATGAGCAGTTTATGGCTCTTTTTCATATGGCTTGTCAGTTGGTTACACAGTCCCCACAACAGCGGAACATCCGCTGCTGCGCTTTACCCCACCCCTAAGTTAGGCTTCTTATTTAATTTGCAGGGCCCTAGGCCGGTTACAGCTGAAAACCCTGTCGATAAGGAATAACCTTAAAGCTAAACTCCGACACAAATTTGAGCAGTTCACTGTTTAACGAATGCCATGATTCATTATCCATAAGCGTGTGAACGGTGTCTTCGTCCTCGGCCACAAAGCCGATTAATCGATCTGGGCCGTTTCCATAGGCGGTACCCCATGCTTCGCTCATTTCAAATCCCAATGAACGCATAATCGGTATATAGCGGCCCAACACAAATTGATAGTAATCCTGACCTGCTTCCGGCCGCATATTGAAACTTAAGAGTAATTTTCGTCCCTGTTGTTGATCGATATTCACGTCATTCGCTCCAATCCATCAGCGCGATTTATCCTCGCAGCTTGGCATCTCGTGGCACGAGCAAAGTCATGGTCGTTCCTTTATTCAATTCGCTGGTGACTTGAATCGATCCGCCAAGGGCTTCGGCCAGGCTTTTGGCTAACGTTAACCCCAAACCCCAGCCAGGCTGATCGCGAACAACCGGATCTGATCCCCGGTAAAATTGGTAAAAGATACGAGTCTGGTCATCTTCACTCATCCCAACTCCCGTATCGCTTACTTCATATTTTATATAAATATGCCCGTCAGCGCGATGAGACATATTGCGCATGACAATACTCCCATTCGCCTCAGTATAACGATGCGCATTTTCGAGCAGATTAGTCAGAATTCGACTTACGGCGCGCGGATCACCAATGGCAACCAGTCGATCTTCAGCGTTTTCAATCTCGATTGTTTGCTCTTTATCCAAAATTTTCTGGCGATAAAGGTCAACCGTTTCTTCAACCAGCTGGTGACAGTCGTATTGTTCGATCTCAAATGAATATCGATTGCTTTCCAAACGGTTGATATCACCTATCGTGTCGATGAGATCGTTCATTCGATCTGCATTGCGGCGAATTGTTTCTACAAAGTTGGCTTGTTTCTCGGTTAAACTTCCCCCCTTTTCCTTGGCCAATAAATCCCCGTACCCTTTGATCGAAGTTAGTGGGAGACGAAGTTCATGGGTCATCAAAGAGGTAAATTTATACCGCTGTTCGATTGAATCTTGTAGCCGCTGGTAAAGACGGGCGTTTCCGATGGCTACGGCCGCCCGATCTGCCAGCCGCTTGGCCACATCGATGTCTTCTTCCAGAAATTTTGAAACCCGATTGGTTTCCAAAAAGGTAATTCCCATCACCTGTTCATCGATAATGATCGGCACAACCAGCTGCGCCTGTACCTCTCCGCCAAAAATACTTTGATCGGCGCCAACCTGATACAGCTGCAGGGCTTCCTTCGAAGTGCGAACCTGAGTCACGGCCGAATGGGCCAGGGGAAGCAAATATTCGATGGCGGCCGTTTCCGGTTCATCGGTGCGAACCAGCATGCGAATTTGATCGCTGTCCTTCTCTTCATCAAGCTTCAAAACCCCCACCGCACCGATTTCCGCCTGAGTCAGGCGAATCACCCAATCCAAAACCAAATCGAGGGTTAGCTCTAAATCCAGTGATTTGTGCAGCTCGCGGTCAATTCGCTGAAAAAGCGCCAGCTCTTCCACCCGGTTGGTCAACGCCTGATCGGTTTGCTGGAACAAACGGGCATTGTCGATGGCCATGGCCGCCTGGTTGGCAAAAGTCGATAATAAATCGAGGTCATCATCATTAAATACGCCGGACAACATCCGATTATCGACAAAAATCGCCCCGCTGATCCGGCCGCGGGCCCGCAGCGGGGCGCACATAATTGATCGGAATTGAAAACCGATCACGCTGGCCCGGTCGGCAAATCGAGCATCATCCTGGGCATTGCTGGTTAAAATCGGTTCACCGGTGGCTACCACCCGCTGCACGATGGTGCGGCTGACCGGCACTTCATCCTGCGTAATATTTTCCGTGTCCACACCCCGGGCGGTCATCGTGCGCAACCGCCCCCATTCGTCGACAAGAACCACAAACCCGCGCTCTGCGCCCACCAGCTGAATGACTGAATCAATAACGAGGTTTAAAATTTCTTTTAAATCAAGGGTTGAGCCTAAGCGCATGCTGATGCGATAAAGGGCATCCAGACGCTCTTCTTGGGTAGTCGACTTTTGCTGCATTGGGTTTTCCAGATCTTTGTTCACAGGATATTGATTTGGTATGGGATGGTGGATAATGACCCTTTTGATGGCCGGATGTTATCACATAACAGGCGACTTTCAAGGATGATGTGGTCACCCCCTGGGTTTCGATGCTACAATTGGCCTACAATCCCCTCGTTAAAAATAACGCCTTGCGTCCAATAGTGTGCCACGCTTCCCATAAAACAACTGTAAAAAAGTTTATTTTCTAATCCACGGACGAGTTTTCTTATGACACACGACACAATCATTGTATTAGATTACGGTTCTCAATATTCACAGCTGATCGCTCGGCGAGTGCGCGAAGCCAACGTGTATTGCGAATTGTTTTCCTGGCGGACACCGGCCGAAAAAATACTGTCCTACAATCCCAAAGGGTTTATTTTGAGCGGCGGGCCAAACAGCGTCTATGATCCGGGGGCACCCACGCTGCCAAAGTATGTCCTGGAGGCCGGTGTACCGGTGTTGGGAATCTGTTACGGCATGCAGCTGCTGGTCGATCAGCTCGGCGGCCGGGTCGCCGGCAGCGTCAAACGAGAATACGGTCACGCCGATATTTTTGTGGATCACCCGGAACATCCCCTTTTCCAAAATATCGAGCCAAACGCTCACGAAATGCACGTCTGGATGAGTCACGGGGACAAGGTGGAAGCCCTGCCGTCTGGGTTCACTCCCTTAGCCCATTCAGCCAATGCGCCTTTTGCAGCCGCGGCCGATTTAAAACGCAATTTGTATACCGTCCAATTTCATCCGGAAGTAGTTCACACCCCCCAGGGCAGTCAGCTGCTCAGCAACTTCGTCAATTCAATTTGCGGCAGCACCCCCGACTGGACCGCCGAGAATTTTATCGAGGAGCAGGTGGCCGCCATTCGCCGTCAGGTGGGGGACGGCCGGGTGGTCCTTGGTCTCAGCGGTGGGGTCGACAGCGCGGTCGCCGGCACCCTTATTCACCGGGCGATTGGCGATCAGCTAACCGCAATTTTTGTCGATCACGGCATGCTTCGCTTTGAAGAGGCAGAGCAGGTGGTTCAAACCTTTCAGCAGGAAGAAGGGATGAATCTGATCGCCGTCAACGCCATCGAAGAATATCTGGACGATCTAAAAGGAGTCATCGAGCCGGAGCGGAAGCGAAAAATAATCGGTGAAAAATTCGTGCGCATCTTCGAGCGGGAAGCGAACAAACTGGGCCAGATCGATTTTCTGGCGCAGGGCACCATTTATCCCGACGTTATCGAAAGTGCCGCCAAAGACCGGCCGGAGGCACACACGATCAAAACCCACCACAACGTCGGTGGGTTACCGGAAGATATCACGTTTGAACTGGTTGAACCGCTGCGCGACCTGTTTAAAGACGAAGTGCGCAAAATCGGAACCGCCCTGGGTTTACCGGATGAAATTGTCTGGAGACAGCCGTTCCCGGGCCCGGGGTTGGCCATTCGCTGTTTAGGTGAAATCACCTGGCCGCGGCTAGAAAAATTGCGCGCGGCCGATCACATTTTTACCAGCGAACTGCGCGGTCGTGGCCTGCTGCGCACCGGCACCGCTCAATCGTTTGCGGTGCTGCTGCCGGTCCAGACGGTCGGCGTCATGGGTGATCAGCGCACGTATGATGAGGTGATCGCTCTGCGGGCGGTGACCACCGATGATTTTATGACGGCCGACTGGGCTCGCCTCGACCACCATTTACTGGCCCACGTCAGCCGCCGGATCGTCAATGAAGTCAAAGGGGTCAACCGGGTTGTGTACGACATCACCTCCAAACCTCCTGGAACTATTGAATGGGAGTAAACGTACAGTCTTATATTAAGTTTCTCTCATTTTTTAGCTAGGTTCTGTTGACATTTGTTTCATTTTGGTGGTTCATCGTCAATTTTGCGATATTTTCTGTATCCCAAATGTCAACACAGCCTATCCAAGGATCTGTTTTAATGGACTATACAAAATTACTCAAACGCGGTTGGGAAATCGTTTGGAATTTCAAATTCCTATTCCTGCTGGGTATATTATCCGCCTGCGGGGGAAACTCGCTCTCCGGGAATGCAAATGTCAACTTTAGCTTGCCGTCAAATTTTTCCCCCCCCTCTTCCTCTCCATCGGGGGCACCATTGGGAATTCCACAGGAAGAGTTGGATGCTTTTGGCCGAGAGCTGGAAGGGTTTTTTGAAGGTGGTGGTTTTGATACGGGCGCGGTGCCCGAAGTCTTGGCCACAATCTTTGCCGCAACAGTTGCATTTATGTGCGTGTTCTTCATTCTCTTCCTGATCTTTTTTGTCATCCGCCAAATGGCTGAAGCCGGCATGATTAAAGCGGCTTACGATATCGAAAACGGTTTGAAGGTGGGCTTTAAATCAGCGTTTCAAGACGGCCGCCAGCACTGGTTGACCTTTATCGGTCAAATTCTTATTCTGGCGATTCCGGGCTTCCTCTTTTCCCTGATTATTGGCGGATTTGCGATTTCGATCTTCTCCGGGTTGGCTGCTGGCCCCCCCTCTGATGCGACCATCAGAAACGCTTTTGGGGTCTTTATTCCCTTAATGATTATCGGGGCGTGTATTTTAATCCCATATCAAATTGTGGTTACCCTGATTCGGCCGATCGCTCAACGCGGCACCGTTTTGCAAGGAATGGGCGCCTGGGAAGGATTAAAACACGGCTGGCAGGTTTTGCGTCAAAACGTGGCCGAAATGCTCCTTCTCTCCGTCCTCTATGTCGCCCTGGCTTTTGTCGCCGGCATCGTCATCGGTATCGCTCTCGTCGGGGTTGCTGTCGTGACGCTGGCCCCCATTGTGATTTCCCTCATTAACGGGATCGAGTTCGGGGCGTTCCAAATTATTTTTGGCTCGATCGGGTTTTTATTGATCATGCTTATCAGTGCCGTCTTAAATGGGGTTGGGGTATCGTATCGCTCGGTGACCTTCACCCTGGCGTATATGCATTTTACCGGTATGAGCGGCTTTACCAATCTCGATTCAACGGCAAAAGGTACCGCTTGATTGCCCAGCTATCGACCACAGCTGATATTCTAAAAAGGCAGCCGGCCGTTTGGGGATTCGCTTTCCTAAGCGCCATCGTTCTGGAATTTTCCCAAACGGCCGCCCCGCTGCCGTTTAACCTCCCGGCCGATCCAACCTCATTTGCAGAAATCAACCAGCTGATTGGCGAAATCGAAGCGCTGGGCGGAAATCCGGCCGCCCTGGCCCGCTGGGGGTTCTCGATCTTTGCCCTTTTGGTGGGCGTGTGGGTCGTGACCGCCCTCAATCAGGCCGGTCTCATCCACGCGGCCGCCGAAATGGTACAGAAAAAGAAAACATCCCTGATTGGCGGGTGGCGATTTGGTTTCAAGAAGCTGATCCCTCTGGTGGTGATCGACACCATTGTGCTATTTCCCATTTTTTTATTGACCTTACTCATCATTATTGATTTGGTGGCCATCCTGCTCAGCCTGGTTTTTGATTCCGGGGGGATGGCCGGCCGCGTCAACTGGGGCACGGTGACGGCCGGTTTGTGCCTCATACCGCTCCTCGTCATTTATCCCTTTGCTGGAGCAGCAACCGCCCTCTACCGGGCCATCGCCATTAGACTGGCTTTAGTAGGCGGGCATCCAGCCCGGTCGGCGATTAAGGCCGTACGGCCGCTGCTGCGACAACAGTGGCGGTCACTCCTCGTGACCGGCATGGTGACCCTCGTTCTGTTGGCTGCTTTTTCCACCGCCGGCGGCCTGTTTGATTCCCTGGCCGGTGCCCTCTCAGCCTCCTGGCTGCAGGTCATTTTTCAAACAATTTTTGCGGCCGTCCGGATCGCGCTGCTGTCAATCTTGTGGACAGTGACCGTAATTGATTTACAATCCCCCTCGTTAGGAATTAAAAATTAATCCAAGTTGCTACCATACTTTCCAGATGAATTATGGCGGTTTACAAAATAACTGGTACATAGATTCATGGCGTGTTTCCATCGCCCACGGCTCCCCTGTCATCCTGAGCCCTTCGACTTCGCTCAGGACAGGCTTCGCGAAGGATCCCGTCAATTTCCAGTGAAAGCAGCCACTAATTTAGAAGAGAAGCGTTTTCATTTTCAGCCATCTGGGGCTGAATGCCACTTGACGAGATTCCTCGCTGCGCTGCTCCTCCTGAGCAATGACAGGGGTTAGAGTAGCAACTTGAGTTAATGATTAGTAATTAGCAATTAATAAATACTAATCTAAGCAAGGGTCTTACCCTCCCTATGATTCAATTCGGCTGCAAAATACGGTGGCCACTTGGGTTTTTTACTAATTACTAATTGTTAATTGATGATTGAAACTATGATCACTTCAAGAACCATCCTCGGAGTTGATACCGGCGGGACATTCACCGATTTTGTCTGGGTGACCCCTCAGGGCGATCTCACCATTTATAAAGAGCGCAGCACCCCGCATGATCCTTCAATCGCGATTTTGGCCGGGATAAGCACCCTGAATATTTCCGCTGAGGCGGCCGTAGTTCACGGCAGCACGGTGGCGACCAACGCCCTGCTCGAGCGACGGGGGGCCAAAACCGCCCTGATCGCGACGAAGGGATTTCGCGACGTGTTGGCCATCGGCCGCCAAAATCGACCTCACATTTACGACCTTGTCCCCCAAAAACCCGCCGCGCTTGTTCCGCAACAGTGGCGTTTTGAGGTGATGGAGCGGCTGGCCGCGGACGGAACGATCATCACTCCGCTTGATATCGACCAGCTGCCCTCACTGTTTACCCAAATCACCGATCAACAAATCGAATCACTGGCCATTTCTCTACTTTTTTCGTATTTGGACGGCCGTCACGAAAGAAAAATTGCCGAGGCCTTAAAGCAGTGGATCGCTCAAAACGATCCGGATTATCCCCTTTCAATTTCCCTTTCCTGCGACATATTGCCCGAGTATCGGGAATACGAGCGGACCTCAACAACGGTCATCAATGCCTACGTGGCCCCTTTGATGAGCCGCTATCTGGCTCGCCTTGACAAACAGATCGCCCCGCGGCCGCTGGCGATCATGCAGAGCAACGGCGGCTTGATTCGGTCAAATACGGCCGGTGCCCAGGCGGCCCGAACCGCTCTATCCGGACCGGCCGGCGGCGTAGTCGGGGCGATGTTTGTGGCCCGAGAAGCCGGATTTAAGGAGATAATCACCTTTGACATGGGGGGAACCAGCAGCGACGTGGCCCTGTGTCCCGGCCGCTTACCGACCACTACCCGCGGGGCGATTGCCGACATGCCCCTGCGCCTGCCGATTATCGATATTCATACCGTCGGTGCCGGCGGGGGCAGCATCGCCTATTTCGACGCCGGCGGCGCCCTTCACGTGGGGCCGGAAAGTGCCGGCGCAGACCCTGGTCCGGCCTGTTATCCACGGGTGTCAAACCAGGCTTCCCCCCTTCAGCCGACGGTTACCGACGCCAATTTGCTGCTGGGGCGGCTCGACCCGGATCGGTTTCTGGGTGGCACAATGTCTCTCGACGTGACGGCTGCTGAAACAGCGTTAACTCCTCTCGCCATGGATAATTCCCTCCCTCAAGCCGCCTGGGGCATTATCCAGGTGGCCAACGCTCATATGGAGCGTGCCATTCGTAAAATCTCTGTTGAGCGCGGGCATGATCCCCGTGAATTTGTGCTTGTTCCATTTGGTGGTGCCGGACCTTTACACGCCTGCGAAATGGCCGAAAATTTAAATATCAATACCGTTTTGATCCCCCCGATCCCCGGCGTTTTATCCGCCTTGGGCATGTTGGTGGCCTCACCGACCAAAGATTACTCGCAAACGATTTTGCGGCCGCTTTCACGGCTGGACACAACGGCAGAGCTGCGGGAGGAGTTTTCCCCGCTGATCGCCCGGGCCCAAAGCGAAATGGCGCAGGAAGGGCACGATCCCGACAAGCTGCAGTTGGTAAAAACGGCCGATATGCGTTACCGAGGTCAATCCCACGAGCTGGCTATCCAGCTGGGAGAAGATTTAGACAATCTGGTTGACTTATTGCACGATGCCCACCAGATGCGATACGGATATCATCAGCCGGATGAGGACGTTGAGCTGGTTACGATTCGCCTCACAGCCATCTCCCCAGCCAAACCGCCTGCTCTACCCACCTATTTGGTCACCACGCAACCGCTGGAAGAGGCGGTTTACGGGCAAAAAGCGGTTTGGTTTGGCGGACAGGCGGTAGATACCACTCTCTACGATCGGCATAAATTGCAGCATGGCCATTCCTTTAGCGGTCCGGCCGTTGTTTTTCAATATGACTCAACAATTGTGATTCCACCCAGGTGGCAGGCCCGGGTGGATCAATTTGGCAACCTGATTTTGAGATACGAGATACGAGATTAGAAATACGTTCGTATCTGACACTTCGTATTTCCCATCTCGTATTTCCCATCTCGTATTTCCCATCTCGTATCTCGTATTTCCCATCTCGTCTCTCACTATGGCTTCACTCTCTCTCATCCGCTCTCTCCCCACCCAAAAAGATTATTGGGCGGTGGGTCTGACCCACTTCTTTGTTGATTTGCTCAACAGCAGCCGCAATTTGATCGTGGCCCTGCTGGCCGTCAATCTCGGATTATCCAATGTAGCTGTGGCCGCTACGCTCGTCATTTACAATATTGGCAGCGCATTGGCTCAACCGCTGTTTGGCTGGATGGCCGATCGAATTGGCCCTCGCTGGCTGGTGATTGGCGGAATTGGATGGATGTGCGGCTTAGGTTTTGTGACCGCCCTAACCGACGGATGGGTTGCCCTGATCGCCATCACGCTGATGGGGATTGGGTCCGGGGCATTTCATCCCTCCGGCACTTCTGTGGCCACCCAGGTTTTAACCAACCACCGCAATCAGGCCACGGCCGTTTTCTTTTTGCTGGGGCAAATGGGGCTGTTTGTGGGGCCGATTGTAACCGGCGTCCTCATCGATGGTTATGGATATCGCAGCTTTGTATTTTTGCCGGCGATCGCCGCCATTTCGCTGGCCATGAGCTGGCGTTGGGTCATTAATCCTCACCAGGCTCCCACCAGTGAATCAAAACCGGCCGCCTCACCAGCAGCGGCTCCGACAGCGGCCGCATCACCCAGAAGAGAAACCCGCTGGCTTGCGCTGCTGCCCCTGCTGATCACCATCATTTGCTACAGCTCCATCGGCGTCACCCTGATGACTTATTTGCCCAAGCTGCTCGTCGAGCTGTCGGTTGATCTAAATATTATCGGTATTTTGTCCGGGCTTTATATGGCCGGGGGAGCGATTGGCGGCTATGTGGGTGGGGTGATGGCCGATCGTGTTGGTGGTAAACCGGTTATCATTGTCGCCTTGGGGCTGGCGGTTTTACCGCTCTTTTTTGCGATACCGGCACCTGGGCTGCTGCGTATGCTGCTGCTCTTCCTCGGCGGCTTTTTTGCCGGCATGCCGCACAGCATTCTGGTTTTGACGGTCCAGAGCTATTTGCCAAATCAGAAAGCGTTGGCGGCCGGGCTTGTTTTGGGGTTTATGTTTTTTGGGGGGTCTATCGGGAGTGCTGCTGTCGGGCAAATTGCCGACACCATCGGATTGGGGTTGGCGCTGCAGGGGCTGGCCGTTTTACCCTTCATCGGGGGGATTTCCGCTATTTTTATCAATCGCCTTGAAGGCAGAGTTTCATTTCACAATTGATTAATGAATGTTTATGTATAAAAATTTGAAACAGGGATTAGGAGATTAAGGGGATTTTTCCAGAAATTTAGCCAAATCCCCTTAATCCCCACATCTTTGTCAATAAAATCACGGAGGATTACTTTAAAGAATTGTGGCATAAAATTGAGTACTCTGTAACTTAAGCTTTCTTAATTACTTTTACCGATGAATATTGAAGATTTACAAATAAATGTAGCTATGAACCGACTTTCAAAACAGACTCGTCATCCTGGCCCCCGTCTTCACGGGGGTAAACGACGGCGGGGATCCATCGGTGGCCATCCAGTAGATTCCCGCTTTCGCGGGAATGACGTTTCGCGATTGGTGTTTGGTTGTCAAAACTAAAAATTCTTCGGCCGCCGCAGAAAATTACTAGAAAGTAAGAAGTAAAAAACAGTTCTGTTACAGAGTATTGAGTAGGTCAAAGTTCAGAATCACGTTAATAAAAAATCCTTAAAATTCGTGTCATCCTGATTTTAAAATCTCAAAGATGATCCACTTAAAAAGCACAAAAACCACAAAATTTCTTTCTTTTTGTGATTTTTGTGCTTTTGTGGTTGAAAATTTCAGCGGGAAAGGATTATTACGCCTCTTCCGCCTCTTTTTGCGCGTTCGCTTTAATTTGATCCTGCAGGTGATTCGGCACCCGGCCGTAATGGCTGAACTCCATGCCGTAAACGCCCCGGCCGCCGGTCATCGAGCGCAGGTCGGCCGAATAGGTCAACACTTCGGCCAGGGGAACCTCGACCTTAATGATGCTCTTGTTCCCGACGTTCTCCATCCCTTGAACCCGGGCGCGGCGGGTATTCATATCGCCAAGGATATCTCCCATGCTGGCCTCAGGCACCGTAACGGTCACGGTATAAATCGGTTCAAGCAGTGTGGGGCCGGCCTGCATCATCGCCTTTTTGAAGCATTCACGACCGGCCGTCTGGAAAGCGATTTCTTTGGAGTCAACCGGGTGTTCTTTCCCGTCGTAGACAATCGCCTTGACCCCGGTCACCGGGTAACCGGCCATGGGACCCGATTCGAGTACCGCCCGACATCCCTTTTCGGTTGCGGTCACAAATGGCCCGGAAATCGCTCCACCAAAGATTTCCGATGAAAATTCAAATTCATCATCATCGTTTAAGGTTTCCAGTCGTAACATCACTCGAGCATATTGACCTGCCCCACCGGATTGTTTCTTGTGGGTATATTCAGCTCTCGCTTCCCCGGTAATGGTCTCGCGATAAGGAACCTTGGGGGTTGTAGTGGTGATGTTTAAACCAAATTTTGATTTGGCTTTTTTGACGGCAATATCAAGATGGGTCATCCCCATCCCCGCCAAAATGGTCTCCTTTGTGGCTCTTTCTGAGTACCAGCGCAGCGTTTTGTCCTCTTCAGTCAAACGGGTCAACACCTCGCTCAATTTGGCCACGTCAGATTGGGATACCGGATGTACAGCCACTTGGACAATGGGGTTTGGCTGCTTGATCGGGGGAAGTTTCCAATCCCCCTTCGATTCAATTAAAGTATCGTTGGTTAAAACATCACCCAATTTCACCACGACGCCAATATCTCCGGCGTGTAGCTTATTGACCTGAACCTGCTCTTTCCCACGTAGCAGCTGCAGAGAGCCGACCCGCACTTCAGTTTGGTTTTTTACATCGTAGACGCGCGTGTCAGAGTTCAAAACCCCACCATACATGCGAATAAAGCTGGTCTTGCCGTATTGGTCATCGCGGGTTTTGAAAACAAAGGCGGTCATTGGGGAATCGTCGCTGACCGAATAACTTTTTTCGTTGCCTGATAAGTCGGTGACCGTAAACTCACCCATTTCATCCGGGCTGGGCATCAACCGGGTCAAGACCCCCAGTACGGGCAGAACGGCGATACCAACTTCTGGTGCTGAATAGACGATGGGGACCACTTCACCGGCCAACATCGCCTTGCGCAAACCCTGAACGATCTCTTCATCAGAAAGATTGTCTTCTTCAAAATACTTTTCCATTAGGGCGTCATCACCCAGAGCGGCCGCTTCTACTACCGCCATGTGGGCTTCCTGGGCGGCCTCTTCAAGTTCAGGGGGGATCGGCTCCCGATGATCGTCCTCTCCCACGCGGCACTGCATCGAAAGCAGGTCTATAACCCCTTTAAATTCAGGACCTTCACCCAGCGGAATCTGCAGCGGTACAAAATTGGCGTCGAGGTTTTCCTGGATACTTTCCATCGTGCGGCTCACGCGCACGTTTTCGCGATTCATGCGATTGATAACCAGGACACGCGGCATATTGCGCTTCACAGCCTCATTCCAATACACCTCTGTTCCCACTTCAACACCCGAAAGAGCCTCGACCAGAACCAAAGCCCCCTCCGCCACAGTTAACGCACTGTTGACTTCCCCCACAAAATCGATATAACCCGGGGTATCCAGTAAATTTACCTTCACCCCGTTACGTTCAAAAAAAGCGATTGACGATGAAATAGAGCTTTGACGAGAAATTTCTTCTTCCTCAAAGTCCATAATCGATGTTCCGTGAATCACGCTTCCCATGCGAGTGGTGGCGCCTGTTTGAAATAGGAGTCGCTCAATTAAAGTTGTTTTACCGGCCCCGTTGTGCGATACAACAGCGACATTTCGAATTTTACTAGTCTCATACTCCTTCATTTTCTGTTGAGCCTCCTTAAAGCCAAAAGTATAAATGTTATTTCCGTCAGCTTATTGCCGCTGGCGGAAAAGGCAGCTGTTTTCCTGTATGTCTTGTATAAAAACAAGCTGTTTTGTTTGGGGATGGTATACAAGTTTAGGGGTTTTGGCAAACTATGAATTGACCTTTGCAACCTGAATTTAAGTCGGCTCGTAAAGGCAGATAATGAAGCCCAATTTTTGATTCAAATATCTCCTTATTTAAACAAGGGTGCACGAGGAAATCATCCCATGGGAAAAGAACCAGAAACTGAAATTAAGGCGTTAAAAGAGCAGGAGAAAGAGCTGTTTGAACCGCAAAAGTCAACCGTTATTACGCCATCAAACAACCAGCATCCAGCTCGCCAGAGACCGTCGCGGAAACGACGGCAATCTCCTTCTCTGTTTGGACCGGTGGTTCTCATCGCGTTAGGCGTTTACTTTTTACTGAGCAATCTCAACATCATTGATGGTCAGCTTCACTGGGAAGCGGTTTGGCGGGTGTGGCCTCTCTTTCTGGTATTTGCAGGCATCAACATCATTGCCCGACAGCTGCCCGGTGCTTTTGGCTCTTTGATGAGTGGATTGGTAGGCATTAGCGCCGTAGCCGTGTTTGGGGCCATCCTTCTCTTTGCTGACTCGATTCCATTTTTTGAGAATTACACCAGCGCCAGCGCCGTTGAAGTTAGGGAACACATTATTTCCCAACCGATTGGCGAAGCTGACAGCGGCCGGATCACGATCGACGGATCTGCCTTTCCCATCTATATCGATGGGGGGGCCGCTGAAGGGCGTCTAATCGAAGGCAATATCGATTATGTCGGCAACATCGTTGAAGATTATACGGTTGCCCGAGGGGTTGCCATCTATGAAATGGAAATGAACAACAGCAGGTGGCCGTGGAGCACCAGTAGAGAGAACCGGTGGGATATTCAACTGACCGATGACCTGCCGCTGGATTTAAATCTCGATTTAGGCTCCGGCAGCAGTGAGAATAATTTATCCGGTCTGCAACTTACCGAGCTGTGGATTGACGGTGGTTCCGGATCTTCCGAAACGAGGTTGGCCAACGGCAGTTATGAAATTGAGGTAGACATGGGCAGCGGTTCCAGCCAATTTACCCTGCCCAGCCAGGGGCAGCTGGAAATGGTTATTGATGGAGGCTCCGGCTCGATCCGCCTCTATTTGCCGGATTCGATGGAAGCCCGAATTGATGTAGATAGCGGCAGTGGATCATTTTCCACCCCCGATCGGTTTAAGCTTGTCAGTGGTGAGCGAAACCGAGATGGCATATGGCAAACCGAAGGGTACAACGATGATGATGTCAATCGCATCGACATTCGTTTGGATGTCGGCTCCGGTTCGGTATCGGTCACCAGCGAATAATTAAAAAACGTAACTATATACTTCAAGGGCTGTGGCCAGTGTCCTCACCGAGCCACCAGCCGGCACGGTCAGAGACCGGCCGGAGCAGCTGAACTGTTGCAAAAAATCAAATTTTTTGCGGGTCTGGGGTAGCAACACTACCCCAGACCTTTTTTTATTTTATGGGAGCCAGGCGCGCCAAACCGCTTCGTTGGCGTCGACCCAATTTTGAGCCGCTTCTTCAATCGTTGCCCCCCCATCAAGATCACCCAACATGGCGATTTGGGCTTCGGAGCTATAGTTAAAATTACTCAGAAAAGTATGCACGTCGGCATCTTTTTCAGCCAGTTCACTGCTAAAAATTTTCATCAATTCATCGGCCGGATAAGCGCAATCAATCGCCGCCGGATCAGCATAACATTCATCGCTGTATGGCGGAAGCTCAACCTGCGTTAAATCAAAGCTGCTGAAAAGGGCGTGTGGAGCGTAAAAATAAAATAATACCGGTTCTTCGCGAGAATAAGCTGAGGATACCTCCGCCAGCAGAGCATCTTCCGAACCGGTCCAAACGACCTGAAATGGAAGCTCCAAATTTGAGATAATCGCTTCATCGTTTTGCACCCAGCTAGGATCCGCACCGAGGAATCGGCCGCTGCTGCCGGTTTCAGCCGAGGCGAACAGCTCGCCAACGGCCGGGTCTGCGTACCCCTCCCAGGTTGCCAGCGCCGGATTTTGGTCGATCATATATGTTGGTACATACCAGCCGATCTCCCCCAGCGGTCCAAGCTTTCCACCGTCTTCTACCGTCCCTAACTCGTCGATATATTCGGCAATGCGCTCTCCATGACCGGATGGCCAAACCTCCAGGCTGGCGTCTATTTCACCAGTAGCCAGGGCATCCCACTGGCCATTTTCGTCAAGGGCGACAATTTCCACTTCGTTGCCCAATTCTTGCTCGATGATGATTTTGGCCACGTTGACGTTGAGGGAGGAGGCCGGCCATGGGTTTTCCACCAGCACGATCCGCTCTTTTGGCCCGGCAGCGGCCTCTTCACCTTCACCGCCGGCGGCCGCCTGCTCTCCACCACCGCTGCCGCAGGCGGCTACCAGGGCCACCAAAGCGGTCATACCTAAAAATAAACCTATCTTCGAAAATTTCATTTTACTTCTCCTTTTTCGGCGCAATGCGCCTTTTGACTAAATAGACCCGTCATCCTGGCCCCCGTTTTCACGGGGGTAAACTACGGCGGGGATCCATCGGTGGCAAAGCAATGGATTCCCGCTTCCGTGGGAATGACGACTAGATTAACAAACTAATTCTTTTAAACTTACTAACTCGGCTGTCTAATAAGGCCGCAACATAGGTTAAAATCTCTAAGAATTATATTGTCCACATCCTCTCTCTCGTCTCTGGTCTCCTGTCTCTTGTCTTTATAAATTCGCTGCCTGAGCCGCCTTTTCCGCCCACGCCTCGGTAATTCGATCAATGACCATGGCCAACAAGACGATCGCCAGGCCGGCTTCAACGCTGCGGCCGAGATTATTGTTGGCAAATCCCTGAACCACCTCCAATCCCAGCCCGGTTGCTCCAACTAAACCGGCAATGATGACCATGGCCAGGGCCATCATAATGGTCTGGTTTATGCCTAGCATGATTGATGGCGCGGCCAGCGGCACCTCAACCTTTAACAAGCGCTGCCAGGAGGTTGACCCAAACGCCTCGGCCGATTCTAGGATCGTTTGATCCACCTGGCGGATGCCCAGATTGGTCAGCCGAATCACCGGGACCACCGCATACAAAACAGAAGCGATCAAACCGGCCACGCTGCCGGAACCAAAGAGCATAATCACCGGCACGAGATAGACAAAAATGGGGATAGTCTGCAGAAAATCGAGAATCGGCCGGATTAACCGATCCACGGTATTGCTGCGGCTGGCCCAAATACCCAGCGGGATGCCAATCAGGACACAAATTATCACGGCTACAAGCGTTTGCCCCAACGTGTCCATGGCAAACGACCACATGCCGGTCAGACCGATGAGCAGGAGCATTAAAATGACCCCCACCGTCAGCCGACGCCGGCCGGTTTGCCAGGCCGCCGCCCCAAACACAAGCAAAATAACCGGCCAGGGAACGACGTTGGTCAAAAAATCAGCCAGGGGTAAAAATATGCGAATGATTAAGAAGTCGCGGAACGGGCCGGTGCCTAAGCCGGTATTGCCGATCTCATAGAGGTTCACCTGCATCCAGCTCACCAGGGCATCGACCGGCCGACTGATCTCTAAATTTAACCCTTCCGGAAAAGAATCAACCCCCGATAAAAGGAGGATAAACAAGAAAAACAGGCAAAATGCGCCAAATAAAAGGGCATCCTGGTAGGGTTTAAGGGGTGACGGCAGAAGCTGGCCCAACCGGTTGGTCATCCTCTCGATCCAGCGATAAAGTCCGTCGAGGCCGTTCTCAAACCAATCAACCCAGCCGATTCCCCGCCAGCGATCTGGCAGAAGCCGAAAACCCCGAAAAGAGGCCTGATTGATCACGCTAAATTGCCCCAGAGCAACGCTGAAGCGATCGAGCAAAATAGCCATCACGACGATGGCCAATCCGGCCTCAAGAGCGACACCCACCTGAAGACGCCGCAATGCTTTTAGCACCACATCCCCAAGGCCACCGCTGCCGATGAGGGCCGCCAACACCACAATGCTGAGGGCCATCATGATGGTCTGGTTCACCCCGGCCATGATTGAGGGCATGGCCATGGGAATTTGGACTTTAATCAGCTTTTGTCGGTCGGTGGAACCAAATGCATCGGCCGCTTCGAGGGCATCGGCCGGGACGCGGCGAATACCCAGGCTCGTCAGGCGAATCGCCGGTGGCAGGGCATAAACGATGGTGGCTATCGCGCTGGGCACGCGAGCGATGCCAAAGAAGAGCACCACCGGGATTAAGTAGACAAAGATCGGCACCGTTTGCATGGCGTCGAGCACCGGCCGCAGCATCCACTCCACTCGCTCGCTGCGAGCTGACCATATGCCCAACGGAATGCCAAGACCCAGGGCAATCACAACCGAAATGGTCATCAAGGCCAGCGTTTGCATGCTCGCCTCCCACAATCCGAACATGCCCATTAAAAAAAGGCAGCCGCTGACCAAAAGCGCCAGACGCAAACCGGAAATTTTGTGAGCGCTCCAAAAAAACAGCACCATCGTCACCGGCCACGGCAGCCACAGCAGAAAATTTTCGACCAGGCGGATGATAAAATCTAAAGCGTTGCTCAACGGCTCGAAGAAAAACACAAACATCCAGTGGGTTGTGCGATTGATAACCACCCAGCGCTTAAACTCGTTAAAGGGCTCGCGCAGACCGATATTCCAACTCTCTGGAAAGAGATCAAGCTCAGGGATAACGGCCGCCCCCAGAAGCAGGAGCAGAAGAAGAGAAACAACCACCGGCCAGAAGGGTTTGATCTTTCTTTTTGAGGTTGATTTTGGGAAGGACAATGAGGCCATTTACTCTGTTGCCCCCTGTTCGGCCAGGGCCATCATCACAATTTCCCGATTGATAATGCCGACGACGGAACCGGTTTCGTCTTCAACCGCAAGAGGGCCGTCGAGTGCAGCAACCAGCGGGATGAGGTCCTGAAGGGTAGTGGTGGTTAAGATTCCGGGATTCTTTGAGAATCCTGGAATCTCAGAAACAGCCTTCATCACCGACCCGGCGGTCAACACCCGCGAACGAGGCACATCCTGGATAAACTCGCGGACGTACTCATCTGCCGGGTTCGTGATAATTTCCTGCGGTGTTCCCACCTGCACAATTAGCCCATCCTTCATGATGGCGATGCGATCCCCGATTTTGAGGGCCTCCAAAAAATCATGCGTAATAAAAATGATCGTTTTCTGGAGAGCCTGCTGCAAATTGAGCAGCTCATTTTGCATATCCCGCCGAATGAGGGGATCGAGGGCGCTAAACGGTTCATCACACAACAAAATTTCCGGGTCGACGGCCAACGCTCGGGCCAGCCCCACCCGCTGCTGCATACCGCCGCTTAATTCGTGAGGGAAATGGTCCCCCCAACCGTTTAATCCAACCAGCTCGAGGATTTGCTGCGCCTTATCCCGTCGTTCAGCGGCCGGTACGCCCTGAATTTCGAGGCCATAGGCAACATTTTCGATGACCCGCCGATGTGGAAAGAGGCCAAATCGCTGAAAAACCATGCTAACCGTGTGGCGGCGCAGTTCCCGCAGCTGGCTTTCATTCATCGTAGTCACGTCACGGCCGTTGATGATGACTTGACCTTCGGTTGGCTCGATCAGGCGAGAAAGGCAGCGAATTAAGGTCGACTTCCCCGAACCGGATAACCCCATCACCACAAAAATTTCTCCGGCTGCAATGTCGAGATTGACCTGGCGAACGGCCAATACATGGCCGGTATCCGCCAGGATATCAGCTCGTGAATTTGAGGCTTCAATCGTATTTAAGATATGTTTTGGGCTTGGTCCAAATATTTTCCAGATATTTTTGAGCTGTACCTTCATGCCACCCTGTTTCACATTCACTTATCCATCACCGCCAATCAGCAGCGAAAATTCTGAATGTTTTTCGGTCAATTCAAACAGCTTTTCTAAAATCCACTGCTGCAGCTCGATCCCCGGTGGGGCGTAATCATTTTTTATAGAAAACCACATCCCATCAACGGCAAAACGAATCAAGGTGGCTAATTTGGTATCGAGGCGGCTGTCTTCGAGCCGCTTTTGCCACTTCTTATACTTGTCGCGCATGATTTGATGGGCGCTGACGTATTTTTCTTCGGCCGCAAATAGGCTGGCGTATAGGCTGGCCGTGTCGGGATCGTTTATTTGTTCCAGGGAAGCCAGGGCATAAGCCCGAACCCACGCCCCAGGGGAATCTTTTTCCCGCTCGTATAAATCTTGCAGCCGCGCTTCAAACAAGGCGTTGTGGTGCTTAAATAACCCGTCAACCAGAGCGATTTTTGTCGGGAAGTGATAGAGCAGCCCACCTTTACTCAAACCGGCCGTCGCGGCTACTTTATCCAGAGTCAAACTGGATAAGCCGGCCTGAATTAATATTTGACTGGCCGCATCAAAAATTATTTTGCGGGTCTCATCCGCTTTGCGTTTTCCCTGAACGGCGCTTTTAGCCACAACCTCTCACTATCTGTATCTAATATCGGTTTACGTTTCGGCTGGATTGTGCCTGAAAATCAGCTAGAATACAATATTTGTTACTGTACCGGCTGGACGGTTTATTAAAGACTGCAGACAACAGACCACAGATGACAGATCTTCTGTAGTCTGAAGTCTGTAGTCTGAAGTCTGTAGTCTGAAGTCTGTTATCTGTGGTCTTATGAAAAACATAGATTTTTTAATTGTCGGGGGTGGATCGGCCGGAAGTGTGCTGGCCAATCGGCTCAGCGAAAACCGCTCAAACCGGGTTCTGGTGCTCGAGGCCGGGCGTTGGGATTCGTGGTGGGATATCTTTATTCATATGCCGGCCGCCCTGACCATTCCCATCGGCAACCGGTTTTACGATTGGTGTTACCACTCTGAGCCGGAGCCGTTTATGCACAATCGAAGAATTTTTCACGGCCGGGGCAAGATCCTCGGTGGTCAAGCAGCATCAACGGCATGATTTTCCAGCGTGGAAATCCGCTTGATTTTGAGCGCTGGGCGGAAAACTCCGAAATGGCTCACTGGGGCTTTCACCACTGCCTCCCCTACTTTAAGAAAATGGAAAATGCTCTGGCCGCAGATCATGATGACGGTTTCCGCGGCAGAAGCGGCCCCCTCGTCATGGAGCGCGGGCCGGCAAACAATCCTCTTTTTCAGGCATTTTTTGCAGCGGTTCAGCAGGCCGGCTACCCCCTAACCGAAGATGTCAACGGGTACAGGCAAGAAGGATTTGCCCGGTTTGATAAAAACATTCACCGCGGCCGTCGCCGTAGCGCTTCTCAAGCCTATATTCACCCCATCATCAAACAGCGGCCAAACCTCAACGTATTGACCCAGACATTTGTACGGCGCATCCTTTTTGAAGGAAAGCGGGCTGTGGGGGTTGAAATTAAACCACGATGGGGCACGCCGCAAACCATTTATGCCCGTGAAATCATTTTATGCGGCGGGGCGATCAATTCACCCCATCTGCTCCAGGTATCGGGGGTTGGCCGGGCTGCCGACCTCGAGTCAGTGGGGGTTAAAGTGGTACATTCCCTGCCGGGCGTCGGCGAAAACATGCAGGATCACCTGGAAGTGTACGTGCAGCACGCGTGCACGCAGCCGGTTTCGGTATATCCCTCAACCGTCTGGTACAACAAACCGTGGGTGGGGTTACAGTGGCTGTTAAACAAATCCGGAGCGGCCGCCACCAATCATTTTGAAGCCGGTGGATTTATTCGTTCCAATGAGGACGTGCAGTGGCCCAATTTGATGTTTCACTTTTTGCCGGTTGCCATACGATATGATGGCTCATCACCCAACGGGGGGCATGGTTACCAGGTTCACGTCGGCCCGATGTACTCTGACGTCCGCGGTTCGGTAAAAATCAGGTCGGCCGATCCCGCCGTCTATCCCGCACTCCAGTTTAACTATCTTTCTACCCCCAACGATCGGCGAGAATGGGTGGAAGCGATTGAAAAAACAAGAGAAATATTGGGGCAGCCCGCATTTGAGCCGTTTAACGGGGGTGAAATATCTCCCGGACCGGCCGTTCAATCACCAGAAGAAATACTTGACTGGATCGGCCGGGAAGGGGAAACCGCCTATCATCCCTCCTGCACCTGCAAAATGGGAGTTGACGATATGGCTGTTGTAGATCCTCAAACCATGGGCGTTCACGGGCTGGAAGGGCTGCGCGTTGTTGATGCCTCGGTGTTTCCGACGATTCCCAACGGAAATCTATATGCGCCCACCATGATGGTGGCCGAAAAGGCGGCCGATTTGATTTTAGGGAACACGCCTCTTCCGGCCGAGCGGCTAGATTTTTATATCCATCGTCCACAGGAAACCGTCCAGGATCATTTTGAGAATTGAAAGCGGGACCTCACCCCATGTAGCGCTGTAGGCGTGATTAGGAAATCACGCCTGCGCTCGATGCCTGGTATCCGGATTTACTTGTCAATCGATCGGTCAAATTGTTAAGGGAGAACAATGTCGCGCACGCCCACGAGGACCGGCCGGCCATTTTCGTCTACCCCCTCACTCATATCCACCAGCAGCAGGGAAAGATCCTCTCCCGCGCTGGCGACTAAGCCATCGCTCTGCAGCCGCTCATCGCCGGCAAAATAAAATTGGGTGGTCAGCTGTTCGCGGTCGTCTTGAACCACTTTGACGTGGATATGACGCGGCCGGTTGCCATAAATATTTGGAAGGAGGGTCACAAAGGCGTAGTTGCCGTCAGCGGCCGTCACCGCTTCCCCATAAGATTGAAAAGCAGGGTCTCGATTGGCAATCCCCGGATCGTTGGGATGCAGATAAACGCCGTTATTGTCGGTTTGCCAAATCTCGATGACGGCTCCGCCGATGGGCGTGCCATCGGTTCTCAGCAGACGGCCGGAAAGAGTAAGAATCGACCCTTCGGGCAGAGATGATAACCCTTCAACCACGACCAGATTATTGTCGCGATCGGCCGGTTTCTCAACCGGGTAAAAGGGTCCTTCACCCTGAGGAGGGGTGAGTGGGAGGGGCAAATCAAGCGGGGTTTCGGCCGTTGGCGTGACTGCCGGCTGGATCTCCTCTGGGTCAGCAGGCTGATCTTCCTCAACCTCCGGGATGGAAAGCGATTCTTCAGCTTCGCTATCTGCGGCCGATTCCGCGTCTTTTAAGTCCATCGCCTCAACCATCAACGGGGCCTGAGCTATCGCATCTGCTGCTGGTTCCGATACCGATCCACAGGCGGCCAGAGCGAAAACAGCAAAAAGAGTGATTATCAAATACAAATTTTTCATAGTTGGATGCACCTGGTTTAGGTAAGTTACAAAAAGTTTTCTGAAGAAAGTGTCCGCAGATTGCGCAGATTTTCGCAGATTAAAGAGAGAAATCTGTGAAAATTCGTGTTAATCCGTGGCTTTTTTTAACAATTCTTTTTGTAAACTACTTAATAACTTCAGAAATTATTCTCAAATTTCGTTATTCATCGTCGGCAGTCTACCTGTCATCCTGAGCGGAGCGAGGGATCTCATCAATTTTCGGTGAAATAAGCCTTTGCTAGAAGAGAAGCGCTTCCAGTTTCGGCCATCTAGACCTAAACACAACTTAACTAGATTCCTCGCTTCGCTCGGAATGACAGGGGTTTGTATCCATTTAAATCCTCAATTCAATTAATTCATCGGCCACATGAGATCCAAACACGACCAATCGCGTTTATTAACCGGATTCTGAAGATTTCAAGCGGATACTTCCAACACATGCCCGTCATCCCGGCCCCCGTCTTCACGGGGGTAAACTGCGGCGGGGATCCATCGGTGGCAATTCAATGGATTCCCGCTTTCGCGGGAATGACAACGAGTTATCGGTGTTCATTTATCAATACTCAAATTTCACCGACCAAATATACCCAAACGCGACCCATCGCCATTATTATTCATCCGATTTTGATTTTCACAGCGGCTGATTGGCTGCACAAAAAGGCCGCAAATTGCGCTACACTTTAGAATATAACCCAAGTTGCACTCTGATTGTGCTGCCTAAGGATTAAATTAATCAAATTGTCAACTTACCCATGTGGCTTGATGCTCATACCCACCTTGATTTATATCTTCCGGCTGATCAGCCCTCTATTTTGAAGGAAATTCAGCAAGAGAAAATATTGTCATTCGCCAACAGCGTCTCCCTTGATTCATATCGGAAAACGCTCAACCTGGCGGGTGACTCCTCCTGGATTGTGACCGGATTGGGAATCCATCCGTGGTACGCGGCCGAGCAAATAGACTCGCTACACGAAGTTGAGAATTTGCTGCCCGATGCCCCATTTCTGGGTGAAATTGGCCTTGATTTTTTGTGGGTAGAAGATCGCTCAACCGATCCTCTGCAGCGCGAGGTATTTGACTTCTTTCTTTCGGCGGCCCAAAAGTACGATAAGTGGGTCAATTTGCATACCAAGGCGGCAGAGGAGGAGATTTTAACCCGCCTCGCTGAGTATCAAATCAAAAAAGCGATCGTTCACTGGTATTCCGGCCCGCTCGACGTATTTCGGGAAATGATTTCGCGGGGTTACATGTTCACAATTGGCGTAGCCGTCCTGCACGACAAGCTCATCCAGCAGCTGGCTGCCGAACTGCCCCTCAATCAACTACTTACAGAAACTGATGGTGGATCCGGATTGGCGTGGTTCACCGGGGAGAGCGGCCGCCCGGGTCATATCAAAGAGGTGGTCCAAATGATTGGGCAGCTAAAGGGGATTCCGGCCGAGAGCGTTCGTCAGGCAGTGTGGCAAAATGGCGCGCGGTTGATAAAGGATTTTGCCCAAGAGTTAAAAAATGAGTGAATCTACAGTTTTTCCCATAAAGCAAGGCGCAAAACGCAAAATCGATCTCCTGAGCGGAAACGAACCGTCTGTCATTGCCCAAATTCATACCGGTGCATTTATCGCTTCAGGCGGCAGGCTCTCCAAGGCGTATTATGCGACATGGTTGGGATTTGACTACACGTCATTTACAGCTATTGAGGTGATTCGCCGCGGAAGCGACAATCCGAGCTTTGATCAGGATCTCAAACGGGATGATGGCTTTTTTGAAAGCAGGGAAACCTTTACCGACTCATATGGCATAAAAACTTTGGAAACCGTTCGTAGATGCTTACTCAATCAAAACGAGGTTGATACCCTGACCCAGTTATTGGCTGAGCTGTGGGCTTCCCAGGAAATGTTTTTGGAGATGGTTCTCGATATCTTTACCGATATGATTATTTTTGAGGGTGAAGCGGCTAAACACTTTGGAGGTCCGGGTTTCATAACCGGTCCGGCCGACCACTTTCACCAACAGATCAAAACCTATCTAATTGCAGATAATCAATAATCAATCGGAAATGATCAATTATCAATACACCAATAAACCAATAGCCAACTACCCTTCGTGATTCTCGGCCAAATTCTTCATGTAGCGCAAAATCGCGCCCATGCCGTTAAGGCGCTGCCCGGAAATGACCTTGTTAAGCCCCATACCCAGGTAAAAATCGTCTGGGACGACCGCAACCTCGGCCGGGGTTAGGCCGTTCAGCCCCTCGCTCAAAATCATGCCGTAGCCGCGCACGGTTGGCGCTTCGCGCGGAATGTCGAAATAAAAAGCCATGCGGCCGTTTTCTTTCTCAGCGTGGATAAAGACCGGAGACATGCACTCGTGAACCTGACCAAACTGGTCGCGGATCGACTGCAGCCGTTCGGGAAGATCCGGCAGGCGTTCAGACAGCTCCAGCAGGTGCATTAATTTTTCCTGTCCTTCCAAAAAATCAAAATCTTCGATAATTTCCTGCAGCTTAGGAGGAATGTTGTTGGTCATAATAAACGGCAGAAGTTCAACTTCTTTGTGAAAGAAGTTGAACTTTTGAATGTTACGCAGCGCGAACTCGTTCCGGTGTCAAAGGAAGCTGGCGAATCCGCTTGCCGGTCAGATTAAAGAGCGCGTTGGCCACGGAAGCCGCTACCGGCCCCATAGGCGGTTCACCCATGCCGCGCGGCTGCAGATCCGATTCCAAAAGTACAATTTCGATTTCCGGCGCCCGGTCAATGGTTAAAAGCGGATAGCGATCAAAATTATTCGGTACCACCCTTCCCTCAGAAACCGTCAGCTCTTCGATTAACGTCGAGCTCAAACCCATGATAATCGAGCCCTGAGCCTGCGCCTTTGCCCCATCCGGATTGATAAAGAGGCCCGCATCAATGGCCTGGGTGACTTTATGCACGGTGATAAACCCATCGTCATCAACCGAAATTTCAGAAATCATGGCCACCACGGTATCCACATCGGGGCCGCAGGCCACGCCAAAAGCGCGTCCTTCCGGCAGCGATTCACCGTAACCGGCTCGCTCGGCCGCGGCCTCGAGAACGCCGCGCATCCGCTGGCTAAACGGATCGTCACTCAGGTGAGCAAGGCGAAACTCCAGCGGATCAACACCGGCCGCGTGAGCCATCTCATCCATAAAACTTTCAGTAGCAAAGATGTTTGACATCAATCCCAGTCCGCGCCACCATCCGGTCTTGATGGGCATTCGGGCCAGATAGGCACCCAGCTGCCGGTTTGGGATGCCCTCGTAAAAGTTAAAGGAGCCGCGCCAGGCACCAAAATCGGTGCCAAAAATCGCTTGCAAAAAGCCGGGGAAAAATGGGAAGGCGACCTCACCGCTGGCTTGCCGATGGGAAAGCGCTTCGATGCGATTGTTGTTTAATTTGGCGGAAAGCTGGCTGCGGGTTGACGGCCGCACATAACCGTGACGCATTTCTTCCTGGCGGGTCCAGCCCACGTGAACCGGCCGGCCGACCGCACGCGCCAGAAGCGCCGCTTCGAGGGCCACATTGGCATTCAGACGACGGCCAAAACCGCCACCCAGATACGTGGGAACCACTTCAACATCCGCCTCTTCCATCCCCAACACGGCCACAATCTGACCTTTAACCGTTCCTTGTCCTTGGGTAGAGGTCCAAATTTTTAATTTCCCATCCTGAAAATCAGCCATGGCTGCCTGCGGCTCCAGATGAGCGTGAACGGCCATCGGCGTGCGGTATTCAGCAGCGAGGGTTGGCTCACCATCAATCACTCGAAGAGCATTGCCTTCCTTTTGGATGACGTACCCATCAAGCATATCAAAATCGAGCATGTCATCGAGCTCTTCCTGGCTCCACAAATGCCCTTCATCCCATTCGACATCGAGAGAGTTGACAGCGGTCCAGGCGGCCGCCCGGGTCGTAGCCACAACCCCAGCAAAACCTAGTTCCTCATCAACGACCACTTCAACTACGCCGTCGCGCTCTGCTGCTGAACCCGCATTTACGGACAGTAACGTGGCTTCGATTGTCGGCGGCCGGATCACCGCTCCGTACAGCATGCCTTCTGTTTTGAGGTCATACCCGTAAACCGGTTGACCGGTCAATTTGGCTTCAAAGTCAACCCGCGGAATTGACCGCCCGATAATTTGAAATTCAGACGCCTCTTTAAGTACCGGTTCTTCCTGCAGCTCCGGCCATTCTGTGGTGGCCGCTACAATTTCCCCATAGGTGAGGCTCTGATCGGCATCAGATTTTGAACGCACGGTGGCTGACACCGCTTCCAGGTCAGCGGCTGGCGCACCGAGCATCCCGGCCGCCTGAATAATCAACATCTCACGCATAGCTGCGGCCGCCTTGCGCAGCGGCAAATACGCTGACGATATCGTATTGCTGCCGCCGGTCACGGCCGCCGGTTCCGCACCTTTTTGCGTACCGGCCTGCACGACCGTCAACTGCTCAAAATCAATGCCCAATTCTTCAGCGCCGATCTGGGCCATTGAGGTGTGGACCCCCTGCCCCATTTCAACCCGATTGATAAAAATGGAGATATCGTTATCAGGGGATATTTCGAACCAGGCGATGGGGTCTTCAGCTGGGCCGCCGGGCGCAGACGCATTGTCGAGCTGCCCAGCCAAAAAGCGATAAAACGGCCGGCGACCGGCCAAAACCCCGATGGCTAATGTACCGGCGGTCGCGCCGGCTCCGAGCAAAAAGCCACGACGGGTAACTCGCCAGCGCCGTTTTTTGGTCTTTGGTTCTTGTGACGTGGTCATTAGGCCATCTCCTGCTTGATTTCAGCGGCCCGGGCAACAGCCGACTTAATACGAAAATAGCAGCCGCAGCGGCAGTAATTTTCACTCATCGCTTCCACGATTTCTTCTTGAGTCGGATTTTCGTTTTGTTCGAGAAGAGCGGCCGCGGACATCATCTGGCCAGACATACACCAGGCGCACTGCGGCACCTGCTGTTCGATAAACGCCTGCTGCACCGGGTGAAGCATGCCGTCTTCATTAGGAAGCCCTTCCAGCGTACGGATATCAGCATCCACCACGTTTTGCACCGGGGTAATACACGAGCGCACCGCCTCTCCATCAATGTGAACGGTGCAGGAGCCGCAGATGCCGGCCCCACAGCCAAATTTTGTGCCCATCAGGCCGGCTCCGTCGCGAATCGCCCAAATAAGAAGGCCACTGCCGTAGGCATCATCGATTTCAACTTCCTGGCCGTTGATTTTCAATTTCATAAAGGTCTCTCCTAATGCTGATTTTCGCGACTGCAGTGAAACAGTACCGAAAACCCGTGGCTACTTTTTTTCGCTGATCTGAGTAAATCAATTTTAAGTAATTTAAAAATTAAAAACACCCTACTTCAGGGCAATGTAGTGACTATAACCTTTGGGCATTAATTCAATATATGCAGCGGCCGAAACAGTGTTAGAAATATGATCCAAATCATTTTTGTAAATCCTCAAAATTCATTGGCTAATGTGGCCGAAACGCAATATCGAAGATTTACAAATTAATGAGGTAAACTACGGTGGGGATCCATAGGTGACAGTCCAATGGATTCCCGCTTTCGCGGGAATGACGCTGTTATATCGGTGCTTTTTTGTCAAAGCGATGAAAAAATGAGCCAATGGAAACACTTTTTTCTTTTGCGTCAAATTTTATAAAATAAGTTAATGGTTCGACCGGCTCAACTCTCCGATGTTTCACGCATCGCCCAGGTTCACGTCCAGGCGTGGCAGGACGCCTATCGCGGCCTGCTGCCCGATTCGCTGCTCGATGGGTTATCGGTTGAACAGCGGGAGCGGTGGTGGCGCCACACGGTGGAGCGCAACCGGCCGCATTCCGGGCTATTTGTCGTTGAAGATAATGAAATAATCGTCGGATTTAGCAATTGGTCTCGCCCAAAAGAGGGAAACAGCTACACTGCAGAGGGAGAACTGGAAACGATTTACCTGATTCAGGAAGCGTGGGGAAAAAGGTTGGGATACGAGCTGTATGTGGCGGTAGAAGCGGCCGCGCTGGAAGACGGGTGCTCCTCCTTGGGTTTGTGGGTGCTGCACAACAATCAACGAGCGATCAGTTTTTACGAACGGGTGGGGTTTAAACTCGAACCGGAAAAAGTGAAAATCGACCACCGGGGAGACGTGATTTTGCGCGAGCATCGCTACACGAAGTCTATTCTGCCTCGAACTTCGTAAATCGCCCTTCGCTGGGACCTATTTACCAGAGAAAAAACCCCTTGATTCCTTTCCTATAATCTTACATCCTTATTGCCAGATGGATCAATTTCGCTTCGAGGCTGCAGACGGCCTCATCCATCAAATACATCGACCCAATTTCATCGCACCAAAGGCAAGTGAGCATGTCTGATCCCCAACATCTCCCGCATAATTGGCTCAAGAGCATTCGGCTTAAATACGGCCGGCCGATCTTTGATCGATTCACCCTCATCTATGCCCAACTCGCGGCCCTGCCCCGAAAAACCCGCCGTCGCCTGCAGGTAACCTGCGGCACCTCCCTGGCTTTTCTGGCGCTGGCTTTGGCCCTCAGCGGACCGCCGGCGGTTCGCGCAGCCAATATACCCGTTAATCCTGGTTCAACCGGGGTAAACGACACAGACGGCGGCTGCTCGCTGGTCGAGGCGATCATCACGGCCAACACCGGCGCAGCGGCCTCACTCGACTGCAGCGGAGGTACGGCCGGTGCCAGCGATATCACCGCCACCAGCGATGGTTCAAATCCCGCGTCCCTCAACCTCATTCTCAACCCAACCCTGGTCGACAACGGTGGTCCGACCTTAACGCATGCTTTGGTAACCGGCAGCCCGGCGATTGACAAGGCCCCCGCGGCCGACTGTGCCGTAGTGCCCACCAACGGGGCGGATCAGCGCGGCGTCACCCGTTCACAGGATGGCAATGTTGACTCCGTCTACGCCTGTGATGCCGGAGCGGTTGAATTTGTCCCCACCGTCTGCGGCATTCAAAGCCAGGCGGAACTCAATTCCCATACCTTTGGCAATGTCACCCTCGAGCTCATTAACGACGGCACAAATCTCGACTGCGTGAGGGTCGAGTTGGTCAACGGCGATCATCCCAGCGCCACTCCGCCGCTACAAACCGGCCGCTACTGGGTCATCAACGGCTTGCAAAGCGATCAAACAACGCCGGCAACAGCCGATTACGACGTCAACCTGACCTTGCCTTTCGCCACGGCCGATACCGATACGCGGGCGTGCAAATTCCCGGGCGGGTTGGGCGGCTCCGGCTGGGATTGCGATGACGGCACCAATACCACATTTGTGGCCAACACCTCAGTTACCCGCAGCGGGATCAGCAGCTTTTCTGATTGGGCGGTCGGGCAAAATGCCGGGCCAACCGCAGTGAAGCTGACCAGCACACGGAGTTCCGGTCAAAATCAAGGGTCCTTTGGGGCACTGTTGGCGGGTATTTTACTCGCGCTGGGTAGTGCTTGGGTAGCGCTGCGGCACAGGCTCCGCCAATAACTAATCACAAGGGGACAGCAAAAAGTTCTACATTAAAAAAATCACAGACCGTTCATCGTATCTCGTATCCCGTATTTCGTATCTAATCCCCCGTCCCCTGTCTCTCGTCTCCCCTCTCCCTAACCACATCCGCCAGCGCCTCATCCGGCACCACATACGAATTCATAAGCGACTTATCTCCCCACTCCACCATTTCCGGAAAGCGGGCCGGCAGCACTGAGACGGCAAAAATTTCCTGCACCCCCTCCTCAAAACGCAAAAAAGCAACGGTTTCGGCCGTTTGCAGGTTGACCACCCACACCCCGCACGTCCGTTCATCGAGCCGCTCAACCAGGGGAATACCGCTAAATACGGCGCTTTCACGCACCTGCGACAGGCCGATAAAGGCCAGCGGTCCCACAAAATCGATTCCCCGCGTAAAGCCAGGCAGCTTGATGATATTGCGCCACGATCCCTCATCTAAATCGACGATGGCCACCCCCCCGTCACCCGACTCGAGAAGCCACAAATGCCCCCCATACACGCGTGGTGAGTGGGGCATCGACAGACCGCGCAGCAAAATTTGGTTGGTGGTGACGTCCATCAAAATGCCGCCGTTTTTCTTATTGGCCCGCCACCCACCGGCCGTGTCGGTTTCTCCGAGGGCGGTGACGTATTTGGGACGGCCGTCAACCATGCCCAGGCCGTTGAGATGACAGCGATCTTCAGCCGCCAGTCCGGAGAGAAAATGCGGCCGCCACCGCGGGTTAAAGCTGTGATCGGGGTCAACGGTACACAGCGCCCCAAATTTGGTGTTAACCAGCCACAGTTCACCCTGCTCATCGTACGCCATTTCGTGAATATCAATATCGCCGGTGACGTGAATGCGGCGCGGTAGATAAGCGGCATCGTGCCGCCCTTTTGGCTCCAGTTTGGGGGCAACAGCCGGAACGTTGCGATAATACCAGACGGTGTTGGCCCCGCCGATTGTCAGCCGCTGCTGATCGGCCGCAATCCCCATCGGCTTGTGAAAGGTGCGAAAGTGGGTGTTGAGC
Organism: Ardenticatenaceae bacterium; assembly: GCA_030065875.1. Lineage (GTDB taxonomy): Bacteria > Chloroflexota > Anaerolineae > Promineifilales > Promineifilaceae > WTJY01. The sequence goes on along the minus strand of JASJCR010000009.1, from coordinate 135,985 downwards.
TGCTCACCATCCGCCCGCACCAGGATAACCTTGCCCGCCTGGTAAGTCGAGACGGCCAAAGAAATATTGAGCTGGTTCAAAATTCCTGGGAAATTAGAGGTAAAAACGCTGCGTAGAGGGTCTTTTGGGTCGCTCATACGGAAAATGTGGGTTTTTGTTGGAAATTTCAGCTACAAGTTAACCACAAATAACACGAAAAACACAAATCTGTTCGACAGATCATTGGCGAACAATTTTGTGAATTATTATGTCCGCAGACCCCATTCGGTTGAACCGCAGATTTTCGCGGGGCTCCGCAGGAGCAAGAGAAAAAACAAAGTCAATCCGTGAAATCCACGGCTGTTTTTAAATCGTGATCCACTTAATCCTGCGGCAGTCCTCCCACTCATCCGTATCTCGTATTTCGTATCTCATATCTCGTATGTCGTATCTCACATTTCATCTCGTCTCTAGTCTCCGGTCTCTTCTCTGGTACCCATGGTATGCGGCATAACCCACCCGTCCCTCCAGTGAATCAAATTGCTGCAGCTGCTGTTCGATGTACGTGCGTGCTTTGCGGTCAAATTGATCGGCCAGCTCATCTTCCCCAAAATCGGCAAATAGACGCCGGCAAAGGAGCAGTAATTCGGCCGCATCGTGGATCCCATCCACCCCTTTGGCCAATTGATCAGCAGCAAGAAAGACGGTCTGTCGTGCCTGCCGATCATGCCCCAGCTGATGGTAGCCCCACGCCAGATACACCTGGGCTTCGACCACCCCCTGCGGCTGGTTCTGCTCCTGAAATATGTTGACGGCCGCCAAAAGTTGATCGACCGCCGAAGTAAATGTTTCCGCCAGCGTTAAGGCTATTCCCAACTGCAAAGCGGCTTCTCCGGTTAGCTGTGGATTCTCGAGCTGTTTGGCCACGGCCAGAGCTTCCTGAGCGGTGCCAACCGCTCTTTCGATTTCCCTCCCTCGCCCGTAAACGACCGATTGAGTGACCAGGAATTTGCCTCGCCGAAAAAGATAATTACCCTCCCGAGATATTTTTAAACCCTGGTCCAGGCAACTTTGTGCCGCCTCGAGATCGGCCTGAGCGGCATATAAAACCGCTAAATTTAACAGCGTTTGCTCCAAAATATCCTTGTTCTGGATTTTCTCCTGAATCTCCAGAGCGGCCTGATAATGCTGATGGGCGTGCCGCCATCGGCCGACATCCAGAGAAACAACCCCCAGGTTGATGTGAATTTGCGCCTGGCGATAGCGGTTGTGGGCCTGCCGATATTTCTCTAGCGCCAGATCATAATAAACAAACGCCTCGTCATACCGCGCCAGCTCAACCGAAAAAGCGCCCAAATTTTGATATACGCTGGCCAGACGGGTTTTGTCCGGCAGTTGGGCAAACAGCCGGCGCGCCTGATGACCATGATGCAGGGCAGCCGCATAGTCACTCAAATAAAAGCTGACCGCGCTTAGGGCCAAATGAGCGGAGGCCCGCCACGGGGGGTCGCTTACATCTTCGATTTTGTGATGAATCTCGGCCGCAATCGCCTGGGCCGCACGATGATCGCCGCGGCGTAAATGCATCCGCATCGCCAAAACGCTCGTCCGCAAAGCCACGTCGGGTAAATCGGCTTCTGCAGCGAGCCGATAACCCAAACGATAACTCGCCAGTGCCTCTTCACTCTGACTTTGGACCTGTTCGACACGTCCTCGACAAACCACAAGCCGGGCTCGCGCCTGGATCGAAAGATCGTCTTGGTTCATCCATTCTTCGATGATCTTTCCGGCTTCGGCGGCCCGGCCGCGATCAATTAGAAAACGGCTGTAGACAAATAACAGCCGCGCCAGCCAATCAATCATGTCCGGGGTACCGTATGGCAGCGCCTGTTCAATATTGGTTTGCTCCACCTCGATCATGGTGTACTGACCATACCCCTGCCGTTCACACAAAATCGTGTGATAAGCCACATAGCTCTGACGGTGGGCGTCAGATTTTTGCCTGGCGTGGATTACATCATGAACGACCTGGTGAATGGCATATCGATCCTCTCCCACCGGCTCGACCAGGCCGCTGTCGACCAGCTGATAAAATGCGTCATCTTTCCCTTTTGAGACGGCCAGAGCTGCTGTGAGAGTAAAGGTGTTGGGCTTGGCCGGAAAAAGGACCAGGGCGCAAGCCATTTCCAAGGCGTCGGGATGTAGGGTGTTTACACTCAAGCCAATCACGTTTGCCAAAGAAATCGATTCTTCTGAAAACAAATTTGGCTGAACAACGCGTGAACTCTCGAGAGGCAGGGTGATGCGCCCGACCGGGTTTCTGATCGTGTCGAATGCCTGCTGCAGCCGCCGCTGCTGACCGCCGTAGCCCTGCTGATGAACGTATTTGCCCAAAATACAGAGGGCCAACGGCAAGCCACCGGTCAATTGAATCAGCTGATCCAGCATGTCAAGCGGAATTTGGGGAGCCAATTGGTTGAGTAAAACGCGGCTTTGCGCCCGGTCAAATTCCGGCACGTCTGCTGCATAAGATCCGGCAAAAGCTGCGGCGACGCGCTGCTGCCGAGTGGTCAACAGGTGCACCGACCCTGGCCCCCCCACCGATAACTGCAGCGCGTGATCGGTTTGCCAGACGTCGTCAAAGATCAATAGCCATTTTTGCCTGCGCATTTGATGGGAAACGGCCGCGGTCAGATCACTGGTGCTGTCGTATTGATTAATTTCAACTTCAGACAACCCGCTTTGACGGCCGATTTGACCCAAAATGCGCCGCATATTGGGCTCCCTGCCTACACCGATCCACATCATGCCGTTTGTAAACAGCTGCTCAACGGCCGGATCATCGACCAGCGTCAGGGCAAACGTTGTTTTTCCAACCCCCGGCAATCCATAAAGAGCGATTGTTTGGGTCTCAGGATCAGCCAGCCACGATCGTATCGTTTGCCGCAGGGGGTCTCGGTTGATCAAACGATGGAGCGGCCGGTTTGGCCTGGGGAGCAAATGTGATTTGGGAAGGGATTCGGGTGGGTCGTTTTGAAGGGCCTCGGCCTCCCAATGGTTAAACTGCTCCACCATCTGCTGCAGCCCCAGACGCAGTTCCCGGTAGAGGGTTCGCGAGGAAACACTTAGCTCGAGCATCACCCACTCCGGTATCCGGCCGAGGCAGTAACGCTGCCGAATAATGAGAAACGGCCGCCACGCTTTTTCGGCCGGATCAGGCTCCCCTTGATTCGGCCGCAGCAGCTGGATCGCCTCATGAAGCAGTTCTTTTAAGGCCAGCCCGTATCCAACGGTTGATTCGGGGTGGTGCGCCTGCTGGCAGCGCTGCTGCACGATTTTCAATCTGGCCAGCGGATGACGCCCCATATCGGCTACGACATCCCAATGACCCAACACCTGACGAATGGCCGTGGGGGTAATTTCTGGCTGCTTATCCATACCGACACCTGATTGTAAATGGCCAGGCAAAAATGGCAAAAAGTTGGCAAAAAATGGAGGCCCCGCCGTTTATGCTCTTTCTGTTACCGGCAAAACCGGGAGCATATGGATTCACTGAATATCGAATTTTTATAGGAGAGCATCATGACTAAATCGATTCGACTTTTTTTTGCCGTTATTCTTCCTTTATTTTTAGGTATTTTTTTGTTGATGGCCTTGCAGCCGGCCGAGGCCCTCGTTTCCCCCTCCGTCTTAACGGTTGATACCCTCGTTGATGAAAATGACGGTAGCTGTTTTAATGGGGATTGTTCCTTACGCGATGCGCTGGCCAACAGCAGCGGCGGCATAACCGTTACTTTTTCGGTAAGCGGCGTGATCGACATTTCAACGCTTGGGGAGCTGGCAATCAGCAAAGACATATATATTCAGGGGGGCAACGCGATCACCGTCAGCGGTGGAAATGCCGCACGCGTTTTTAATGTGTCCGCCGGTCAGGTCACGATAGACGGTCTGTCGATCGTTAACGGCGTTCCCGCGATCGCTGCCTGTGGTCCGTTTTCGTTTGAGTGCGGAGGTGGCCTGTTCCTGGCAAATAACACCGTTGGCGTGACCCTGACAAACAGCACTCTGAGCGACAATTCAGCCCTGCAGGGTGGTGGAATTTATAATTTTGGTGGCACGGTCCATATCATCAACAGCACCATCGCCAATAATACCGCAAACAGCGGCGGCGGTATTTACAATAGAGCGGGGGTGATTCAATTGACCAATGCGGAATTAAATGGGAATTCATCAACCGGCAGCAATGGTGGTGGCATCCTGGCTGATGGGGGAGCCCTTATCATTGAAAACAGTTCGCTATCCGACAATTCCGCGTTTACTAGTGGGGGAGCGATTTACAATAGGAACAGCGGGGTCGTTCAGGTATCCAATACGACAATTTCCAACAACAGGGCGATTAACACGGGCGGGGGAGGCATCCTAAACGTCGCCTTTTTGACCTTATCGGCGAGCACGGTGTCCGGCAACTCAGCCCTCCAGGACGGCGGCGGCATTTTTAACACCGGCGGGGTCATGACAGTCACCAACAGCACCCTATCCGGCAACACCACGGGGCAAAACGGGGGTGGCGCGGTAAATTTTGGAACGGCTACTTTTCTGAACAGCACCATCACCGACAATCAGGCAGCAATTGGCGGAGGGGGGATCAGCAGTGAGGGGAACAGTTTTATAACCACCGCACTGACCAATACGATTGCGGCCGGCAATGTCATTAGCGGCACGGCCGTGGCCAGCGATTTAACCCTCCTTTCCACAACCACCGACAGCTTCAGAAGCGGCGGGCACAATTTAATCGGCGCGGTGGGGGCGAATATCGGGGCTTTTTCGGCCGCGGGCGATCAAACCGGCATTAATGCGCCGGGGTTAGGGCCGCTGCAGGACAACGGAGGCGAAACGTTTACACATGAGCTGCTGTCGAACAGCCCGGCCCTAAACGCGGGTAGAAATATCGACTGCCCGGCCGTCGATCAGCGAGGCTTGATGCGGCCGCAGGGAGGCACCTGCGACATAGGAGCTTATGAAATAGAATATTCCGAAGTATATATACCGTTTATAGCCCGCCCGTAATAGCTTAGCGCCGCATTTCCTGTCCCAGGTGGTGACGGCGCTAACTTTCCCGTCTCTTGTCGCTTGTCCCTCGTCTTTTGTTTGCACTCTCTCGTCTCTTGTCTGCAGTCTGTGGTCTGTGGTCTGTCGTCTGTGGTCCATTCCGATACACATTCACCACCACCAGTCCCGCCAGCACCAGTGCCCCGCCGATCAAGGCCCGCACCGTGGGAAATTCTCGAAAAAAGAGGAGCGACCACAGAATCGTCACGACAGGGGACATCATCAGGATGATGGCGTGATAGCTGACGGTTAATTTGCGCAGTGACCAGTAGTAGAGCACCCGGCTGATGACCACGTCAATCGTCCCGGCCACCACGGCGTAGACCCAGCCAATCGGCTCGGTGGGGCCTACAAACGCATCCTGTTGCCACACCATCAGAAGCATGGCAAACGACGTGGCCATCACTCGAAAAAGAAAGAAGTTGGTAAACTCCAGTTCATCACCGTAGCGCTTGACCACGGCCGCATGCAGGGCATACATAAATGAGCTTCCCAGCACGATGAGCGAGCCGATGCGCAAATAATCCCCCGGCTGAAAGCTGATGATTCCCACCCCAACCAGGGCCACGGCCGTGCCCAGCCACTCCTGTTGGGTGAGACGATCCTTCAGCCACAGCAGGCCCAACCCGATCGTGAAGATGGTCGAGCTGCGCGACAGCAGGGCGGCTGTACCCGGATCGACAAAGCGCACGGACAGATAGCTCATCCAGGTTGCTCCCCCAACCAGCCCTCCTACCACCAAAAAGAAGAGCAAATTATCCGTTAATACGCGCCAGTTAACTTGCCGTCGCCAGGTGAGAAATAACCATACTTCAGCGGTGGCGATCACTAAAACGAGGAATCCAGCGGTCACGGCCGGAAAGTACGGCCGCAGCAGCGCGGCAAAAACGAGATGGAGGCTATCAACCAGCAGCAAAACAAAGAGGATGGCTCCGGTATTTTGAGTCAATTTCTCGCGAATGGGTGGGTTGGTCATGATGCTTGTCCAGATAGGTCCATCTCACACCTAATCAATCGGTTATGGACAGAGAATGGGGATATGGAAAAGAAAAAGCCACCGTGCAAAACGATGGCGAAATTTTTGTGGTGCCCCCGGTAGGACTCGAACCTACAACCTGCGGATTAAGAGTCCGTTGCTCTGCCAATTGAGCTACGGAGGCGTACCTGAACGGCCGGGAATTATAGCCCAAAAAGAATGACGGGCAAAATTATTATTGGTGTGAGCGCATATTGGTAAATTGGTGTATTGGTTTATTAGTTATTGGTTATTCGTTGGTCATTGATTATTGATAATTGACCATTGGTTATTGATTATTCTTCGACAATTTCTTCCGGGGCCAGCTCCGCGACCTGAATCACCGTCAAATCAAGGGCAACTTCTTCAAAGGGGACTTCAGCCAGGGCCAATTTTTCACGAATCGAGTCCTGCAAATTATTGGCCTCAGTGACCAAAAGGCGGCGGGGAGAACGGACGGTCAGCTCAATTTCCAGAATAGCGCTATTATCGACACTGGGATTGACCCGAGGCGGCTCATCAATTTTGATGTCAACACTGGTGAGCGCCATTTCGGCTACACTTTGCTCGATGGCGTTTTCAACGGCCGTGTCAATCGCTGCATCCTGAAACAGGTTGAAAGTGGCAAACCCCAAGATGACGGCGTTTAAGGCAAAAAGAGCGATGGCCAGACGAAAGGTGCGCAGCTGGAGCATTTGCTCCGCCTTTTCAGAGCTCGTCGGCCGGAATCCCAGCACAAAAAAGACGAGGGCGGAGGCGTTTACGATCGAAATAAAGTTTGTTCCAAACAGCAGCAGGGCGCCCAAAGCCAGGCTAAAATTGCCGGTAACCAGACAAATTCCGACGGTCGCCAGCGGAGGGACCAGGGCTGCGGCAATCGCCACCCCAGGCAGGGCCCCGGCCGCCTGTGAATAACACAGCGCATAGGCAGCCGCAAAACCGGAGAAAATAGCCACCCCTAAATCGAGTAAATTGGGGGCGGTGCGGGCCAGAACTTCAGATGGCAGGAGGTCCTGACCGATCCAAAAAACCCCAACTAGGCAGCCAACCAGCAAGGCCAGTCCCACTCCTTGAAAAACCGACTGAATGGCCATCCGCAAAAAGCGAATTTCCCCCAAAACCATCGACATGCCGACCCCGACAATGGGTGACATCAAAGGGGCCACCAGCATCGCCCCAATGACCACGGCTGGGCTGTTTTGCAGCAGGCCAAACCCGGCAATGGCGGCCGATAAAGAAATCAGGACGTAGTAACTCACTTCGGCCCGCGAGTTTTGCCGGATACGGCTGTAGGTTTCATGGCGAGCTTCTCGATCAAGATGGGGCATTAGCTGCCGCAGCCGCCAATCAATCGAAGCCACAAACCCGGAACCGATCGCCCGGTGCCGGCGCATAATTAGCACCGGTTTTTTGCTCTCGCGGACGACCCGGCCGACGATATCGCCAAATAAAACCCGATCGAGAGAATCTTCATTGGCGCCCAAAATAACCAGGTCATAATCTCCACCCGCTTCGTCGATAATTCCCATTGCCGCATTGGGTGCCGAAATCACTTTGCGCTGCACAAACCGCTGCACGTCGGTTAACTGGAGGAGCTGGCGCAAGACATTGTAGCCGTGGGCCCGCTCCCGATTGCCCAAATAGGTTGGGGCGATATAGAGTGCGGTAATCTCCCGCTCCTCACACAGGGGAGAAAGTAAATCAAAAGCCGCGGTGGTGTTTGGTCCACCTGCTGAAGGGACCAAAATTTTATTGATGTGATGTTCGGCCGGATCCCGATCAAGCTGCTCCCAATCGCCGCGCAAAATTCCGATGTCACACGGCAAACGGGAAATTCCGCTGGCCAAAAAGCTGTCAGCGCGGGTCAATACAAAATCAAAGCCGTGTCGCTGGGTTACCCGCTGCAGCTCCCTGCCAACTTTTGAGCGATCAACTTCGATCAAGATCAGATGAGTAACTTCGAATTGATCGGCCGTGGCGGCTGCGAAGGCATCAACCAGCGTTTGCCGGGCCAGAGCGATTTCGGCCGTTTTTTCCCGATCAACCACACAACCCAATATCAACTCCCCTTTATGCGAATCCGCCAGATCGTGGCCAAATTCGCCGACTAACCCGAGTTTTTGGCCGGGGGTCATGAGCACCACAACCCGCCAAATCCTGCCGGCTGACAGTTGGTCAACGGGGATGATTTCTGGAAGATTTGCCTCTTTTTCTGTTTGAGCACGCATACCAAAAGTATATGCCTATCAGCTTCGATGGTACAATAGCAAATCCATCTCAAAATCGCCTTAGGAGAAGCGCGGCATGAATAATCCCGGTAGATTACTGCTGAACATCATCTACATTCTTGTCATCATTGCCATTATCTTTGCCATCTATACTTTTATCGTGCAGCAGTTGGAAGAGCCGGTCCCTGAAGTGCCATCGCTGGTTTTGACCCCCCAGAGTGAACCTGTTCAGGCTGTCATTCGCAGCGACCTTTTGCAGCTGGAAGAAAATTTTGACATTGATCTAAACGCCTGGGAGCTAAGCCCGCCTAATCAGGCATATTTTGAACGGGGCGCGCTGGTTTTGCACGACAATCAATTTGATGATGAAGCGTGGGCGCGGCCGCATTTGACCTTTGACAACTTTGTCATCGACGTTTACGGCCGCTGGTTGGGCGGGGCGATCGGTGGATCGTACGGCGTAGAATTTCGCATTGATGATGAATCGGGCGATTTTTACAGCTTTTACCTGCACAACGACGGCCGCTACACCGTTGGAAAGCAGTTTAACGGCAGCTGGTTTGAAGTCGTTGAAGATTTTAGCCCCAGCATCGAGCGCAACGGCGGGCTAAACCAAATTCGTGTTGAGGCCATCGGAGATCGTTTTCGTTTTTACATCAACAATCAATTTATTGTGGATATTCAAAATCAAGGGTTACCCAAAGGGGATATACGGCTGATCGCCAGCAAAGCTGAGGGAACGGAGGAGTTTATGGCCGCTTTTGACAACCTCGTTGTGGCTCGCCATCCCGGATCTCCAGTTCCGGGCGAATAATTCACCGGCTATTTCCTAACATCTAAACGGAATTTTTGATAAGATTAGCTCAAGTTGCGATCTTTCTGGCGGTCACATTCATTTGGCTGCCCAACAAAACGCAACCAGGGTTCATATTAAAAGTGAATGCTAAAGGAAGGAGAGATTTCTATGTTTGAAATTTTAGCTGAAAGCGCAAGTGTAAACCCACCAGGCTGGGTTGGTTGGCTGATGGTCGCTCTCGCTCTGATCACCCCTATCCTCGTCAATACGCTAACCAAAAAATAAGGGGATCGCACCGTCCGTACCAATTAATCATCAAATTACCGGCAGCTTCGTTTCATGAGAAGGGATACATCCCGCCCGCAGCGGACATTATCGACCACCCACAACTATCTGTTCCTCAGTGATTTGCATCTGAGTGAAGGTATTCATCCCCAAACAGGTAAACTTTCTCGCAATGAAGATTTTTTCTACGATGATGCCCTGGCTCGTTTTTTGGTCTATCACGCCAACTTAACCAAAGATTTAGCCGCAGATCCCATCTATCAAAAACCTTGGAAGCTCTATATAAACGGTGACTTTCTGGAATTTCTGCAGGTCACCACGCTGCCGGATGAACAAGACCGCATCTGCCACCATCCCCACGTGCAAATAAAGGGAAACGTCAAGAAATTTGGCCTGGGGACCAGTGAAGCGGAAAGTATTTGGAAGCTGCGTCGCATCGTCGAGGGGCATCCCCTTGTTTTTCAGGCGCTAGGGTGGTTTTTAGCCCATCCCGAGAACGAATTGGTGATTCTAAAAGGGAATCACGACATTGAAATTTTTTGGCCCAGGGTTCGGGAAGCGCTGCTCGATCAAATCGCCCACCAATACCATTTGTGGTACCGCAAAGCCAATCGCGGCTTTTTGCCGGATTCTCCACTGCCCATGAACGGTCATCCGGAACTTCTACCACCGGATTTTCGTGAACGGGTTGAATTTCCAACCTGGTTTGCCTATGAACCACCCCTATTTTTTGTCGAGCACGGCAACCAGTACGATCCGGACAACGCCTTTACAGATTTTGTTAATCCGATCCTGGAGGAAAAGCCTCATCTCATCGAGCTTCCCGGCGGGTCCTTTTTTGTGCGCTACTTCTTTAATCAGGTGGAGCAGCTCCACCCGTTTGCCGACAATTTACGGCCGTTAAGCCGCTACATCAACTGGGTCATCAACCAGGAGTTAGGAGATGTGGTGCGCATGGTGTTAAAACAGCCGCGGGAAATCAGTCAGGCGATCAGCCAAATTTTGCGCAAGCGAGGGAAGCTACGAAGGGGCAGTAAAAAGACAAACGACAAAAGATCAGAAACAGGAACTCAAAAACAGAGGGTCAGAAGTATCAGCCAAATCGGCATGGTGGATAACCCGTCGAGAGAGAGATATAAAGAGCGTGGGTCAAAATTGGGTGAGGGGCAAATCCATCTGCTGGAAGAGTTAAAAGTTTGGGCTCAGCATAAAGCGGCCGGCCGCAATCGCCGAGCGATGACCTCCGTTGTGTCACAGTTCCTCTCCAGGTTTTTGGCCCTTGTCTTTTTGATTTGGGGTCTGCGTGAGTTTTTCATCGGTGATTATTTAGTAGGGCTGGGACTGCTCGTTGTTTGGGGAGGGATCAGTATATTGCGCCTGCTGCTGACCAATCAGGCAGAAACAGCGCATCACTACGTCGATCTCCAAGGCGTCTCAAAACGCATTCGCTATATTTTAAATCGGGAGTATCGAGGCCAATATAGTGGAGTACAATTTCACATTTTTGGTCACGATCATCAGGCCGCAATTGAAGAATTATCGGTGCCTGATCAAAAACTACCGTTTCGCCAGTGGTACGTCAATACGGGGTCCTGGCTTCCTTCCTTTAATGAATTGGATCGCCTCACCCGCGATGACGCCCAGCTAGTTTTTCTGCGCTTGATTCCCGATCGGCCGGATTTTCAGCAAGCCATCCCGGAGCTGTTGGAGTGGCTTCCCGGCGAAGATCGGCCTGTTCCCGTCAGGATTCTTGACAATAAAAAATAAGTCGCTGTTTAAATCAATCTGCAAAATATTTATACGTTATTGATTCAAAAATTTACAGGTTTCAGAACCGGTTTCAGGAGAGAGGATTAAAATCATGTCTACTACTACCTATGGGGGTATTCAGCTCTATGCCGGGTCAGGTTGTCCTGAATTGGCCCAAAAAATTGCTGACTATATCAAAGTCCCCTTAAGCGATTGGATTATTACCGACTTCCCCAACGAAAATATCTGGATCCAGCTGCACGGCAGCGCTCGGGGAAAAGATGTATATATTATCCAAAGCCATGCTCGGCCGGTGCACCGCAATATCATGGAAACGTTAATCGCCATCGACTGTCTAAAGCGGGATAACGCCGGCCGGGTGACAGTTGTTTGCCCTTATTTGGCCTACTCCCAATCCGATCAAAAAACACAGCCTCGCGTGCCCATCACCGCTCGCCTGATAGCCGACTTAATCGAAGCGGCCGGTGCGGACCGCTGGATCACTATCGATTTACATGCCGGGCAAATTCAGGGATTTTATAAAATTCCCGGTGACTCACTCACGGCCCGCCATATGATCTGCGATTACCTGCGAACAAAAGATTTATCCAACGCCATGATCGTGACCCCAGATCTGGGGTTTGCCAAAGGCGGCCGAAAATTTGCCGATGAGCTGGGTCTACCGCTGGCTTTTGTGGAAAAAAGGCGGCTGGGCAACGATCTGCGACGCGAAAACCTCAGTTTAATTGGGGATGTATCCGGGAAGGACGTGATTCTCGTGGATGATTTGGTCGATACCGGTGGTTCGATCACAGAAGCGGTACAGACGGTCAAAGAAAACGGCGCAAATGACGTTTATGTGGCCTTTACTCATCCGGTATTGTCCGGGCCAGCTTCCAAGCGGATGGCCAACGCGCCGATCAAAGAAATCATTACCACCGATACGCTGCCTATCCCGGAGGAGAAAATGCTGCCAAATATCGAGGTCTTGACCACAGCTGATTTGCTGGGTGAGGTCATTGTGCGCTCTCATGAAGGGCGTTCTGTGGGAGAACTCTTTAATGAGTAACGCGGTTTTGCTGCACGCACGGCCAAAACCTACAATTTTTGATTAGAATGGTTGCCACTTCCGAATAAATCAACGAAGATAAAGTAGCTAATCTTGAGCCGACCCTAAAAACCATAAATTTCAAGAGACTCAAATTTTTGTGCGCTTTTGATGTTTGTGGTTTATTATGTTTGTTGGCTAATTTCAAATTAAGCAATTTACAAAATAATTTAGCCGCGGATTGCCCGGATATATTCACTCCTTAAGTAGGTCATTTTTCAAATCTTTAAAACAAGATTTCGCGAATTTTCCCACATTAAAGAGATAATCCATTAAATTCGTGTCATCCTGATTTTAAAAATTCAAGTGTGATGCACTTAATCTGCGGGCAATTTAATTTTGAAACGTTTTTATAGGTCACTTAAGCTGTCGTCTCGTTGCGCAGCCGCCGCACAATTTAAGGCAGCTCTTAAATAATATGTTCAAATCTCTCATACAAAAAATAGTTGGCGATCCCAACAAAAAAGTTATCGACAATCTCCAACCGCTGGTCAATGCGGTCAACGCCCATGAGCCATCACTCGAAAAGTTAAGTGATGAAGCCCTGCGGCAAAAAACAGCTGATCTGCGCGCGCGGGTCGAAACCATCGAAGATGACGATGCCCTCGAGCAGGCGCTGGTCGAAATTTTGCCGGAAGCGTACGCACTTGTCCGCGAAGCTTCACGCCGCACCACCACCCTGCGCCATTATGACGTCCAAATTATGGGGGGCATTCTGCTCAACCAGGCTGAAATTATTGAAATGCGCACGGGTGAAGGTAAAACGCTGGTGGCGACCCTCCCCCTCTTCCTTAATGCCCTCTCCGGCCGAGGGGTGCATTTGGTCACCGTTAATGAATACCTGGTGCGACGGGACGGCGGGTGGATGGGTCAAATATTTAGCTTTTTGGGATTAACAGTAGGGTGTATCGGCCCCCAGCAATTTTCCGCGCTTTATGATCCTGAATACGTAAACCCCGGTGCGGAATTAGAGGATGATCGCCTGGTTCACTGGCGGCCGTGTACCCGCATGGAGGCGTATCAGGCGGATATCACCTACGGCACCAGCAGCGAGTTCGGGTTTGATTATCTGCGCGACAACATGGTGCGCAGTCCAGAACAGCTCGTGCAGCGGCCGCAAAATTTTGCGGTCATCGACGAAGCTGACAATGTCTTAATCGATGAAGCCCGCACCCCGCTCATCATTTCCGGTCCAGCAGATAAAGCTTCTCAAGAATATTTGCGCTTTGCTCAAATTGTGCGCGGTTTAAAACGCAATACCGCCGAAGAAGATGAAGAGCCAAACGGGCATTACGATATCGATGAGAAAAGCCGTTCTATCACGCTGACGGAAATCGGCACGGCCGAAATCGAGCGGCGCATCCCTGAAATTGATTATGAAGCAGGTGAAACGCTCTACAATCCGCAATTTTTCCATCTGACCTACTATCTGGACAATGCGCTTAAGGCGCAATACATGTTCAAACGGGATAAAGATTACACCGTTATGAACGGCGAAGTAGTCATTATTGACGATTTTACCGGCCGTTTGATGGCCGGCCGGCGCTATTCTGATGGTCTACACGAAGCGATTGAAGCCAAAGAAGGGGTCCAGATTAAACGGGAATCGGTGACGGTGGCGACCATCACCATTCAAAATTACTTCCGCCTCTATCGCAAATTGGCCGGTATGACCGGTACCGCCATGACCGATGCCGAAGAGTTTCAAGAAATTTATGAAGTTGAGGTGACCCCCCTTCCTACAAATGTCGAATATTTGGCCACCTACGGCAGCGGCGCCCAAGCCCTTGATACCCGCAAAACGAAGGTCGATGGGGTCGAACAAATTACGTATGTCCAGCCGGGAACCGATGAGACACGTTTTTACAAGCGCATCGATTATCCCGATCAGGTTTTTGCCAGTGAAGAGGTCAAAGACCGGGCGATCGTGCGTGAAATTTATGAGGTTCACCAAACCGGTCAGCCAATTCTTGTCGGTACCACTTCGGTTGAGCATTCTGAAAAAATTCACAACATGCTCAGAAAAGAGAACATCCGTCACAACGTCCTCAACGCCAAAATTCATCAATCTGAAGCGTTGATCGTGGGGCAGGCCGGCCGCCGCGGAGCGGTCACGATATCTACCAATATGGCCGGTCGTGGAACCGACATTCTCCTCGGTGGCAACCCGGAAGGGTTGGCGGCCGAGCTTGTGGAAAAGGCGCTTTTTGATCGTCAACAGCTGATCCAGCTGGCCATCAAATATGTCACCGCCACTGCCGCAGAAGCGCGCCAGATGGCCGGCAGCAGCAGCAAATTATCTCCCGAACTCGTCGATAAATTTGAAGAAATTAAGGCTGAGTTTGATCAAGCCGCCAAAGTTATCGAGCAAATTCAGGTGGTTGGCTATGTAGCCCGACACCTCCAGGACAACTTTGACCTGGACTACAATCAATCTTTACAGCTCGTTCGCCTGACGCAGCGCGGCGCCAAAGACACGGCTCGCACCTATCTAAAAGAAAATCAATTTGACACAATTTTGGTTGATGAAGCTGATCGGCTGCTTAACCTGCACAACCAGTATCAAGTCGCCCTGCAAGATTCGCGGCGCATGGCTGAATTTCTGGCCGAGCAGGTTTTTGAAGAGCATTACAACGCCCGCGCAGCCCTGATTCGGGCGGTGTTAGCCGGAGAAACCGAGGAAGCGCGCACCTTAACTCACGATATTCCATCCCTGCCGGAACAGCTGATTGACGATATCCTCAATCTGATTCGCGCCACTGAGGAAGAAAGAAATGAGGTGTGGCAATTAGGGGGGCTCCACGTGGTCGGGTCTGAACGGCACGAATCTCGCCGGATTGACAACCAGCTGCGCGGTCGAGCTGCCCGCCAGGGTGATCCCGGCTCCTCTCGCTTCTTCCTGTCTTTGGAAGATGAACTCCTGCGCCGCTTTGGTGGGGAGCGTCTGCGGAGCTTCATGAACAATAATCTGCCCGACGACACCCCGATTGAAAGCGGGGTTCTCGATCGCCTGATTGCCAGTTCACAGGAAAGAATTGAAGGATACAACTTTGACATTCGCAAAAACGTGCTCGAATACGATGATGTGATGGCCCGACAGCGGGAAACCACCTATGACGAGCGGCGCAGCGTGTTAACGGGCCAGCTCGATCTCGATGATCGCATCTCCGCGGCATTTGACGTCATTATTGATGAATTGGTCGGCAATTACCTGGATGATTACGTCGGTTTTCTGCAGGACGAAGTCAATCGGGCGGTTGTTGATTTTAGCAATCAGGAAACCGGTGAAGTTTATTTGCGCGGGATCCTCAGCCGTATGCGCGGGCTGCTGCCTGTCCATCGGCTCGATCAGGAAGAGTTGACCGGGATCACGGCCGACGACATGATCGCTGAATTGATGGGTCTGGCCCACGATAATTTGGAGGAAGGACGCAATATTTACCAGCTGCTGCAGGCGATGGGGCGCTTTATCCCGCTCCTGCCACCCACCCCCAATTTGGGGGCGATTTTGTCCGCCCGCAAAACCGGGCAGCTGCAGGTGCGTTCCTCCCTTCACAAACAGTTTGAAGGGCAGGTCCGCCAGGTTTTTGATAATTTCCTCGCGTCATACATTGAAGAAGAAGAAAAAGAATCAATTTGGCAAAGCTCCCAAACCGAGATCGAGAAAGCGTTTGATCGTTTTCCGGTTGAGCGGGTTTCAAAAGATGCGATCCGCGAACGCCAGCTCGTCTTTCAGCGACAGGTGGCCCGCCAGCTGCAAGATCTGCTTCTCAACAGCTTGTCCGCCCTCGATAGTGACGCTTTGGTCGAAGCGTTGAGTAACTACATCGATCAGGAGCGGCAGCGCTGGAAGAAACGGATTGGCGAAGAGCAGTACAACAATTTCCAGCGCACGCTTGTTTTAACGGCCATCGATCGAGAATGGCGCGACTATCTCACCGCGGCCGATGACTTGCGCCGGGAAATCGGTCTGGAATCGGCCGGGCGGCAGCGAGATCCCAAAGTAGAATACAAAAAACGATCGTATGAAATGTTTGCGGATATGCGCAACAACATCCAGAAAAATATTTCATCCGATTATTTTCGCTTGATCGCTCGTCATGAAGAGTATCTGCGTCAACAGCAGGCCAAAGTCTCATATCAGGAGCAGCTGTCCAGTGCCGGGTATCAGGTTGTCGGTCAGAGCGGAGGCAAGAGGGGCGAAATTCGTCGGGACGCGCCTAAAATCGGCCGAAATGATCCTTGTTACTGCGGCAGCGGCAAAAAATATAAAAATTGCCACTTGAAAATCGATCAACAAAAAAGTCGCGGGAACGGAAAAGGTCAAACCACGGCAGCCCGGTCAACAAAACGTAAGCCAAAAAGAAAGAGATAAGTTGTATACTGCGCCCAAACTTGATTAGGAGTATGATGGTCCTACTCAGAATAAGAGTATTGTACTAAAGTCAAAATAGACGTAATGTCTTATTCTTTTCTATCACGCACTTCAAAACAAGTGACACCTTTTCAACCTGTCATTAACGTACTCCTAACGTGCAATTCACAGCAGCAAGAAAGATTTGGTGTATTCTTGTCCGGACAACGAATCTTTCGTCATCGTTGATATGTTAACTTACGACCAAGTCCAGGCCCTCCCCAAAATTGATCTGCACCGGCATCTTGAAGGATCCCTACGTCTCAAATCTTTGGTTGACATTGCCAAGGAGTACGACTTAGATGTTCCCAAAGATATCGAAGTCCTGCGTCCCTATGTTCAGGTGACCAGTGAACCTCCAAACGCGTTTACGTTTTTGGCAAAATTTGAAATGCTGCGCAACTTTTATCGCACGCCCGAGGCGATTAAGCGTCTTGTTTACGAAGCGGTAGAAGATGCTGCGCTGGATAACGTCAAATACCTCGAACTGCGCTTTAGCCCTCAAGCTCTGTCGCGCGTGCGCGGCTATGCCTTATCCTCAGTCACCGACTGGACCATTGAAGCGGTTAACCAAGCCAGCAAAGACCACGATATCGAAGTCAAGCTCATTATCACTTTGGTTCGTCACAACTCGGTCGAACAGGCCAAAAAAGTAGCTCGTCTGGCTTATGATCGCCAGGATCAGGGCATCGTTGGTCTCGATCTTGCCGGGGACGAAATTAACTGTCCCGCCGACCCTTTTATTCCGATATTTCAGGAGGCCCGGCAGCGCGGATTGGGCATCACGGTCCACGCCGGGGAATGGATGGGCGCGGATACCGTCCGGCAGGCGATCAACGAGTTAGGAGCTCATCGCATTGGGCACGGCACCAGGACAGTTGAGGATCCGGCCGTGATGGAATTATCCCGTCGCAACAATATTTCGATGGAAATTTGCCTGACCAGCAATGTGCAAACCGCCTCAGTCAAACATTTACAGCAGCACCCGCTGCTAAAATTTATCAAATCGGGGATCTCTACCACCTTAAACACCGATGACCCATCGATCAGCAACATCACGCTGACCCACGAATTCAACGAAGCGATCAATAAATTTAATTTAACGTATGACAATTTGCGGGATCTTACCTTTTCAGCAATTGAAGCCGCCTTTTTGACCCCATCAGAAAAGGAGGCCCTGCACAAACGTTTTTTAGCTTATTTGCCGACTGAAATACCGGATGTGTTCCAGACAGAAGAAGCTTTCTTCTCTACTCTAAACCTATCGTAAGCGGTCTGGTTCACCTGCTAAATCTGACAGTTTGCGCAAAAATGCGTGCTGCGACCGCCCAGGACAATGCGCGTGATGGGTGTACCGCATGAATAACATGGGAATCCGGTACGCCGAAAAACCTGCACCGCGTTTTGCATATCCCCTTTGCTCCCGTCAGGCTTGACGTAATCTCCAATACTCGCTCCTTCCCGCTCAATACCCAGGCGTAGAGCCTCTTGAATCGCCTTGTGCAAGGCGATTATTTCCGCCTCGTCCAAAGAATCCGTTTGACGATCTGGCCGAATTTTGGCGCCAAACAGCGCTTCATCCGCGTAAATATTGCCGATTCCGGCCACAACAGTCTGATCTAGCAGAAGCGGTTTTAAGATCCGCTTACGGCCGGCCAACCGTTTTTGCAACACGGCCGCCGTAAACTCCGGCTCCAGTGGTTCCGGGCCAAGTTTAGCCAGGACCTCGGCTGGATCTTTGACCAGATAAATTCGGCCAAATTTGCGCATATCGCGAAAGCGCAAATCATCCCCATCGGTTAAAACAAAGCGCTGGCGAACGTGCTTATGCAGCGGCCGATCGTGGGGAACCACCGCCAGGTGGCCGGTCATTTTGAGATGGACAATCAGCGTTTCCTCCCCCTGGTCGAGGGTCATCACAATGTATTTGGCTCTTCGTCGTATTTGGGTCACCGAACGGCCGGCAATCCGGTCACGCAGCGCCTGCACATCGTCAGGGAAAATCACCTGCTTAGGCCAATAACTTTCAAAATCGGCAAAGGTACGGCCGATCAGCGGATCGCGCAGGGCGCGGACAACGGTTTCAACTTCTGGCAGCTCAGGCATAAGTCACTATAACACCTTAAATTGGCCGTTTTCGTAAAACAGCTCATCATCAACCCAAATTTGACTCCCGTCGCGCATGTCGCAAATCATATCCCAATGAACGGCAGACCGGTTTACGCCCCCGGTTTGCGGATAGCTGGCCCCCAAAGCCATGTGGATCGTGCCTCCGATTTTTTCGTCAAACAAAATCGAACGCGTAAACCGCTGGATTCCCTCGTTGGTGCCAATCGCAAATTCCCCCAAATAGCGAGCCCCGTCATCGGTATCGAGGACGCTGTTGAGGTACGCTTCATTTTTACTGGCGGTGGCCTTAACCGCTTTGCCGTCCTCAAAATGGAGTTCAACCCCATCGACTTCCCGCGCCTGATAAATGGCCGGATAGGTAAAGCGCACCCAGCCGCTAACCGATGATTCTACCGGGCCGGTAAATATTTCGCCGCTGGGCATGTTCGCCCGGCCGTCAGAATTAATAAACACTCGCTCGGCAATCGATAGGCGTAAATCGGCGTTTGGCCCCTGAACCCGGACCTCTTTTTTACCTTGGAGCCAATCAACAAGCTTCTGCTGCATGGTGGATAGCCTGTGCCACTCCGCGACCGGATCTTCTTTATCGAGGTAACAGGCACCATAAACAAAATCTTCATAATCCTCAAGCGACATATCCGCGTCTTGAGCATAGGCCGGTGTGGGATAACGGGTCACGACCCAGCGCAAATCCCCCTTGTTGCTGCGATCCATATACGTTTGCATTAAGGATTGCCGCCCCTGGGCCATGAGCCGCTGCTTGGCCGTGTCGACCCCGCTCAGGGCCCGGGTGTTATTTTCCGCCCGCAAAGCCATCATGCAGTCATAGGTCTCATACAGCATCGCCTGCGGGGGTGGCACATGGGTAATTTGTTCATCCGATCCTTCTTTTAGGATAATCTCCTTAAACTCATCATCTTCCCAGGCCACAAAAGGGTGCCCTCCAGCCTGAACGACGGCTCGATATGCTTCTTTTACCAGGGGAAAACCGTGTGCACTACCGCGTAGCAGCACTTTTTCCCCCTTTTGGACATTTAAGCTGTATGCAACAAGCAGCTGGGCTAACTTTGCAACGCGTGGATCGGCCATTAAAACACCTCAATTTTGCTGATTTTTGTCCACATTTTGAAAATGGAGCGTTTATTATAAAGGAAGGATCAAACGCAGAGTAGAAAAAGTTTGTTAGCGTATTAGCGAATTAGCACGGCCCTGCGGGCCTGTTAGCACGAGGCTGCGCCTCTTTTGGCTTGGCGCTGCGCGCCTCTCAGCATGATCCGTTTTAAACTGAAAGGCCCGCAGGGCCGTGCTGATAGCTGTGAGGCCCATTGGGCCGTGCTAATGGCTAAAAGGCCCATCGGGCCGTGCTAAAATCCCATGTATCCAGAAGACCGCGTCCTCATTGCTTACGTCCCGGAACCGGCCGATTTTGTGCGAATTCGGGAAGAGCGCTGGTATCGGATTCCCGTTGCCAACTGCCCCAAAGGGATCTATGCCGAGTATATCGCCTTTTATTTCGGCCGGAAATTTGGGGATCTAAAATGGGGAATACACTACTATGCGCGCAACAACGGGCATGAGTTGGTAAAACGAATCGATTTATTCCCCGATCAAGGAGATCATAAACGGGCCCAAGATCTCTACTTCAAGATTCAGCTCGGGTCGATTCAGGCTCGGGGGGAGCCAATTGTCAGCCTCAGCTGGCGGCGGCTGCTGTTTTTGCACACCACATGGGATCGTTTTTGTCTTGCTCAAGAGGTTCAAGACCTGTTGATTGAGGGCGATGGGTTAAGTTCTCGGCGGCTGACTTTAAAAGAAGGGGAGCAATCGTCCCATATCTAACCTGCGGACAGGAAAATTTCCCTCCTCAACCAGTCCAACAAACTCTCCTCCCCGTGTCGGGGAGGGGCTGGGGGAGGGGTATAATGACCGTCCAAAGACCTACCCCCTAACTCCCTCGCATGACGGTTCAAGGGCGTACAGGTTTGATCAAACAGGACATGGTTGATCACACTTGCATCGTAGGGCCGCAGCATGCTGCGGCCGATCCATCTTCCCCGACAGGGTATTTAGCGGTTAAACATTCAATCATTCACCATGGAGCGAAAGGGTATAGAAGGCGATCCCACGGCCGCAGCATGCTGCGGCCCTACAAATGGACGCTGTCGCGTAAAAACAGCCCCTGAACGGCCACGAGAAGATAGTTTTTTAGTTAGATTGGATAGCCCTTGAACCCGACACGGGAGGGGGAAATTGTTGGAGTGAAAAACGCATTTTCCCATTGATTGAGCCACAATTTTTCTCTGCGAAAATCTGCGAACCTTTGGTTCACCCCTGCGGGGTCTGTGGACAATTAAATGGATACGAATTTTCTCAAGCCAATTGATCGGTCGCTATAACCCCTGATAAATATGGATAGTTGAGAAAAAGAACCTCTAAAACCAGTCGAATATTGCCGTTGTGGGCCAGCTGCCACTGCGCTTCTTCAGTCGCCTTGAGGGCGTGCAGGGCAGCATCACCCTCAAGATGCTCCTGGACCGCAGCCAGACGATCAAATTCATTCAGATTGATCAACCGGTCACCGGCCGCCTGACCATGAATTCCGACCAGCAGTGCATCTCGCCACCAGCTGGACCACGCTTGCAGGAGCGCCGGCAAACTTTCACCATGCCGATAGAGCTTGTTGACGATAGCGAAGCGATCAACCCGTTTACCGGCTAAAATATCCATAAGCTGTTTGATTGCCGCCTGATGGTCGGCAACGTGGTGAGGCTCTTCGACCGCCTGAATCGCCCAGCCGATGCGGCCGTTGGCCAGATGAGCAATGGTGTGGGCCTGAGAAGGTAGCTGTCCATACTCAGTCTCGAGCAGATGTTGAATGATCGCCGTGGCGACCGGCCGCAGGCTGACGGTTCGGCAGCGAGAAGTGATCGTCTGGAGCAACACATCCGCATCTGAAGCGGTCAAAATCAAGATCACATTAGGCGGTGGTTCCTCAAGGGTTTTGAGAAAGGCGTTGGCCGCACTTAAGTTGGCCGCATCAAAATTGCGGATAATGGCGATTTTGTACCGCGCTTCGATCGTTGCCAAATTCAGGCTGCGCTGCAGCTCCCGGATCTGATCGATTTTAATCACCCCAAACCCTCGGCCGGACACCTGTGGCTCAATGGTGAACACATCGGGGTGACGGCCGCTGGCAATTAATTTACACGAACGACATTGGCCACACGGCCGGTTGTTTACATATTCACTGGTGCAGTTTAGCGCCTTGGCCAGAGCCAGGGCCAGGGTTGTGCGGCCCAGATGAGCCGCCCCGGTAATCAAATAAGCGTGACCAATCCGGCCGTTTTCAACCCCCTGACGCAGCAGGTCAACCGCCCAATCATGTCCAATAATGCCCCATTGGTTTGACATCATGACCCCACAACCATCTGCATATCGGTCAGGTGACCTTTTTCATGATCACCAATGAGATGGCAAATTTGATGCACCGTCATGACTCGTCCAATCGCATGACGGCCGGATTTTTCCCAATCTTCTTCAGATAAACCATCCATAAACCGGTGGAGATGATCGCGGGCGTCGAGCAACCGACCAAATAACTCCTCACGCGGTATGTCGATGATTCGCTGGATGCCCTCCCGGTTAAAAGCCGCCAGATCAAATCCTTTGCGGGTACCAGGATGACCCTGCCTGATCCCGTCCATCAAGCGGGTCATGCTCTTTTCCGCCTGGACCAGATGCCGAACGGTATCGCTAACCGTCCACCTTTCCGGGTCGCGATACACGGCCTTTTGCCACGCGGCATCGTCAAGGGTTTGTAGAAAAGAAAGCAAATCCTGACGAACGTCGGCTAACTTTTGATCGAGTACGGCGCGGTCTTCTGGTGTCATTAATTCTCCTCGAATGATTTGGAAGAAGAGATGGCTTACGATATTGAGACAAGTATAATCATCAATGGTAAAAGAGACGAGAGAAGCGAGAATCAGGCATGGAAATCCGATTTGGAGATAATTTGCGGGTTGATCGGCCCCGGGGGGGATCATGGACTTCAATCAAAGAAGTGCCGCTCTTAATCTTGGTGGGGTTGACCGGCGTTGGAAAGAGCACCGTGTTGAGGCACCTGCTGGAGGCCGATGACCGGTCGATGGTTACCCTGCCAGACCGGCGTCAATTAACTGACCTGCTGCTCATTCCCACCGCTCAGAATATGTTGGGGCAGCCTCAAAAGCCGGTGACCGATCGGGCGGAACGTTTCCGACTCACTCGCACATTCCGCTCGAAAAATCCAGGGGGAATGGCCGAGGCGATAGCCCCTTTGTGGATAAAATTAAACACATCCACGCCTAACTGGTTCGTTTTTGACGGGTTGCGCGGGGCCAGTGAGATTTCCTATTCAGCGGAGTACCTGCCTCAGGCCCATTTTCTGGCTCTGACGGCCCCAGATGGGGTCCGGCTGCAGCGACTTCTCGGCCGGGAAGATGTATTTGATCAAATCAAGGGTGGGACGGCCGCAAACGATCACAACCGCTTCACATTTCCAAAAGATACGGAATCTATCAGTGAAACAGAAAAAAAGGTGCTGACTCGCCTTGTCAACCAGGGAAAAATATCTGCGGCCGATCTGTTGGCAAAACTCAACATTGTCCGCAGCGAACGAGAAAACTACACTCCGGAAGAAACGGTCGCAGCGCTGGATAACAAAGCCGCAAATCGTTCTCTAATCCGGGATACAACGACCCAAACGGCCGCTGAAATTGCCGAGGCGTGTGCAAAATGGCTTTCTTCGCTGCCCTGAAAGCACCTCGCAAACTCGAGAGTTCTGACAAATAACCACACTGGAGGTAATCATGCCCTTAACTTTTGATCTGCCGTACGAGGAATTGATGCACTATACCGGCCGCAATCCCCGGCCGGGGAACTTTGATGAATATTGGGAAACCGCCCTGCAGGAAGTGAGGGCCACGTCACCGGATGTGCAGTTGGTCAGAAGTGATTTTCAAACCCCCTTTGCCAACTGCTATCACATGTACTTTACCGGTACAAATGGGGCTCGCATCCACGCCAAGCTGCTCAAACCGGTTGGGCAAAGTGAGCCAGGACCGGCCGTACTGCTGTTCCACGGATACAGCGGCAGCTCGGGCGACTGGGTTGACAAACTGGGCTATGTTGCCGCCGGTTATACCGTGGCCGCCCTCGATTGCCGGGGTCAGGGAGGGTTGTCAGAAGATATCAGCAGCGTAAAAGGGTGGACCCTCAGAGGGCACATCGTTCGCGGCCTTGGTGATGATCCCAGCAAGATGCTTTACCGACATATTTTTTTGGATACCGTTAAAGTTGCAAATTTAGTCATGGCCATGCCTGAGGTTGACGAAACCCAAGTTTCCGCCGCCGGCTACAGCCAGGGCGGGGCGTTAACCTTGGTTTGTGCTGCTCTGGAACCCAAAATCAAAAAAGCGGCCGCTGTTTACCCCTTCCTGTGCGATTATCAGCGGGTTTGGGAATTGGATTTAGCCAAAGACGCCTATGCGGAACTGCATGATTGGTTTCGCCGCTTTGATCCACAGCACAGACAGGAAGAAGCGGTTTTCACCCAGCTTGGCTATATCGATGTCCAACATCTTGCCTCGCGAATTCAGGCAAACGTACGCCTTTATCTCGGTTTAATGGATGAGATCTGCCCCCCATCAACCCAATTTGCCGCCTACAACAAAATCAAGAGTGAAAAATCACTTCGGGTCTACCCGGATTTTGGCCATGAAGCGCTGCCCGGTCTCTCGGACGACATGTATAATTTTTTGACAGCTGATTGAGTGGTTTAAGTGATTTACAGAAACTTCTCAAAAATAAACTATCCGCAGATTACAGAAAAAATCTGCGGCCATCTGCGTAATCTGCGGATTATTTATTACAGATCCCGTAGGGGCGAACCTTCAGAGGCGGACAGGTAAAAATTCTGCCCTTAAACAGCCCGACAGGTACCCCTCCCCGTGTCGGAGAGGGGTAAAATGACCGTCACAAGACCCACCCCTAACCCCCTCCCGAATCGGGAAGGGGAATTTGTTGGACTAAAATCAGAACATCACGCCTAAAGGATGCCACTTTGAACGAGCAACATGAAAAACCGGCCATTTATTTGCAGACTTTATACGAAATGCTGGAAGAAAAATTTCAGCTCACCGGCCGGTTGACCCCCCTACCCGGAGAATATGACCTGAATTTTCGCCTCGATACAATAGATCACCACTCGGTTGTCGTCAAGGTCATGCACCCGACCCGAGATGAAGCGTGGGTCGATCTACAGTGCCGGCTCCTGGCGTACATTGTCGAACAGGATTGTGGCGTTTACGTTCCTAAAATATTTAAAACCGTTGACGATCGCTTCACTATCTCCCTGCCTACCGATGATGGGCAAACGTCTCTGGTCTGGGTATTGGAGTTTATTCCTGGCGATCTTCTGGCCAATACCGTGCCCCATTCGGCCGAGCTGCTTGACCACTTCGGCCGGTATTTAGCGGCCATCGACGTGGCCCTCGCCGGTTTTTCGCACCCAGCCGCTCACCGGGAATTAAAGTGGGATCTCAAACAGGCCCGCTGGATCGAGAAGCAGCTCCACCACATCGAGGATCCAGCACAGCTGGAACTGGTAAAACGGCAATGGGAGCGCGTGGCTCGGGAAACGATGCCGTATTTAGACGAACTGCCCCACACTGTGGTTCACAACGACGCCAACGATCACAATGTGCTAACCAATTCTCCACTAGATCTGCCGCAGGAAATCGCCGGTATCATTGACTTTGGTGACGCCATCTACACGGTGACCATTGCCGACCTGGCTATCGGAGCGGCCTACGCCATCTTTAATAAGAAGGATCCACTGCAGGCCCTGGTCGAGATAACGCGCGGCTACCACGCGGTGCGGCCGCTGTCTGAGCAAGAAGTGGCCCATCTATTCAATCTGATTTGCTTGCGATTGTGTGTGACCGTGGTTAATTCGGCCATCCAGAAAAAGCGTCGGCCCGAGGACCCCTATGTCGTCATCAGCGAACGCCCCGCCTGGGACCTTCTGGGTCAGCTCGATAACTATCTGCCGCGGCTGGCCCATTATCGGCTGCGAGCCGCGTGCGGCTACACGGCATTTCCTGGCGAAACCGCTTTAACCGCCTGGCTGCGTAAAAATCGAGGCCAATTTGCCCCCGTGCTCGATCTTGACTTTTCATCATCCCCCCTTTCGGTACTCGATTTAAGCGTGGGCAGTCTGCTGCTGGGAGCGAATCCGGCAAACGGCCGGGTCGATCAACTTTCTGGCCTCATCAAGCGACAAATCGACCGCGATCATTCAGCGTTGGCGATCGGCGGCTACAATGAGCCACGCCTGCTGTATACAGAATCAACGTTTCGTACCGGAAACCACCATACCGATGAAGGCCGGACGGTCCACCTGGGTATTGATTTATGGATATCAGCTGGGGAACCGGTATATGCGCCAATCGGCGGCACCGTTTTTGAAGTTGCGGAAAACACAGCGCCCCTCGATTACGGTCCCCTGGTCATTTTGCAGCACGCGCTGCCCGATGGCACCCTATTTTTTACCCTTTATGGTCATCTCGGCCGGGAAACGCAAAATTTAATTGGGCCGGGGCAAATAATCGAAGCGGGAGAGCAAATTGGGGTGGTTGGGGCACCACCAATCAACGGGAACTGGCCCCCTCATCTTCATTTTCAAATTATCGGCGATCTGCTTGGCCTGGGGCGTGATTTTCCCGGGGTGGCTTTGGCCAGCCAGCGGCCGCTGTGGCTTTCACTTTCACCTGACCCCAATTTGATTTTGGATATTCCAGATACCCTCTTCCCCGATCCGCCGCCAGACAGGGAGAAAACCGCTGCACAACGACAGCGACTGCTCGGCCGCAATCTAAGCCTCAGCTATCAAAATCCGCTCAAATTTGTTCGCGGCTGGCGGCAATACCTCTATGATGAATCCGGCCGAGCTTATCTCGATGTTTATAACAACGTCCCTCACGTGGGTCATTCCCATCCCAAGGTCGTCGCCGCCATTCAAAATCAGGTGGGATTACTCAATACCAACACCCGCTATCTACACGACAATATTGTCCGCTATGCGGCCGCCCTGACGAATCTGCTGCCGGAATCGCTGGAAGTGTGTTACTTTGTCAATTCCGCCAGCGAAGCAAACGAGCTGGCCCTGCGCCTCGCTCGAAGCTATACCGGACAGAAAGAGATGATCGTCCTTGAGGGTGCCTATCACGGTCACACCACCTCGTTAATCGATATCAGCCCATACAAATTTGCCGGGCCGGGCGGCCGCGGTCAGCAGCCTTGGGTGCATGTCGCCCCCCTTGCCGATGATTATCGCGGTGAATACAAGCGGGATGATCCGGAAGCCGGTCTCAAGTACGGGCGGCACGTCGGGCAAATCATCGATGAAATCACCGAGTCCGGCCGTCAATTGTGCGGCTTTATCGCCGAATCCCTGCCCAGCGTCGGCGGTCAAATCGTCTTTCCCCCCGGCTATCTGGCTGAAGCATATCGTCACGTGCGTCAAGCCGGCGGGGTATGCATCGCCGATGAAGTTCAAACCGGTTTTGGCCGGACGGGCATACACATGTGGGGGTTTGAACTGCAGGGCGTGGTTCCCGATATCGTGGTGTTGGGTAAACCGATCGGCAACGGACATCCGCTCGCGGCGGTGATCACCACGGCCGAGATAGCTGGAGCGTTTGACAACGGGATGGAGTTCTTTTCAACCTTTGGCGGGAATCCCGTTTCCTGCGCCGCCGGGTTGGCCGTACTGGATATCCTGGCAGAGGAAAATCTTCAGGAAAACGCCCGCCAGGTTGGTGAATATCTATTGGATGGGCTCCGCTCATTGACAGACCAGCATCCACTGGTTGGAGATGCCCGAGGGGCGGGTCTCTTTCTGGGGCTGGAATTGGTCACAGACCGGCAAAGTTTAACCCCGGCTGCTGCTGAAGCGGCTTATCTCGTTAATCGCCTGGCGACGCGAGGCATTCTGGCCGGCACGGATGGACCGTATCACAACGTGCTCAAAATCCGGCCGCCGATGGTTTTTTCACGTGAAAATGGCCGATTTTTACTGGAAACGCTCTCAAACCTTTTAGAAGATACCGCTTTGACACCCAAATAACACATTTCGAACCCCCATATTTGGGAATATCCCCTCAATATCACGATTTGTCCGATATCTGGGAACAAATCTAAATAGTTTCTTAAGAAAAACCTTACGGCTCAGGCAACAAAATTATTTACCCAATATGCGTGAATGAAGCGTGAACACAACATAAATCAGCCGTGAATTTGTAAAATAGTTACTGAACTCCTATTTAAGCAAGCCACATTTTTTTACCCAAACAGGCTACAACCCCTCTGTTCAAATTTCTACACCTTGTCCCCCTCCTCCAAACATAGAATGGGCATAGCACCAAGTGTGTGAGGAGTGAAATGCGAAAAGTTATACCTTATTTAACTGTATTACCTGTCCTATTGGCCGCCTGGTTTTTCCTGAAGCCAATGGGCGTCTCTGCTTCATATGAACAGCAGATCGTTTATGAAGATGAGTTTAATTGGGAATATCGCAATTGGGGAGCCCGCCTAAGCACCAAATACACCAAACGCGCCGTTGAGGGCCAATCAGTGCGTTTGCGTATTCGGCAGTCGAACACCGGTCTCTTGTTATTGGGAGATACAGGAGATTTTGAGCGGCTAGTAGCCGACATTTACGCCACAAAAACAGATACGTTGACAGTCATTGGATTTAATGAAAATTACGAAAAGCTATTTACGACCAATGTTCCTGTGACCGTCAAAAGCTGGTCAAACGTAGAAATCCCGATCCAGCGAGCCGACATGCTGTTTTTAACCGGCCCGGTCGGGGGCACTTATTATTTAGATAACATCACCATTGAACGAGGTGATCCTGAAGCCACTCCGGTTCCCACGGAAGAACCCACTGCGGTTCCAACTGAAGAACCAACATCCGAACCTACCCAGGCTCCTACGGAGGAACCCACTGCAGTTCCAACTGAAGAGCCTACCCCGGAACCCACTCAGGTTCCCCCAAATCCAGGAGTTTGTTTACCGCCCTATCAGTTAGGCGTCAATTTACCCTGGTTTAACGGTGGTTTTGGAGCGGACTTTGGGACCGTTGAGGAATGGGGGCAGCATACCTATGATCACGACCAGGTAGAAGCGATCTTCGCTGAATTATCTGCCAGCGGGGTCAACAGCGTCCGCTGGTGGGTCTTTGCCGACGGCCGAGGCACCCCCGAGTTTGACGCGGCCGGTAACGTGATCGGCCTGGACAACACCACCGCGGCCACCATGGCTGATGCGCTGGTCCTGGCTAATCAATACGACATTCACCTGCAGTTTAACCTGTGGTCGTTCTCTATGCTCTTTGGCGAAGGGTTCGCCGGCGTGCCCGCCAGCAGTGGCCATGGGGATTTGGTGTACAGCGAAGAGAAGCTGGACGGGTTCTTGAATAATGCCCTGATCCCGCTGCTGCAAACACCAACTTCAGATGGCTATACGATTGGATCACATCCAAAAGCGGTTTTTGACATCATCAATGAACCGGAATACGCCATTGCCGAATTTATTGTTGAAGCCAACGTCGCTCAGCCGGTCTCCCTGGCCGATATGCAGCGTTTTGTGGCCCGAATTTCAGCCACCATCCATGAAAATGGTGGTGCACCAACAACCGTTGGTAGTGCAGCGCTGAAATTTGTGAGCGACAATGTGTTGGGCGGTTACGGCAATATCTGGACAGATGATCAGCTGACCCGCTTTGCCCCGAACGGGTATCTCGACTTTTACTCGGCCCATTACTATCCGTGGATGGATGGGGACGGTATCTGGTGGTCGTATAATCCGCTGGATTACACCGTAGAAGAGTTGGGAATCGACAAACCGCTGGTGATCGGCGAAATGCCGGCCATCATGGCTGAGAATTTAACCGAAGCCCTGTACGATCGTGGGTATGCGGGGGCATTTATCTGGTCGTACGAGCCGGTTGACACCAACGGCAGCTGGGCAGATGCCCAAAGCGCCTACGCCAGCTTTGCGGCCGCCCATGGAGATGCTCTGAGCTGTAACGGGTCAAACCCGACCCCAGAGCCAACGGCCGTTCCGACCGAGGAACCGACTCCGGAACCCACTTCAGTTCCAACTGAGGAACCAACTCCGGAACCAACCTCAGTTCCGACTGAGGAACCAACGCCGGAACCCACCGCAGTTCCAACCGAAGAGCCAACCGCCGTTCCGACCGAGGAACCGACGCCGGAACCCACCTCAGTTCCGACTGAAGAACCAACGCCGGAACCCACCGCGGTGCCGCCAACCCCAACCGTTGAACCGACAGCTGTACCGCCAACACCCACGCCGGAACCGCCGCCCCCCGCAGGGCCCAACACCTTTGTGGAAACCTTTGACGGCAATCCGGCCAATCCGGAACCGTGGAATCAGGTCGGCTGGGATGTATCCGTTCATTTACGGGATCAAGATCGGCTGTGGGAGCAGTTCCCGGCCGTTGCCGACCACGGACCAAATTGTGAGGCGCCTCCAGACGGTGGCGAGCAGCCAAACGGGTCGAACACCCATATCGTTACCTCGTATGACGACATGATTTACCGCTGCCGCAACCACATCATGACCAATGTCTATGGGTTATCTGAATATGGCGGCTACGGCGTACTTTACTTCACGCCGGAAATCGTGGTCGACCCGTCTCAAGATTTCAGCATCTCCTGGGACATGTCCACCATGCGCACCAACATGGGCCGGGATTGGATCGACGTGACGATCACCCCTTACGGTGAAAACATGATCCTGCCCCTGATCGATTGGCTGCCTGACCTGCAGGGTGAACCGCAGCGTCAAGCGATGTTTGAATTGATGCGGCCGGAAAATATGCTCCAGTTCCACCTGTATAACTACAACAACCAAACCGAATACGGGCAGGACAACTGGTTCTTTTATGATTCCCTGTTGACCCCATCCCGGAAGACGCGCACGACGTTTACCATCGAGGTGAAAAACGGCCGTCTGCGGGTCGGTCTGCCCGAATATGACGCCTGGTGGTACGATATGCCGGTTCCAGAAGAAATGAAGGCATTTGGCCCATCGATCGTCCAGTTTGGCCACCACAGCTATACTCCCGACAAAGATTGTTGGGAAACACACGACCGCTGTGGACCAAACACCTATCACTGGGATGACGTCATCATCGAAGGTGCGGTGCCCTTTAAGGCGATCAAACCGGCGGATCGAAATCCCACCATGACCATCGTGGAAGGCAGCGGCGCAGTCAACCTGCCGGAAGCAGCGCCCGACAACTCTTTCCTCCGTTTTGCGGCCATCGGCGACATCGAAGTGCGCTTTAACGATGGTGACTGGCAGCCGGCACAGAAGCAGAGCGCGCCCGGTGGCCAAAACATCACCGAGCACTTCTCCTCATACTGGATGCCGGTCCCGGCCGGAACGCAAAAGATTGAGTTCCGCGGAAACGATTGGTGGGCCGGTCAGTGGGCGGTGCGTGACCCGGCGATTTGGTCGCGGTCTTCGTCACCTCCTCTGCCGCAGATGAACGTCGCGGCAGCCCCAGGTGACAGCGGAACAGCGGTGGCCGACGGCTCATTCTCGATGGCCGGGAAGCCCCAGTTTTCCTCCGCCCCCTTTGCCGAAGTTGCGGTTACCGCGTCCTTGGACAACGTGGTCGAGCCGGTCCTCAACACGGAGCTGGCCGATATTTACAATGACCTCAACGCCACATGCGATAGCTAAGCTTCCTCGCCCTTAGGCGACGAGTCACTTGGAAGGAGAAGAGACGGGCGGGCGAGAGAAATTTCTCTCGCCCGCCTGCGTTTTATAGCGATCAGCGGTGTTTTTTTTACCTCTACCCTGAACCGCTCTGTTAATTTTTAAATGGCAAATTCCATACCTGAGTGAGAATGTGGTAGAATGTAAACGGCTGTATGCTAAAAATAGACGGTCATTTCACAAAAAGCCTCATTAATTGACCTATTTTGTGACAAACTTTTGCAGGTTGACGGAATTTCTTTTTAGAAAGAAGCGATTCGTCACATAGAACTTTAACTCAACCAAACAAACCGATTTGGATTGTCAAGCCCGCTAATTTTTTTGGAATGCACAACCATTTTTAATACCTTGGGTTTTTTAAAGGCGTTTGCAGGTAAATTTTATCGAATTGACAACGGTATTTTTGCTCCTACCTCATTTCGCTTAGCAGATTTCTGCAGCGAAGCTCCCCGGTTCATTAATTCCCTCCACGGTTGATTTGGTTGATAGCTCGATCACAGCAGTTTGATTGACGATATCCTATGAACCTCAAACCTGCAGTAGCCTTTGCCGCCTAAAGCATGCACAGCCCTCGACTTTGATTAATTACAAAACTTTTTTACACCACCCCACCAAAGGAGATGGGGCAATTGCATAAGCTTATGGATGATTTACCTAATTCTGTAGACGTAGCTGTTTTCTTCGATTTTGAGAATATCGTTTATTCTCTGAGAAACAACTACGGTATCAACGCAAATTTTGAAGATTTAATGGACAAGTGCAATGAATTCGGCCGGGTCGTTGTGGCCCGCGCTTTTGCGGATTGGAACCGTCAAAGCTCCGCCATGATTCCGGCACTGATGTCCAATGGGTTTGACCCGGTCTATGTTCCCAGTTTTTATACCAATGAAAATGGGAAACAGGATTTGCGCAAAAACGCGGTTGACATGTATCTGGCGATTGACGCCATGGATGTTCTGCACAACCGCACCACCGTCGACACATTTATATTATTGACGGGCGATAGTGACTTTTTGCCGCTGGTGAACTCGATTCGCCGCGCCGGGAATCGGGTGATTGCCATCGGGGTTGATGGCACCGTCTCTTCTCATCTGGCTCAGGCGGTTGACGAATTTATCTTTTACAGTCAGGTTTCGACTTTACCAGCCAATAAATTTAAAAAACGGCCGAAGGATATTTATGAAGGTTTGACCGAAGCGATCAAGCGCCTTCAGCATCAAAACCGCTCAACCGTCCTGCCCAACGTCAAGATGATGATGGGTGAATTATTGGGTGGCTTTGATGAGAAAAAACATTCCGACAACAAGGGACGCCGTTTCCAAAAATTTAAGGAGTTTGTGCGCGAAGCGGAAAAACGGCGGCTGGTCCAGCTCATTACCACGGGGACCGTCAACGAGGTCTTCTTAGCCGATCGCACTGTTCGGACCCGACCGGTTCGCGAAGAGAGCCGTGATCGTAAGCGCGACACCCGAGAGAGCAAAGATACGGCTAAAGATACCCGGAAACAGGAGGCACCGGGAATGCCTCTGGCCGCCGCGTTTGACCTGCTGGTCAAGGCGGTCGAAAAAGCAGCGGCTGACAATCGCTCCCGCCGGACATCTTCAATCAAAGGTCTGATTCTCGATCAAGACAGCACGTTCGATGAGAAAAAATTACTTTCTGAAGAAGGGGAAACCGCGTTTAATCGCTTTAGCGACTTTATTCAGGCAGCCAAAAAGGAAGGCCTGGTCGCGTTAAAAGGAAAAGGGCCCAAAATGGAAATCCATCCGGTGAAGGGTGGAGAAAGTGAAGAAACCGAATCGGCCAAACCCGCTGAAAAAGAGCAGCCGCCCAAAGAAGAAAAGGCGGCCGTCAAGACGGATATTTCAAAACTTGCTAAAGATCAAAAAGAGAATTTTGAAGGGCGACAGCTGATCATTGAGAGTATGCGTCAATTTTCCAATTATCCGGCTTCATTCCTGCAAATTGAGGCTTATTGCCGGCAGGTTCGCAATGAACGAAACATTCAGCTGCCTTCACCAAAAGTTCGCGAGCTTTTAACTGAAGCGACCCGCCAATTGGGCATCTTACAGCGCATCTCACCACCAGGAGTTTCCCCCGCCCAATATGGCTTAAACGATCAGCCGGAACTCGTGGCTACCTTCTTAGGAATTGACGTCGCTCAACCAGATCAAGAAGAAGCAGGGGCGAAGGCAGAAGCGCCGGCACCGGCCGAAGAGAAAAAAGCTGAGGCTAAAACGAAAAAGGCAAAGTCAAAGCGGAAAAAACCTGCCGCCAAGAAAGAGAAAGATGCTGCGCCAAAAGCGGAGGCAACAAGTGAAAGTGAGGCCCAATCTGAGGCAAAAAATGAACAAATGTCGCTTTCTACCGCTTTTGGCTTGCTTGTAACCGCCGTCAACAAAGCCCTGTCCAACGGAAAATCGCAAAAGCTGGCGGCCATCAAGCGTCAAATAAAAACCCTTGAGCCCAATTTTGTTGAAGCGAATATCGATAATGAATCAGATGATAAAGGGTTTAAGCGATTCAGTGATTTTGTCCAAGCGGCCGCCAGAGACGGTATCGTCACCACCAAAGGCAAAGGGGCGCAAACGGAAATTCATCTAATAGAAGAGTAAAATCTGCGTTAGCCCTCGACCAGATCTTGATTTGGTCGAGGGCCGACGATAATTCTTTATGGGTAATCGGATTACGGTTGAAGAAAACGCCAGCCGGGTCAAAATAACTATCCCTCTGAGACGGTTGTGGCCATATTGGCTTACCTATACCCTGCTGCTGCTGATTTGGATTTTTGGCACAATTTGGGGGATCCAAACCCTCATCTCCTATATCATCGTCGGCAACTATGGATTTGAAGGGGGCTTTTTAGCTGCCTGGATTGTTATTCTGGTAATCATTGCCGGATTTTGGTTGTACATGGGCAACACGGTTTGGAAACGGTGGCAGTATTACACCTCCAACCGGGAAATTTTATTCTTTTATACCGACAAGCTTATCGTTCGCCGGCCGCTTTCTTTACTTGGGGTAACAGAGGCGTACGATCGGCAATATGTATCTTTTTTTCGATTTGATGAAAAAGTCAGCGGTGCGGTCTTTGACTACGGCACGTTCAGAATCCCGGTCGGGGCGACGCTTGTGCCAGAAGAATCAAAGGCTCTAATCGGATTGATTAATCAGCGCTTCTTCCCAGAAATGTTTGAAGAAGATGATGATGATGAATAGATTCCACCTCCGGTAATGAGGATACCGTTAAAAAGAACTACTTGAAAACGTTACACCCTACAAAACAGAAACAGGAGCGAGTTTTTCTAGTTGGCAGTGAATTTCGCGATCGCATTAATTTGCTGCCGGCCGAAGAAAGTCTCGAAGAATTGGGGCGATTGGCCGATACGGCCGGGCTTGATATCGTTGGAGCAACTCTACAACGCCTCAATTCGCCAAACAGCGCGACCTACATCGGCACCGGTAAGGTTGAAGAAGTCAAAATTCTGGTCGACGAGCTGCAGGCAGACGTTATTATTTTTGACGACGAACTGCTGCCCCGCCATCAGCGCGAGCTGGAAAAGATTTTTGGCGAAGATGTGAAAGTGCTGGATCGGACCGCCCTGATTCTCGACATCTTTGCCCAACATGCTCAAACTCGGGAAGGTAAACTGCAGGTTGAACTGGCTCAGCTTGAGTATCGTCTCCCGCGATTGACCCGCATGTGGACCCATCTCGCCCGCCAGGCAGGAACCGGAGGAGCAAGCGTGGGGCTGCGCGGCCCAGGTGAAACTCAGCTGGAAATGGACCGGCGGGAGATCGGCCGTCGCATCGCCTACCTCCGTCGACAGCTCGACAACGTGCGCGCCCACCGCGCCCGCCATCGTCACAAAAGACAGCAAACAGAACTGCAGACAATCGCCATTGTGGGGTATACCAATGCCGGTAAGTCCACGCTCCTAAACCGGTTCTCCGGAGCTAATGTTTTATCGGCCGATATGCTGTTTGCCACCCTCGATCCCACCACGCGGCGCGTGAGCCTCCCCGGCGGCCGGGATGCCCTATTTACCGATACGGTGGGCTTTATTCAGAAGCTTCCTACCCAAATTGTGGCCGCTTTCCGGGCGACACTGGAAGAAGTGATCGAAGCCAATATTTTGCTGCACGTCATCGATGCCACCCATCCACAATTCAATGCTCAAATCGAATCGGTCATCGACACGCTGGCCGAATTAGAGGTTGAGCATTTACCGATGGTCTACTGCTTTAACAAAATCGACGGCCTACCGGAAGGGTGGTCGCCTGATGATTTTGAGACATACGGCCGTTTCCAGGTATTTATCTCCGCCAAAACCGGAGAAGGCATGAAAGCCCTTTACCAAACTCTCGCCGAAGCGGTTGAATCTACCTTTGTGGATATGACCATCGAATTGTCCTATGAACAAGGGAAACTCTTATCGCTGTTTCGCGAAAGAGGGTTGGTTACCGCAGAAAATTATGACGAGCACGGTGTACGCCTGGCCGGCCGAGTCCCGCCTCGCCTAGTCTCCTATTTTGAGAAGTATAGAATTTAACGGTTTTACCCCCGTACCTTTCTCCAATTGACCCGACAGCCCGAGAGTGTTAAAAATACAGAATATCATTGCAGATGTAGGGATAAAGCAATCCTATGAATGAACTCTTCGATAAAATGAGCGATTTCCTGGCCAAGCGGCCGGGTTTACTTCCTCTCTTAGGCATTTTACTCATTTTCATTAACCTCGTTTTGCAAATTTTTCCAGCCGATTTCTGGGTAATTCGCAGCAACATCTTTCTTCATATTGGCCTTATTATCGGGTTTATCGGAATTCTTCTAGTCAAGCCACTCCAATAACTTACGGTTTTTATGCCCAAATCAATTTCATCTCTTAGACATGACCCGGCGGTTGATGAGGCGCTGATCTCATTTCGTCGCGATCTTAACCATGGGGTTGAATTGGCCATAGCCATTCAACAAATTCCCGCCCCCACCTTTTCAGAAGGCGATCGCGCCAAGCGCGTGCTGCAATATTTCGTCGATCTGGGACTCAGCGAAACCCAGCTTGATTCCCTGTTTAATGTCTACGGGCGGTTGGCCGGCCAGCGATCTGATCTGCCCCCCGTGATTATTTCCGCCCACACCGATACGGTTTTCCCCGCCGGAACGGATTTAACGGTAAAAAAGGACGGCAATCGCGTATTTGGTCCGGGCATTGCGGACAACAGTATGGGAGTAGCCGGTCTGATCTGGCTGATCGAATCTCTACAAACCCACAACCTGTCAAACGATCGTGATTTGTGGTTTGTGGCCAACGTAGGTGAAGAGGGATTGGGTGATCTGGTCGGTATGCGAGCCGTCGTTGAGCGCTTTGGACCTGAAGCTTCTTATATCGTGTTGGAGGGTGGATCTTACGGTCACCTCATCCACAAAGGGATTGGCGTCAAACGCTTTGAGGTCGTTGTCAAAGCCCGGGGAGGCCATTCATGGGCCGATTTTGGTCAGTCCAGCGCCATCCACAATTTGGGGCGAATTATCGGAGAAATTGACCACATAGCCGTCCCATCGGTGCCCAAGACGTCATTTAACGTCGGAGTTATTGAGGGGGGAACATCGATTAACACCATCGCTGAAAGTGCCAAATTTTTACTCGATCTACGGTCAGAATCGGCCGTTGAGTTAACCCGACTGGTCGATCACGTCCATCAAATCTTCAACAAATACGATCAGCTGGCTACAGTGCAGGTGGCGGCCAGGCAGATTGGCGATCGACCGGCCGGTGAGACCCCGCAAAACAGCCTTCTGGTGCGCTGGGCGGCTGAAGCATTGTCGGCCGTTGGCTGCCGCAAAGTTGAATATGGGGCCAGCAGCACCGACGCCAACATCCCCTTAAGCTTGGGCGCAGATGCCATTTGCATTGGCATTGGTGAATCGGGCAATGTGCACCGGCTCAATGAGTTTCTCGATATAGCAAACATACCCCGTGGAATGGGTCAACTTCTGCTCTTAACTTTGATGACGGCGAACTTCTTAGAAATGTAATTTCATCTTTCGAAGACAAGTTTTCACGAAAAAACCTTTCGGCTAATTTCTGGAAAATTGCATCACCAGTGCCCCTTCAAATTCACGCCGTTCGGCTAAAATATAATCCTCATCCAGAGCATCCACGATATCGTCATCGTCTTCTTGACCCATATGCGACATAACCACCCATAATTTCTCCGGTTTACCGTCTAAACCGTTAAATATTTCTTCCCGAATTGTGTCTGGACGCGCGCCCCTTAACCAAGGACTGTAAAAAAGAGAATCCGTTTTGCAGTATGGGGTATCAACTCCCCGATAACATTGACTGTACCAATCGGCGGGATTATCAGAATTTTTGCCGGTTTGTGCCAAAATTTGGTATCCAAACCCCGGATTTGCCCCATAAAAAACAAATGTCGGCTCCGCTACGCCATTATTTTCCAGCCAATACTGTGTTGCGGAACGCAAATCCTGTTGGTCTTCATTTGGGATTGCCAGTGACAGAACCACAACATACGCTAACACAAGAGTGCCAATAAGAGGCACGCGTCTGGGAAATTTATTTAATGTTACGATTCCCAGGGCCAAGGCGGGAATCAGGAGAGGCAAAAGCAACAGGGAGTGACGGCTGGGTGAAAAGAAATATGATCCTGTCCGGCTAATCAAATAATAAGCAAGCCAGGAGATGATCAGCAGCGGCATAGCGTGCACAATTGAACGCGATCGTACAAGGGCAACAGCAAGGCATATCACCAGCGGAACCCAGATAATCGAAAAAGGTACGGCCGGCCAGGGCCAGGCCATTATTCCTCGATTGGCAACAAACTGAAACGCCAGGATTTGAGTTGAAGTTTGAGCCATCTGAGGCCAATTAACCGGCAATGTGCTAGCACCTAAACGGCCGACCTGCTGCGGAATGATGACTAAAATTAAAGGCAAAATACCCAAAGCAACCAATCCGCCAGCGGCCGTTTGGGCAGCACAATCCGACCAACGTTTTTGAAAAAGGAGATAAACAAAAACCGCTCCCCCGGTAGCTACAAACAAAATAGCCAGGCCATAGTGTGTATAGAGAGAGAGGAGGCTTAAAACGCCCCAATAAAACCAGTTTGACCAGCCTTTTTGCTGAACCGCTCGGAGTAAAAAGATCGTGGTCCACACCCCCAGGCAAACCATCAAAGAGTATTGACCTACTTCCTGGGCGTAACGAATATCGGCCGTGCTGATCGCCAGCAGCACCCCCGAAACGAGTCCGACTTCTCTCCCGTGCAGGTATCGGCCCAGAATCATCACCCCGGTAATCGCAAATAAGCTAAAGAATACGGATATTAACCGCAACAAAAATTCATGAACCCCTAAAAAGCTCCAGGCTTTTAATATATACGAAAAAAAAGGGGGGTCATGGGTGTTCATCGCGACAGCCAGGTGAATTTGATTCCACGGGGCACGCGACATCCAAAATTCAATTGATTCATCAAACCATAATGATTTAAGCCCCAAATCGTGTATGCGCAAAACGGCCGCGAGAAGCAGGATAAGTACCGACCACGTAAGCCATCTATTCTTCTTCTTGATCACGCCCTCACCTTAAATCTTCACTTCTCCAACAGACAGCGGTTGATGAAAATAATGGAGGGCTGCAGCATCCCGCAGCCTCACGGTTCAAGGATAACCCGTCAACCCTTGTTTTTTGAAACAGTAAATTGGAGCTAACTTTGATGTTTGGTGATGACCCGCTCCATTGCATCCAATCCCCGTTCTAACGTTTCCAAAGGAGGGCCAAAAGAAATACGGGCGTAGCTGCGATAACGACCATAAGAGCGCCGTTTTTCCGGATTCACATCGAAAAACACCCCCGGCACGGAGATGACTTTCTCTTCCAATCCGGCCTCAAAAAAGGCCATCCCGTCATTTAATGGCTCCGGCAGCCTTTCCAAATTAGCCCAAACATAAAATGTGCCGGTTGGTTCAGCTTCAACCATGATCCCCATCTGATGTAAACGTTTCAACATGTAATCCCGTTTCTGGCGAAAAGAGTGCTGTGTGGCCACCGTTTCCGCAATCACGTGATCCGGATTGAGCAGGTCGAGAATTTGCCTTTGAAAAGGGTTGTTGGCTCCGCCATCGAGAAAAGAACCCGCGCTGGCAATCGTATTGATTACCTGCTTGGGGGCCAGCGTCCAGCTGATGCGCCAGCCGGGATAACGCCAGTTCTTTGTCAACCCATCAACAATGACCACTGGGTCTTTATTCACGTCATCGACGTATTCCGCGGCCGAAACCATCTTGGGATGCCCATGGGTGGGGCCGTTGTAAATATAATGGGAGTAAAACTCATCAAAAATGATCGAGCAGCGGTATTCTCTGGCCATCTCAACCCACTGCCGCAGCTGTGCCCCTTCAACCACCTGACCGGTCGGGTTACAGGGGTTGCTGACGAGAAGCGCTTTTAAACCGCGTCCCAAAATTTCTTTTTTGAGGTGACTCAACGGAGCCTGATAGCGGAGCTCCGGGTCGAGCAAAATCGGAATGGGGATAAACGCCTTAAAGATGCTCAACAACTCTTCATAAGCGGTGTAATCGGGCAGAAAATGCCCCATGTTGATGTTCCCTAAAGCGGCCGCCAGCCGGGTAAGCGCCACCCGGCCGCCCCCAGCGATCGATACATTTTCGTAGGTGTACCGTGACGATTTGTTTGTGCGGTAAAGCTCATTATACAAATCCGCCACTTTTTGGCGCAGCTCAATTTGCCCAGTCACAGGGCTGTATTCGTGCCGGTTGGGGTCGATTGTCAACTCCTCGATCCGGTCAGGGGCACCTGCCAGGGCACCTACCTCTGGTGAACCCTGACCCAAATTTGCCCACGCTTCATTGTCATAGCTAAATCCTTGCGCTGTCGCCCGATGCATCACGTAAATAACGCCGGTCCGTGGCACTCGCCGAAAACCAGGAATAGGCTCCTCAGCCTGCTGCTCGAATGGCTGTGGCTGAGTCTCATTGGCCGGCTCGACCTTACCGTTTTGATGGATTGCATTTTGTGTCATAATCTTCTAAATTCACTAATTTAATTTTGCCGTTTACAAACGAGCCAGTAATCATATTAAATTCCGGAGATAAATCAACCCATGTCCGACTTATACGGCAGCCAGAGCATGGTTGCCCCCCTCAAACGTGTTGTTGTGCGCCGCCCCAACGAAGCGTTTGGCGAGGCCGACCCGGCCGAATGGCATTACTCAGATCAGCCTCGCCTACTGGAAGCGATTGCCGAACATGAAGCCTTTGTAAACCATCTACAACAGGCCGGTGCCGAGATCATCTATCATGAGGAGATGCTCCCTCATCATGCCGACGCCATTTTTACGCACGATCCGGTTATCGTCACCCGTGAGGGAGCTGTTGTCCTCAAAATGGGCAAGCCGCTGCGCTTGGGTGAGGAAGCCGCCCTGGCAATCTCGCTGCAGAAACACGGCGTGCCAATTCGCTACCAGCTCCACGGGAATGCCCAGGCGGAAGGCGGTGACCTGCTGTGGATCGATGAGCAAACCCTGGCGGTCGGGCAGGGGTTTCGAACCAATGAAGTCGGTTTGAACCAGCTCCGAGAAGCGGTACCGGCCGATGTCTCCCTTATTCCGGTCCAACTGCCCTACTACAGCGGGCCGGAGGCTTGCCTCCACCTCATGTCTTTTATCTCGATTGTTGATCACGATCTGGCCGTGGTCTATCCCCCCCTGATGCCGGTGCCGTTTTGGCAGCTTCTAGAAAGACGAGGGTTTCGCTTTGTCGAAGTTCCGGAAAGTGAATTTTTGACGATGGGTCCAAACGTGTTAGCCGTTGCCCCTGGCCAATGCATCATGCTGGCCGGAAATCCGGTAACTCAGGATCGACTGGTGGCGGCCGGCTGTCGCGTGGTGACCTACAAAGGGGAAGAAATTTCACTCAAGGCGGAGGGAGGAGCGACCTGTCTGACCAGACCCATTTTGCGAAGATAACTATAAACAGCAAAAAGCCCGAGATGATTGTGAATCATCTCGGGCAAAATTCTCAGCGAGAGATTTAGAATTTATAGCTGGCTGGCTCTGGCTCTTTTTCCTCAGGTTCATCTTCTTTGCGGCGAAAGACCAGGTATAAACCGATTCCGATTAAGACGAGCGGCCAAATAACGTTGGCATAGCCAAGAATTTGCAGCAGGATCCCTTCCGTCAGGACGCCTATACCAATCACGGCCATAATTGCGGCCGGGATCAGCGCCCACCAAAACGTGTGGTCGGAAAAAATGGCGGTCATTACGGTAATAAAGACCCATCCACCGGCAAAACCGAGCATAAATAAGCCGCCCTCATCAGCAACCCGCCCGGCCAAGGGAAGACTCATTAAGCCGACTCCGGCCGAGACGCCAACAAATACCCCTGCGGGAATAAATAATCCGGACGCGCGGGTTAAAATCGCCCAAACGGTAAAAATTAAAGCCATCGCAGGCAATACCAGTACCCCAAAGTCCCCAAATTCAATAATTTGATTTCCCAGAAACAAAATTCCCAGTAAAACCAAACCGATCCCACTAATTAGTTGATTACGCTGTGTTTTATTCATCATCGACCTCCAATCCTTAAACCATATTACGCTGTCATTTACGTCAGGTTGCAAAATGTAATTTGTTAAACCCATCATAAAGAAAATCGGCCAAAAATAGATGTGTCAAAGGTCATAATCGGGTCATATGACGGTCATGTGGGCATTCAGAAATACAAAACCGGCCGCCATTTGACATCAAAAATAGTTGACTTATCATATAAAGAGAATCATTTGGGTGAATAAACTCCGCCCCCTCTCCTTTTTTTCTCCTTCCCCTTTCCTTAAATTCCCCCAACCCACGGCAATCTGTAAACAGGAATGTAATAAAAATATGTTAAGGTTCCTGAAACAGCTAAAAAACAGAAAATCTTATGATCGACCTACCCCTTTTTCCATTAAACACCGTTCTTTTCCCCAATATGCCCATTACGCTGCATATCTTTGAAGAGCGGTACAAGCAAATGATTAATACCTGTATTACCGAAAATGAACCATTTGGCGTGGTTTTGATCCAAAATGGTGAAGAAGCAGGTGGCTCGGCCAAACCGCGAAAAATCGGCTGCACGGCGAATATCGCTCAAGTGCAACCGTTAAGCGAAGGTCGAATGAATCTGGTTGGCCTGGGTGAAGACCGGTTTGAAATTATCTCCTTGAGCTACGATAAACCGTATCTGGTTGGCAGCGTTGAGATTTTACCCTTTGTTCCCCCGACCGGATCAAAAATCGTGCAGATTGGTCAACGGTTAAACGGCGTGCTGTCAGAATATCTTGAAGTATTGGCCAACTTTGGGGAAGTGCAGTTCAACGTCGATAAGCTTCCTGAAGACCCTCTGGAATTGGCCTACCTGAGTGCGACCATTTTGCAGGCTCCCAATGAAGATAAACAGACGCTCCTGGAAATTGACAACGGCGATCAATTTATCCGACAGGTGTACCACACAACGCGTAAAGAGATAGCCATCCTTAAGGCGATGTTGGCCCCAAATTCGGCCCCTGCCCAGGAAGGACCTTTCTCTTTGAATTAATAGACGACAAACTCACACAAGCCCGAGCTCTTTCCCCTTGAGGGCGGCTTGGGTTCGATCTCGAACCCCCATTTTCCCCAAAATATTGGTGATGTGGTTTTTAACCGTCCCCTCGGTGATAAACAGCTGATTGGCGATCTCTCGATTGCTGGCGCCATCGGTCAGACAACGCAAGATTTCCAGTTCGCGATCGGACAGCGGTTCCACCAGCGGCTGCTTTTTAACGGTTCTTGGCTCGCTGCGGGTCAATTCAGCAATGACCTTGGCGGCGATAGAAGGCTGTAGGAATGAATCTCCGTTGGCCGCAGCCCGGATCGCCTCAATGAGCTTCTCCGAAGACACATCTTTCAATAAGTAGCCAACCGCCCCGGCCCGCAGCCCATCCATCACGTGTTCATCATCATCAAACGTGGTTAAAACGATGACCTTGGCGGCCGTGTCAATTTCCTGCAGCCGGCGAGTGGTTGCTACTCCGTCCAAAATCGGCATGCGCAAATCCATCAGGATCACATCCGGTTGAAGAGTGGCCACCCGGTCTAACGCTTCCTGACCGTTACCGGCCTCTCCCACGACCGTGATGTCATCCCAGACCGACAAAAGGGTCCTCAAGCCTTCGCGAAAAAGAGATTGGTCATCTACCAGCATCACCTTAATCGGTTGCGATTTACTCATACTGACTCCTGAACTCGTTTTCGGGGGTGGTCAAGGGCAGCCTGATCTCCAGCGTCAAGCCCTTATGCGGTGTTGTTTTGATTTTGATATCTCCACCTAAAAGCTGTACCCGCTCGCTCATACCGATTAATCCAAACCCACCGCTGACGTCTTCAGAGCCAAGGCCGTTATCGCGGATCGTCAAATTAACTGATTCACTCCC
This sequence comes from Ardenticatenaceae bacterium, assembly GCA_030065875.1. Lineage (GTDB taxonomy): Bacteria > Chloroflexota > Anaerolineae > Promineifilales > Promineifilaceae > WTJY01. Next base: position 91,827 of record JASJCR010000009.1, on the reverse strand, counting down.
GGTAAAATCAAGGACAACTTCTGATTCGGAGGCTTCGGAGTGCTTTCGAATATTGGTTAACCCTTCCTGCACGACTCGGTAAATCGTTTGGTTGACTTTGACCGGTATATCAGCAGGAACCTCTCCCAGCAAAGTAAATGTGGTTTCAATTCCGGCCGTTTGAGTCATCTGTATCAATTCGGGAATCGTCTCTATCAGCGGCCGGGTTTCTCGGCCCTCACGCAGCACGGCCACCGACTGCCTCACCTCACCCAACCCTTCCTGCGTCAGGCGCTGGGCCTTGTCGAGCGCCTCACTCGCTTTGGTCACATCCTGATTCATTACCGCTTTCGCCGCCCCAATTTGAACGTTGACAACGGTTAAATAGTGACCCAGGCTGTCGTGAATCTCCCGGGCCATCCGGTTGCGTTCGCGCACAACGGCCAATTCCTCAATTTTAGCGGCATATTCACTCAACTTGTGGTTGGCATCGCGCAGCTCGAGAGCCAGGTTTTCGATGCGCTGTCGGGTTTCTCTCTCTCGTTCACTGATATACGAAAACGCAGCCACAAAGAACACGGCCGGAGAGATAAATAAAGTCACCCCCCAATTCCAGGTGCCAAAAACGAGAAAAATCCCCAATATCGTTATCACCATGCCGACCAAAGATATGCCAACCATCCACTTCAAGCTGTATTCGGCCGCCGTGCCGATTGGTGGCAAGATGAGCAGCCAAATTTGCCCATTCATCTCAGCCAACCATCCAATCAGCAAAATTAACCCGTAAATGAGGATAAAATAAGCCCATCGACCGGCCGTTTGGGGGAAAACATCAACGATCCATTCGGGGTACATCACCAAAAAGGTGTAGACCACCCCCAATGTGATCAGCAGCACAATCTCAAACGGGGAAAAAACCATTTGATTTTCCCCCTGATAAGCTTCCACAAACATTGTCAGATAAGCCATCGAGACCAACACGATAAGCGTGATGATCATCCAGCGCACATCGACAATATGTTCGCGTGGGTTTCCCCCATCTGTCAGGAGTTTTTCGCCGCTCGTCATACCAAATCGTAAAGGTCGCCAAATTTTTGGCTCAGATAATTGATATACGGTTTGATCGTCAGCGGCCCGCCAGTGACCCGCTCGATCAATTCATCAGCGGTGTATTTTTGACCATGCCGATAAATATTTGAGATTAACCATTGATGCAGAGGTTGATAATTACCGGCTGCAATATCTTGGGGAATAGATGGCTGAGCGTTCAGGGCGGCATCGTAAAACAGTGATCCCATCACGTTGCCAAGAGTATATCCCTGAAATGAGCCGCCAATCACTCCCGCATACCAGTGCACGTCCTGGAGACACCCATCGCTATCGTCAGGAGCCACCAGCCCCAAATCAGATTGATAGCGCGCGTGCCACGCGTCAGGTAAATCTTTGATGGCCAGCGTTCCTTCTAACATCTGCAGCTCGAGATCAAAGCGGATCATGACGTGCAAATTGTACGTGACTTCATCCGCTTCCGTTCGAATCAACGAGCGTTGAACTTTGTTGATCGCCCGGTAATATTGATCGAGGGTCACATCTCCCAGCTGTTCCGGAAATACCGCCTGCAGTTTTGGATATTGATACTCCCAAAAAGCCCGGCTGCGGCCGACGATATTTTCCCACAACCGGGATTGGCTTTCATGTACGCCAGCGGAGGTGCCGGTATTCAGAGGAGATCGCTCAAAACCGCTGTCGATGCCCAACTCGTATAAAGCATGGCCACATTCGTGAAGCAAGCTAAATAAATTATCGGCCAGATTGTGTTCATCAACGCGGGTTGTAATTCGCACATCCCCCAACGAGAATTTCGTCATAAATGGATGGTGGGTTAAATCCATCCGGCCGCGCTTCATGTCAAAACCATATTGACGGACCAGATCCATTCCAAAATCGAGCTGCTTTTTTTCAGGGTAATGTTTGTGGAGGCAGCTGTTATCGGCCGGCTCCTTCTCGGTAATCGCCTCCACCAGCGGCACCAATTCCTGCCGCAGCTCCGCAAACAGTGTGCGAATTGACTCCGCCTTCATGCCGTAATCGGAAAAGTCGATTAAGGGGTCAGCAATATGATCGTAGCCGGGGAAAAAATCGGCGATTTGACGACTGTAGTCGAGCGTTTTTTCAAGATACGGCGCCACGGCCGCAAAGTCGTTTTCCGGTCGGGCTTTGGCCCACGCCTGATAAGAAACGGCAGTGTGCTCGGTAAACGAGGCCAAAAACTCCGGGGGAATCCGGATCGCTCGCTCATAGGTGCGTCGGGCCACTTTGATCAAGGCCGCCTCATCACTATCGGCTGCCCACTGATCCCCTCCTTTTTCCAGTTCATCCAGCAGCCGGCCGATCTCCGGATCGATTTGCATCTCTTGGGAAAGGCGGCTCAGCAGCGCCATCTGACGGCCGCGAGCCGGCGCTCCTTGTTCCGGCATGTACGTGGTCTGATCCCAGGATAAAAGGGCAATCGCCCCCGAAATATCCTGAATTTCTCCTAATTTTGCCTTCAGCTGTGCTAATTTTTCGTCCATCATCAATCCTTATTCTCTTTTTTCACTCAGGCGCTGGGAAAAACGATTTCTTCCCGGCCGGCCAGCTTATCTTCAATCGCCTGCACCACGATGTCAAGATGATCTTCCCGATTGACAAAATTTAAGTCGTCTGACGGGATGGTCAACACCGGGCACAGATCAAACGTGTTCATCCAGTCATCGTAAAATGTGTCGAGGAGTTCCAGATAGCTTTGCGGTATATTAGACTCAATCTCCCGTCCCCGGGCCTGAATTCGTTCAACGAGAATCGGCACGGGGGCCTTCAGAAAAAGCAGTAAATCCGGCCGGGGTAAACCAACAACCACCCTTTCATATACGGAAAGATAAGATTCATAATCCCGCTGGGGCAAATTCCCCAGGTGATTCAGCGCCCGGGCAAAAATATGGGCATCTTCATAAATACTGCGATCAGAGATGGCTGACCGATCGGATTTGGCCAGGTTTAGGTGATGATTCGCCCGATGCCCCAGGAAAAAAATCTGCAGGTGAAAACTCCACTGGGCCATATCCTCATAAAAATCCGCCAAATACGGGTTGTCCTGAACCGATTCATAGGCGGTATCCCAATTGAGCCGTTGACCAAGTTGACGCGTGAGTGAGGTTTTCCCGGCGCCAATATTGCCGGCTACCAAAATGAATCGCTTTGTCATAGTTATAAAATGAAAGGTGAAACGTTAAAAGATGGTAGCCGAAAGTGCAAGAACTGCCAAGGGGGGTAAAATCCTCACCCATGAGCAGCCAAAAGAACAATTTAAGGCCATTTTATAAGGGGCTTCTCTTGATCGGTTTGATCTGGATCGGATTGGCGTGTGCCCTGCCCACAGCCGTGACCAGCACCGCCACTCCTCAGCCAATGAACTCAGCTGTCACGCCACTGCCTGATAACCGCTCCACGTCGCTCGAAATCACGGCCGATTTTGCCGCGGTTGATCTTTGGGAATCCCCACCCCCACCGCCAGATGAAAACGAAAGTGAGGCTGTTCAGACACAAACAGCAGGCATCCCGATATTGGGTCCCGGTTTCCAAACTGAACTGCTCTTAAACAACCAAACCGCATCCGTATCCATTAACGCCGCCGGCCGGGCCTCGCTCTACGTGGTCATTTCTCCCCTGGGCAGCTTTGATCCGGCCGTCCAGGTAGCCGATCAGGCCAACAATTTTCTTTTTGAGCAGGATGATCGGGGGGCAGGTGAGCCAGAACTGCTCTCAATTACCACCGCCGACCGGCCGCGGCTCAATTTGACGATCCAGGGCAACCCAAATGATGGCGCCGGAGTTCGCGTGGCCGTTTTTGCGGATGCAAATGAGGTTTTCCGTGATTTGCTGGCCGTAAATGACTCCGTCGACCAGGGTGATGTCAACCGTCACCGCGTCAATTTGACCGCCGGGGAGGTTGTTTTAATCCGCCTGGTTCCAGACAATGAAACCGACCTCATTGTCGAGCTTTACGACTCAAACGACATTGTCTTTAGCAGCGACGAGGGGTTTACTGCTGAAGCGGAAGAGTTTTTCTACACGCCCCAGGAAACGGCCGAACATGTGATCGCCGTGTATGGATTTCAGTTTCAGGGTGGGAGTTATGGGTTATCGGTGCGGGAATTGGCCATCGATAAATAATCGAACCAATCAAACTTATCAACCTGGGTTGTGTTGACGTTTGGGATATTTTTCACCCCCCGCATTATTGAAGAATTACAAATAAATACGGAAATGAATCGTCCTCCAAAACAAGCCCGTCATCCTGGCCCCCGTTTTCACGGGGGTAAACGACGGCGGGGATCCATCGGTGGCCATCCAATGGATTCCCGCTTTCGCGGGAATGACGCTGCGATATGGGAGTTTATTTGTCAAATCCTTTAGCCGTCGGTTTTAATCGACGGATATAGAAATTATCGCAAATTTGAGATTGGATCATCATGTTGAATCATATGCCAATAGAGCCCAATCAAAAATCATAGTGGATATAGGATTTTTTACCTATTTTTAACGGAGTGATAACTCCTTTACATTTTTTCTGTCATGAGGGTCCTATACTTTAAGGACAATTCGTATTATTTAAATTATTTTGATTATATTTCCTGGCGAAGGCTGCTCAAATGAGCAGCCTTTTGTTATTCCAGGAGCAAAAAGCGGTTTTCACGATCGATTTTTGATCGAGAAGCAGGCAGCACCCCACCATACAAGCTTAAAACAGGCCGATGATCTGACCGGTTTCCGGATCAAGATCAATATCATAATACGCCGGCCGGGTGGGCAGCCCCGGCATCGTGCTCATGGTGCCCAAAAGCGGGTAAAGAAACCCGGCTCCGACGCTGGCCCGAATCTCCCGTACCGGGACGACAAACCCGGACGGTGCCCCTTTAAGCTGAGGATCATGACTGATGCTGAGATGGGTTTTGGCCATGCAAATCGGCAGGTCATTAAAGCCGTTAGCGGTATAAGCAGCAATTTGCTCTTCCGCCTTCTCAGAATATTCAACCCCGGCCGCGTTATACATCTTCTTGGTGATCGCCTCAATTTTCTCTTTGATAGACAGATCAAGCGGATAGAGGAATTCAAAATTCGACGGCAGCTTACAGGCGGCAACCACCGCTTCACCTAATTTTGCCGCCCCCGCCCCACCATAAGACCAGTGGTCAGAAACCACCGCATCGGTCGCCCCGGCTTCCAGCGCCAATTTGCAAACCAGATCAAGCTCCGCATCGCTGTCGGTAAAAAATTTATTGACGGCCACCACGACGGGAATGCCATACTGCCGGGCGTTTTTGATGTGAGCGCGCAGGTTGGTTGCCCCAGCCTCCAGCAGCTCGAGATTTTCTTCAGTATAAACCGGATCAAGCGGCCGGCCCGGGGTTACTTTTGGTCCCCCGCCATGGGTTTTGAGCGCCCGAACTGTGGCCACCAGCACCACGCAGTTGGGCACCAGCCCGCTGTAGCGACATTTGATGTTGAAAAACTTTTCCATTCCGATGTCCGCGCCAAACCCGGCTTCCGTGACCACATACCCATCCTGACCGACCAGCTTCAGAGCAATTTGATCAGCCACAATGGAGCTGTTGCCGTGAGCGATATTGGCAAACGGTCCGGCATGAATAAAAGCCGGTGTGCCTTCAAGCGTTTGCATCAAGGTGGGTTTTATCGCCTCTTTCATGAGGACAGCCAGCGCCCCGGCGCAGCCAATATCTTCAGCCGTAATGGGCTCTCCGGCATGGCTCAGCCCCACCACCATGCGCCCCAATCGTTCGCGCATATCCCCCAAATCGGCCGCCAGGGCCAAAATCGCCATAATTTCGCTGGCGACGGTGATGTCAACCCCGGTTTCACGGGTACGCCCTTTCTCTTTGGGGCCGGTGCCAATGGTGATGCCCCGCATCAACCGGTCGTTAACGTCAACGACTCGCCGCCAAGTCAGCGTATCCGGATCGATATCCAGACGCACAAAGCGATGAATTTCGTCATCGGTCAGCGTATCCGGGTCGGTTTTTTCAATCCCCAGCTTTTTTAACCGCCGCACCATAATCGGAGAGAAAGCTCTTTTGCCTTTTTTGGTGGGCACCAGGCGCTTATACAAACCGGCATCAGACTGCGTTGCTTCATGATACATACGCGTGTCGATGGCGGCGGCCAGCAGGTTGTTGGCAATTGAAATGGCGTGAATATCGCCGGTTAAATGGAGATTAAACTCCTCCATCGGGATGATCTGGCTGTACCCGCCACCGGCCGCTCCCCCCTTAATGCTAAATGTCGGCCCCATGCTCGGCTGACGGACACAGGTAATCACCTTTTTGTCGAGATGAGCGCCCAGCGCCTGGCTCAATCCTACGGTCGTTGTGGTTTTCCCCTCCCCCAGGGGAGTAGGCGTAATGGCCGTGACCACAATATAGTTGCCGTTCGGGTGATCTTTGAGGCGATCGCGGACGTCGAGCTTTACTTTGGCTTTGTATTTACCGTACAGCTCCAGCTCATCGTCTAAAATACCGATTTCCTCAGCGATTTGCTGGACCGGCAAAACCTCGGCCGCCTGAGCAATTTCAATATCACTGGGAACCGGGTCAAGTAGGTGGGTTAACTTTTTGGGCATTAAACATCTCCTGGCACAATTTTTATGACCGCAGATTTCCACGGAACAGCGGTTCAGCGGGAGAATTTGCGGTTATTTTTTATTTTATCCGCGACGGCGACGACCACGACGGCGTTCTCGGCCAGACCCCGCATCCCCTGCAGGGGCCGGTTTCCGATTTTTCTGGATCCAGGTGAGGCAATTTTCGTCATTCCCCATCATGACATCGCCCACCATAATCGCCTGGCTGATATGTTCTTCAATCGGGTTGGTAATCGCTGATGACATGCCAGCGGCCATCATCATCGCCAAAAAGGTGCCGTTGAGCGGGCCGCGATTGGGCAATCCAAAAGAAATGTTGCTGGCGCCGCAGCAGGTATTTACTTTGAGCTCCTCGGTGCAGCGACGAACGATTTGAAAGACCTGCCGGCCGGCAAAGCGCATCGCGCCAATCGGCATCACCAGCGGATCAATCACCACATCTTCTTTGGGAATCCCATAATCCATCGCCCGGTGCACTATTTTTTTAGCCACTTCAAAACGGACATCCGGATCTTCCGAAATACCGGTCTCATCGTTGGAAATACCGATTACCGCGCAGCCATACTTCTTGACCAGCGGCAAGACCACCTCAAGGCGCTCTTCTTCGCCGGTCACCGAATTAAGGAGCGCTTTCCCCTCGTACGCTTCCAACCCTTTTTCCAGCGCTTTTACAATCGATGAATCGATCGCCAGGGGCACATCGACCAGAGATTGAACCAGCTTAATCGTATCGTGCAAAATCTGCGGTTCATCAGCCAGCGGAATACCGGCATTCACATCGAGCATGTGCGCCCCGGCCTCAACCTGCTTGATGGCATCGCGCTCAACCCGGCTAAAATCGCCGGCCGCCATTTCAGCCGCCAGAAGCTTGCGACCGGTGGGGTTGATTCGCTCTCCTATAATGACAAAGGGATTGTCTGGCCCAATGCGCACTTCCTTATTTTTTGAGCTAATTACTGTTTCAAATGACATTCATTTCTCCAACAAACTACGGATTTAATGGTAAAGGCCCATTCAGAGAAGGAATTTGTACTGCGGGGCGCGGCCACAAACCGGCTCCTTTGACAATTTCCGGCACCAGGCTTTCAAGCTTGTAAGCCATGATGTGAACCCCGTGAACCCCAGGCACTTCTTTTATCTGTTCAATTATTTCAATACAGATTTTCTTGCCTTCTACCTTTTGTTTTCCCTTGGGGGCGCCTTTTAAGCGGTTAATGACCGCATCTGGAATGCGCACCCCAGGTACATTGGACCGAATATATTCAGCCACCCTGGCGGAACGCAGGGGGCCAACCCCTGCCAGTATATACACTTTTTCATGAAGACCCAGATCAACGACCCGTTTCATGAACGTTTTAAAGCGAGGGAGATCAAAACAAAATTGCGTCTGAATAAAATCCGCACCGGCCTCAACTTTTTTTGCCAGCCGCAGCGGCCGCCATTCATACGGTTGGGCAAACGGATTGGCGGCCGCACCCAAAAACAGGCGGGGGGGATCGGTTAAAGGCCGGCCGCTCAAAAACATGCTTTTGTCACGCATAATTTTCAACATGCGCAGCAGCTGAATCGAATCAAGATCAAACACCCGTTTCGCCTCAGGGTGATCGCCAACCACCACATCATCACCGGTCAGACACAGGACATTTCGAGTGCCAAGGGCGGCCGCACCCAACACGTCACCCTGGATGGAAATGCGGTTTCGGTCTCGGCAGGATATTTGCAGCACTGGATCCAAGCCTTGCTGAGCCACCAGGGCCGACACGGCAGCGCTTGACATGTGGCAGTGCGCCCCGGACGCATCAGTAGAGTTATACGCATCCACGGCACCCGCCATCGCCTCGATGCCGCGCTGAACGTCATTGGGGTTACTGCTGTCTGGCGGACTCAACTCGGCCGTGACCGCAAAATGACCCGCCCGCAAGACCCGTTCCAAATTGCTGCCGGATATCATTTTATCTGTACTCATCGCATTACCTTGGGAAGCACAACCGTGCGGGTTTAACGATCCCATCCATCTGAAACGCGTTGGTCCGCTCCAGTTAGCATGTTGATCCAGGCTGAATCGCCTTCCAGCTGCCGATTCACCGGAGGCTGAATGTCCATCATCTCCTGCCTGTAAAGCGTCATCCTCTGCGAGCGTTCAAACGCTTCAACCCAAATGCAGCGCATTTCAGGCTTAACTTCACAATTACCGTCTTCACGCACCCCTCCGCAGGGGCCGTTACGCAGGTTTTTAGGACAGGTCATAGGGCAGGTCATGCCGGTTGAATGCAGGATGCATTGACCACACATCGTACAATCAAACATCAACCTTTTGGTAAGCTCCTCAGGAAACTGCAGCCAGCGATCAGCTCGCTCAAACCCGATTTTTTCAATAAGGGGCGAGAGGCGCAAGATCCCACGATGAGAAATAGAATACAGCCTTTCTAAAAGGCGAGGACGATTCCGCAAATATTGCCCGATTGTGCCCATATGACGCTCTCTTTATTAGCAATCGACTGGGTCGATGCTGACATATTAGACGCGGCCGGCCAATCAGGCGGTTACTCTCTACCGTCGCCGGCGACGTCGGCGGCCGCTGCTACTTGCTTCTGCTGAAGGTTCAACTTTGAAACCGCGGGCTTCAACGGCCAGCGCGGGATCAAAGGGCTGGCGTAATGCTTCACCCATCGCTTCAATGTGTTCCGGGGCGCTGCCGCAGCACCCCCCGATAATCGATGCGCCCAAAGCCCTCACCCGCTGAGCATATTCAGCCATCACGGCCGGGGTCCCATCATAAATCAACTCGTTGTTAATCCACTGCGGAATACCGGCATTTGATTTGGCAATTAAAATCGCCTCGGGCATGATTTGGTGCATCGTGTCAATGACCGATTCAATTTCATCCGGGCCGTTGCCGCAGTTTGCACCAAGGGCAAACACCCCCCAACCGGTTAATTTTTCAACCGCCTCGTGCGGGGTCACGCCCATCATCGTGCGCCCTTTGGTGTCAAAGGTCATCGCGGCGCAAATGGGTAGAGTGCTCACCGATCGACACCCTTCAATTGCCGCTTTGACCTCGTTGAGATCGCTTAATGTTTCAATCCATAAAGCGTCAGCACCACCATCGGTTAAACCACGTGCCTGCTCGGCAAAGGCGGCGACCGCTTCTTCATACGACATCTGTCCCATCGGCTGCAAAATCTCGCCGGTGGGTCCAATCGATCCGGCCACGATGACCAGATGATCCACCTCATCAGCGGCGATTCGAGCCACCTCGGCCGCGGCTTTGTTTAGCTCGTAAACGCGATCCTGCATATTATGCAGCTTCAGCCGAAAAGACGTGCCGCCAAAAGAATTGGTCAGGATCAACCTCGATCCCGCCTGGATGTACCCCCGGTGCATGCTGAGAATCCGCTCCGGGTAGTCGACGTTCCACGGTTCTGGAGGGTCACCGGATTCCAAACCCAGCTTAAACAGCTGTGTTCCGGTGGCCCCGTCGGTTAAGATAACCTTCTCCTCTTCGAGAAGTTGTGCCAGTAAATTGTTCATATCACTTGTCCCGTACTATTTCTTCACAAATCTTCAGAACAAGTGCCCCTAAAAAGTAGTCCTAAGTGCTGAGTATTGAGTCCTAAGTGCTAGATGCAGATTAAAAAACCCTTATCTCAGGACTTAGGACTTTAAACTCAGGACTTACCTACGCCTGCTGTCGGATCTGCATAAACTTCTTGGCGGTTTCCACCGCCACGGCCGCATCCCGACAGTAAGCATCCGCTTCAATGTCCTCCGCAAACGCCTCATTCAGCGGTGCTCCACCAACGAGCACCGTGATATCATCGCGGATTCCTTTTGTTTTTAAAGCATCAATCACCACCCGCATGTAGGGCATAGTGGTGGTCAACAGCGCACTCATCCCCAGGATTTCCGGGTTGTATTCATCGATCGCGCTGAGATATTTGTCAACATCATTGTTGATGCCCAGGTCAACCACTTCAAACCCTGCGCCTTCCATCATCATGGAGACAAGGTTTTTGCCGATATCGTGAATATCTCCCTTGACCGTGCCAATGACCATGGTGCCGATTTTAGGCGCGCCGGTTTCTGCCAGAAGCGGCCGTAGAATGGCCATGCCGGCTTTCATCGCCTTGGCGGCCATCAAAACTTCTGGGACAAATAAAATGCCGTCGCGAAAATCTCGACCGACCACTTCCATTCCGCCCACCAATCCCTTGGTCAGGACGTCATATGGCTCCCAACTGCGGCCGAGAAGCTCGTGAACTTCTTCTTCGATCTCTTCAGCATAGCCATCATACAAATCATCAAACATCAGTTCGATGATCTCCTCGTCGCTCATTTCTGACAGGATAATTTCTTCGTCGTCTTCTAATTCTTCATCGCTCATTGGTTTTACCCTTATCTTCTATTTTTTCGGCGAGTACGACGGCGGCTGCGTCCGCTGCCGTTTGCCCGCGCTTCTCCGACGTTCATCCCCGCTGAAAGCGGCAAAATATCTTTTAATTCAGGAAATGAATCGGTGGCGTGGGGGATGGCAATCGCCCCCACAAACTCATCCTGAAAATTGGGATCTACGGCGGTTTCGATATACGTGACCCATTCGGCCAAATATTGAGCCTGGTCCCGCTTGGTGGCGTCAATCAAGGCGATTCGCGCCCCATCACCGGCCGCATTTCCCACCGCGTAAACATTTTTTAAGTCGCAATTGGGGATTAACCCTAAAACCATCGCATATTTGGTATCGATGTAGCTGCCAAACGCCCCGGCCAGCACAATGCGGTCAACCTGCTCTATTTTCGCCTGACGCATCAACAGCTTCGCCCCGGCATACAGAGCGGCTTTGGCCAGCTGAATGGCTCGCACATCGTCCTGAGTGACAAATATCGGTTCACCGGTTGCCGTTTCTACACCGGTTGCCAATATATACTTTTTCCTGCGGCCGTCAACGATTAGGCGTGGGTGCTGCAGTTCTGTAAAGCGGCCGTCTGAGGCCAAAATGCCGCATAAAAACATCTCCGCAATCGCTTCAATGATACCGGAACCGCATATCCCACTGGCCAAATACGCCGGTTTTTCAAATTCAGCGGCACCCCACTCGTGTGACCACCGCTCTTCCCCGATTACTTTGAAGATCGCAGCTTTGGTCTCGGGATCGATGCGCACCCGCTCAATGGCTCCCGGTGCGGCCCGCATGCCGTAGGCGATCTGAGCGCCTTCAAAGGCCGGGCCGGTTGGGCTTGAAGCGCTAAACAGGCGCTCTCGATTTCCCAGAACCAGTTCAGCGTTGGTTCCCACATCAACCAGCAAAACCTGTTCATCCTGATTGTGAGGGGCTTCGGCAATGAGGGCCGCGACATTATCTCCCCCCACGTGCCCCGCTTCTGACGGCATGACAAAGACGTAAGCACCGGAGTGGATTCGCATCCCCAATTCCCGGGCCTTAATATTCAGGCCATCACGGGTGGCCAAAGCAAAAGGGGCACCCCCTAATTCCTGGGGGTTCACGCCCAATAAAATGTGGGTCATCGTTGTGTTGCCTACCAGGACCACATCCACAATATCGCTAATTTTTAATCCGGCTGCGGCCACCGCCCGGCCGGTCAACGTATTTAAAGCCTTCAAAACCGCCTTGTGCATTTTATCAAGACCCTGGGCATCGGTCATGGCAAAAGAGACGCGGCTCATTAAATCTTCCCCATAGGTGATTTGGGGGTTCATCATCGATTCCGTGGCCACCACCTCGCCGGTGCGCAAATCACACAAATGGCCGGCAATGGTGGTACTGCCGATATCAACCGCCAGGCCGTACAAGCCTTCGACAAACCCCGGCTGCACGTCGATGACTTCCCGATCTTGCCAAACTGTGACCGTTACTCCCCAATCCCCCCGGCGCAAAATCGGCTGCAGCCGGCGCAGCAGCATCCAGTCGATGGTTAAATGATCGAGCTGCCAATCGCTGACCAGCGCATCGCGCAGGCGCCCCCAATCTCCCCGGTGTTCGCCAAGGGCCGGTTTTTCCACTTCAACATAAACTTTACGCACCGCCGGCTCCACATCAATCACCCGTTCGGTAGCTGATTTTCGGATAATCTGTTTGTGAGCCCTGGCCTCTTCAGGCACAAAAGCCAGCACATCACCCTCAACAAAGCATTGGCAAGCCAGCCGGAAATCCTCGCTGCGCATTCGCTGCAGCAGCGCCTGCTCTTTTTCTGTTGGGGGGGTCACGTGGGAAACGGCCGAGGTAATGCCGTGCTTGGCAAATTGACCGGTTTCTATTTTCACCTTGCATTTACCGCAGGTCAATTTGCCACCGCAAATGCTTTCAATTTCAACTCCCATCTGCCGGGCGGCATCGAGCAGAGATGTACCTTGAGGAAGCTGCTCCCGACGCCCTGATGGCATCAGAATAATCCAGTTATTTTGCTTGATGGAGTCCGAATGATCGCGCATTGATTACCCTGATTTGCAAAATGCTCGCCTACTGCGAGCATCGATAGAAATTGTAACATCCCGTATTTTGGATTTCTATGTATCAGCCAAACAAGTTTAAAGGGGATTGACCGGGTCTGTCTAGGATTTCATTGTTTAATTTGCACAGGGAGGATCAACAGCACAGCGGTTTGTGCAGGTTGCACAAATCACGACCCTCTTTCTTTGAGCAATTTTACAGTATTGTGCCAGTCAATCTTTTTATACTGGCGGTCAAGGTCTTCAATGGCCCTTTGCGCTACCGTTTCCAAGTCTCCCTCTTTGACAACAGGGTCGGACCAGTGGAACTGATCGGTGTAATCATCCGAGCCAATTAACCCGGCTTCCATGGCGGCCTTATCGACGGCGATTTGAAATCGCTTGGGCAATTCTTTGCTCAGCCGAGCCCGCCCTCTTTTGGTTTTTACCTGTACCGGAATATCGGACCAATACATGATTTGGAGTGTGGTTTTCATATCTTGTGCGAATGAATTTAATTCTGTTGCTTCTAATGAGTTTTGTAAATCTTCAATCAGAAGCCGGTTTGTATTTTAACTGTCGGGGCGTCTGCTGTCTATTAATTCAAGTAGTCAGCAAGAAGCTTTACGAGAAAATTATCCGCAGAGCGCGGAGCGCAGAACCCTTGGTTCACCCCTACGGGGTCTGTGGAAAATTAAATTTTGAAGAGTTTAAGTAAATTACTTAAGTACTCTGTAACAGAACTATTTTTTACTTTTTATTTCTAGGCTGTGGTGACATTTGGGAATTTTCTTCACCCCCGCATTGAAATGCGGGGCTAATGGGCCTGACCTGATGGGTAACCAACCTTTTAGCCGTCGGTTTTAATCGACGGCTATAGAAAATATCGCAAAATTGACGATGAATCACCAAAATGAATCAAATGTCAACAGAACCTAATCTACAAATCGGGTTGTCCCCTAACATTTTAATCGCTCCATGGTCCGATCATATTGTGGGTCGGTTGAAACCACGGCCGGAAAACGATGATCAAAATACTGAATTTCCAGCTGGGTACCTTCCTGCGCCAGCTCCAGCGGCACATACCCATAAAAAATGCTCTTGCCGATCGAATATCCGTAATCCGCACTGGTCACAAAACCCACACAGCGGCCGTTATCAAAAATCGGCTCTTTTCCCAACGCCATCGCCTGCGGGTCGGTAGAAGTTAAACAGACCAGCCTCCGTTTTATGCCCTCCTGCTTGATTTTGACCAGGGCTTCACGACCCAGAAAATCTCCTTTTTTCAGCCTCACCGCCCAGCCCAGGCCAGCCTCATACGGGTTATAGTCAGTATAAATATCTGAACCAACGGCCCTGTATCCCTTTTCCAAACGCAGCGAATTAAATCCACCGGCCCCCAAAGCGATGATTCCGTGAGATTGCCCTGCCGCCCACAGGGTATCCCATAAACGCAACCCAAACTCTTGCGGACAGTAAATCTCCCATCCCAATTCACCCACGTACGACAGGCGAGCGGCATAGCAGGGCATCACGTCGATATCAATCGCCTGGGCGGTGAAGTAGGGAAAAGCTAGATTGGACACATCAGCATCCGTCACTGACTGCAGCACCTCTCGAGCCAGCGGCCCCCATAATCCAACGCCTGTATATTTTGAAGAGACATCTTCAACGACGACCGACCCATCTTCCGGCATGTGCCGCTTTAGCCATACCAAATCGGCTGGACCGGTTCCTCCACCGGTCAACACCAGAAATCGATCCTCAGCCATACGCGTCACCGTCAGGTCAGCCTTAATGCCGCCGTTGGCGTCACACAATGCCGTATAGATAATTTTGCCGATCTCCTTATCCACGTCGTTTGCGGCCATGTAGTTGAGAAATTTGAGTGCACCCGGACCATATACTTCAAATTTGGCGAAGGCGGCAATATTAAACAAACCCACTCCTTCGCGTACCGCCAGATGCTCAGCGCCCTGAATTGGAGACCAATTCATCGCCTCCCATCCCTGGCGGACCGGAATTTTTTCTTCATATTTTTCCAGGAGTCGACTGTTTTCTTCATACCAGTGGGCCACTTCCCACCCGGCCGCGCTGTGAAAATGGGCTCCCTGCTCGACCAATCGCTGGTGATATGGGGCCAGACGTACGTTGCGAGGGTTTTCCATTTGCTGCAGGGGGTGAATGATATCGTACACCTCCTGGTATTGGCGATCCACGCGAGTATACAAATGTTTGCGGCTAAAATTTTGCGGCTGAAAGCGCTCAATCCATCCTTCGTGCATGGCAAATTCCGTATGGCCGTATGTCATCCATTCCGCCATCGTTTTGGCCACGCCACCCGCATGGGTCACCCAAATTCCCAGACAGGTCAGCAAGCCAGGCAGCTTGGTTTCTCCCATGATCGGGCCCATGTCGTCCGAGAAAGCCATAAACCCATTAAATTTACGGGTGAACGCCTGTCCTTTTAGAGGGGGGAGCAGCTCCACGGCCGCTGCCCATGCCGGGCCAAAATCTTCGGGGGTGAATTCCCGCTCCGCCTTCCGGCCGACATAATCCCCTTCAAAAAGCATCGATTTGTGATTGTAGCTGCCGATTCCATAGGCATCTCCATGCTGGCGGAAATACATGCGAAAATCCTGGTGACGCAATATCGGATGCTTGACGTATAAATCTTTGTCTTCAGCCAATTCAGGCAGCGGCCCAGTAATCGTATACTGGTGCTCAACACCCAGGATCGGGAAGCGAAGGCCCACTTTTTCCGGTAAAACCGAAGCCCATACATTGGTCGCCAGCAGTACCTGCTCGCTTTTGATCGTTCCCTTATCGGTGACCACACCGGCACAGCGGCCGTTCTCGATTATTAAATCCAGGACGTTTGTTTCCCCATAAAATTCCGCCCCGCCGGTGGCAATCGCCTGCTCAGCCAAAGCCCCGGCACAGTACCAGCCACGCACGTCCATATCTGTCGGGACGTAATACCCTCCCTTAATGACCTGAGGATCAACAAGCGGAATCATATCCGCCACTTCCTGAGAGGAAATAATGTGCGATTCCAACCCATAGCTGGTAGCGGCCGTATGTTTGCGCCACAACTCGCGCAGTCGCTCATCGGTGTAGGCCACTTCAATACCGCCAACCTGAAAAGCGGCCTGGGTATCGAGGTGCACCAAATCTTTATACAAATTGACCGAATACATGGCACACTGGGTCATAAATTTGGAGTAGTTGGTTTGAAACATCAACCCCGGTGCATGTGAGGATGATCCTCCGGTTTCATAAAGCGGCCCCTGATCAACGACCACCACATCGGTCCATCCCAATTTGGTTAAATGATAGGCCAGCCCGCACCCCACAATGCCGGCGCCCACAATGACGAGTTTGGCGTTACTGCGCATCTGATGTCCTCCTCTAGCACGGTGCTGCTGCACCCATAGGTAATTAGCACGGCGCTGTGCGCCTTTTAGCTCGGCCCTTTGGGCCTCTCAGCCTCGATTTTCGCAAATCCTACTGTGGTCTGAAGTCTGTAGTCTATGGTCTCCTTACCAGAACGTCTCTACATCCCCATCTTTCCAGTACCATGGACTGGTCGTGTCCTCGTAGCCACGATCTGCTCGATGGGATCGCTGATTCAGAGGTCGATTTTGCGGGCCACGACCGCGGCGGCCGGTCAGACGCGGCCGGCGTTGACGCAGCCGCTGTTGTGGAATCGAAGCGCGACGCCGGCCGCCGGGCATGCCGTGTTCACGCAGCAAGCGATCTCGCCGCAGCAAAATCCGCTCTTCAGCCGAGAATTTATGCCGCCGAAACGGCTCTTTTTCAAGCATGCTTTGCCATGATCCGGTAAACCGCTCCGGATCAAACAGGCTGATGTCGTGGCGCGTGTATCCTCGCTCGGCTAAATCAGCCATCACCTCACCCATCACGCTGGCAAATTTGTACCCGTGACCGGTAAACCCGGCCGCAAAAGTGACCTGATCCATATCCGGCACGTGACCAATAACGAAGTGGCCATCGGGTGAGTTGGTAAACATGCACACCTTGAGCGACATCGTCGGGCCGGAAGCCATCGGGAAGTAGCGATCAACCGCTTCGCGAAGGGCGTCTTCATCCACCAAATCCGCATCCCAATTAAACGATTCCGGCACGCCGTGCTCTTTGAAGTGGTGATAAAGACCGATTTTGAAACCCGGCACCCCGTAAATCGGGAAACCGTAGTAGCGCCCTTCTTCAACAAGCAGGTTAAAAACAGGAAAGTTATCGAGCTGAAACTGCTCCGGCCGCTCCGGCTGGAACCAGGCCAGCGCCTGACGTTCGGGGGTAGCCAATCCGTTGAGCATGGGCACCAGATCCGCATTCCACGCCCCGGCCGTGATCACCAGCCGGTCCGCCTCATACTCGGAGCGATTGGTAAATACTTTGACCCCGCCCTCTGGGGTTGGTTGGTAAGCCAATACCTCTTCCCGGCCGTGGATTTCCGCCCCGTAATGATGGGCAGCCTCCACAAAGTTTATCGTTGCCCGTTCCGGAACGATAAACCCCCCGTCTTTTTGATAGAGGGCCATGTGATCAAACGGCAGCTGATAGCCGGGAAAACGCTTGGCCAGCTCGATGCCGGTCAATACTTCGTGATCGATTCCGTGCTCGATGACCGACTGGAATGATCCTTTGAACACCCAGCTGTCGGCCGGTCCGGCATCAATTGAACCGGTCCGATAAAATATTTTCTCCCCGGTGAGCTGTTCGATTTCCTCCCACAGCTCATAGGCGCGCTTGAGCAGCATCACATACGATGGATGTTCGTAATATGCCAGCCGAATGATGCGGGTGTATCCGTGTGATGAGCCGAGATCGTGAGGGATGTCGTGTTTTTCCAGCCCAAGCACCCGTTGACCTCGTTTAGCCAGATGATAACAGGTGGCACTGCCCATGCCTCCCACCCCAGCCACAATGACGTTGAATCGTTTTGAGTAACCAACCATAATTAATTATCAATTGCTAAATTCTAATTGCTAATAGCTAAATTTTTCTAGCAATTAGCGATTAGCACTTAGCCATTAGCTACTTTCCTTGGTCCTTTCGCCCGCAATCTTGTCCCCGCCGGGTCAAAGAAGGGAATATCGACGATGGTGGCCAATGTTGGCCGCCCACTTATATCAACCATTACCCGGGCACCGGGATAGGAGTGGGTCACCGATACATAAGCCAGGCCTAACATCTTTTTGACGCTGTGCCCTTTGGCGCTGGAGGTCATCGTACCGATTTCAGCCAACCCCATTTTTTCCTGGTCGAGCGCATCACCAGCTTCAGAACCGGTAAAGATCTTTTCTTTGAATGAAGAAATATCAGCAATGCTGTATATTTTGTCTCCGTTGCGAGCTGGAATGTCGCTTTCGAGGTGCAATCCAACCCAGCGAAAATCAAGACCGCGATCCTGCCAGGCCAGCAGGGCTTCCCGGCCGATAAACTCCCGCTTTTTGAAGTTGATATATTTATGAAGGTGACCCACGTGGAACGGGGTTTGCGTGCCGTCGATATCCGGTCCGGCCAGCGGGAATGCCTTCTCAATGCGCAAGCTCTGCATCGCCGATACCCCGTAAGGGTGCAAACCAAAATCTTTGGCGGTTCGCTCAATGAACTCCCACAGCGACCCGGCTTCTTCGCTGGGACAGTACAGCTCAAACCCCAATTCACCGGTATAGCCGGTACGCGACATGAGCAGGCCGGTGCCGTTGATCTTTGCTTCTTTGAAGCGGAAGAATTTAATTGTCTCAGGGTCAACCTCATTGACCACCGTTTTGAAATAATCCAGGGAACGCGGACCCTGCACCGAAATCAGGGAAATTGCCCCGCCCATGTCGGTCACATAGGTGGTTGATCCCACCGCATGATCGCGAATCCAGGTGGTGGTGTCGCTGCGTGGACCGGAGCTGGTGACCACCATGAAGTGTTCATCGTTAAATTTGTAGACGGTAATATCGTCGATAATAAAGCCATCCGAATCACACATCGTGGTGTAGCGCACCTGTCCGGGATGCAGATTGCGAATATTGGCTACGCACAGGCGGTGGAGAAGTCGTTCCGCTCCCGGTCCCTTCACATCGACCTCTCCCATGGAAGAGATATCCTGCATGCCGATGTTGGTACGCGTATTGAGGTGCTCCTCCATCGGGGAAGTGTAGGAAAGGGGAAACATGTAATCCCCACCCCCTTTCACCATGCGCACAGCAGATCGTAGATGTATGTCGTAAAGTGGCGTTCGGCGTTCAGCCATATGTTGTTCTCCTTGAGGTTTAGCCCGGGGCTGCGCCCCTTTTAGCTGGTTAGCTCGGGCCTGTGGCCCTAATAGGCCGGCACTTCGTGCCTTCTAGCTCGGGCCTGCGGCCCTCTCAGCACGGCCCGTTGGGCCTGTCAGCTTTAAGCTGTTAGCTGAAAGGCGCGCAGCGCCGTGCTGATGGCTAATAGGAGCGAAGCTCCGAGCTAAAGTCCCCTAAAACTCCGGCGGTATTTCCTCTTTACGGCGCGCCATAAACGCCTGCAGGGCTTCATCAATTGCCGGGTCAAGAGGGGGTGGTTCATAAAGGCGAAGCATCTCTTTCCATTTTCCGTTGGCTTTTTCATCACTCCGCTTTGCCCCTTCTTCGAACCACTGTTCGTATGAGTTGTAGTCATAGAGCAGGGACCGGTGGAACGCGGTGCGAAAATTTTTCATCGTGTGTTCCGTGCCCAAATGGTGATCGGTTACGGCAACGCTGCGCAAAGAATCCATGGCAAATCCATTATCTGACATGTCGAGGCCGCCGTACAGCTTGTGGAACATGCCCAGCTGTTCATTATCCATCACAAATTTTTCATAACCGGCCGTCAACCCACCTTCCAGCCACCCCGCGGCGTGCAGCACAAAATTTACCCGGGCCAGCGCCGTAGCCAGCATCACGCTGGTTGATTCATAAGCAGCCTGCGCATCGGGAATTTTTGAGCTGGAGAAGTGTCCCCCACTGCGAAACGGCAGTTCATGACGGCGGGCAAGCTGCGCGGCCGCAAACAGAGCGACCTGACTTTCGGGTGAGCCAAATACCGGAGCCCCGCTTTGTAAATCGATATTGGTTTGAAACGCTCCCATAATAACCGGATTTCCGGGATTAATCATTTGAGCAAGGATAATGCCGGATAGCGCTTCAGCATTTAACTGCACCAGCGTGCCGGCAATGCCCACAGGAGCCATCGCCCCGGAAAACAAAAACGGGGTAATCAATACCGCCTGACCAGCCCGGACGTAAGTTTTGAGTGCCCCCAACATGCGGTCATCGAGGCGGCGCGGGCTGCTAATATTGATTAATCCCATAACGGCCGGGGTTTCTCGTATTTTTTCCTTTCCAAAGACAATCTCAGCCATCGCAATCGAATCGGCCGCGTTCTCGGCGCTGGTGACCGATCCCATAATCGCCTTGTTGCTGTATTTGAGGTGGCTGTAGACCATATCGAGATGACGGGTGTGAGTGGGCAGGTCGGTCGGTTCAACAATGGTGCCGCCTGAAAAATGAAGCCATTCAGATTGATAGGTCAGCTTGACAAAATTCACAAAATCTTCAAGCGTGGCTTCGCGGCGGCCGCGGTCGAGATCATGCACAAACGGTGGCCCATACACCGGAGCGAAGCAAATATGATCGCCGCCGATGGTGACGTTATTTGTCTGATCCCGCGCCTGCTGGACAAATTGAGCGGGCGCTTTGGAGATATACTCTTCCACCATTTCCCGATCAAAAAAAGCGGTATCCCCCTTCATTTGAACCCCGTGGGATTTTAAGACCGCATGGATGTCGTCATCATAAAAATCGATGCCAACATCAGATAAAATTTCCAGTGATTTTTGATGAATTTCCTCAATCGCCTCGTCTGAAAGCAGGTCATACGTAGGGATATTGACGACGGGCTGAACAATCTTTACGATTTGGGGCGTTAATGATTGCCGGCCAACCTGTCCACGACGTGCGCGACGGGAGCTGCGTGCTCGGGCCATGGGATTTCTCCTAAAAAGCGATCATATTAAGTGAATTCCGAAAATTTAAAAACGGCCACAGATCATTGCTAATTACTGGTGTTCAATATGTCCACATTCAACATCACTCGCTGGATTTCTTCCTGAAAGCGCAGCACGTGATGAGCCATCAAGCGGGCAGCTTCATCCCCATCTCTTTCCCGCAAGACCGCGAGAATGTAGCGATGTTCGTTAACTACCGACCGCATCTCACCAACGCGACTCAGGGTAAAGTGCCACAACCGCAAGCTAAGGGTGAAATACATAAGCAGCGTGTCTTCTAAAAAGGGGTTATCGGCCGCCTGATAAATCAGCCGGTGAAATTTTTCATCTGCTTCAATGAGGCGATCATAAGAGGTTTCATCAGCAGACACCTTATCAAGTGCGTCCTGCATCGCCTGCCAATGATGCGGTTGACCTCGCTGAGCGGCCAGTCGAGCCGCTTTTGCTTCAAGTTCAAGCCGCACCTCCACGATTCGCTGCAAATCTGCCAGACCGATTTCAGCCACAAACATGCCGCGACGGGGCACAATCGTCACTAATTTTTCACGCGAGAGGCGCTGAAGGGCTTCCCGAATCGGTGTACGGCCGATGTTGAGATCATCTTTTAATTTGCCCTCGTCGAGCACGTCACCCGGCGGCAGAGCCAGGGTCACGATGCGCTGACGGATCAGTTCATACGCCTGTTGACTACGAGATTGGGGGGATTCAAATTCGGCCATCGTGGTGATATATCAGGTATATATTTAAACCGCAGAATATATGGTAGCATAGCCCAACTTATTGGAGCAACCCAAAAAATTGTACGTTGTGTACAAAAATTGGGCGTGGATAAAGGGGACCGTCTTAATTTTATGTCAAGCTTTGGCCACCAAAGTTCACCGACTACTATTGTTTCCTTCCCTGATTCGTCTATACTTTGCGCATGCGATATCGAACGGTTTTACTGTCCCTCCTGGCTTTTTGGGCCACCCTGCTCGTCGCCGGCTGTTCCCTATTGGAGCCATTTCAGGGTAACGGCTCGGATACAACGCCCACACCGGGAGCCAACGTACAAATTACTGAACTTCCGCCGGAATTGGGAGAAAGTGGTGAGACAATTCCTCCTCCAGCTACCCCCACACCAGCGCCACCCCGGCCGCTGATCGTGTGGCTGGTGATCGACGCCAATGGATTGGATGTCCTCGAAGAGCAGCTGTATAACTTTGCGGGAAATCAAGCCAGCGAGACCTTAGTCGTCGAACGAAAGGCGGCCAGCGGACCGGGGAGCATTCAGAGCTATCTTGAAACCGGGCAAGATGTTGCCCCTTCGATTCTTCCGGATTTAACCTTGATTCCCTTTAGCCTGCTGCCAGAATTTGTCAATCGCGGCTATGTTTACCCGCTGACACCGCTGATCGAGGAAAGCGCATTTGGAGATTTGTTTCCGGCCGGTCAAACAATCAGCCGCGTCGGGGAGGATTTTTATGGATATCCGCAGGGATTCTCCGACCTCAATCACGTCATTTACAGCCAGGAAGCGATCACCCAAACGATACCACCCGCATGGGACGATTTTGTAACGCTCCCAGCCCAATTCGTATTTGCTGGAAGCGGGACAGATGGGGCGGATTTGCTGCTGCAGCTTTACCTGGCTGAAGGCGGCACCTTGCGAGATGAAACTGGAAACATTCAGTTAGAAGAAGCGCCTTTACAGCAAGCATTGACCAAATTACAGGCGGCGATGGCGGCAGGCATAATCGATTCAACAAGCGGCGGGCTGACAACCCAAACCGCCAGTTGGGATCAATACCTCAGCGGATCAGCCAACATGATTATCACCAGCAGCGATCTTTACCGGCTGCAGGTCGATCAGGCTGGCAGCGCCGGTTTTGCGGCCATACCCGGTCCACAAGAGGCGATTCCCGCCCAGGTCAAGGGGTGGGTGTGGGTGGTTTCAACGGCTGATACACAGCGACAGCAGCTGGCGGTTGACCTGCTCAACCACGTCACAACCGCAGAGAATATGGGGGCGTGGTCGAATCAAACGCTGGGGCTGCCAACCCGTCGTACCGCATTTGATAATTGGCCGATCGACAGCTATACAAACTTTTTAAGGGTCCAGCTAGAGCAGGCTATGGCCTATCCGACGGCGGCCAGCGGCCCGGTCACTGAGGCGCTCAGCGCCGCGATTCGCACGCTCCTGACAAGCAGCAATCCGGAGTCGGTTATTCCAGACATTGCCCGAACCGCGGCCGGTGCCGTACCCTAGAAAAAGGGGCTGTTTTATAGATTAATCATCGTCAATCCATAGTCAAAATTATGATGAAACGTGATTTTAATCATCATCGACACCACATCGATCAGCTTATACAGGCCGCCCTCGACGCGGCCGATCCGTATCAGGCGGTGAAACGGGTTTTAACCCCCGCAGACCAAAACGGCACCTTCTTAATCAATAACCAGGCGCTTCAGATTGGACCAAATGGTCGGTTGATCCTCATCGCCTGCGGCAAAGCAGCCCTGCCGATGGCCCACGCAGCGGTCGAGGTATTGGGAGAGCGCATCCACTCCGGGGCAGTCGTGAGTAAAAAAGGGCAGCAGGGCACAATTGCTCATCCGAAAATTCAGGTGTTATTTGCCGCCCACCCGGTAGCTGATGAAAGCAGCGTCACGGCCGGTAAGCTGGTATTTGAAATGGTCTCCGACTTGGGTCCGGAAGATACGCTCCTGTTTTTGATCTCCGGTGGCGCATCCGCCCTGATCTCCCGGCCGCTGCTTCCTCTCGACGAGTGGCAAACCCTTAACGAGCAGTTATTGGCCAGCGGCTGCACCATTCAGGAACTCAACACGGTGCGGCAGCAGCTCGATCAAATTAAGGGAGGTGGTCTGCGTGAAGCGGCCGGTTCAGCTTGGATATTCACCTTGATTTTAAGCGATGTGGTCGGCAACCCACTCGACAAAATCGGCAGCGGCCCCACAATCCCCATCCAGCAAAACGCGGCCGACGCGCTGGCCGTTCTAGAGCGCTACGGGATTCCCATGCCGGTTGGGTTGGCTGAGCTGGTGTCGGCCCGTCGCTTCAGTCCGCAAACGTCCGGTAAAAACGGGCCAGGAGAAACTGTTATCGTCGGAGACGTACGACTGGCCGGTGAGGCGGCGGTGCGCCAGGCGCGGGAGCTTGGTTTTGATGCGGAGATGCTTACCTGGCATCTGGAAGGAGAAGCCCGGGAGATCGGTCGCTTTGCGGCGGCCTTGGCCCGCTCGGCCACGCCCGGCCGCTGCTGGGTTTTGGGAGGTGAATCAACCGTCACCCTACGGGGCGATGGGCTGGGAGGGCGCAATTTAGAAATCGCTCTGGCGGCCGCTCTGGCCCTGGAAGAAGCGGATGGTGAAGGGGTAATCGTGGCCACCCTGGCCACCGACGGGGATGATGGGCCTACCGGAGCGGCCGGGGGGATCGTCAGCGGCCGGTCGGTGACGATTGCGGCAGCCCAGGGTGGGGATCCGGCCGAATTGTTAGCCAACAACAACAGCTTTCACTTCTTTAGCCGTTACCTGCCGGATGATTTAATCATCACTGGTCAAACCGGGACCAACGTCAACGATCTGATCTTTATTTTGAAATATCCACCCCAAACGATTGATTCATAAGTTAACCCTTTTTACTACCTTAATCTCTGATTGACTGACAAAACTCATAAAAATTCAACATGCTGAAGTTCATACATCGGTCGATAAAATTGTGTCATAGAGGCGATGGCTGGTTCGGGATCAGGATCAGGCCTAATCCACATGAAATCGAGGAGCCACTTTTGCTGAAAAACCGCCTTTTTGCACCAGCGCCAGCCAATTTGCAAATAGCTCAACCCACGGAACCAGTGGGTATCGATCAAGTGTCGCTGACCCATATCATCAATGGCTTTGCCAGTAGAGACCAAGTAAATGGTCGCGGTGGCCATGATCAAGCAAAGTCGGGATAACGCTTGTGAATCTTCTAACCCGGACGCTTCCAAATTAAAACCGGCCGATTTGTCATCGAGAAAATTTTCTTCAATGCAAAATCGGAGACCATATTCATCAAATGTCTGACGACCGGTCGGTTCATCCGACACAATGGCCCATTTTTCCGTACCATTGGGCGTGATGACATGAGCCAAGGCCAGATAAAGCGGTCCATATCGCCTTTTGGTTATCCACACATCATGGATAAAGAGACCTTGGCCAACAACTGGCATCAACGCTGAGACTTGTCGCGCTTGGTGATGGGCATTAAAAACCCAATAGCTACTTTTCAGGCGAATCCGATAGTGCCATCCCAACTGCTTGAGTACCTTGAGCAACTCAAGTTCGCCAAACGCTCGATCTGCCAGCAGAGTCACTTGACAACTGGGTGGAATCTGCCCCTTGATTTGAGCCAAAAGACGTTGATAAGCAGCCAGTGGCACCGTGGCACTACCACTGGCTCTCACGACCCAACCCATCGGAATCGCTCGACCACCATAGATAAGGGAGACGCGGATGATGACAAACCGTTTCCACAACTGGCTGGTATC
Source organism: Ardenticatenaceae bacterium (assembly GCA_030065875.1). Classification (GTDB taxonomy): domain Bacteria; phylum Chloroflexota; class Anaerolineae; order Promineifilales; family Promineifilaceae; genus WTJY01. The sequence goes on along the minus strand of JASJCR010000009.1, from coordinate 66,134 downwards.
CAAAGCAAGATACAGCGCCTGGTCATGCCATTCTCTTAGCATCGACTCAACGAGGTGACGATAGATTTTCAGCGGGTCAAGTCTCTCATTATGGAGCCAGCGGGAAAACTGCCTCTCCTTGCTGGCCGCCTTCGCCTCGTCTGATCGATAGAGTTGCCAATGGCTGAAATGTGGCTTGCCACTCATGATTAGACCCACGATGGCCCAACCGAAGGTGATAAACAATCGCAGGTCAGGAAATGTAACCCCTGCCCGATGGACGAACTTCATGATGTTGTAAAAGAGCGTGTTATGATTAGTCAAGGTACTTCTTTGTTTGAACTTGTTTTGGTGGTTCTTAACAAGTTTATCTCAAAACATTGAAGTACCTTCTTTATGTAAAATAAGTTTTGTCAGTCAATCAGACCTTAATCTTCTCAAAAAAAATGAACGTCGAGAGGGAAGGCAGACATCCTCCCCCGTGGGGGAGGATTGAGGTGGGGGTTCGGTAGAAAACCTACACGCCCTGTATCACTCTTGTATCTCCATCCGTATCGCTAGCGGTCTAGCCGGCGATCTCCCCATTTGCTTAAATAAAAATACGGTTTTGATTTGAAATGGCGGTTTGGGTGAATTTTTCTAGCCAGCCTTGTTCTCAGCGTATCCAAACGCAAAGGAAATCAACATGATTGATCAAATAAAGAGGTATGAAAAAGCGCATAACGCTTATGACATTGAGGCTGCGATGGCCTTCTTCGCACAGGATGCGGTCTTTGAAATGGCAGGTCTGGGAACGCTGTCTAACTTGGATAAGATCCGGGCCCTCCACGAATATGACCGGGGAATCCACGCCCAGCTTTCCTTTCAAAGCTGCCTCGTCGATGACTTAACGGCAACCTGTGAAGTGCGTGAAAAAAATGACTGGGCCACGGCTGTCGGCATGGATCATTTTTATTATCCATCCTCGGTTTTTACCTTCACCCCAAGTGGTCACATCAAAAAAATCGTAGCCACGATGTCTGTCGAAGACGGCCTGGCGGTCAGAGAAATTTTGGGTGAGTTTATTCCCTGGTTGAGGAGCGAACGGCCGGAAGAAAGCCAACCTCTGTTTACTCCCAATGGCGAGTTTATTTACAGCGAAGCGAACGGCATTTTGGTTGTTGAATTATTGAAGCAGTGGCGCGCGGCGAATTAAAGGCCGTGCTCGTCTGGCGGAATTTGACAAGTGACACGTTTTTTTGATGTTAAATGGTATCAAGTTGACCGTTTGGAATCGTATATGATATAGGTTCAACTTCCCCTCCCTCCTTGAGGGGGTTGGGAAGGGAGGTATCCATCACGCCCATCCAGCCTCCATAAAGGAGAGGGAAACAACCAAAACCCCCAGAATGATCTTTCTAGGCCACTTTGGCATTGGAGCCATGATGACTATCAGCGACGTCGTCATTTTAATTCCCGGCTTTCTCGGTTTTGACCGTATCGGTCACTTTCCCTATTTCGCCAATCGGGTCGGGGCTGGCTTACGCGGCTGTCTGGCTGGGGAAGTAGACCTTGACATTCCCGTTATTCCCATCAAAACATGCCCCACCGAATCGCTGGCCAACCGGCAAATCGCTCTCCTTCATACGCTGCAGGAGATTGACTACCGACTGGGGGCCGTTGAGCGTATTCACCTGGTCGGCCACAGTACCGGCGGGGTCGATGCCTATTTACTTACCGGCGAAAAACCTCTTGATGTGAACAGTTCGTGGGCGGTGCTCGACTGGCACAAAACACGGCAAAAAATCCGGACTGTGATCACTGTCGCCAGCCCTCACGCAGGCACCTGTCTGGCTCTCTCTCCTCTGGCGCGCTTCTTCCGTCACCCGGTGTGGGCGATCAACAAAAGCCCCAGCCTGGCGATGATTATGAGCCGGCTGGCCTTTTCGCTCCACGCCGATGAAATGGCGCTGGGAGCGATGGTGGGGGCAATAACTGATGCCGGCGGCGCGGCCGCCTATATGCTCAACGTGCTGCGTTCGCGCACCCTCGTTGATGATTTACGGCCGCAGCATCTCGTGACCGTGCACGATCATTTTGTTCAGGATCCGGACCTAAGAGTTCTGACGCGCAGCATCGTGACCATGGCCGGAAAACAGACCCCCAACTACAGTGTTGGCGGCCGGCCGCCCAAGACTCGCCGGCCGGACCTGTTCTTCAAGGGCATGTACGACTACACGGCCGGCAGCGGGTTTGACGACGCTTATGACGATCCCGGATGGGTCAAAGCTGCGGTGTCCCTCGTCAAAGAGTCCCTCTATGGACCAAAGATGATCTATAACCCATGCACGAAGCTTCGTACGATTACTCCGATGCTTAACGATGGCCTCGTCAACACCGCTCGTCAACTGATCAACCCCAATTCCAAGAATTCAAAAGAGCTGCTGGCCCTCGTCGTGGGTGATCACATCGACGTCATCGGTTATTATCCGCGGTATGCTCCGACTTCAGATGTAGATAATACGGTGAGGGAGACCCAGCTACGCTCGGGGGTTTTGCACAGCGGGTCCGGTTTTGGGGACAAACAGTTCTTTGAAATGCTGCGCCGGATTTCGCACACGATCGTGTCTCGAATCAGAACGCAGGATGATGTCGATATTGGTGCCCTGAGTAGAAATCAATTTTGGGCCGCAAATTGCACGGAATAATCCGGACAATTACTGCCCCAGCATGATGCGAATGCTGCGCAGCGTATGGCGATTGTTATCAAACGACCCGTGGGTGATGGCGGAGCACTGGGCATCCAGATCCCCATCCGGGGTTACCGATTCAATTAACCGTTTCTGACCTGGCGCCCGCAGATATTTGCCAATTCGCAGCAGCTTGTAGCTGTCAAAAGGGGGTTCTCCACTCAGGTAGCGGGACATACCGGCCAGGGGCAAGTCGGGCTCGTTTTCCAGAATTCCGGCGATGGCGTAAAGCAGGGAGCGGGTAAAAACCGTCACCTGCCCCAGCTGCAAACAATCCTCTTGCTCCTTCTCGTCACTCATCGTGAAAAGACGCAGTCGGCGGTAGCGCTCCGGCTTGGTGACAATTTCTTCGTAAAACAGATCCATGGTGACGGCCGGTGCAAGAAAAATCACGTCGCGAAAGGTTAGGGCATCTTCATATTTCCAGGCGGCAGCCGCTAAAAGATGGCAAATCACGATTGAACCGGCGCTGTGGCCGATGAGATCAACGGTGCGCTGCGGCTCCTGCGCCTGCCACGCCGCCAGGCGATGCAAAAAGTAGGCCGCCGGATAGCTGGACAGATCATCGGCCGGGTCAGCGCGCCACATCTCCAGGGCGCGCTCCTTCATATCTTCCCACAGGTCGCGTATTTTGTTGGCGGAAAACTCCCGCACCAGCTCCTCCACAATCGTTTCTTTTAATCCATGATCTCGGCCGGCCAATTGCCGCTCGATCACCTGCATTCCCGCCCGGGCGATTTTCCCCTTGATGTCGAGCGCATTGACGATCTCCAGAAATCCCTGGCCCAGCCCCAGGGTAGCTGGCTTGGGAGTCAACTCCTGCGCCTCACCAGCAATTTCAGCATTGAGATCGGCCGCATGGGTCGTCAGTGATTCATTCAGGGCCAGCTGAAACTCAGAGTCGCCGGTCAGCTCGATTTCGAGCGAGTCCCGCAGCTCTTTTTCCAGGGCAGCGGCCTCTTCATCGCTGAGTTTGGCCGATGGTTCTTCCGGCCCGGCCGCGGCCGACAAAACGCCTGGACCGTGCATGGAAAGCTGCCTTTTTTCAATCCACCGCTGAACCGGAGCGATCGCCTTTTCAATCAGGGGAACCTTAAAGCGGCGAGCGATTATGCTGCTCAGGGTTTCTGTGGGGCTGGTCTCCCAGATAAAGCCGACGAGATGCCGGCCGTGGGCAGCCAGCTCGCCGCTCAAGCGGTCGGCCGTTTGTTCGGCAGCCTCGCGGCTGCTGAGCCCGCCGTGGAAGTAGAGCACCAGACGGTTTACTTCCTGGGCCTGCAGCTGGTCAAAAAGGGCATCAATGGCCGCGGGTGGGGTGTCGGATGGATGGGTGGGGTCGGCCGGAACGTGGATTTTGTTGAGCATCGGATTGCCTCGTCGGATATTAAATGTTACGAAGGTAGTCAAAGCGCGGGCTGCTACTTTTCTTTATCCATCTCCGATTGACGGAAATTTGGAAATACTGAAAAATAAAATTTTACCACTACTCCATACCAGAATACCTACATACGACAACATTTCCCGCTTTTAAGTATTTCCGATAAAATCGAGCAAATTTGCCTGTGCAGATGACTTATTATCTAATATTGATTGCGAAATATTGCAACTATCCCGGGATCAAAATGGGTGGTAACTAAGAGAGAAGTGATCATGTTAACATTTGCGCCAAAATCAAAAGCGGCTCGATCCCAGAACGAAAGGATTGCAGAAAACCCAAACAGCTCAGGGTTTCCTCAAAACAGCAGGAAGATTTTAAGAAAATCTTCTCCAACTCACAAGGCTTCCCCCCATGACCTATCATTCTCCTCGACCGGACAACCTCTCGAAGCGCAGACACGCGAATGGATGGAGTCCCGCTTTGGATACAATTTTGGCGAAATTCGAATTCATTCCGATGCGGAAGCAACCAAAGCGGCCGATCAGCTGGGTGCAGATGCGTTTACAATCGGCCAAGATATCTACTTCCGGCATGGTAAATACCGACCCTCCATCAATCAGGGCCGACAGCTGATTGCCCACGAATTAGTCCACACAATACAAAACAAATCTTCCAATCATCTTCTCGATGAGTACGATCAAAATAGATCGATATCCATCAACGAAAAGTCCGGGACGATCCCGCTCCTCTTGCCTTCTCGAAATCCGGACGTAATCAGCAACGGGTATCAAAGTTTTTACGTGGATGAAATGTTTCAGAGACCCGGCACCCAGGTGCGCGTGCAATTCTATCAAGATTCGGCCGATAGTAGCTCAGCAACCCTTGCTGTATGGTATGAAGAAACAGGCACGATGCAAAGGGTTTCGTTTTCAACATCCAGCCCCATTTCCCCCGTCTTGCTCGATGAGGCGCTGGGGGTAGTATATTTTGATCTGAATGGTGACGGGCTGCCGGATATCATTATCCAGGCCTCTCCCGAACGCGGGACTGGAGGGTTAATTTTTCAGGCCAACCTGAATGGTCAGAACGTTCTTACCATGACTGCTCGTCCAAATTTAACCCCACCGCCGCTGCCGCCCCGCGTGCCTACAGGCGCACGGCTTGTGGGCACGTTACCAAACGGCCGAGATTATTACGTTCTTCCCTACACGGCAAGCCACCCGGCCGGACCTTTCTACGTAGATGAAGAAGGAAATGGGGTTAATCCTGCTCTGGAACACCAGGCTGCTGCCACTTTAGAAGGAATTGAGCAGGGTCTTTTGATTGGGGCAGCGGCGCTTCTGGTCGTCGGCACGGCCGGAGTCGCAGCTGAACTCGGAGTTGGCGCTGCCGCGGGCTCAGCCGTTTTACGCTTCTTGTTTTCAGGTCGTTCCCTTGTTGCCGGTGGAACATCAGCCGGTGCCAACCTAGTGACCCAGGCAATGGCCTATGGAACGGAATGGGAACAATATAATTGGCCATCGGTGGGATTTGATTATGTGTTGGGCATAATTTCCTATCGGGTTGCAGCTGGTGTATTTGAACGTTGGCCAGCACCTATTTTCTCTTCCTCAGCCCGCAATCTAACCACCTGGACCAACTTTGGTCGTCAGCAGGCGGTATTTGGTCTTTATGGAACGGTCGTTGGTCTACTGCGAGCAAATATATCAAACACATCCGGCGGAAGCACTGTTGCCGCGCAGCACACCTCTGGAGCCGTCCAAATGGTAAAGAGCGGAGCCATGCAAACTTTCCTTTTATCGCCATTTGGCAGGGCTCATTTCCCTGAGGGGATGCGAGACCCGAGAATTATTTTTATAAACAGATTGCTTAGCCTGATCTTAAACGTGGCGGTGCGTGAGGTGTTTGGGGTTGTTCCCGGACAGGCCGAGCAAGAATCAGCGGAACAGTAATCGGGCTGGTGGATTTTAAAAGGCCTGCCGCTCAACCGGAGATTCAGCACCGTTTTCGATCACATTTATTCATCATAAACGATGAGAATCACACCCAGTTCTTTTTCTAGCACCTGAATTTTGTTGACTTCCTCATCTGAAAGTGTGGCAAAACGCAGTCCCTCTTCAAAGGCCATGATGTGTTTTCCTGTTGTCTTCTCCAAATCCTGGATTTTGGCGGCCGATTGTTCATTCAAATGGGCAATTCGCAGCTGGTGGCTCATAACAACGTCACTCCTTGTGGTACTTGATGGTTCCATTCTAAATGATTTTGCTACCTCTGTCAGGAGTTCAGCAGTAAATTCGAAGTCAATCTTCTGTGTGATAAACGTCAATCGTAAAATAAGCTCTCCATGATCATTATCATCAATGGCTCTCTCGGCGTAGGAAAATCAAGCGTCTCTAAGGCGATCCACCGCCGGTTCGAAAAATCAGTTTATCTCGATGGGGATCACATCGGTTATGTGCACCCTTTTGAAATATACGACGAGGCGCGCATCGATCACTTGTACCGGACGCTGGCGCTGCTGGTGAGTTTTCATCAAGAAAATGGCTATGCGAATTTCGTCATCAATTACGTGTTTGAGTCACCGGAATCGCTGCAGAAGCTGCTGGACCTGCTGCGGCCGCTTGACCCGGCCGTTCACGTTTACTGGCTCACTTGTGACCCGGAGGAACAGGAACAGCGCATCCGATCTCGAAATCGGGATCAGCTCGGTTGGGAGCTGGACCGCTTTGTCGAGCTGGGGCAGATACAGGCCCAGGCGGCGCAGCAGGGATTTATCGGAATTCAGATGGATACGAGTGGTTTAACGGCCGGAAAGGCGGCCGCAAAAATCTGGCAAGATATTTTTGGCTGATTTCCGGTCCAAAACAAATGGATTTGGGAGAGTGGGCGGTTTTTTTGACAACAAAATCTATTTTTTGTAAACTCCCACTCTAAATTACTCAAAAGGAGGTGCCCAAATGACAATACAAAAATCCCATCAGCAGGGTAACGCAATTCGGTATTGTCTCAATTCACCTCCATGTAGGAATACATAATCGCTTCGAATATTTGAGATATTTGGCCACAGGCGCGTTTGCCCTGTGGCCATTTTTTTTTCAAGAAGTTAGCTAGCAAGCGCCTGCGGCTCCATTTTTTAAGCAGAATGTCTATTCATCAAAGCGATTTATGAATTCCCGAACCAAAAAATTTTTGTCCTATTACAAGCCATATCTGGGATGGCTGTTCGCCGACCTGGCCTGTGCGTTCATTGTATCCGCGACGGCGCTGCTCATTCCCCTATGCGTCAGGTATATCACCAAAAATATGCTGGACGGTATCTCCCCTAACACCGTCAACCAAATTTATCTTATGGGCATCGTGATGCTCCTTTTAGTCGTCGTTCACGTGTTGAGCAACTCCTTTGTTGACTATCAGGGGCACATGATGGGGGCGATGATGGAAAGTGATATGCGCCACGAACTGTTTGACCATTATCAAAAGCTGTCGTTTGGCTTTTACGATGAACAAAAAACAGGTCAGCTCATGGCGCGCCTAACCAACGATTCGTTTGCCCTTTCAGAACTTTATCATCATGGCCCCGAGGATATTGTGATATCGCTTTTAAATTTTGTGGGGGCCTTTATCATCTTAATGGCCATCGATGTCGATCTGGCTCTGATTGTCTTCCTCTTTTTGCCAATCATGGCGGTGTATGCGTTTTACTTTAATAAAAAAATGCGGCGAGCTATGAAAACGAGCAAAGAGCGCATTGGCGATATCAACGCCCAAATTGAAGATACCCTGTCAGGAATTCGAGTGGTCAAATCATTTACCAATGAAGAGATTGAGAAAGAGAAATTTTCATACGAAAACGGCCGCTTTGTCGACAGCCGGCGCAACGAGTACAGAAACGAAGCGTATTTTTTTGAGGGAATGACTTTTTTCACCCAGCTGATGCCCATCGCGGTGATCATTTTTGGCGGGGTGGCCATCGCCAATTTGTCGCTCGACCTGGCCGATTTGATTACTTTTTTGCTGTACATCGGGATTCTCATCGAACCGATCAAACGTTTTAGCAACTTCACCCGACTTTATCAAGAAGGGATTACCGGTTTTGAGCGCTTTATGGAGATTTTGGAATTAGAGCCGGATATTGAAGACGGTGATGTTGAGCTGGAAAATGTACAGGGGAATATAGAGTTCCAAAATGTCACCTTCAAATACAAAGGAAACGGCGGCCGAGTTCTGAAAAATTTCTCGCTTAAAATCGACGCCGGTGAGTACGTGGCTCTGGTGGGTGCGTCTGGCGTTGGAAAATCTACCGTCTGTTCTTTAATTCCGCGCTTTTACGAAGTAAATCACGGCGCTATCCTGTTTGATGGGATAAATATAAGAGAATTTCGCCTGCGTTCACTGAGAGAAAAAATTGGCGTTGTGCATCAGGATGTCTATCTATTTGCGGGAAGCGTGGCGGACAATATCCGCTACGGTCAATTTAATGCCTCTCGCGAGGAGATTATTACGGCGGCCAAAAACGCCAACGCCCACGAATTTATTACGGCCCTGCCAAACGGTTATGAGACCGATATCGGGCAGCGGGGCATTAAGCTGTCTGGAGGTCAAAAGCAGCGCTTGAGCATTGCCCGTGTTTTCTTAAAAAATCCACCCGTCCTGATTTTGGATGAGGCCACCAGCGCGCTGGATAATCGCAGCGAAGCGGCCGTACAAAATTCGCTGGAAAAGCTGATCAAAAACCGCACCACAATCGTCATTGCCCATCGTCTAGCAACGATCCGAGACGCCCAGAGGATTATCGTGCTGGCCAATTCCGGGATTGCCGAGCAGGGCACCTACAGTGACCTGCTGGCGCGCAAGGGAGTCTTTGCCAATTTGTATAAGATGAAGCTGAGGATTTAGAATTTCTGATTATGCTGCATAGCGCAGTAAAACCACGCCCTCTGAAAAGGTTTTAGTTTCCGCCAGGGTCAAATTTAGGGGCGATTCCTGCTCGGCAAAAAGTCGTTTCCCATTCCCCAGAATAATGGGCGTTATTAAAAGACGATAGCCACAGCTTACTCGGAAACGACAGCGGTGCGTACCGGCAGCCCCATAAATCGGCCGTACGTCTGCGCCTCGGCCACCACCTGCTCCTCTACTTCACCCAGGGCGGCAAAAGGATAAAAGGTGATATCAATCGACCGCGCTTTGAGCTTGCGTTTCCAAATGCCAACCACCCGGCCATCGACGACGATCAGCGGTTGGAAGACGCCATTTTTGCCGGGCACCACCTTTTGCCCGTCCTCATCAGCCAGCACTGCGCGACGATCCTGATACCCCAATAAATATTCATCGTAGGCCGGCAGCAGGTACACTAATTTTTCAGGCGCCTGCAGCTTCGGGGATGGCTTTCCCATCCAGTAGGTTGTTTCTTCAAGGGTAAACGATTCTAATTGATTCATCTGAATCCCCCGCCTTGTATCGGTCAGGGTCAGCCCTGACCAGCGGGCAAAGTCGCGCTCGGTGGCCGGGGCGCGGCTGGCAAAAAAGCGTCTGACAAGTTCGGCTAGTGCCTCGTCGCGGGTCAGATGACGCAGATCCGGCACCCATTCTCCCAGCAGGCAAAATGTCTGTTCTCGGCCCGCCATCGGCCCCATGCAGATGACTCCTTTGTGGGCGATGTGCCACAAAATATGATAGCCACGCGCCCCGGCCGTGGAGACGCCGGCCCGTTCAAACAGATCAAATACGGCGGAGCGAGGCAGCACTCGGCCGCCGGACAATGCCTCGACGACAAGCGTTTCGCACTGGGTCATGATTTCATCGGTCAGCTCGAGCTGCCGCATGCGCCGGCCGTGACCGGCCAGAATGCGTGAGGCACAGAGATCGAGCATCCATTGGGTATCGACGGCCGGAACAAAGTGAATGGTCCCCCGCTGTGACCAGGTGCGCACGATTTTACCGGCCGAGATCGCCTCTTCGACGGCGGTCACGGTGCCATCTTGCAGGCGCACACCGATCGCCCACAGGGCCTGCTTGTAATCCTGGGCCTGCATCGCCCCCATCCAGTTGACCACCTCTTCGGGGTTTAGGCAGCGGCGGCCGCTAATGCGGTGGTTAAAAAGGCGCTGATGGGCGATTGGATTTATCATGTTGATCTCTGGATATTACAGGCTTGGCCAAAAAAAATTCTGCGAGTTGTAATTGGACCATTCAAATTTTACCGTTTTTAAGTAAACCGAAAAAAGTTTTAAACATTAAGCCACAGATTAACGCGGATTATCACAGATTTCTTCCTGTGGTCTGCGAGCAATTCATTTCTAAAAGATTTTACATTTTATTCAAGTGAATCTTTAAAATCAGGATGACACGAATTTAAAGGATTTTCTCTTCAAAATGGGGGAATTCGTGAAATCTTGTTTTAAAATTTTGAATGATGACCTATTTAAAGGTTGAAGTGGTCAAAAAAAGTGTAACACAAATTCGCTCATTTGTTCTTTTATTAAGCTAAAACAAGTTGCAGCAGCAATGGAAACCGGATATTGAGTTTTGATCAATAGACGAGTTGATTTTGAAATTCATTGGGAAGCGAAAATCATTTTAATGTAAAAAACCACGTATAACTTTGGGTTTTACCGCCAGTCTGTTTAAATTCGAATTGAGCCGTATGAGTGCCTGCACCTAAATTGACACGCCAGCATATATCGGTTAAGCCGGGGTAAACAAAAGTTCCTTCTTCGAAGTATGCGATGTTCTGAATTGCTTCATAGTCGTAATAAACGATACGATCAATTGGGTTTCCATTGACCGTCATACGAATCCGTTGCTGAATAATTTCCGGTGTAAAATCATCATTTGGTTTACCTAAAGTCATTAAATCAAGTCTTATGCAAATTCTCGAGCCATAACCAACATTTTCTTGATTCAAGGCCAATGGATTTACCTCAATCAACGTTGGCTCGTAATATTCCTTGCTCTTATTCAGGTTAAATAATTCTATGTCGGTTCTGCTTCCTTCGGGCGGATTCACGGCCGCTATGTAATCTGGTCTGGCAGCACCACTCCCACCGAAGTCATCGAATTCACTAACAAATGGAGTACAACCTATAATTCCAAAATAAACAAGAAGTAAAGCAATATTTTTTTCATAATGATCATTAGAAAATCACTTTGGGTTACACGCAGCTCTACCAGCAGCCGTCTATGCGTTTGCTATATGTGGCACTAGTATACTTGGAAAATAGCCGCCTATCCCTCGGCTCCCAGGCGACAAACAGCTCATCCTCACCCGTCAAATTGTCTATCCATAAGGCATAAATGTTGTTTTGGCCGTCCTTCAAATCCGGAGGGGGGATTGGGAAATCGCGGCTGTATTGGTTGTTTAACAAGAAATTGAAGAAAAAGTTGCGGCGCGATCCGGTACCATGCCGCAACTCGAGGGGTTTAAGTATCAACTGTCAAAATCTTTTGCAATGTCACGAATTTCAGAATCGGGGTGTTTTTTTACAACGATTAGCAAATTATTAAACAGCTCTTTTGTACCAAGATAAAAATATAGTTCGAGGATTCTCCTAAAGACTAATTCTGATTCTTCTTCTATTAATGGTTTTACATAAATTTCAAGATTTTTGGACAACCAATTGATTGGTATTTTTCCAATAATCGATCTTGATTTTAATGCATATCCGTCATGCGTTGATAATATTACAAGCTCATCGATAACTTGCTTTACCCCTTCAATATCTAGTAGGTCAACAAGGTAAATAAAAGGTGCCAAATCACCATCACGAAATCCTCTTTTAAGCAATTTCACATAATCCACTCGGGGTGATAAAAGCGTTTGGAGTGAATGAGTTAACTTCAAATATGCGTCTTTATATTTTACCCAATGATCAAGATCCTCTTCAGATATATTCATATTGCTATTCCCTTGAATTTTTCCTCGTATTTCGAGGTTGCATTGTTTCTATCAAATCGTTATTAAATAAACCCTTAGCGGCTATTCGGCTGCACCAACAAAGCGTATTTAAAGTAGGAAGTTAAGAAAATTTTTGTAACAGCATACGTAAAGCAATTGTAGAATTCTTTCAAACTTAAGCCTCTTGCTCGTTAATACCAACCTTATATTTGTTCATCACTTTTTTATCCTGCTAACATATTCCCAAGGCAAATCCATTATGCCTCGCGTAAAATCATCTTGATGCATCGGAATATAATTATATATTGTGTGATGAGTGGGCGGGTGTGGACTGTTTGGGAAAGTATTTGGACCATCTGCCATTACCGACATGCCATTAGGCAATTCTGTCCCAGAAGGCAAACGGTAATAATGACCGTTAAGTTCAGATAATATCGGATCCGCAAATGTGGATTTCCCATGGGGTAATGGAGGATATTGGGGAGCGAGCATACCTTCTGCGTTTGGAAAGATATCAACATTAATTCGAGGTTCATAAATGGTGGGATTATTACCTTGTGGACCGCGCCCGAAAGCATATAGATCAACTGGTGTGACATTAGTTACTTCCCCAACGACCTCATCGCCATATTTAACAATTCCTTCAGTTGCATCTACTGCCTCGTCGGCATATCTCACCACATCGACAATTTCATCCGTCTGGGCAACAGCCTGGACCACATCAACGGCCGCATCCACTCCCCGGGCCCCTCTGATAGCGGCACTCACCCCGCCGGGAATGACCGGTAAAGCCAGAGCTGCGGCATCAACCACAATGCCCACACCATCCAAAACCGCAGCTCCAACATTGCCTTCTCTCACGTTGTTGCGGAATGAGTTGACCCCCATTCCAAGACTAATTGCATCCCAGGCAGACTCAAGCCAATGACCGCTTGGATCGGTGTAATTCATCGGGTTGTTGTGCACATAGCTGTACCGATTCCAGCTCTGCGGGTTGGCCGGATCGGGCACGACGGTATCGGCCGAGGCAAAACGCCCCACGCCGGGTATGTAATAGCGGGCGTTCATATAGATCAGCCCAATATCCCCCGCGCCGTGGTTCTCACCAGCCAGGTGACCGGTAAACCCGCGGTCGCTCACGGCCGCCTGCCGGCCGGCAGGCTCACTGCGGTAGTCGCCAAACGGGTAATATCGGACGACATTGCCCACCCGGTTGCCGCCGGCGTCGCTCATGGCGCTGGCGCTGCCCAAATGGTCGCTGTAGGTGTAAAACAGGCCGTTGTGGGCCGCTTCCGGATCATTGGTGACCTGGGTAGCAATGGTCTGCCTCCCTAATACGTAGGTCGAGCGGCGGATGGTCAGGTTATTTTGAGTCCCAACCAGACCGTTCTCAATTCGCGCCCCTTGGGCGGTCATCTCTTCCCCGGCCAAAGCGGATTCGCCATTCTCTGCGGCCGCCAGCCCAGCTTCACCACTGTTGGCGAGCGGGGCCATCGCCCCCTGACCGCTGTTGCCGCCGGGCAGCGTACTGTACGGTACTGGACCGCTCCAGGGGGAAGCATCTCCCCAATTAACGGAACCACCGACAATGGGAACGGTCTGCGACCAGCCAAAATGGCCGCGCCACACCCCTTGATACAGGTTGCTGCCGATTACGGAAGCTCCCTGGGTTTGAATTGCTCCCTGACCGAGTAAACCCGCACCACCATAAGTAATCGGATCGCTCCATTCGGAAGGGTTGCCCCAGTCGGGACCCTGGCCGGTAATGGGCACCCAGCGGACATACCCCAAATGGTTGCGCCAGACGGCCTTGTATACTTTATTCCCCAGAACATAGTCAGCCTGAGCCTGTACACTGCCGCTCCCAGTCCCTTGCAAATCACTTAAGGATAGCGGGCCGCTCCATCCGGATGCACCACCCCAATTGGGTTCACCGTTATCAATGGGCACGGTTCGAGACCACCCCTGATCCCCACGCCAGATGCCCTGGTACAAGGTGTCGCCCACCACAAAGTCTGACTGGGATTGGAGCTCGCCGGAGCCAGGCAGCACACTGATAGAGATCGGCCCCTCCCACGGATCAGCCTGATTATATTTGGGCACGCCGTTAACGATGGGGACCTTGCGCCTCCAGCCCAAATCGTTCCGCCAGAACCCCTGGAAAAGGGTGTTGCCAATGACAAACTCGCCGTAAGATTGAATTTCCGGCATGATCGACACGGTAACCGACCGGCTGGTCGTGCCGCTGGTGTTGGAGCAGTGCAGCGAATACGTCCTTGAACCGTGGCCAAAGCCGCCAATCACCTGGCTGCCGTTTCGAGGTTTGCTGCCCGACCAGCTGCCGTTGGCCCAGCAGCTGGCGGCATTGGTACTGCTCCAGCGTAGGGTAAATGGAGTGTTCGGCAGCAGCTCGAGATTTCCTTGATAGTTGGCCGTCAGGTTCACGGCCGGGAGAGGCAAAATGTTGACGGTCACCGAGCGAGTGGTGACGCCGGCGCTGTTGCGGCAGGTCAGCGTGTACTGACGGGTGCCGCCGCCAAATCCAGGAATCACTTCGCTGTCGGAGCGGGTTTTTTCGCCCGACCAGCCGCCATCGGCCGCGCAGCGCACCGCTGCGGGGCTGTGCCACTGCAGGGTGAAGTCGGTGTTGGGCGGCAGGTTTACCGAGGATTGCCCGTTGACCGTCAACGTCGCGGCCGGTGGGTTGCTGGAAATCGGCCAAACTTCTTCTTCGTATTCGGGGAAAGGCGAGTAGATAATCACCCCATCCGGCCGCACCGTCTTAACCCGGCTGCCGGCCGCGTCATAGGCGAAAGTTGTTGTGCCTACGCCGGCCTTAACAACCGATACCAGCCGGTTTTCGACGTCAAAATTCTGGGTGTAGCTGCCGGTGAGATCATGACGGCCGGTCATATTGCCGTTGTTGTCGTAAATAAATGACTGGCTGCCATAGCTGATCGCATCCACCGCGTGCGGCTGATCGCTGTCATAGCTGTAGCGATAATACGTCGAGGTGGTTTGCTGCGTCCGGATAATTTTCTCAATATTGCCCAGCTGATCATATTCATACTGATGACGATAATCAGGCGCCCCGCTGGATAGCAGTTCTTCCGCCAGGATCAGACGATTGAGATGATCGTAGGCGAACGTCTGGGTCGGAGCACCGGTCTGAACACCGCTGTCGATGCGGGTTACGTTGCCCACCGGGTCATACTGGTAGGCAAAATCTGGCAGGGCGTCGGTGGTGGTGCCGTGAACGATTTGTTCGAGGCGGAAGTTGCCGCTGGCCGGGAGGTAATTGTAGGCGGTGTGTACGCCGCTGCCCCGCTGCAGCTCGGTTATCTGCCCTTGGGCATTATGATTCAACCCGCTGACCAGCAGGTTATTTCCCACCTGTAGCGTGTCTGCTCCGGCGTGGTCATATGTTACGGTAACCCATTCGCCATCCGGGTACTCGACCTCCAGCGGCCGTCCCAGGGCATCAAATTCATGAGTCGTCATGTCATAATCCCGGCCGTCAATCCAGCGGGTATGTACGTCTAAACGTCCCAGATTGTCATAGGAAAAAGTTTCGTAATTGGCACCTGGATTTGGTCCCCAGCTCGTTTGGGCCAGCTGGCCGATGTCTTGAGTATCGTAAACAAAGCTGGCCAGATGATGGGTACTTCCAGGTAGTACCGGTCCTGGACAGGCGCTGCTCGGGGTGCTGTCGTTAATTTTGCTCACCAGCCGGTCGAGGTCATCATAGAAAAAGCAGAGAGCCGTGCCGTTGGCGTCCGTTTGGCGGGTCAAACTTCCGGTCGGGCTGTACTCATACGTCCACTGTCCCATATCCGGGTCGTTCATGGACAGCTTGCGCCCCAGAGCATCATGCGTCATCTGCATCTGATAGCCCGCGTCATCGGTCACCCGCTCCAGATTGCCCATCAAATCGTAAGCATAGGTCGTTTGGGCATACACGTCCCAGCTCGTGTTGTGAGGCGGGGCGCAGTTGTATCCCTGATAACCCGTCCACTGATCGTTGCAGTCGCCGGTGAACTCAAACACATCGGTCAGCTGCCCCCAGACATTTTTGCGAAACTGCATGCGGTGCCGGTTGGCGTCAATCACGTCTTCATAAATAAAATCAGGGAACACGCCGTAATGGTGGGTCGTGCGATCTCCGCTGGGAGCGGTTACGGCCGACACCCGGCCCGCACCGTCATAGGTGGTAACCGTTTTGGCCGCGTTGGGATCGGGTGTCCGATACGGATGGCTGCTGCTGCTGTGCGCAGCTACCGCGTATGGAACGGCGGTTATGGTCTGCCGGCCGAGGGCATCAAAATCAGTGTAGGAAATAATATCTTCTCCGTGAGATCCTCCAGGAGGAGGGCTCCACGCCCAATTTTCAGCCGGGGTCTGGGTCTGTATCAGCTGCCCCAACCCGTTGTAAAACTGCCGCGACCAGGTGCCGCCTTCCCGCCACGCCCCCGTCGCCTGGGGATCGGTTTTGGTCCACACGCCAACCAGCAGCGGATTGCCGTTGGTCAACCACCCCTGGTTGACGTCATAGGGGGTATCGTAATAGACGTACGAAACGCTGGGGACGCCGCCGGCACCAGGGGCAAAAAGATTCTCCAGACGGCCGAACAGGTCGTAACTGTAGGTGGTCATCCGGCCGTTGACGTCGGTCATTTCTGTGGGCTGCCAAGGCAGATTAAGGTTTGTGTAGGCGAAACGGGTCTGGTGCCCCAGATCGTTCTGAACCCGATCAACAAGCCAGCCGTCAGCCGTGTAGGTCGTGGTTGTCACCCGTTCATTACTGCCGCCACCGGCCGCTGAGCTGTATCTCCAGCTGTAAGGGGTCGCCAGATCCCGCCGCTCAAAACCGTAGCCGTCGTAAGTGCTGGTTGACGTCAGGTTACCGTGGCTATCAAACCCAAAAGCTGTATCCACTGTGGGATAAGAGACGGAAAGCAACCCCGGGTAATCGGGATCATTCACCATGAGCTGCCGGCTTAAGGTTAATTCCCCCTGGGTGATCGACTGGTCTTCGACGGCCACGGCCGTGGGATCGGAACCATCATAATAATTCAGGGTGAGCTGTACCGGATCAGATGAAAGAGAGGGGCCGTATAAGCCGGTCATCCACGGGACAATGACCCAGGTCGACGTATTCGCCAGATAGCGGGTTTGGGTCTGCTTCTCCAGCTGCCAGCCGCTATTCCCGCAGGCGGCCGTGCCGCTCAAGTAGCGATAGACAGCGGTTTGTGTAGGCCGTCCCCACTGCTGCCCACCCTGATGAGCGACATCGTATATATAGCTCTGACACGATCCCAGCACGCTAGAGCCGCCGTTGGGATCATACGTGTAAGAGGCGGTCCAGTTTAACTTGGTAAACCAGTTCACGGGTGACGACCAATGATTGACCTGCTCGCTAAGCTTACGGGCTGCCACCACAGGGTCGAAAACAACGGTGGATTTCATTTTCCCGTTGAGCCAGAAGTCGTCGGTGTGAAAGGTGATGGTTTGCCGACTGACGACCGGGTTTGCATTGCCGGTCAGGTTAGGGGCTCTGACGATCACCTTTCCCTGATCAAATCCAACCAGGGCGTCGCTTTCATCCGTGTAGGGAGAATCACAGGTTGGGGTGCTGCTGTTGTCGTAGCAGGCGGTTGCCCCGCTGCGATCGTACTGGGTCCACGTTTTGGCGGCGTGCTGCCCAAATATGCGGTCAACGCCATCCCAGGTTTCGATATCGGTCACGTGGAAAGCTTCGTAACCGTGGCCGCCGCTGCTGTACTCTTCATAAGTAATTTTGGTCACCGCCCCATAGCCGTTGTGCACCTCGGTCAGATAAGGAACGCAAACCCACTCCCGGGGGCTAAAATATTGATTCCACCCGCAAGTATGCGAATTGACCTCTTCGTAAATAAAACGCTGTACGGGTAAATGGGTCCCTTCTGCTTTTTTCTTCACCGGATCATACCGATAGTCCAAACCATAAGCAGCGATCGACGTTAGCCACCAGAACTCGGTTACCTGGTGATTGGGGTCGGTAGCAATGTCGTGGCTTTCCACCTCGTAGATAAATTCCCATCCCTTGACCATCTGCCCGTTATGCCTGACCTCAATCTGTGCCGGCTGAAAGATACCCATGGTCATCATGCTGGCATAATGTTTTATACTTCTGTTTCGCCCTTTATTGCGAAAGGAGACAACCGTTTGAGGGGTGCTGCCTGCAAAATTATATTGAATTTCGCGCACGGCCACATCAACTTCGCTAACGTGCGGGCCGCTGACTTGGGTATCGTAAGTGCGACAATCTCCGGGATCAAAATTGGTGCGACATTGGCTCTGATACAGGTAGCGGACTTTGTGCTGGTAACTGTCCTCGACCGTGTCGAGCTTCCACGCGGCAGCAGCAAAGGCGGGATTACGTGGCTGGGTGGTATTTCCAACCGAACTCGTGCCGTAGCAATCAACTTTTAGAGGGGCGACCACCTGTTCGGCGTCTGCTTCATAGCCGAAGGTGTATTCCGTACCCCCGGCCGTACGCACGCGCCAGTACTCACCGGTCAGGTTTGGAGCACCGGTATCGGCGATAAATTCAATGTGAAAGCTGGGGTCTCCAACGGCATAGTAGCGGCCGTGACGCTGACCGGCCGTTTCCGGCACCAGTCGATAGCTGGTACCATCAAGCTGCAGGGTCAAAAGTTGAGGGTCGAAATTGGGGCAGGTTTCAAAGCTGCTGAGATCCGGATCAAACATTTTGTCGGCGTTGCCGTTGGTAATTTCCGGCTGCGGCAGCGACCAGCCGGCCCCAAATCCGCGGGCCATCGCCGGAGAACGCATTTGGTCCACACCACGACTGCTGTATGACAAGGATAATTGCGGGGCCAATCCACCAATACCCGGCGGTAGCGCCAGGCCATAGCTGTATTGAGCCGCACCGCTAAATTCCGATCCCCCCGGCGGAGTATAAACCAACGACCACGGCTCCGGTTCGGTTGACAGACGATAGCTGCCGAATCCCTGACTGGCGAAGATTACGCTGTTGGATTTGTGATCAATCTCCAGGGGAATCAACGCAGATTCATCACCCAAATCGGGGTCAAAAGCGATCTGCAGGCGATTTAGAGAAGCTGCATCGGGAATTAAACCATTGAGGTTAATGGTAATCTTGCCGGAAGGCAGGTCTTCTTTTTTACTCTCGCCATCCGCCTGGAGCGCAAAAGCTAGCACGACTCCCTGTTCGTCGACCTCCAGGGCATGCTGCTCCTGCAGCACAAAGTGAAAGTCAGCATCACCCCCCTCAGCCTCGATGGACTCCCACGACATTCGTTCGCCGTCCAGGGACAAAGTCGTTTGGGAGCGGGAAAGGGCAACAGACTGCTGCTCCGGCGGCACGATTGATAGCTGGAAAGTCGCGGCAACCGTTCGGGTTTCAGCAGAGCGAACCTGAAGGGGCAGAGACAAATCGGCCGGTGGCAAACCGGTTAAAGAGATCGGCACTATAATCGTTTGAGCGCCCCGGCCGGCCAGCTCTCCGATTATCGCGCGCCGGTCAGCACCCAAGGTATGATACAAAATATCCGGGTGGTAAGGCATTTGCACCGTCACCTCTTTTTGGGCGCGGTCGAACCCGTTCGTCACCGTTATCTCGACGGCCGCTGTATCACCCATCGCCAGAGAAATAGGGGCTGCATCAACCGTTAATCCCGGCTGGATGGGCTCAGCAGGTTCGGAAACGACGTTCTCTTCAACAACCGAAACGGCCGGGGGCGTTATCGCTGCAGGAAGAAATACAATTAATGCCATCAAAAAAACAATTTTCTGGAGTTGATTAATAAACACGATTTTCTCCTATTTGGTGACCCAACGGCCGATTTCCGCGTCCTTAATAGAGGCGGTTAACAACAGATATTGGCAAAAATTAGGATAGCAATTGGGAGGTGGGATTTTATTCAAAATCGCTGCAAAATTGGTGGGGATTTGGTTGAAATCTGAGAGAAGGGAAATATGCAAAAATCAGCGGGGCGATTTGCGGACATGCTGACAGAGGCGGTTTATAAAATTCGCCTGCGGGAATCAAAATCGATTCAAATTATTCAGGACGAAATTGGTCAGATGCTGGGCCGCAGCGGCGGCCGGACCATTGAATATTGGCGGCAGGGCAACGCGCCGAGCAAGCGCAGCGACATCGAGAAGTTGACTCAGGAGCTTGTCCGGCGGGGTCGTCTGGATGCCCCCTGGGCCAAAGCGTTTGTCACGGCCGCCGGATTTGCCTACACCGACCAGCAAGACGGTCAATTATTTCCCGACCGATCGTATCAGGAAGAATCAGCGATTCCGGTCCATACTTACCTCCCCCATAAACCGTTTCGCCAGCTCATCGGCCGCAGCGAAATTTGTTTGCAGCTGCTGCGCGCTCTTGATGATCCTGACGGCTGCTGGATTGTGGGGGTGGACGGCATTGGCGGCATAGGCAAAACCGCCCTGGCCCTGGAAATCGCCGCCCAATGTGTCCAGGAGCGCCGCTTTCAGCACATTGTCTGGCTGCAGGCAGCCAGCACCGTTAAAAACAACTCCCGTCAAGAGCAAACACCGTTTACCTTTGAATCGATTTTAGACGGCGTGGGGAACCAGCTGGGCGTTCCGGATATTGTGACCCTCCCGCTGACCCAAAAACGAGCGCGAATTCAGGCGATGCTGCATCACACCCGCGTCCTGCTCATCATCGATAATTTAGATACGGCTACCCAGCCTCAGGAGGCGATCATTCGCGAACTGGGACCACTGCTCAATCCCAGCAAGGCGCTCCTCACCAGCCGCCAGCGCTTTGGTGGTGAGGTATTCACCAAACATTTAGCCGGCCTAAAGCAGGATGCGGGTATCGAATTTGTGCGCCAGGATGCACAGGAGAAGGGTGTGGATCATCTGGCCACGGCCGATCCGACCCATCTGGCCCAGCTGGTCAACCAGACCGGGGGGTCGCCACTGGCTCTTAAACTGCTGGTCAGCCAGCTGGCTTATCTACCGCTCGATCTGGTTTTACATCGTCTCCAGGCGGTTGAATCACTGGCATCACACGATCACCAATATTTCAGATTTTACCGCACCGTTTTTTTTGAAAGCTGGGCGCTGTTAGGTGAAGCGAGCAAGAAGCTGCTCATCAGCCTGTCGAATTTTGATCCCATGGATGGGGCTTATCTCGATCCCATCGAGTATGTCAGCGGGTTGGAGAAAAAGGCGCTTTTACCCAGCATCGATCAATTATGGCGTCTGTCCCTGCTTGAAATTGTCGAAGTAGAAAATGTGCAGCGTATGCGCTATGCGCTGCATCCCTTGACCCAATACTTTGTGTCTTCTTTTATCACAGCCGAAGAAGAGAGCCGCTTTGGCGACCAGAAGTGGGAAGCGGTTTACAAGGAATCTCATCTTCGATTTGTCGAATTTTGGCTGCGGTATGCCGTCGAGCATGCAGGGGATTACCAAAAGCTCGATGCGGATGAAAAAAATATCTTTAAGGCCCTTGAAAACGCTCCCCAAGGCGATTTTGCTCGAAGTGTGTGCGTCCTGGCACCGTACCTGGTGGATTTAAAAGGGAAATACACGCGGGCACAGGAGCTGCTGCAGCAAGTTGTCTCGCTGGAAGATGCAATCGATCCACACTGTCACGTGACGGCCGTGCTTTATTTAGGGCGCATAGCCGACAAACTGGGAGAAACCGATTTAGCTGAATCCCTCATACGTCAGGCGATCAACAAAGCTCAAAGATATGAGGACATCGAGCAGCTGTCGGTCCTCTACCATGATCTGGGTTCGCTGGCCAAGTCTCAAGGTCGTTATGAAGAGGCGGTAAAGCATTTGCAGACCGGACTGGCTCTCGATCCCATCTCACCCAGCCAGGCGGTATTGATGCTGGGCAGATTGAGCGGTGTATATGTCTCTCAGGGAAAGTGGCAGCAGGCGATTCAATATTTGGAGCGGGCCTTTTTGTTTGAAAGTGAGGTGAAAGCGGATCAGATGACGCCCATCTACAACAATATGGGTGTGGTCAAAGAGCAGCTGGGTCTTTACGATGAGGCGAATACCCTTTACACTCGCGGGCTGGCCGCTGCCGAAGCGGCCGGGCATCTGGAGCACACCTGCATGTTTCTCGTCAATTTGGGCCATGCGGCCCAGGGTCGCGGTCACCGGGGGGAAGCGTTGACCTATTTGAAGCGGGCGCTGGAGATTGCCCGGCAAATTGGGCACAAACCGGCCGTATGCGTGCTCCTGGGTAATTTGGGTCCCACCGAATACGATCCGGATCAGTCGTGTGCTTATTATGCCGAAAGCGTTGAAATTGCCCGCGAACTCGGTCACCAGGAGTATTTGATTGCCGGTTTGATCGGTCTGGGAGAGCGATTGAGCATGCAGGGTCAATATGCTCGGGCCGAGGTTTATCTAAATGAAGGGTTGGAAGCGGGTTTGGCCATCAACCATCGCCTGACCTTCCAGATTTACTATATAAAAGGGGAGATCGCCTTAAACCGCGGGCAGTTTGCTGCGGCCGAGGGGGTTTTTCAGAAGGCTCTCGAAATGGCTCAGGAAACCGATGATCGGGCGTGGATAACCCGGATTCAGCTGGTTGAGTGCCGGCTGGCCCTAAAACTGCAGGATTTTGAGCGGGCACAAGCGCTGCTTAAGTTAAGCGCGGGAGTGATGGATGAGTTAAAAAACAGCGGTGTGACCTTATCCTTCCACCAGCAGTATGGTGAGCTCGAGCTTGCTCTGGGTGATCCGGCCGCGGCCCAGCGTCATTTTGAGATCGCCCTGGATATCGGCCGGCAAATTGATAGCCGGGAGGCGAACGGGTTGAGCTATTTTGGATTGGCTCGATGTGCTGCGCGGCTGGGGAAAATGAGCAAGGCCAGCACGTATGCTCAACAAAGTATAAAAGCGCTGAGGGCTTTGAACCATCGGCAGCGAGTAGAGGTTGAAGAATTTTCTAAAAATCTGCACCGGGTTGGGGTTGACATTTGGGATATTTCTTCACCCCCGCATTAGGTAAGTTACAAAATATTTTCTGAAATAAGGTATCCGCAGATTTTCAATGTAATCTGCGAAAATCTGCGAACCTACGGTTCTGCGCTGTGCGCTCTGTGGACAATTTTTTCTTAAAAGTTATTGTAAACCACTTAAAATGCGGGGCTAAAGGGCCTGACCGTAACCAACCTTTGGTTCACCCCTCTCGCGTCAGGCTCAAGCGCGGACAGGTGGCCAGGATGAAACAAAAGCCTTGGTGTAGGGGCTTGGCTAGCCAAGCCCTGCATTGGCCGATCGGTGTCATTAACCCCGGCCCCCTGCCCCTATCCTTATGGGAAAGAGGTATGAGTCAGGACCACTAATCAAACGGGATCTATTTATGAACGCAATGTTTATTTTAGCGGGTTTGTTAGCCTTATTAATTGGCTTGGTTCACTCGATCATGGGCGAGATTCTCATCTTTCGCCGGCTGCGATCTGGCGGATGGATACCGACCGACGGGGGACAGGTTCTCAGGGAGTCGCACGTGCGGATTATTTGGGCGACGTGGCACGTGCTGAGCGTTTTTGGCTGGGTGTTGGCGGCCATCCTGTTCCGGCTGGCAGTGCCCACGGCCGAATTGGGAGTCTTTATCAAGAATGCGGTTTTATTAGCGATGGCCATTGCTTCGCTGTTAGTGCTAATGGGAACCAGGGGGCGACATCCTGGTTGGGTGGGGTTATTGGGGGTAGCGGTTTTGTTGTGGTTTGGGTGAAGGGGCAAGGTTTAGGTGAGATCCGGGCGGCTGGGGGCTGGCCGGACCATATCCTATTCCAGCTCAAAAGGCCGTAGAGGTGCTGCTTTTTTGCTTCAACGGCCGGGAAGTTGGCATTTAAAAACTTAACTATACGCAAAATATTGCTTTTTTAGCTTGTCAACCAGTTTAAGATCGTCATCATAATCAAAATCGAGAATATTGCAGCAAGGAATAGCCAGAAGCTACCCACAAATTTGTAGAAACTATTCTGTGATTCCCGCATTGCAGATCCTTTATTTGCGAGGGTATATAGAAAAAATATGATTGTTCCAAAAAAGGCAATTATTAACAGCAAATTGTTCATAAAATTTCTACCATAATACCTGCTCTGGCCAGGTCTTCCCCATGTGCTGCGGCCGGCTTCCGGCCGTGCCGCTTACCTCACCATTTGATGGCGGTCAAAATCACATCGTTTTCTTCTTTCTCACTCATCCAATACCGGGCGGAAATGAAAACCGGGAACCAGTGAATGATGGAAAAGGTGATGTAGTAAACTCCATCGCCCTCATGAATTTTTGTAGTCTCCATGAGCGAAATTTTAGCCTCAATTTTGATAGAGAGAAAGGGCAATTTGGATGGAACCAGACGGCACGGCCGGAGGCCGGCCGCAGCACGCCAGGAAGACCTCTTATTTCTCTTCATAATTACTGATGAGTTACTCATCAATCAGGCCCATAAAAAAAATTAAATTTAGAGACACAAAATCATTAACAGCCCCAATGGGCTATGTGCCTTTTTAAATGATGCAGGTATCATACTGCCCCGTAAAATGCGGCAAAGCAAACCCTTTTGCCATCCACTACCATTTACCGAATGCCGTAAATTAACTGACCCATACGCCTCCCCCCACCCCATCTTACAGAATGGTGTTTAATTCGCTGACCTGAATTTTGGGGGCGGCAAAACCTAAAACGAGGCAATGATGACCATAAAATTTGGCACCGATGGCTGGCGAGCCATCATCAGTGAAGATTTTACCTTCGGCAACCTGCGGCAGGTCGCTCAGGCGATCGCCGAATTTATCCGGGAAGAAAACAACAGTGATCCCACGGCCGTCGTTGGGTTTGATACCCGTTTCTTATCCGATCGCTATGCTGCCGAAGTAGCCTGCGTCCTGGCCGCCAACGGTATCAAAACGTGGCTGGCCCGCGCCGATGCCCCCACCCCGGCCGTGAGCTATGCCATCGTGGAAAAAGAAGCATCCGCCGGGGTGATGATCACCGCCAGCCACAACCCGCCCCGCTACAACGGCGTCAAGCTCAAAGCCGGCTACGGTGGCTCGGCCAGCCCAGCCCAACACAAACGAGTGGAAGCACTCCTGCAGGCCAATCTGGAATCCGGCAAAACACCCTGCCGAATGGACCTGGAAAGCGGTGAAGAAGCCGGTCTGATCGTCAAATTTGATCCGGCCTGGCGCTACTACGAACATCTCTCCAGTTTGATCGACCTCGATGTCTTGTCCCGAGGGGAAATTGAAGTCGTCGCCGATGGGATGTATGGGGCCGGCCGCGGAATTTTTAGCGAAATCCTGACTCGCAGCCGCACGCGGGTAAACAGCATCCGCCACCACATGAATCCCGGCTTTGGAGGGATCCATCCAGAACCGATTGCCCGCAATCTTAAGCTGCTGATGTCTACCATTCAAGCCGGCCACTGGGATGTGGGGTTGGCCACCGATGGGGATGCCGACCGCATTGGCGCGGTGGATGGCCAGGGTGAATTTGTCGATCCCCATCGCATCTTCGCCCTCGTCCTGCGCTACCTCATCGAAAAACGCGGGTGGCGCGGCAAAGTGGTGCGCACCGTTTCGACGACGCGCATGGTCGACCGCATTGCCCACAAATATGGGCTGGAGGTAATTGAAACGCCGGTCGGCTTTAACCACATCGCTGATCATATGCTCAAGGGGGATGTCCTCATGGGTGGGGAAGAGTCCGGGGGAATCAGCATCCAGGGGCATATCCCGGAAGGGGATGGCATATTGATGGGTTTGCTGCTCCTTGAGGTGATGGCCGCGTCTCGCAAGCCCCTCCACGAACTGGTTGAAGAGCTGTTGGCAGAATTTGGCCCGGCCGATTACCAACGTACCGATATGAAACTCAAACGGCCGGTAGCCAAAGCGAAAATGGTCGAGTTCCTGCTCAGTGAAGCCCCATCACAAATATCGGGGGTGGAGATCGAACGGATCGATACGGTTGATGGAGTCAAATATTACCTGACCGATGGCAGTTGGCTGCTCATCCGGCCGTCCGGCACCGAACCGGTCCTGCGCGTTTATGCCGAAGCCCCCACCTCTGAACGGGTCGCGGCCCTGCTCGAGTTCGGGGAAAATATGGCCGAAAAAGCGTGACAAAATAGTCCTGAGTGCTGAGTCCTAAGTCCTGAGTTACTGCTCCACTAACGACAACAACTGAGGACTCAGGACTTTTTACTCAGGACTATTTTTTTGCTTCGGGCGGTAGTTCAGGCTCCAAAACGACCGTTGGCATAAACATAGGAGCATCCGCCTGCGCCCCGGCCGGGCCACCAAATCCAAAGTTGAGATTCTCCCAGTCGTTATAGTCGTGGAGAACTTCGAGATCCCCATCGCTGTTGACATCGTGAGCCACGGCCGCTTCCAGCTGGCTGTTGCCGTTCCAATCCCAGGGAACGGCCGCCCCCGTGCCGCAAACCCCGTCCTGCTCGTTGAGGGTGTTTTCATTTAAAGAAATTCGACTGCCGGAAGAGAAGCTCAAGACCCCATTGCCCGGTGGCGTGCAGTCATTATCAACACCGGGGAATTGGTACCGATAATTCATGACGGAGTTGTAGTTTGGCTTGCGATTGGTATCGACATCTCCACCGTGACGCAAACCCAAATTGTGACCCAGCTCGTGCATAACCGTGTGGGCCACGTTGGTATCGCTGCCAAAACATTGCAGGGCCACAATCATGTCGTCACCAGGGAGTTCAGCCTGACCAGAGCTGTTGCTGTTGGTAAAGAAACGGTGAGGCAAAATCACATAATGAAAATAGTTATGTCGCTGGGCGGCAAAATGCTCGCCCTTTTTGTTGGCAAAATCAGGGCCGCCAATCCCACCATCAATCACCCCATCCGCATCGGGAATCAAATTGCCGCCGGTAAATGCCCCACCCTGCCCATAATCATGGATGATTTGGATCCCGGACGATCCATCCACATTGATCACGGGGGCCTCGGCAAAGGCGGTCGTGATCATCTGCATGGCCGCGGCCGATGGTTCGTGTGAAACCCCATAACAATCGTTATCGCTGTAGTTAACGAGCCAGTCGTACTCAATCAAAATCGTTTTTTGCAGGGGATGCACTCCCATAGCCGGCAAATCCAAACCCTGTGCGGTTCCCCTGACCTCATCACCATCGATCAACCCATCCCCATCGGTATCAGCCTGCAGGGGATCGGTTCCCGGCGACAGGGGTGAGCCGTAAACCAGCGATCCGTTTTCCATCCAGTCAGGCAGATGATCTCCGTCGCTGTCCGGAGTGGCCAAGAGGGCGATTTGAGCGGTATCGCGGTTGTTGATCGGGTAAGGGTCCGCTTCGGCCGATCCCAAATCCTCGATCGAAACGGTCGGCGCGGCACTCCCGGCCAGTCGCTCACCCACAATCATTTCCACAGTGGCGGAGCCGCTGGCCCCGGGCATCAAACTGTCCACGGCCAGAGTAAACGTGGAAGAAGATCCAACCTGGGTCCACGGCTGAACCGGGTTCCCAACCAGGACAAAATATGACGGCACCGTATAGGTTAAAACCGGGTTGACCGCATCGTAAATTTTGCTGTGATTTGTGTACACAATGGTTTGCGAAATCGGATCAAACAAATCGCCCATGCCGCTGTAGGTAACGGCGGACGGGGCTTCGAGAGAAACCGCCAAATCAGATGCAAATTGATCGCCAAAACCATATTTTATAACCGCCTTGCGCTTGGCCAGCTCAACCGGGGTGCGCTGGCCGCAAAGATTCCGCTCTAGCCCTATAAATGTGTAGTTAAATTCGGGATGATTGATAGCATCAGTAATGGTGGTCGAACTGCCGTTGACCAGCTGGCATGAAAGCCCCGCTTCCGGATTTTGACAATCATCGCCAGGGGTAAACGCCGGCTGGTTGGTCGCATACCATATTTCCACCTGCTGTCCGGCCGATTCCGGCCAGCTCAGCAGGAAATCTCCGCCGCTCTCTTCAACCGTCAAGGGGATCGGGTCGTTGGGCTGGGTACACAGACAAATATCATCAAACGTATATCCGTCCATCGGCAGGTTTGAATTATCATAGCTCTGGAATTTCAGCGTAAATTGGTTATTAATCGTTTTACCGGCATCCACGGCCAGTTCGCTTAAATTGAGGGAAATTTGCTGGTTGGCGTTGGGGAGTTGAGCAAAATCAAACACTTTGGCATAAGATCCACCGCCGTCATCGCTTAAAAACAATCCGTCTTCAGCATGGGGTTCATCGGCATGATTGCGTCCCCAAAACGAAACGGCCACCTCGGCCGTGCTGCTAAATGCCCGGGAAATAACCGCCGCCTGACGGGTAAAGGTGGCGGCGGTACAGTATCCACCACAGTTGGTATTGAGTTCCAGGGCGTACGCGCCGTTAATCGGGAAATCTGTATCGACAAAAACTTCTCCCACCGCCGGTGGGGCGCTCGTTGTTTCGGCCGTAAACGCATCTGGAAATTGGCCATCTTCAAACGAAAAGCACATGTCCCCCGTACCGTTAAAAGAGGTCAAATCCGGCTGAAAAGCATCAGCCGGATTGGGCATAAGCAGCCCGCCCCCGAGGTGGAAGATTCCGCTTGTGGTGGATACAAAGGCAATATAAAGGATGGCCCAAGCGGCCATTCGATGGAAACTCATAGCTCTTTTCCCCCCAATAAAACATACTTGATGTGTAGCCTAATTTTAAAAAAACAAGGCTGGCGGTACTATAAGATGAAAGTCCCAAACCGCTGATAAAAAAGCGTGAACGTGTAGGCAAATAGGGCTAACCAACAACCAAAATGGCGGTTTCAGGCGGTCCGGCAAGCCGCTTATCCCAACTTGGTTTACGAGCAGACAGATTTTTTAACGAATTGCGCGTTACAGTCCTACAAATTCCCCCTCCCGATCCTGTCAGGTGACGGGCTCCTCGTCTGTTAAAGGGAACGGTGGTCTGAGGGCGATATTGGTAGGGGCTTGGCTAGCCAAGCCCTTACACCAAGGCTTTGATTCATCCTTACGGGGTCTACGGGCAATCTATTTTAAATTCACTTAATCGATGCTCCCCAACCATTCAATGTGACTGGTATCGTTGAGTAAATTTAGCTGGGCCAAATCCCCATCGATAATAATCCGGCTCAAACCGGTATTTCCCCTGAGCGAAAACGGCGCGTAGATTTTTTCCGGCAGCTCGAGAATATACGAAATCAACACGCGCAAGGTGCCGCTGTGAGACACAACAGCCACCGTTTGGCCATCGTGCTGGCGCAAAATCTCTTCCAGAGCCAGGACCACACGTCGTCTCAGGGAGGCATACGACTCGCTCTCCGGGGCCTCGATAAAGGTGCGAGGCAGGACCAAATAAGGGTATTTTTCCGAAATTTCCCGGCGGGTTAATCCTTCTAAAATCCCCAAACCGCGTTCCCGCCATTGCGCATCCAGCTGGACCGGCAGGTGCAGCTTCTCCGCCACAATTTTAGCCGTCTCGGCCGCACGCTGTAAATCGCTGCTGAAAATGGCGTCAATCGGCCAGCGGTTCGCCTTCAAACGACGAGCTAACATTCGCGCCTGCTGTCGGCCGGTATCGTTGAGGGGAATATCGGTGGATCCCTGCCAGCGACCGGCTAGATTCCAATCTGTTTCCCCATGACGAATTAAAATGATCGTTGTCTTTTTTTCTACAGCCCACATGAGTCAATTCCAGCTCCTGCCTCTTATCTCTTTTCTCTCTTCTCTTTTCTTTTCTATCGTCTGATCAACTCAAATATATCGCTGATGTGACAATACAAATTGCCCATCAAACGGCCGATCGGCCGCAGTTTATCCAATTGTATATACGAATCCACATAAACATCGTCGCGCATAAAAATATTTTGCACCCGGCCAAAAACAACGGCCCCCGCCCCCGGTTGATTATCACCCACCACCACAATTTGATCCAAAACACACTCAAAAGCCACCGGTGATTCCGCGACTCGGGGAACGGCAATTGTCTGACTGGCGGCCGGAGTCAATCCGGCAAATTCAAACTCAGATTGCCCGGCCGGTAAACCGGTGGCCGTTTGATTCATCGCCTCGGCCGTCTCTTCATCGACAATGTTAACCACAAATTGCCCGGTGGCCTCGATATTGCGCAGCGTGTCTTTTTGCTCTCCCGGGGCCGGAATTTGGGGACAAAAAAGAAGGGTTAACGGGTTGGTGCTGGCGGCCGTGAAAAAGGAATAGGGGGCCACGTTGAGCCGCCCCTCCCCATCCTGCGTGCTGACCCAGGCGATCGGCCGGGGCAATACTACCCCCGTGGTAATCTTGTATCGATCTCGCTGCCTTATTTCTAAAGGATTGATGTTCATGATTTGGTTTCCACAACTATTTCTTTGTATCAGGCAAATTGAGGTACAATTTGCATATGGATGTTCAAAGCGATAACTATACTTCCCCACCATGGAACAGGCCAACCAAAATTACCGTGGCCATCGCCTCTATTTTATTGGTGCTGGGTATTTTATGGCGCTTTCAGTTTCTGATTACCCCTCTGGTGTTGGGGGCGATCCTGGCCTACCTGCTCAATCCAATCATTGAATTTGTAAACGTGCGCACCCACATTAAGCGCAGCATGGTCACCACCATCGTCTTTATCCTGCTGGCATTAATCGTTATTGGAGCCGTTGTGGTCGTGGGGGTAGCCGTTTATTTTCAGCTGGTCAACCTCGTGGCCCAAATCCCCGAGTTTATTGAAAGCGCCCCCGAAACCATCGAGCAAATCCGAGAGAATTTATCCCAACCGCTCACGATAGGCACGTTCACCTTTACGCTGCCCATTCCGGAAAATGACGCCATCGACTGGCAAAGCATCGTGCAGCAGGTGCTTGGATATTTGCAGCCGGTGCTGTCTACGCTGGGCACGTCACTAACCAGTGTGGCCCTTTCAACCGTGGGTCTGGTCAGCTGGTTTGTCTTTGTCATCTTTGTCGGCATTTACATCTCCAGTGATATTCCGCGCCTCAGCGGGTTTATTAGCGACGCGGCCGATTTACCCGGATACCGGCGCGATGCGGAACGGTTGTGGCGCGACTTTGGCCGCGTTTGGCAAGCTTATCTGCGCGGTCAGGCGATTTTGGGCCTTGTTGTCGGAACCGCCGTCAGCATTCTGTTGGGCCTCATCGGCGTCGAAAATGCCCTGGCGTTGGGTGTTCTTTCCGGCCTGCTGGAATTTATCCCGCTGATCGGCCCCCTCGTCGGGGGTGGGGCGGCGGTGATTGTGGCTCTATTTCAAGATTCCAACGCCTTTGGTCTCCCCAATCTGCAGTTTGCCCTGATCGTTCTGGGGATTATGATTTTGATACAGCAGGTTGAAAACAATATCCTGGTCCCCCGAATCGTGGGCGACAACCTCGACTTAAACCCCCTGGTCGTGTTTATCGGAGCGATCATGGGTAGCTCCTTAGGAGGGATTTTGGGGGCTATTTTAGCTGCTCCGGTGATCGCCACGCTCAAACTGCTCGGCACTTACGCCTGGCGCAAATTTTTCGATCTTCCCCCTTTCCCCAAACCGGAGCCGGAACCGGCCGACTCCGCCTCCTGGGCTGAAAAGGCGTGGGAGCGATGGCAGGTTTGGCGCGCCTCTCGCCAGCAAAATTCAAAATCACCGGCCAGGAAACCATCGCCAAATGAACCCAAAAAATAAGGCGGGTATTCGGGCCTTTATCGCCTTAAATCTACCGCAGCACGTTCGTCAGGCGCTGATCAACACTCAAAATCAGCTCAAACACAAGGTTGATCGGGGGAGCGTGCGCTGGGCGGCCGAAAAAGGGTTCCATTTGACCTTATTTTTCCTCGGTGATGGCATCTCCCCCGCCCAAATCGAAAAACTTTGTCAGCTGATCGACGATCTAGCCAATAATACCCGTCCGTTTACCCTGGCCCTGGAAAACCTGGGCTGCTTTCCCAATATTCGCCGCCCAAAGGTGCTGTGGACCGGCCTGCAGGGGGAGCTGGACGCCCTCTTGTCATTAAAAAAACAGGTTGATCACCATCTTCTCGATCTGGGATGGCAGGGAGAGAAACGGCCGTATCATCCTCACCTGACCCTCGGCCGAGTGAAAGATCAGATGGGTGTCGTCAACTCCGATCTCCCCTACGGGCAAACCCTGGCTGAAGCTGATTGGACCGTCAATTCCCTGACCCTCTACCGCAGTCAGCTGAATCGCAAACGTGGGGCAATCTACACGAAAATTCATACAAGCCTGCTAGGGAATTAGCTCTTTGTCAGCATGCCGCTGCGCAGCTTTTAGCTATCAGCTGATAGCTAAGAGGCGCGATAGCGCCGAGCTAACGGCTGAAAGCCCGCAGGGCGAGCTAGAAACCATCAGAGTTACATCGATCAGCTTGACGTAAGTGGAGTCGCAAACAATACTTACCATATGTCATCCCACGCCGAGTTTTTTGTTCAAACCGCGGTTACCAGCGATCGCTCCACAACCATTCGCTGGATTTTCTCCTACGTCAAAAAAAATTGGTGGGCTTTGATCTTGGTGTTTGTCGGGGCGATCGGCAATGCCTCGCTGGCTTCGGCCGTGCCGATTTTTATCGGTCAGGCGTTTGATGCCGCTCTGGAAACACCGGCGAATCTTCCGGGAATCGGCTGGGCGGCCGTTGGCATCATCATCTCTCAGATTGTCCGGGCGTTTCTACAGCTCGGCCGCAATTTCTTTAGCGAAGTGCTGGGGCAGCGCATCGAACGCGATGCTCGTGAAGAGCTCTATGTCAGCCTGCTGGGCAAAAGCATGAGCTTTCACGACAGCCAATCGGTTGGGGACACGATGGCCCGCGCCACCAACGACGTGCGCGAAATGAACCTGATGTTTAATCCAGGGGTAAACCTGGTTGTGGGCTCATTTTTCTTTCTTGTTGTGCCCATGGTGGTCTCCCCGACCTATCATCCGGCCCTGGTGCTGGCCCCCGCTTTTTATATCGTGGCTTACTTCCTGGCCCTCTCCCGCTATTTGCGGGTTTTACGGCCGATTGCCGATCGCGTTCGCCTGGCCTTTGGCAATCTCAACAGTCGACTGGCGGAATCACTGGACGGCATCGAAATCCTCAAAGGTTCCGCAACCGAAGAAGATGAGGTTGACCTGTTTAGCCGCAACGCCACGACCTATCGTGAGGCGGTTGTTGATCAGGGGCGGGTCGAAGCGCGCTTCCTGCCGCTGCTGCTGCTCGGGGTAAGTCAGGCTTTAGGGTTGGCTCACGCCATTTATCTCTATCAAATTGGAGCGGATATTTCAATCGGCGATATTGTGGCATACATGGGCTTGCTGGCCCTGTTTGGCTTTCCCACCTTTGTCTCCCTTTTTGCATATTCTCAGGTCGCCCGCGGCATGGCCGGCGCCCGCCGCGTCTTGGAACTCATTACAACCGAATCCGATTTAGATGAGAACATCACCGGCCACATCGCCCCCATCCGCGGTGAAATTGAATTTCAGGACGTTTGTTTTAGATATCTCAAAAACAAACCGGTCCTCAAAAATATCAGCTTTACCGTCAAGCCAGGTCAGACGGTAGCCGTCGTGGGACAAACCGGTTCCGGCAAAAGCACGCTGGCCAAACTCATCAACCGCACCTATGATGCCACAACCGGCCGGGTGTTAATTGACGGGCGAGACGTACGCGAATGGCAGCTCGCTTCTCTGCGACAGCAAATTTCAATTATCGAACAGGATATTTTTCTTTTTTCCCGGTCGATTGCCGACAACATCGCCTTTGGTCGGGAAGAAGCCACCCGAGAAATGGTCGAGGAAGCGGCCGAGACCGCCCAGGCCCATGATTTTATCGAAAATTTCAAGGATAAATACGATACCATCGTCGGCGGCCGAGGGGTCACCCTTTCCGGTGGTCAGCGACAGCGGATCGCTCTGGCTCGTGCCTTTTTAACCGACCCGCGCATCCTCATCCTCGACGATTCAACCAGCGCCGTTGACAGCGCCACCGAAGATAAAATCCAAAAGGCGATTAGCAAAGCGGCCGAGCGGCAAACAACCTTTTTAATTACCCACCGCCTCTCTCAAATCCGCTGGGCTGACCTGGTTGTGGTGCTGCGCAATGGAGAAATCGTGGCGGTGGGTCAGCACGATGAGCTGATGGATGAAGTACCCGCCTACCGCCGGATATTTGAACAATATAATTGAGAAATTAGGTAAGTTACAAAAAGTTTTCTGAAGAAGGTGTCCGCAGATTACGCAGATTTTCGCAGATTATAGAGAGAAATCTGTGAAAATCCGTGTTAATCCGTGGCTTTTTTTTAACAATTCTTTTTGTAAACTACATAAGAGAGATCAGACCTCAGACTGTCAAAGATTTACAAGTACGGACATGAACCGTTGATTAAAATAGGTGCGTCATCCTGGTCCCTGTCTTCACGGGGGTAAACGACGGCGGGGATCCACTAGTGGCCATCCAATGGATTCCCGCTTTCGCGGGAATGACGATGCAATTTCGGTGTTTATCTGTCAAATCCCAATAGTCTGTGGTCTGAGGTCTGTCGTCTGATCATGAAACCACTCGTTCTTTGGTGCCGCTGGCACGACGCCAAACTCCGCCTCCGCGGCCGCTCCCCCGGGGCGGTGTGGGGCGAATTAGACTTTTGGAAAGAGAACCGCTTGGTCATATTCCACTTCGACCTGCAAACTCATACCCTTACCATCGGCAAAGAACCCGATCACCAGACAGTGCAGCTGGATGAAATGGGCATTGAAAGACCACAGACGACAGACGACAGACCACAGTCTGATGTCTGATGTCTGTTGTCTGAGGTCTCCACTGGAACCATCTCCCCCCACAAATCGTTTCCTTAATACCTCTTCGGCCGAAGGGCATACACAAACCTCATAAACGGAGAAGAAAATCATGAAGCGATTGATCCTGTTCCCCTTCCTGGGTCTGTTAATCCTGCTGATCGCCTGCGGGGGCGCCTACCAACCCGAAACGGTAGAGGTCACCCGCGTCACCACTGAAACGGAGACGATTGAAACAGTTGAAGAAGAACCGGCCGCAGAGGATGGCGTATTAGCCAGGTCCGACCCAGATACGGCGGCCGCTTATCCCACCCCGGCCGGCACCCCACCTCCCGCTACAGCCAGAGGAGGTGAACGACAGCAAACCCGCCAAAGATTAATTATCAAAGACGGTCAAATGACCATCGAAACGGAAACGGCCGGTGACGCAGTTTCCGCCGTGGCCAACCTGGCCGCCGCCACCGGGGGCTATATCATTTCCCAGCGCGTTTGGGATCAAAACGGATATACATACGCCACCATGGAGATCGGTGTGCCGGTGCGGGAGTTTGAGCGCGCCATGGACAGCATTCGCCAGCTTGGGCAGATCACGCAAGATATCGCCAGCGGGGAGGACGTCACCGATGAATTTGTCGATCTGGAATCGAGGTTGGAAACGCTGGAAATCACCCAGGAACGGCTGCAAACATTCCTGGCCGATGCGAAAAAAATGGATGACATTATCACCCTAAACAACGAGCTGACCAAAGTAGAAGAGCAGATCAACGTCATTCGCGGCCGCATGAATTATTTGCGAGATCGGGCCGCTTTTTCGACCATCACCGTCCAAATTAACCCGATTATCCCCGAACCCACACCGACCCCAACGTTGACACCTACTCCCATTCCCGATCCGGAGCCGTGGTCGGTCGGCACGACAGCCACCACGGCCACTCGCCAGCTGCAAAATTCTACCCGCTCCGTGGTTGACTTTCTGGTTTACAACACCATCGTTTGCGGTCCCTGGCTCTTCCTGATCGGTTTAGGCATCTATTTTGGACTGCGGATGTGGCTCCGAATTCAGGGGGAGTCGCCGCTGATCGCTCCCTGGGCTCCCCGCCGTCAAAACAGGGAAAACACGGAGCGGGAAGGCTAAATTAAACAGGTGCTCCTCACTGCCAGCCCTACAAATCAACCTACGCGTGCTGGCTCTCAGATTGGACCAATCTTGAAGATTGGTCCAATCTACCCTATCCGCCATCCCCCACCAGCTGGATGATATGTGCCGATTGAGCTGGAATTTCAGCAAAGGGCACATACCCGGAAAAACCACCGCTGTCATTGACGGTTGGGGCCTCTGATGGCTCGCCCCCAAAAAGGGAAACCGCTTCAACCGTCTCGGAAAGCGGCCCTTCAGCCAATTCGAGGCTGTATTTATCGGCCAAAACCGGATTGCGGTTCATATTGATTATCACCAGAATGACTTCATTTTCGGTATACCGCAAAAAGGTGTACAGCCGGCCGGAATTCGGCTCAACCAGGGTCCACTCGCCAACGCGCAGCGCCTCGTGCGCGTTGCGCAAATGGATCAGCGTGCGGTAATGGTTGAGCAGCGAATCCGCTTCGTTTTCCTGGAGGGCCACGCTCACCTGCGGGTAATCCTCGGCCGGCGCACGCCACGGCTCACCGGTGGTAAAACCGACCCCCGGATCATCGCTGACCCACTGCATCGGCCGCCGAATATCTTCATCCGGCTTGGTGCCGGTCATCCCGATTTCTTCGCCGTAATACACAAACGGCACCCCGGGAGCGGTCAGCAAAATTGAGGCGGCCAAACGCGCCTTGGCGACATCCCCTTTGAGTTGGGACATCACCCGATTTTGATCGTGATTGGTGATAAATGTGGCGTACTGATTGGGGGGAAACGCCTCCACCACTTCGGATTGGGTTGTAGCAAACGCTTTGCCGACTCCGGCCGAAGACGCGGCCAAGATATCCAGCGCCAGGTCAAACTGGAAAGCGATATCCACTTCGTCACCGGTGTATTCAACCACCTGCTGGGTGTTGGTCCACGCCTCACCAACGGTGAGCGCCTCAGGGTTCACCTCTTTGTAAAAGGTGTAAAAATCCGCCAGCCAATCGTGGGTGCTGCGCGTATTTTCCTGAGCCTGACCCTCTTCGATCATGTGCTTGATGGCATCGAGCCGAAAACCATCCACGCCCATTTCCGTCAGCCAAAATTCGGCCGCTTCATACATCGCCGCTGTGACCTCCGGGTTGTCATAGTTCAAATCCGGCATACCGCTCCAGAAAACCCCGTAATAGGCACCGCTGGGATCGTCATGCCACGCTACCTGGCCGTCCGGTCCACGATAATTCGGATTTTCATCCGCCCAAATATACCAGTCGCGCTTCTCTGATTCGGGATTTTGTGACTCGATAAACCACGGATGCTCCACCGACGTGTGATTCATCACCAAATCCACAATGACCCTGATGTCGCGGGCGTGAGCTTCTTCCATGAGTCGTTTAAAATCTTCATTGGTGCCGTATTCCGGGTCCACTTCAAAATAATCGACGACAT
The DNA here is from genome assembly GCA_030065875.1 of Ardenticatenaceae bacterium. Taxonomy (GTDB): domain Bacteria; phylum Chloroflexota; class Anaerolineae; order Promineifilales; family Promineifilaceae; genus WTJY01. Next base: position 28,777 of record JASJCR010000009.1, on the reverse strand, counting down.
CATACCCATGATAGCTGGGAGACACGGCAATCGGCATAAGCCAGATACCGGTGGCCCCCAAATCATCGGTTGTGGCGGGGTCGCCGTCATTGATGTAGTCGAGCTTTTCAATCAGGCCGTTCAGGTCACCGATTCCGTCCCCATCGCTGTCGTAAAAGCTGCGCACAAAGACTTCGTAAAACACGACGTCATTCCACCACGGATAACCCTCTTGAACCGGTAGATCCGCTTCGGATACCGCAGCGGGCTCAGCCGCTGGCGAAGCGGTTGGCTCGGGCACGGGAGACGGAGCGGCCGCCGGTGCTTCTGGCTGACAGGCGGCCATCGTCAGAATAAGCAACAAAAAAAGCGTAATTTTTTTCATGATCCTCAACTTCTACTCCGTCTCCACCACCACGCGCCCAAACCGGCCGCGCCCAAAATCCCCAGACCGGAAATCACGCCCCAGGGTACGGCGCCGCTTTCTTCGCCGTCTTCAATTTCAGCCACATCCTCAACCGCTGTTTCTGGGGTGACGGTTTCTTCTTCGCCAGCACCTTCTGGTTCAGCGGTCTCAGTAGGCACCGGGGCTTCACCCTGGCCAACGACAAACACGGCCGCCGTGCGTGCCGGGACCGTAAAGGTGCCGTTTTCGCCATCAAACGAAGCCTCGATTAAGCGCTCGTCAACCGAGCTTTGCTGTACCGCATGAAGCTCAAATGGAAAACCGGTCACGGCCGCTTCGGTAATTTGCTGTATCTCCGGTCCGGCGTTAAAAATGACCACGATCATGTCGTGATCGGGATCGAGGTCATCACCGCCAACATCGGAGAGGCTCATGGCAATCACCCCGGGAATTTGATCAGGACCGGTATTGTGAAACGCCAGCCGCTGCTGGACCTGCTCGGCCGTTGCCAGGCTAAACAGGGGGCTGCTGCGCTGAATTTGGAGCAGCTCCCGGAACAGATCGCGGCTAAAGGCGATGTCCTCAGGTGTGGGCCTCAAATCCGGGTTAGCCAGAAGCGGCTGCATTAAATCCCAAACTCCTTCGTTATCGGCCGCAGAAGGCAGGCCAACTCCCCAGTTGTTGCTCTGGTAGGTAAAATCAAGTCGATTAAACCAGTCGCCCGAGTTGTAGCTGTTGCGGTCGAGTGATTTTGAGCGCAGCAGATCATCCCCCGCCTGGAAAAACGGCACTCCCTGACTAAACATCACCAGGGCATTACCCAAATTCTGCATTCTGGCCCGATCGGCCGTGCTCACAGATTCGGCCGCCTTGTACTGAATCACGTCAAAAAGGGTTTCGTTATCGTGTTTAGAGATATAAACGATATTCTCCTGCGGATCGGAGGCGTATCCGGCCGGGCTGCCGTTGTATAACACGTCGCGGCCGGTTGTTTCATTCCCACTCATGCTGATAAAAGTGAAGTCGCTCAAATTACCGGCCAAACCGACCCTGATTTGATCGGTAAATCCAAGCAGGCGCTCGAGCTGCTCCGCTTCAGCACCCTGGTCAAAATCGTTTGGATCGGTGTAAAGACCGGTTACAAATCCCTGCTCCGTTTGGCCGCCAAAGGGGCTGCCCCCGCGTACCGCATCACGCAGCCGGTCATTAAAGGTGCCGATACCCGTTCCGGCCATATTTACCTGAGTGGCATTCACGCCGCGGGCGTTATCAGCCACTTCGCCAAAGTTCCACCCTTCCCCATACACGTAAATGGTAGAGCCGTCGACCCCGTGATCCTCGATGGTCAAAGCATCCAGGGCCGCTCGCACCGCAAGCATATCCTCTTTCATATGATGACCCATCAGGTCAAAACGAAAGCCGTCAACTTTATAAGCGGTGGCCCAGGTCACTACCGAATCAATCATCAGCTTGCGCATCATGTCGTGTTCGGTTGCTGTGTTGTCACAACAGGTACTCCGCTCCACCCGGCCGGCGGCGCTCAGCCGATGATAGTAACCGGGCACAATGCGGTCGAGCACCGATTTGTCGCTTTGCCCGCTGGCGTTCGTGTGGTTGTAAACCACATCGATTACCACCCGCAATCCGGCCTGATTTAAAGCCTGGACCATCTCGCGAAATTCGACGATGCGCGTTGAACCGGCCGGATCGGTGGCATAGCTTCCCTCGGGCACGGTGTAGTGAAATGGATCGTACCCCCAGTTAAAGGGGTCCTGATCGCGTATCGCCGAGATAAGCGCCTGCTGCTCTTGAGAATCAGGCGGGTAGGTGCTCAATTCCTCAAAGGAGGGCCCACCCCAATTGGATTTGTCTTCATCAATCGTGGCCAGGTCAAAGGTCGGCAGCAAATGCAGATGGGTTAAACCAGCGTCGGACAAAGCGGCTAAATGCTGCATGCCGTTGGCCTCTGGCAGCGTAAACGCTTTATAGGTCCCTTTGAACTCGTCCGGGACGGAAGGATCGTTGACGCTAAAATCGCGGATGTGCAGCTCATAAATGACAATTTGTTCCGGTAAAATCACGGCCGGTTTTTCGAGCTCAAGCCAGCCCTCCGGCAGTAATGACGCATCGTTTAAATCGACAATCTGGCTGCGCGTACTGTTTTGCCACAGGCTCAGCGAGTAGGGATCGGTGACCCTGTTAATCTGCACGCTCCCTTCCGAAGGAACATACACCTCAACGTCAAATAGATAGTATTTGCCGATCCAATCCGCGTCACCGGTAATCGACCACACGCCGGTTTGCGGGTCCACCCGCATCGCCTGGGTTAACTCGCTGTCGGCCGTCTCCCCATCGGGGAACAAATTAAACGTGACGCTGCGGGCGGTCGGGGCCCACAGGCGGATCGTTGGCATCCCATCCTCGATGGTTACCCCTAATTCTCCGTCATACGGATACAGCTCATCGATCACTCCTGGTATTTGCAGCCCGGTCGCGTTGATGAGTTCGCCGGCCCCATTTTGAGCGGAAACCGCGAGTTGCCCTTTTAAGGCGGTACGCGCCCGACTAAAGTCGTTGGGGAGAGCCAGCGCCGTATAAGATTGTAAATGCCGGAATTTGGCAGCGGCTGCCTCTCCTAATCCCTCATCGACAACCGTCAACGGGATCGCCTCCCCACCGCTAATGCCATCCGCCCCCAGCGAAAGCGCCCCGCCGGTTGGATGATAGTGGAAGAAAAATGAGGTGTCGGGCTCGACTTCAATCTCCCAGGCAATGGTCTGGGCTGATACCCAGTTGGCTCGTTGTTCAATGATATTTCCCTGAATGCCCCCACCCTCTCCTACAAAAATCGTCATATTGTTGTTCCGGCTGTCAAAAGAAAAGGTCACTAATTCATTGTCGGTTGAGACGGTAAAAGGAATGTTGCCTCCATCCTGGGCACCGGCTTCCCCATAGTTGATATCCCAACTCTGATTAACGGCCACCTTGGCTTCATAGGCGCCGCTGGGAATCGATTCGGTTTGGAAGGTGTACGCCCCATCCCCGTCCGGATCCTGCAGAAGAGAAAGCAAACAATCCGGCTGCCAATCACCCGGACATCCAATCTCGTCCTGAAAATCGCCCGGCACGTTGGCCAACAGGCTGTTGACGTTGTCGGTTACCCAGCCGGTGTTGTGGCTGTAAAAAAAAGTGACCGTCTGATCTTCCGGGACCTCCAGCGGAATATTGGCCCCGTAATATTCGCCGTTGAGCCCATAATTATCGTCCCACCCGCCGTTGAGGGCCGCTTTGTATTCGTAACTGCCGGCCGGCAGATCGAATGTGGCGCTCCACAAATCATCCTCTTCATCATAGGTCAACATGCTGCTTTCACAGCCTGGATCCCATTCACCCCCACAGCCAACTAGCGGCTGAACTGTACCGGCGATGGTGACGGTTTCTGGTGCGGGCAGGCCATCAGGATTGGTTTGCTGAGCGGCCGTAAATCCGATCAAAAGCGCCGTTAAAATGATCAAAACGAAAAAACGCGATATTTGTTTCATGTTTCTACTTCTTATTTCACTTTGTTAACTTGCCACAATCCCCCTAGAAGCAGGGTCAAAGCTACGATAGCCCCCAGCAGGACGGGAAGTACGGCGATCGAGTTGGGCTGACGCTCGCCGTATAAGGCTGTTTGCTGTGCTCTTTCAGCTGTGGCATCGAGGGGATAAGGGATGGAAATCCTCTGATTGCCGGAAATATCTCGAAACGTTTGCTGTTTTCCATCCGGCCAGACGATGGTCAGCTCGGCAATTTCGGTGTGAGAACCAAGACCAAAGTGCAGCGTTAACTCGTGACCGGCTCCCAAGCTTGACCCGGCGATCACCTCCTGCAGGCGCGTTTGACCATCGGCCGTTGTGACCCGGACCCGGCTGCCCACCGCGTTGCTGTTGATCGGGCCATCACCCATTAAATCGAGGGCCAGCCAGCCGTTTTCAGCGCCGCTAACGCTTCGATTTTGATAAAGTGCGTATCCGGTGTCGATGTTCCCAACCAGCAAATCGAGGCGACCATCCCGATTATAATCGGCCGTGGCCACACCCAGGGTTGCTCCTGGATCGTTGGCCCCGCTGATGTTGGTCACATTTTCAAATGAACCATCTCCATTGTTGCGGAACAGCGGGTTTTCAGAGCTGCCGTCGTCATTGGCCTTATCGGAAACCGCCAGGTACAAATCTTGCCAACCGTCGTTGTCGTAATCAAAAAAAACCGAACCCCAGCCGATGCTGTTTGGGGAGTCTACTCCGGCCAAAGAGGCTTGATTGGCAAAGGTGCCGTCTCCCTGATTTTGCAGGAGGGTCATGGGCCCGGCATTTGAAAAATAGAAATCGAGGTCACCATCGTTGTCATAGTCGGCCGTGGCCAATCCCATTCCCATAACGGTTGTGTCCGCACCCGCATCTTGGGAGACCTCGGTGAAACACCATCCCTCACAACCAGGGCCGTCATTGCGATACAATGCATTGCCTACGGGGTTGATAAATTCATCATTGACCAGATAAATGTCCGGATCTCCGTCGTTGTCGTAATCGGTAAACGAAGCGACAAACCCGGCTCCGCTGCTCTTACTCGATAAAAGTCGGGAAAGATCTGAGAAGGTGCCGTCTCCGTTATTGTGAAACAGCTTGTCCCCCTCCCCTGTCTGCGGCCGGCCGCAGTTGGGATAACATGACCAGTTGGCCACGTACAGATCGAGAAACCCGTCCTGGTCGTAATCTCCCCATGAAGCGGTTTGGCTGTTGCGATCCCCGCCGCCGGTGCCGGAATCTGCGGTGACGTCTACAAATTGGCCATTTTGATTGTGCAGGAGGTTGTTTTCTCCCCAGTTGACCACGTAGAGATCCTGCCATCCGTCGTTGTCGTAATCTATAAAAATCGCGCCACCGCTGTAGGCGTCCGCCAATGCTGCGGCCGGCTGCTCCATGCGTTCAAATCGCTGACCTTCAACGTTGCGCCACAGCGAGTTAGGGCCATCGGTATCGGTGACGTAAAAATCAATCCATCCGTCCCGATCAAAATCCCCCCACGCCTGGCCGATAGCCCGCTCTTGACCCAGCCGATTTTCCGTAAAACCCACCGCGGCCGAAACATCCTGAAAAATGGTTTCCTGCCCCACGGCACGGGTTATAAAAAGGCCCTGTCCGAGGAACAGAGCCAGTAATAATATGTGAGTGCGCATTCTCTTCCTGAAGGTGTATAAATGTGATGTTCAATTTAAAGTGAAAAGAAGGTCAAATCAGACGCTTCTTTTCACTTCAAACCCTTAACTTTGTACTCCTAACCTTTGACCGCACCCTGGGTCAACCCACCAACAATTTGATCTTGAAGCACAAGATAAATGATCATGATGGGCAGCGCACCCAACAGCGCTCCGGCCGCGAACGGCCCCCACTGCTGAGAAAATTGACCGCTGGTAAAGATAAAGAGGCCCACCATCAGGGGGTATTGATCGGTACTCTTGAGCAGCACGCGGGCCAGCACGAAGTCACCGTATGTCCCGATGAAGGTCAGGATCGCAATGACGATCAAAATCGGCCGCATCAGCGGCAGCAGCAGCTGGCTAAACGTCTGCCAGTGGGTCGCCCCATCGACCATGGCGCTTTCATCAATCGCCCGGGGAATGGTGTCAAAAAACCCTTTCATCAGCCAAATATTGACCCCCATCGCCCCGCCAAGATAGACCAAAATCAAACCGGCATGGGTATTTAAACCAATTGCGGGAATGATCGAATCAAATTGGGTGATCAGGGTAAAAACGGCAATCATAGCCAGCAAAGCGGGAAATACCTGGATCAACAAAATCGCCTTGAGCATATTCTCCCGCCCTGAGAAGCGAAAGCGAGAAAACGCGTACGCAGCCAGGGTCGTCACCGAAACGGAGAGAACGGTTGTAATCGATGAAATTTTGATTGAGTTCCAAATCCAGATACCAAAGGGGGTGTTTGGATTATTAAACAAGCTGTAATAGTTGTCTAAACCGATATTATCCGGAATTAACTTGGCCGTCGCCAGCGTGTTCGTCGGGTTAAACGAAGCGGATAGGATCCACAAGACCGGAAAGATGGCAAAGAAGATCAAAATCAGGGCCACGACCCAGCGAATGCCGTAAGAGAAATATCTGCGTTGTCGAAATGTTAAATTAAACACCTTCACCTACCTCCTCCCACATCTTGGTATAGCGGAATTGGAAGAGCGTGATCACCGCTACTACAACAAAAATCACAATCGTGATGGCCGCTCCGAGACCATATTCTTTCCCTCGGCCGGCAGCAAACGCCAGATTGTACACATAGCTAATCAAAATATCCGTATGACCGGCCCTCGTTGGAGAGCCCGCAATGGGCGGACCTCCTTCGATAAACAGGAATATGATGTTGAAGTTGTTAAAGTTGAAGGTAAACGACGCGACCAGCAGCGGTCCAACCGCGACCAGCAGAAGCGGCAGGGTGATTTTGTAAAATTGCTGCCAGGCGTTGGCCCCATCGATGCTTGCTGCTTCGTATAAATCACCGGGAATTGCCTGCAGCGCACCACTGCAAATCAGCATGAAGTAAGGGTAACCCAACCACAGGTTGACGATCAGAATGGCGATTTTGGCCAGCCATGGGTCAACCGTCCAGGCCGGAGCGATGCCGATTAAATCCGACAGCGTCCGATTAATCACGCCTACTTGCGGGTTAAACATCCCTCGCCAAATCAAGATGGTAATCAAACTCGGAATGGTATAGGGAATCAGCAAAAAAGACTGGATAATTTTGCGGCCGGGGAACTCCGGATCGTTAAAGACATAGGCGATGGCCAGCCCCAGGGCAAATGTGGCAAAGACGCTGAAGAAAGCGAAAGCAAAGTTCCAGATAATAATACGCACCAGCGGCCCCCGGAAAGCGGGGCTTTGGAAAAAGCGGGTAAAATTATCCAAACCAACGTTCGCCCGAAAACCGGCCGTCAATTCATCCCCATTTGCGGCCGTCCAGCGCCCCTCAACCGGTGTATAGCTTACCCCGGTCTCCAGGTCATTGATAATGTCGTTCGCCTCGTCATAAGCAAATTTTGGCTGCAGCTGAGCGGCCTCCTGGGGCGATCGAATTTGTACCCCATCCAGCTCAGAACCAAACTGAATGGTCGAGATATTCTGATCCGATGCGACCTGAAAGGCGTTGAGACGCTCATAGTCGCCCACTGATTCGGGGATTCCCTCGCTGTCCAGCTCACCCAAACCGGTTGCTTCCGCGGCCGGAATAAGCGTCTGACCCGGAAAAGCTAAAAAGCTGTCTCCATTCTCGCTTTGCAGCCACAACGCATAATCCCCAGCCTCGTTAGAGTATCCGGTCCACGTATAAGCTGACCCGCCTTCCGGAACAAATCGAGCTTTTGTAATTTGCTCAATCGACTGCGGTTTGGTCAGCAAATGCCCGTCACCATAATTGGTAAAAGCCACAAAAACCGTCAGAAGAATAGGATATATCGAAAACATCGCCATCAAGATCAAACCGAGCAGCATCCAGCGAATGGGATACATCTCCTTGACCAAAATAACGTAATTGACCCCTGCCGCAATCAGGGCAATGGCAATGCCGAGCGGCAAATACCCCTCGCCAAACGCGCGAACAGCGAACCAGATTGCAAAGGCATCAATTGCGAGCAGCAGGACCAGACGAATAACAACGTTTGATAATGTTGCACTCTGTCCGTCTCCTGTCTCGAACCTCTTTAATGCTTGTACGGCCATAGACGGGACTCCTTATTCCTCAAAGTAAATCAAATGATCAACGGTGAACTAAGTGAATATATATATTGTATCAGCGGGGAAAATTTAGCAAAGTGCCCCAGAAAATTTCTGGGGCACTTGTTTGACGGTTGTGATTATTCGTCGGTTTCTTCTTCACCCTCTTCTTCAGGGAGTTCTTCACCGGCGATCAAAGCCCGAATCTGCTCTCCACCGTTGGTCAAGGCATCTTCAGCCGACTGCTCGCCGTTGACGATCAGGGTAAACGCATCACCCCAACTGCCCCACACCGAACCCATCTCCGGAATCGCCGGCATCGGCAGGGCATTCACCCCCGCATCACCCAACGATACCAAATCCGGGTCCTCGCTGGCCACTGCAGCAAACGCCGACGGCCGGTTCCCCGACTCCGCCAACTGCCGCATCACATCTTCGGTGGCCACAAATTCGGTCAGGAACGTCTGCGCCAGCAGCACGTTCTCGCTCAACGCATTGACCGCAAATCCCTGCACACCCAGGAACGGCTGCCCTTCTTTCTCAGCTGTCGGGAAGGGGGCGATCCCATATGGTACACCCGCTTCGCGGATGCGATCCAGCGCCCACGGTCCGGCCATCAGGAACGGAATCTCACCCGTCTCAAACTGCACGTGAGCCGTGTCCCAATCCAAACTGTCGCTGATCAGACCCGCTTCCACATTGGTCTGCACAAACTCGCCGGCCGCGATCATCCCTTCGCTGTCGATCCCCACATCGGACGGATCGTACCCGGCCTCACTCTGACCAAACACATATCCACCAAAGGCGGTCTGCAGCGGGAACATATCATACGTCGTGCCGGTTAGGGCAATGGCGTAGGTGGCATCGCCACTTTCAACCAGGGCCCCACCCACTTCGATCACCTCATCCCAGGTGGTCGGGGCGGTTTCCACCAGATCGGTGTTGTAGAAAAAGCCCAGATTTTCGATGGCGTAGGGCATCCCCACCAGATCTCCTTCATAGGTGAAGGCATCAACCGACACCGGCAGGAATTCGCCTGCTGTGTCGCCCAGATCCAAGGGGGCCAGCAAACCGCTGGCGTAGAAGCCGCCGATGCGGTCGTGAGCCAGGATCAGAATGTCCGGTCCTTCACCAGCCGGGGCCGCGATCGGGAACTGGTCGTTGATGTCGGCCACCTGCTCGACCACCAGACCGACCCCATACTCATTTTGGAACCCTTCAGCCAATTCGCTCAAAATCGGCGCGCGGGTGTCGTCCGCCCAAATCGTAATCGAGGTCTCAAACTCCATCACTTCTTCGGCCTCATCAACGACCTCTTCAGCCGCTTCTTCAGCTTCCGTTACCGCCTCTTCGACGGCTTCCTGAGCTTCTTCTACCGCCTGTTCAGCTTCTGCGGCCGCCTGGTCAACCTGTTCAGCAATCTCTTCAGAATTTTCCTGAACTTGCTGGGCCGCTTCTTCAACCTGCTGAGCAGCTTCTTCAACAACCTGCTGGGTATCGCCACCGCAGGCAACCAGGACAATCATAGCCAGAGCCACAACCGCCGCTTTAAAGAAATAATTCTTCATCTTATTTTCTCCTCACTTAAAATTTATTATTAAAAATCTTTTGGGATTTGAGATCGTTATTGGCGTTGTTCTTCTTCGACATCACCTCCTTAAAAGTGCGTATGACAAAGATAAAGTGGTTTTGTTTTTACAAATTACGTTAGGACCGATGCCCCACATGATTGCCGGACTACCAATCGACCCTGCAGCATTGTGGATTCAACCTGCTGTCCGGCAATTTGATCGAGAAGTTTTTGCGTTAGGAGATCGGCCACCCCTTCATGAAGACGTTGACTGATCGAGGTGAGGGGTGGGTTAGTAAAATCGCACAGGTCGATATTGTCAAAGCCAACCAGGGCCACATCCTGGGGAATCCGTTTATTGGCGTCATGCAGAGCCTGCATCGCGCCGATGGCCACGATATCGCTGGTGGCGACAAAGATGGCGTCAAAATCGGGGACCGATTCCAGAAGCAGCTGGATTGCGTCATAGCCCGACTGACCGGCATAGGTGGACAGCACAGTTAAATTTTGATCAAAGGGTAAACCGGCGTCAGCCAATCCCTGTAAATACCCCTGATAACGCTGATATCCTTCAGCAATCGGTTCGTCAAAATTATCAGAGATGATGGCGATGCGTTTGCGGCCTTGCTTGGCCAGATGCTTAACCGCCATCCGGCTGCTTTGGCGGTTGTCAATGCCCACCGAACAATACCCCTGATTGTCGTGTTCTGGACCCAGCACCACAAACGGGATGTTGGTTTCAACCAGGGCCGCCATCTTGCTTTGATCGTTGTCACCTCTTCCCAAGATGATCGCGCCCTCGGCCAAACCGGAATGGATGTACAGGTCGTCGATCAGCATATTAATATCGCTCAGGCGCGAGAGAAGTAAATCGTAATGTCGAGCGCGTAAGGCGGAACCCACAGTTCCCAGAACTTTAAAAATATAGGGGTTGGCCAGCACATCTTGATCGGCGTAATCAAAGGGGAAAACCAAAACGATGGAATTACTTTTCTTGAGCCGCAGATTGCGGGCGCCTAAATGAGGTCGAAACGAATGCTCTTGGGCGATTTTTTTGATGCGCTCTTTGGTTTCGATGCTGATTAAATCGCTATCACGAAGGGCTCGTGAGGCGGTTGATGTGGATACACCAGCCAGACGGGCGATGTCAGCTATCGTTTTGACGTTTGGTTTGGCGTTCAAGGATACCTATGCCATCTTTGTAGCGGGTTTATGCAATCGATTGCATTATATGCAAATCTAATTGACATGTCAACAATATTTCCAACCAATTTTCAAAATTGAGGGGTGTTTTTAAGAAACCGGGTCAACTTGATGCAGGCTTTCTGTGAGACCGTTTCGCAAAAATTCAAATAGATCGACCAGCTCGGTTGGTTCGATCTGATCAGCCACAAAACGGAAGCGTAGGGCGTTGTACTGCTGATGGGCGTGGGCGGCTTCCTGACAGCGCCCTTCACCACGCTCGGTTAAAAACAAACGGACGGAGCGGCGATCGTGCTCGTGTTTAACTCGCGTCACAAATCCTTCAGACTCTAATCCTTTTAATAAACGGGTGATGTTGCTTTTGTCGCAAAACATCCGCTCACTCAACTGCACCGGAGATAAGCCTGGTGAGTCAAAAATATGCTTGAGGGCGTAAAAACGGGGAACGGTCAAATTGTATCTGGCAAACAGCCGGCGATCACCATCATCAACAAGAAAAAAAAGCTCCTTGATGGCATCATATACGGCTTCATCTATGTTTTTTTCCATAAGAGGGTTAGCTGACATTAATTGGTTGATAGCGCAACGGTTCTCTTAATATAACACTATCATTTATCCCTGTCCACAGGTCATTTTTAACCTTTCCACCGCTGCCGTCTGACCTCCATGACGTTGGCCATCGTCCGCAGCTTGCCCATCAACCATTCAAGGTCATCACTCGTTTCAACATGAACGATAAGATGCACCGTAGTCACACCCCGCTTGTTGGTGCTGCTCTTGTTGCGTTTAAGGGTAATCTTCCGGCCGCTGACCAGCGTCGCGATATCTTCCGACAGGGCGGACCGCCGGTACGCGGTAACCTGCAGCGGGACCTCGTGCCCCTCATCTTCCGCATCCTGATTCCACGAAACTTCAATAATCCGTTCCGGCTCATCTGAAATTTTCTTCAAAAATTGAGGACAATCTCTCTTGTGAACCGTGACCCCACGGCCGCGTGTAATAAAGCCCACAATCGGCTCTGGGGGAATCGGCATACAGCAGTTGGCAATTCGGTGTTGCAAACCGGATAACCCCTGAATTTCCAGCCGGGTCTTACGCTTACGGCCTTTGGCCCGAGGGGGTGGAGGGGGCGGTTCCTCTTCAGTTTTTTCTTCCACTTTCTCTGCGGCCAGGTGTTTGTTGCCCAGCAGCGTTATCGCTCCGGTCACCTGGCTGTACTGCACATCCCCAAACCCGACTTTTGCCAGTAAATCTTCATCACTCTTTTCTTTGAAAAATTCTCGTAAATCCTCAATCGATAAAAAGCGCTGCATTTTCTGGCGCTTTATTTCGCGCTCAACCAGGTCCATCCCCCGCAAAATATTTTCGTCCCGATCGTGCACCCGAAACCATTGTCGAACCTTGCTGCGGGTCTTGGCGCTTTTGGTATAACCGGCCGTCTCACTCATCCAATCGCGACTGGGGCCGCCCCGCTTCGAGGTGATGATGCTGACCGTGTCTCCTGGCCGCAGCTGATAATTCAAGGGGACCATCTTGCCGTTGACTTTCGCTCCACGGCAGCGATGACCAACTTCGGTATGGATTTGATAGGCAAAATCAATCGGGGTTCCCCCATCCGGCAGCTCAATTAAATCCCGTTGGGGGGTAAAAACGTAGATTCGCTTGCTTAAATCATCGATATTGATCATCCGCTGATCGGCCGGCACGTCCGGATCCCCTTCATCCCGAATATCGATGAGCAGTTGACGCAGCCAGGCCACCCGCTTGGTCAGCTCGCTGCTGGGTTTCCCCCCCTCTTTATAAGCCCAATGCGCCGCAATACCCCGTTCCGCACTGTCGTCCATGGCCCGCGTGCGGATTTGAACTTCCAAAACATCACCAGCTTCATCGTAAACGGCGGTGTGAAGCGATTGGTATCCGTTCGGTTTTGGGTTGGCGATGTAATCATCAAACTCTTCCGGAATCGGCAGCCACATGTGATGAACCACGCCAAGGACCTGATAACAGCGGGTGATATCGTTGTCTTCCAAAATGATGCGCATCGCCCTTAAATCGTAAATTTCTTCAAAGGGAATCCCTTTGCGCTTCATCTTCTTATAGATTGAAAATATGTGTTTCGTGCGCCCTTTGACGGTTGCTTTGATGTTTTGTTCTTCTAATTTTCCCTGCAGCTGTCGTACTCGAGCATTAAATTTCTCGTCCAGCTGCTGCCGCTGTTCAGCCAGCTGGTGTGAAAGCTCGTCGTAAATTTCCGGCCGCAAATGACGAAATGATTCATCCTCAAGCCGCCATTTCATGCTCCAAATTCCCAGACGGTTGGCGATTGGGGCATAAATCTGGCTGGCCTCCCGGGCGATGGCCAATCTTTGGGCATCTGGCAGTGAATTAGCGACTAGTAAATCCTCGACGCTGTCTCCCATACGCACCAGCAAAATACGAATATCGTCGTCAATCGCGTGCAGGATCGCCCGGCGCAGCTTCTCCAGCTGGGTGGCATTTTCCGATTCCTGCCCCATTGAATAGGGCATGATGCGATTTAATCCCTGTAAAATATGAATGACATCATTCCCAAAACGCTCGGTCAGCTCCCGCGTAGCCTTATCCGATTCAAGCAGGGGGACCACCAGGCTGTCGTGCAGCATACCGGCCGTTGTGGTGTTGATATCGATGCCGATCTCTCCCACCGCTCGGGCCACGGCTCGGTCATGCTCAATGTAAAGCTCGCCGGAATTCCGACGATTATTTCCGTGCATTTCCTCCGCAAATTGATGGGCATCTTGCACCCGTCTGATCAAATTTTTTGGTGTGGGTTGGGGCAGAATGGCCAGAACCTGCTCTAACGATGGCAAATCGATCCGGCCGCTTTTGTTGATATCATTCATCTCTTAAGCATCTGTGGCAATAAAAAACAAAAGGCGTCTACTCTTTCGAGGACGCCTTGTCGATCTAAAGTTTTCATTTTTCGCGGGAAAAATTTCAACTGCTGTCTCCGGTTTCGGATGTGGCGTCTTCTGAAGAATGACCTTCGCTCTTTCCAAGACCATCATCAAGGACAATGCGGACCTGCTCGCGAGAATCGGTTGAAACGCTGTCAACGCGGTTACCGGTTTGAGTAAAATACTCACCCCCGTATTCTCTTGCCCGGCTGCGAAGCTCTTCCCCCCGCTCCATCAGCTGAGACCGAATTTCCGAGCCGGAGCGGGGTGCCAAAATCAAAGCCACGGCCGCACCGACTAAACTGCCAATGACAAAACCGGCTAAAAATGCGCCAAAATCTCCACTGTTTTGATCACTCATCTTTTCCTCCCCTCAATCGTTTGAATGGGGTCTAACGGGGCAAATTATTTTTTGGGTTGCCAAACAACACGCGAAAACCACGGACAATGCCGGAGAAGTAGCTGTTCACCTTGATAGCCGGCTGTACGACGTTGTTGGACACAAAAGTAGTCGTCGCTCGCAGGGTCGTCACCGTCTGATTGGTTTTTTCCAGTATCGGCTTGATTTCAAATTCAAGCATGTTGATCAGGCGGATAACGGCTACAAGCAGCATGACCATGACAATCAAAGAAACACATGCCACCAAAGCGAACACCATAATGAAAACATCACGGACCGCTTCTATTTGTTCTGGAAAGGTCAGGGCGAACCAGAAAATGCCGCCTGCTGCGGCCAGCACCAAAACAACCGCTCCAACAATTAAAGCTGTTGCCGCCCACTTTGGTATCATGGGGTCTTGTGGGGGTGGTTGAATGGCTGATTGGCCCTGTACAACATCCATACTCATCTCTTGCTCTACCCTATTTGTGAAGTATATAGTGCTGTTTTGGGCAACGCAACTTGCACCCGATTTATGGGATAAAAAGGCGCTGCAATTCCTCTGCTGACAATCGCTCCTGATTAAAAAAAACGATAACCAGCGGCTGATCGTAAACGGTAAAACTTTCGTCCGCTGCAGGTCCGATTAAACGGCCGGTCTGCGAAAGATGTTCCGCGACAAATTCAGGCGGCTCTAATCCTGCTGTGGCAAACCGGTTAGGGGTAAGCTGAACGGGACCAAGGCTCAACGGCCGATCACCGACATAAACGGGGACATATCCCAAATCTCCTCGAAACAGCTTCTCATATACCTGATGGGTGATGGGATACGCCTCCGGCAGCCGGGAAACCACGCCGTAATTCCGGTTTGAAGCCACGATCCAATAATCGGCCGCGGCTAAATTCTCCAGGTTTCTCCGCAATTTCCTCTCATCATCTGCGGCATAAGCCCGGGAAAGCCAGTTGAGCTCCACCATCTGGTAAGACGACCTCACCCACGCTTTATTTTGCTGCGACAAGTTGCTGGGCAAAGTTTCATCCCATAATTCGATGGCGATCGTCTCGCCAGCGGGAATCTGCTCGTATACCCAGATGGAAAGCGCCTGCCAGGGATGTGGCTGACGGTAGATGCCGGTAAAAGCGAGGGCGTACAGGGCGGTCATCACCCACACGATGACAGCCGCGATTTTCCCCCCCGTTCGCCAGCGTAGAGGCAGGGCTTCCAGGAGCAGCCACGACCCAAACAGCAGCAAAAAAGGAGTCACCGGCTGCAAATAGCGCATAAATTTGACCTGGAAGGTGGTCGTCAGGAAAAAGTAGGGGATGACCCAGGTTAAGATCACCCCGGCCGCCACCCATTTTTTGTCGACCTTCCTTTCTCGCCAATGACGCAGGCCATCAACGGCATAGGTCCCCATGATGACGGCAAAACCGGCAAAGGCGATCAGCCCCATCGGCCACCCCATCCCCCATCGCAGCTGGTTGACGATCGGATAAACAATGGCGGTCGTGTTGTCATACTGACGGGTAAAAGGAAACGCTTCACTACCCCGAACCATCGCGCTTTCGCGGGCGATATTTTGCAGGTAGCAGTGGGTAATGACCAGCGGTTGACCGGCAATTTGTGCATCCTCTGGTGGGCAGGAAAAATCAAGCACGGCAAACGGATTGGTCAAAGCAAAAGCCACCAGGGTCAACGATGCCACTCCCAAAGCCGGCCGCCAAAACCGCCTTTGATAGAGGAAGATCAAGGTGATCAAAATCGGCAGGCCAAGAAGTACGGCGCTAAATTTTGATCCGATCGCCATCCCGGCCGCGATCGCCCCGACCGCCAGCGCTCTTTTTTGAGCCCCGGGGCTTGAAGCCAGACACGCCCGGGTCAACCCGTCCACCGTTAAAACGATAAAAAACGTCAGGTAGGTATCCGATATAAAAAAATGGGACAGTTGAATGTGCATGACCGTGACCGCCAACAGCGCGGCCGCAAATCCACCCACCAGAGGGGAAAACAGGCGACGGCCGATCAAAAATAACAGGACGATCGATCCCATATCAAAAAGGGCGGTCAAAAAACGGCTGGCAACGGTCAAATAATCAAATTCCAGCGGTTCGTTCGGCATAGGCAGGCTTTCCCAGGGAATGGCAAGTTGTTCCAGCAGGCGCGTTAAGCCAACCCCCAAATAAAGCGGCAGATGACCGTAGGCAAAATTCCGATTTTGGTCAAAGGGCACCACAATCCCCTCCGTTGTTTGCCCCTTTGGCCAATAATAAGGATTAAAGCGAGAGGTTTGTGGGTTTAACAAGTCGGACCAATTCTCATGGCCGGTAAATTCAATTGAGGAGGCAACCCAGGAAATGTACCGCTCATCAGGATGATAATGCCTCAGATGATCCCAGGCCAGGCCGCTGGTACGCAGCCAGAAAGCAAATATTAAAATGATGAGGGATATTAAAAGGTTGAGTATCCGCTGAGCTGACTGATTGCTCATGATCTAATTTTAACAAAAAAGCTCCCGACAGATTTTCCATCAGGAGCTGATTTTGATTTGCGTGTAAAATGATATTTACTTTTTTTGATATAAAACGAAGGGGCGGGTTTAAAACCCGGTCAATCAACTAAACTGATTCTGACTCATCTTCGTCCACGGCACCGATAACTTCTGGTTCAATCCCTTCTTCGATTTCCCCTTCTTCTTCCTCTTCAGCCACGCGCTCAAAGTCGAATTTAGCCACGGGGATATCATCTGCGGTAAGAATGGTCACGCCCTGCGGTACAACCAGATCAGAAACCATGATCTGATCTTCCGTTGTTACAATTTGCGTGAGGTCGACTTCGATCTCAGAAATAAGGGCATCGGCCGAGGCCTCAATTTCAACCGCAAAGAGCAGCTGGCTGGTGGTTCCCAATCCTTCCGCTTCCGGAGCGGATTGGCCAACGGTCACAATAGCCGCTTCCGTACGAATAACGGTATCGCTCGTGACTTCCTGAAAATCGACGTGGACCAGGTCGCCACGGGTGACGTGGCGCTGAATATCACGCGTGATCACCTTGTGCTTTTTGCCTGCTACATCGATGGTCAAAATATCATTGGCGTCTGCATCGCGCAATGTCAGGAACGTTGTCAGGGTATCTACCTGAATCGAAATCGGTTCCTCACCACCGTAAATAATCGCCGGGGTAATGCCCTGACGGCGAAGCTTTTTCACTTTTTTGCCGATTAGAGTCCGCGGTTCGGCCTCAATTACAATTTCGTTTGCCATAACGTCAACCTTCCTTAAAAAACAGATGCGCAAGTAAAGGCACCGCCGCAATTTGTGCGGAAAAATTTACAAAATAAAGTTGCCTGTTCCTAAACAACAAAGAACCCCTTCTGATGAATTTACCAGCGGGGCCTGTAAAGTTTTTGTGCCGAATTGCGACACAAATTTTTATTTTCGTGTAAAATCGTTTTGCTGTTAAGCCATAGTGTTGATTGGTCAATAAATCAACCGAATAAGTAGTATATCTGATTTCTTTTGAATGGCAAAGATTTAATGATTAAAGAAAAATTGCAAAAAAAACAGGTTCAATCAGTTGATGATTTTTATCAATATGTCATGGAACACGGCCACCTGCGGACAGTTGAACACGCCGATCTTTGGAGTGTTGGCACGCTAAATATGCTGGGTGTCAACCTCAGCGGCCGGGTAAAAAAACAGCTGGGCAAGGCACTGCCGGAACCTTTACAAAAGAGCTTAAACGGCGTGTTCTGGGTGGCTCACTTTCGGGATACCAACATGGCCGCCCGTGAGTTTAACAACCGCGTCGCCCGACGCAGTCGATCCACCAGTGATCCGGACTTTGCCCGCTATCCGGTGCAGGCGGTCTTTGGTGGATTAAAGGCGTTAATTGATGAAAATGTCAGCAGCGCCGTCCGGGATGATTTGGCCCCGGAAATTAGCAAGATGTGGCAAGAGGCATAGCCCCTTTTGTCTGAAGCACCCTTGAAGCTTTTCACTCGACTTGGCCTATTAATCACCCTGATCCCCCTATTTGTCGGATGTCAGGGTGAACCTGAGCAGTTCCAGCCCACCGCCAACACGGTCACCATCACGGTAGACGGCACCACGATTGAGCAACAAACATCGGCCGCTACCGTGCGAGACGCGTTGGCCGCGCTTGACGTCACGCTGGGCGCCACAGATGAGGTCAATCCCCCCCTCTTTACCCCCATCACGCCAGACCTGGCGATCCGCATCACGCGCATCACCGAAAGTGTGGAAACAATCGATCGCAGCGTGCCGTTTGAACGCAAAATTGTGCGCAATGAGGCGATGGATGAAAATGATCCGCCACGCATCATTCAAGCCGGGCAGGCCGGCCTGGAACAAATTACCGTCCGCATCGTTTATCGAGACGGCATTGAGGCGGAAAGACGGACGACCCAGATAACCACCATTGAAGAAAGCCAGGATGAAATTGTCATGGTAGGGTTGGGATTGGCAAACTCAGACCTGGCGGCCTTCAGCGGTATGATCGCCTACATCAACGGCAACACCCCTACGCTGCTGCGTGGTTCGAACAGTTTTCCGGAGCCGCTTGATGTTGGCGGGCCGCTCGATCGGCGAATTTTTGCTCTTTCCCCATCCGGCAGCCACCTCCTTTTCTCTCGCGTGGCCACTGACACCGCCGATTTTAATAACCTGTGGGTCATCGAAACCGTTCCCGGGGCGGAACCGCGACCGTTGGGCATCAGCAACGTGCTGTGGGCCGCCTGGAATCCGGACCGGGCCAATGCCCAGCAAATCGCCTACTCAACCGGCAAACCAACCACCCTGCCGCCCGGTTGGGAAGCCAACAACGATCTCTGGGTTGGAACCGTACTCCGCAATGAGGAGGCTGATTTTGAACCGCGCCAGCTTGTTGATTCTTATCCGGCCACCTATGGTTGGTGGGGTGGAAATTACGCCTGGTCCCCCGACGGTACAGCGATCGGGTACAGCTTTGCCGATGAGGTGGGCGTCATTGATTTACGCCTCCTGGATGTGCTTATCGAGCAGCCAGAACCTGAGGGAGGAGATACCGCCTCCTTTGTCCCGCGTGAAACATTGGTGCGCTTTCGCGAGTATGATACGCGCGCCGATTGGGTCTGGGTACCGGTGATTACCTGGTCACCGGAAGGACGCTATCTGGCGTTTACCGCTCACACCAGTGAGTCAACCGCAGATCTCGACTTTGATACCTGGATTGTCGATACGCAAACGGCCGTCAGCGGCCAGCTGGCAGCAGATGTAGGGATCTGGAGCCATCCTCATTGGGCGGCCGCCCCATCCCCACAGGGAGAAATCGCCTTTTTGCGCGCCCTTGAACCCTTTGCCAGCCTGCAAAGCGGCTACACCCTGTGGCTGATGGACAGCGACGGAAGCAACGCCCGCCAAATTTTCCCACCACCCGGTGAAAATACCGCGTTTCCCAGACAGGCGGATTTTCTGGCCTGGCAGGGGGACGGTTTAGGGGTTTCCTTTGTTTTTGAAGATGATCTCTATCTGCTTAATCTGGAAACCAATCAGGTTTCATCCTTGGCCGATGATGAGGCGGTAGCCAGCAACCCATCCTGGGCACCCTATGGCGCCGGTTTGGCTGAACCGGCCACCGCTTTGCCAACCCCACCTCCTACAGAAGAAGAACGGCAGTAGCCTTTCCGTTGTTATTTCGTTTGCCGGCCGCGGTTGCCAAACGCGGCGGGAACGCTTACGATTCGGCCGATGAAACAGATTTTCTCCCCATCGCCAGCCAGGATGCTGTCTTTTCTGCTGCTCACCCTTCTTTCAGGCAGCGTACTGGCTTCACTGGCCCGGCAGGATCGCTTTGAAAAACGAGGGTACTCTCCCCTGACCGACCTGCCGGTTGATCACGCGGGAACCGAGTTTGGGGTCAACGTTTCTCTGGAGCAGTACACTCCGGCCGAACTGCAGGACAACCTATCGCGCATTTCGTCATTGGGAATCGGCAAAATCAAGCAATCTTTTTACTTCACCCCTGCGTTTGACTGGGCGGAAGCCGATCAAATGATTGAAGCTGTTGCTCAAACCGATCTGGAGCTTGTTGTCCTGCTAGATGGGCATCCGGACAATGATTTTGCTCCCCCGGATGACGTCATGGCGTATGCGTCCTGGGCCGGCGAATTTGCCAGGCGATACGGTTCGCGCATTCGGGCCTATCTGATTTGGGATGAGCCAAACATCGCCAGCCACTGGGGTAATCAACCGATTAATCCCGACCTGTATGGCGCTCTGCTGGCGGCGGCCGCACGGGAAATCCGAGCCGTTGACCCAGATGCTATCATCGGGGCCGCTCCTCTGGCCCCAACCGCCGAAACCACCAAGGTGAACATGGCCGAACCGCTGTTTTTGCAGGCGCTCTATGAAAATGGGGCGGCCGCCTCGTTTGATTTTGCGGCCGGTAAGCCGTATGGGTTTGACAGCGCCCCAACCAACCGGGACGTGGGCATCGAGCACCTAAATTTTAGCCGCATTATTTTACTACGCGAAGTCATGGTCGCTCACGGAGACGGTCACAAAGCGCTTTGGGCTGGAAACTGGGGGTGGAACGCTCTGCCGGGGAGCTGGACAGGATCGCCTTCCATTTGGGGAGCGGTTTCCGAGCAGGAACAGGTCAATTACCTCGCCAACGGGCTGGCCCGCAGCAAAACAGAGTGGCCGTGGATGGGGCCCCTGTTCTGGCACCATTGGGATCCGGATGCTCCGGCCGATGATCCTGTCCAGGGATTTTCCCTGCAAAAAGAGTTCCTGCTCGAACAAATACCGTCGCTGACCGCAGCTTCCCCGGCTGCCCAACCCGGCTTTCACTTCGCCAGCGCGGACCACCCGGCGTTTGCCTGGCAGGGAGATTGGGAATTTTCGCCGGAATTTGGCGCCGACATGAGCCAAAAGGAAGCAGGAGAACCACCGGATACCGTCACCTTCGCTTTTGAGGGAACCGACGTCGGTTTACGGGTTCGCCGGGCCAACTATCGGGCTCGCTTCTACGTTCTGGTGGACGGCCGGCCGGCAAATGCTCTTCCGCCCGATGAAACCACCGCTTCTGCCGGTTGGGGATCGGCCCTGGTGCTCAACACCAACGATCCCGACAGCGATTATCTGGCCGTTGAACCGGTAGCCACCGGTTTAAATCCAGGACCACACACCTTAACCATTACCGCTTATCGAGGATGGGATCAATTTGCGCTCAACGGCATTAGCGTGCGCCAATTTCCCACCACCGCCTACGATCGTTTTGGCCTGTGGCTGTGGGTCATTACCGCCCTGTCAGCTGTGGGAACGGTGGTGACGGGTCGGTCAAATTTAAGATTCTGGCACCGGCTCGGAACCCTTGGCCAGCCAGCTCATGCCGTTTTAACGACAGCGGTCGCCATATTGGTCACGATTGCCGGATGGCTCACCTGGAATGGGCAGGCGGCCGGGGTATTTCGCCGCCTCAGCGATATCCCGCAGCTGGCCCTGGTCTTTGGTACAGCGACATTTTTCTATGTCACTCCCTGGCTGTTTGTTTACGGAGCCGGGCTCCTGCTGCTGTTTCTGCTGCTCCGATTTAGACCGGCCTGGGGTTTGGCCCTGGTTGCTTTTTGCTTCCCTTTTTACGTCACCCAGCTTCTCAAGCCGGTGGCCGTGTATCGCTTCTCACCGGTCGAGATATTTACCTGGCTTCTTTTTGGCGCAGCGGTATTAAATTCGCTGACCAGGTGGGTGGCGCAGCAGCAAACCTCTTTATTTCAAATTCGGCTCTCCACGGCGGATTGGGCGGCTATTTTTTTTACGGCTGCGGCCACGCTATCCCTCTTTTTTACCGACAGGCTTGATGTGGCGACCAATGAGTGGCGGACGATTATTCTCGAGCCGCTCCTATTTTATGCCAGCTGGCGCCTAATCAAACCATCCGACCGGGAAAGCATGACTGCTATTGACGGGTTTTTAGCCGGTGGAACGCTAGTAGCGGTCATTGGGCTGGGGCAATATGTCAGCGGCACCAATTTGATCACCGCTGAGGAAGGGATATTTCGCCTGCGTTCGATATACGGTTCTCCCAATAACGTGGCCCTGTACCTCGGCCGTCAAATTCCCCTCTTGTTTGCCTTGCTGCTCCTGGGACAAAGCGCGGTTTGGCGGCGGTGGTTCCCGGCCTTCTGGACCCACAGACGAGGTCGCTGGATCTTTGGCGCGTTTATGATCCAGCTAACAGCCTTTTTATTGACGTTGAGCAAAGGGGGGCTGCTGCTCAGCCTGCCGGTTGCCCTCTTCACCGTCTTTGCCCTGTGGCAGCGGCATCATCAGCGCCGCGTGTGGCCCTGGGCGGCGGCCGGGCTGCTGGTGGGTCTGATCGGTTATGCGCTCGTTTTGCAAATTCCCGGTCTTTCCCAGCGTCTCGATATCCGGTCGGCAACCGGCATTTTGCGCCTGAATTTGTGGCGCTCGAGCATCACGATGTGGGCTGATCACCTTTGGTTTGGGGTCGGTTTAGACAATTTCTTGTACGAATATCGCAGTCGCTACATCTTAGCGGCCGCCTGGCAAGAGCCAAACCTCAATCATCCACACAACCTTTTTCTCGATTTAGCCACCCGGCTGGGCCTCTTTGGTCTGCTGACCGGGTGCTGGCTTTATTTCCAACCGCTCAAACAGCTGATCACCACCTGGAGAACGACTGATAATTTGGCGGCCAGGGCGGTGGCGGCCGGTTTTCTGGGCGGTTTGGCGGCCATGTTTGCCCACGGCCTGGTCGATCACAGCTTCTTTCTAATCGATCTGGCATTTTCTTTTTACTTAACCCTGGCGGTTTCCAGCTGGCTTTCTAATTCAAGTGATCCGCTGCAACTTTAGCCAAATGATGCTGACGATTCATGAATTACATCAACAGAACCTAATAAATGTCGTAACCTTTCAAGGTTAACCGGGTTTTTTCTCGTGTAGCCTGATCAACGGCACTTGACAAACGTGTCTTTGGGCCTAAAATCCGGTCAGGCTCTCAGCTAGATTAGGAATATTTCAAATTCGGAGGAATTAAGATGAGTGATACCGCAGAGCGTGTCAAGGCCATCGTCATCGATTTGCTTGGCGTTGAAGAAAATCAGGTCGTACCGGCAGCCCGTTTTCGCGAAGATTTAGAGGCCGATTCGCTAGACCTTGTAGAATTAATCATGGGGTTTGAAGAAGAGTTTGGTGCTGAAATTTCAGACGAGGAAGCACAGCAAATTACGACGGTTGGGCAGGCCGTGGCCTATATTGACGGCCGGAAAGGCTAATCCATACCGTTACGCGATTAGCAAATTTGAAGATGAGAAAGCGGCCGCTGTGCCGCTTTTTTGTTTCTATCTCTTGATCATTGAACCCGCACCCCTCCCTGCGCCGGGTTTAGGAACGGACAGGTAAAAATTTTGTTCTCATACAGTCCAACAAGCTCCCCTCCCCGCGTCGGGGAGGGGCTGGGGGAGGGGTGAAATAACGCTAAGAGACCCACCCCCTAACCCCCTCCCGAATCGGGAGGGGGAATTTGTTGAACAGGAAAGCGTGGCTTCCCTGTCATGCCGGTTCCCCAAGCCATTGGGAAATCGCGTCTACAGCCAAATGGCCTTAATCGTTTACGATTAGTCGCTTAAATGGGAAACCAGCTGAAAGGCGGCCAGGAGAGCCAGCACAAAAAAACCGGCCGTGGAAAGATAAAAGCCGGCCCCCGGAGAAACGGCGATGTTTAACCACTCCCCCACCACCCTCTGGGTCGGCAGGAGCACAACGGCCGGCAAAATCCCGCCGCCTAACGCCAACACCAGCAGCCCTGAAGAAATAATCAGTTTCTGCCCATTCCCTGCTGAGAAACGTCCGATGAGCGGTACCAAAAGTAGTGACCAAATGGCGAGCAGTGCAATCCAGATGAGCCGCGGCCGCCACTGGCTAGCATCCTCAAAGCGAATCGCATCAAACGAGGGAAAGGCGATCAGCCCCACCCCCAGCGCCAAAAATCGAAGCAGCCACCGCTGCCAGCGGCTTTGATCCACCCATAAGGTTGACAGTGCCAGGCATCCACCCAGCAGCAAAGGGGGGAGGTATAAATAATCCCGGTTGGGCAGCTCGCCAGACTGCATCTGCGGCAAAAATTTGACCCACTCGCTAACGTCCAGACCGATCAAGGTCAGCCCGGCCGCGGCGTGGTTGATCCACGGCAGGAAGTAGGCGATCAAAATTAAAGTAAATAGAAGTGGTTCAGCCTGGGGATAACGACGGCGGAGAAAATCGGAAACCCGGCGCATTTTACTGATCTTGGACCTGCTGGATGAGCGCTTTGAGATGTTCGTCTTCGCGCGCCTGTTCGGCGAAATACGCTTCCAGCTGCACGCTGTTGCGCTGCCGCAGGGTCATCACCGCCACAGCCAGAATATCTTCCCGGGTGACTTCTGACCGGTCAGCAGCGGCCGAATGGGCCCGGGCGGCTTCAAAAAGGGTGATTTCCGCCCGATTCGACTCGATTTTGGCCTCACGAATCAGCCGCAAGCCCAAATCACGAGCCGCACCGCTTATTTGCACCTCGGGCAGGAGCTCAACCGCCCGCTGCACCTCTTCCGCTAGGGCCAGCGTTTCATCCGCATAGGTGGCGGCCATGGACTCGGGGTTCTGCCGGTGCCACAGCGCCCGTTCATATGCTTCAAATCTCAATTCAGGGTCGTTTAAGCCGCGCACCAGGACCCGTAACCCAAAACGATCCATGATTTGCGGCCGAAGCTGCCCTTCTTCGGGGTTCATCGAGCCGATTAAAATAAATTTTGAGCGATAGGTCAGCTTGTTGGGACCGCGCCTCACCGTGTAAGCGCCCTGAGCGGCCGCATCCAAAATCGCATCCATGATCGCCGAATCGAGCAGATTCACCTCGTCAATATAAAGCAGGTTGTTGTCCGCCTGAGACAAAATGCCGCGCTCCAGGCGGATGCGCTTCTGTTCGATGGCCAAACGCTCGTCAATCCCCCCCACGACGTCTTCCAAACGAGCGTTGAGGGGCAGTTCAACCAGCCGCATGCGTTCTTCCCGGCTCAGCGGCTCTTCATACGCATATCGCTGCGCACAGATTTGGCAGACGGCCGTCATATCTCCCTCTTCAACCATTTGCTCCAAACACCCCATGCCGTTGGGGCATAGGCTGACCTGCGTCAGAGGCAGCAAATCAATAAGGGACCGCACCGCCGTTGACTTGGCCGTGCCGCGCGAACCGATCAGCAGCACCCCACCAATCCGCGGATTAATAATTCCCAGCAGAAGAGCGAGCTTCATTTCTTCCTGACCGATAATGGCCAAAAACGGGAATGGTTCGGTGTCGGCTACCCCCAGATCGCGACCGCTGACTCCCTTGAGCCGGTGTACGGGAGACGCCTGCCGCAAAATTTTGAGAAGCATTGATTCCGAGGGATCACTCATTTGGCTCATCCATTAATTGCGGCCATTTGCAGCCGCAGTTCACGGCGAACTTTGGCCCGCTCAAACGCCTTTTTTTCCTGTTCGGTTTCGCAAATGAGGGGCGGTACCGGCGTGGGGCGGCCGTCCAGATCGAGGGCCACATACACAAAATAGGCGGTATTGGTGTGCGTGACCTCGCCGGTAATCACATTTTCGGCCGAAACTTTGACGCAGGTCTCAATCGACGTGCGGCCGACCCAGGTGACCTTCGCTTCAAATGTAACCAGATTACCCACATGAACAGGGGAATGAAAACTCATGCTGTCGACCACAACCGTCACCGCCGGTCGGCCGGCATGTCGAGCCGCCGCCATACCACCGGCTTCATCACACAGCTTCATCAAAACCCCACCGTGGACATTTCCCAGGGTGTTGGCATTCATGGGGCCCATGACCTGGGCCAGAGTGACCTTGGCCTTGCCGGCCGGTTTTCCGGGCAGTTCATTCATGGGGGCAGATTATAGCATAAGAGCGTCGAGACACGAGAGAGGGTTATTTTCGACCGCCGCCATGTTGGTGCAGCTGTGTATAAATATTGAGGAGTTTGCGAGCTGATTTTTCCCAGCTGAACTGTTTGGAGCGGTTAAAACCGGCCGCCACCAGCTGAGCTCGTCGAACCGGATCATCCAGCAGCCACTGCATCGCTTCGGTCCACGCCTGTGGCTGGTCGGGCGGCAGCTGAATGGTCACTCCTTCGGAGATTTCCGGCAGGCTCGACCGGTTTGAATTAATGACCGGCACCCCACAGGCCATCGCCTCCAGCAGGGGTAAGCCAAATCCTTCATAGAGACTGGGGAAAACAAAGAGGGTGGCCGCGCTGTAAAGCGAAGGCAAATCATCATCTTCGACAAAGCCGGTAAATAGCACCCGTCCCTGCAGCTTATGGCTGATCACTTCCGACATGATGTCATCATACAGCCACCCTTTGCCCCCGGCGATAACCAAATTGTGGGGCATCCGGTCGGCCAGCGGAGCAAACGCCCGAATCAACATTTGGTAATTTTTGCGAGGTTGCACCGTCCCTACCGTCAAGACATACGGTGCAGAGCCCAGCTGATAGCGCTGCCGCAAATCGACCAGGTGCTGTTCGTTGACGGTCGGCCGAAAACGGACGTTGACCCCGCTGTATAAAACGGTCACTTTTTCTTCGGGCACTCCCCAAACCGATTTTAAATCTTCCTTGGTGGAGTTGGAGTCAGCCAGGATGTGGGTGGCTCGCTTAACCGACCAGGGAACCACATCATTTAAGTAATTAACCAGAGCGGGGGTAAAGGTGTTGGGATAATGGACAAAGGACAAATCATGAACGGTCAATAAGGTGGGCACTCTGCCCAAAACGGGAGGCAAGACAAAATCGGGTGAATGAAAAATATCAACCGGACCGGTCATTAGCTGTACCGGAACAGGCAGCCGAAAGCGATACCAGATGCGGTAAAGCCACTTTTCGCTAAAGGGAGCCGGCCGATGGACCACCGAACGGCCGCGAGGCAGGGGATCAAGTACCGGTAAGGAAGCGGGTGGACGAGCGGAAAATAAAGCAAAAGAGAGATCGGGATTAAAGTTCGTGGCCACGAGGGCGTGGACAAGTTCACGCGTATAGCGACCAATCCCACCACCCTGCGTTAAGGCCGCAGTGACATCTATCCCAACCCGCATATCCTCTTCCTTAAGCTATTCCGATAAGCTAAGCGATCATGATTCAACATCATTATAGGTCCAATACCGATTGACAAAAAAGTTCCAAAACATGACGATTCCCACGGCAAACGCCACGGCAAAATTATCGCCAAGGAGCACGGCGGTCTTATCATCCAGCGACGGCAGCAACCAGTTAAAGACCCCCTCAAACCACCCGTGAGTCAACCAGACAACCGGAGCCCGAATCAAAATGCCCAGCAGATTGACAAAGGTAAATTGAATAAATTGGGCGGTAAAAGATTTGCTGCGAGAATCCGGATACGTCCAGTAACGGTTCCAAAAAAAGTTGCTGACAATGGCCGCCACAAATGAGATGCTGGAGGCCAGTGAAACCGCCAGCGATTCCGAAGCCATCGTTCCCAGGAGGAGCGGCCGGATTAAATTAAAAGACCCAAAATCAACAACCGCGCCAATGACCCCAACCACAGCAAATTTAATAAATCGCTTTAATTCTTTGGGGTTAATTCCCCATTTTGACGCCCGATTAAGAACAGATTCCGAAACTGTAGACAACATATCAATTCCTCACGTCAGCCAGACCGGTTCTTCGCCCGAACGACCTCTTAAAAATTTACTTCTGTATAGGGTTTGACGGCACGCTTTGAAATGCTGGTGGTCTGGTTGATCTCACCAAGTTTACCAACAGTTGCTGTAAAGCCAACAGTGCACCCACCTGTAAATAA
The DNA here is from genome assembly GCA_030065875.1 of Ardenticatenaceae bacterium. Lineage (GTDB taxonomy): Bacteria > Chloroflexota > Anaerolineae > Promineifilales > Promineifilaceae > WTJY01. The sequence goes on along the minus strand of JASJCR010000009.1, from coordinate 665 downwards.
ATATTATTCACGTAAAGCTTATCTACCAGGTGATGGGTTGTCAGCGCGATCCATGCGCCAAATAAACCGAGGGCGATTCCGCGCCACCGATCAGGGGCGTTGCCAATCAACCACCACGCCTGCCCCAAAATCGCCCCCCACAGAACCAGATAGGCGATCAACCCCACAAGGCCAACTTCAGCCAGCAAATTTAAATAATAATTATGCGCATGACCAAGCGATTTTGGCCATCCTTCCGGAGAAAAATCACTGTATGCCGCATCATAAGCTCCAAAACCGACGCCAAACCATAAATTTTGGCGAAACATATTCCCGGCTGCCTGCCAAAAAGCCAGGCGTTCGACCAGGGCAAAGTTGGCATTTGTCAGTTCAATGTCGCGTAAATCACGGACCTCAAAATCGGCCGCGCTGGTGATTCGCGAGGTAACTGACGATGGCAGCAAATTGGTTTGCCACCCTCCCCAAAGGAGAACGATTAAACCCAGTAACATGGCCAACCGATTTCGCCAGCGACCTGGCCAGCTAACGAGCATGACGCCCCCACCGGCCGCCAGCGCCAGCCATGCGCCCCGACTCCATGAGGCCACAACGGAAAGCAGAAAGAGAGCCAGCAAGCCCCCCAAAACCATGATAAGCAGAAGTGTCCGGCCGCCCAACGACCCATC
>JASJCR010000084.1 GCA_030065875.1 Ardenticatenaceae bacterium | reverse complement strand
AACGTTCCGATTGGAACGCTTATTGGCATTTACTCGCTGGTGGTGCTCCTCTCGCACGATACCGACGTTGTTTTTAGCGACGTAGACATCAAACCCGCCTGAGTCATCAAATCAGACCGCCCCTTTACCAAGGGGTTTTAGGGGCGGACAGGGAAAAATTCAGCCCTCAAACCGTTCTACAAACTCCCCTCCCCGTGTCGGGGAGGGGTTTGGGGGAGGGGTGAGGTTACGCTGAAAGACCCCTATTTATAAGGAGTTCCATATGCCGCCTGACCTGTGGCAGCTGTACAGCTTGATGTTTAAATGCCGGCGGTTTGAAGAAGCCGTGGCCAAATTGTGGCACGATGGCCTGATTTCTGGAGAAATGCATCTGGGAACTGGTGAAGAGGCGATCGTGGCCGGGGTTGTCAGCCTGCTGCAGGAAGGAGACGCTTTGGCGCTCGATCATCGGGGCACGGCCGCTTTACTCGTGCGCGGCGTGGATCCGGTGCTGCTCGTCCGCGAGCTGCTCGGATATCCGGAAGGATTGTGCGGCGGCCGTGGCGGCCACATGCACCTCTTTTCCCAGCCTCATTTGGCCGTTTCTTCAGGAATCGTCGGGGCCAGTGGTCCGGCCGCCACCGGTTTTGGTTTGGCGGCCCAGTATCAGAACCCGGGCGCCGTGGCCGTGGCGTTTTTTGGTGAGGGAGCCATGAACCAGGGGATGCTGCTCGAATCACTCAATCTGGCCGCCGTCTGGCAGCTGCCGGTGATCTTTGTCTGCAAAAACGACGGCTGGGCAATCACTTCAACAGACGGCAGCATGACCGCTGGTGACCTCAACGAACGAGCCCGGGGATTGGGAGTTCCTGTTATAGAAATTGACGGCCGAGATGTTTCTGACGTTTGGCAGGCCGCCCAAACAGCCCTTGAACGCGCTCGATCCGGGCAGGGACCTACATTTTTACACGCGCGGTGTGTTCACTTTGAGGCCCATTTTCTGGGGTTTCAGCTGCTGCGCATGGTCCGCCACCCTCTAAGAGAGATGCCCCGAGTTGCCGTTCCGCTAACCCACGCCATTCTAAAAAAAGATGGGGAGCCTTTCCGAATCCGGCTGGCCGGTTTACGAAAGGTGCTGGCGGCCGTTTGGCGCACCGTGCGCGACCCGCGCCGCGGTCTGGCCCATGATCCGCTCTGGCGCACGCGCCGCCTTTTGCGCGCCGATTTGTCGCGCCTGCAGGCGATGGAAAACGACCTCACCCGGGAAGTGGACCACATCATCGCCTCAGCCCTGGTAGGGGTGCCCTCATGAAAAAAATGTCTTTTACCCAGGCGGTGGACGACGCGCTTGCCCAGGCGATGGCCAAAGATCCGCAAATTATCGTTTTTGGCGAAGACATCCCCCTGCTCCGACGAGAGCTGCTGGTGCGTTTTGGGCCGCAGCGCGTACGCGGCACCCCCATCAGCGAAAGCGCCTTTGTTGGGGCCGCCGTGACGGCCGCTATGGCCGGCCTTCGGCCGGTCGTTGAACTTTATATGGTCGACTTTTTAGGCGTTTGTCTCGATGCGCTCCTCAACCATGCGGCCAAGGTAGAGGCTTTTTCCGGGGGAAAATGGTCCGTACCGCTGGTCGTTCGCGCCCCGTGCGGTGGTGGGTATGGGGATGGCGGTCAGCATGAACAATCGCTGTGGGGGTGGCTGGCCCACATTCCCGGGCTAACCGTCGTGGTTCCGGCCACCCCGGCCGATGCCGGCGGGCTTTTCCTAACCGCACTTCAGCATGAGGGGCCGGTCGTTTTTCTCGAACACAAGCTGCTGTCAGAAAGCTGGCTTGAATTTTTGGGGTCTGGCGGCCGTCAGACAGTTCAGTACAACGTTCCTGAAGCCGGAGCCAGGGGGGAAGTGCCACAAATTTGGAAGCCGCTTCCGTTAGGGCAGGCCATCGAGCGGCGGCCGGGCGGCGATGTGATGATTGTCAGCGCTGCCGTCGGGGTTCATCGCGCGCTAGAAGCGGCCGAGTCACTCGAACAACAGGGGATATCGGCAGGGGTTTTGGATTTACGGTCGGTGTCTCCTCTCGACACAACAGCCTTGCGGGCAGCCGCTCAAAATACCGGGCGGCTCTGCGTGGTCGATGAAGATTACGAGGGGTTTGGCCTCTCTGGAGAAGTGGCGGCGGTCGTGCTGGAAGCCGGAATACCGGTTCAATTCTCCCGCGTCTGTACCCAATCAACCATACCTTATGCCCGGCACCTGGAAGATCAGGTGCTGCCTAACCGTGAGCGGATTGTGGCTGCCGTGCAAAATATGATGAGCTAAATAAAGACTCGCTGACGGCGCGAGCCCCAGCGGCCGGGCTCCGGCTCAAAGTGGCCGGCCAATTTGGAGCCACAGAAGGTGCAGCAGCCGTCCGCATCTACATGCCACTCCCCCAGATTATACCAGTTACGCTCGATCAAGCGTTCCCCACAGCCGATGCAGTATGTCGATTGGCCCACCATGTCAAAGACATTGCCGGTAAATACGTGATGGAGTCCGGCCGCTAGCGCCTGTTCCCGGGCGCGGCTCAGGGTTGTTGGCGGGGTTGGTGGCACATCCCTCATCTTGAAATCGGGATGAAAAGCGCTGAAGTGCAGCGGTACTTCTGGTCCCAGATTATCGACAAACCAGTCGCACAACTGCTCAATTTCTCCAGGGGAATCATTGTGGCCCGGAATCAGCAGGGTGGTTACCTCCAGCCACACGTCCGTTTCGCGTTTGAGCCAGCGCAGCGTATCTAAAACCGGTTCCAGATGGGCAAAACAAAGCCGCTTGTAAAATTGTTCGGTAAACGCTTTAAGATCGACATTGGCCGCATCGATGTGGGCAAAAAAATCGCGGCGGGCGTCGGGCGTGATGTAGCCGGCCGTGACCGCCACCGTTTTGAGCCCCAGCGCATGAGCGGCCTGGGCACAGTCGATCGCGTATTCGGCAAAAATAATCGGATCGTTATAGGTAAAGGCAATCGAACGACAGCCGGCCTCAGCAGCCGCCTCTGCGACCCGCTCCGGTGCGGCCCAGTCGGTCAAACGGTCCTGCTCGCGCGCCTTGGAGATATCCCAATTCTGACAGAATCGACAGCCCAGATTGCAGCCGGCCGTGCCAAAAGAGAGCACGCTGGTGCCTGGGTAAAAATGGTTAAGCGGTTTCTTTTCGATGGGATCGATGCAGAAACCGGACGCCCGACCGTAGCTGGTTAAAACCACACCGTCTTCGTGTGCCTGGCGCACAAAGCAAAAGCCACGCTGCCCCGGCCGCATTTTGCAGAAGCGAGGGCACAAATCGCACTGGATACGCCCATCCGGCAGGGGGTGCCACCATTCGCCCATAACCACACCCGGTTCGATCATCGTCCGTTTTTCGGCGATCACGTTATATCCTTTAGTCGGCCGCATCTTCCCAAATGACGGCCGCCCCGTACCCAACGACCGACCGATAATCATCATTCACATGGCCTGATGTTCCATGCTTTAAAATGGTTACCTTATTGGCACCGAGCTTCCTGGTTGCCCAGAGAACAGCCGCAATCACGCCACGGCCGCAGGCGAAACCAACCCCCTGCTTCTCCGCTTCAATAACGCCCAGGGGATCAAAGGCCGCCAGGCGCCGCAAAAGCTCACCATCTAGCTGACAGGCCATCTCCTGCGGATAAAAATGGGAGAGATCTGAGCTGGCAACAAAGAGAACCTGACGATCTTTTAACTCTTCAGCCAGCGCCCGACCGAGGGCCTGGGCCACGGGAACGCTTTGCTGGTTCATCATAATCGGCAGCAGCGTAAATTCGTGCAGCACGTGCTGCAGGAAGGGCAGCTCAATTTCCAGGCTGTGTTCCCGATCGTGCGTCACGCGGGTTAGCCCTCCTTCAGGCTGAAGGGCCTGATCGAGTCGGGCCAGCGCGCCCAAATCAACCGGAACGACGCCCAGAGGGGTTTCATATTGATCGTGGGGCGTTGTCAACAAATAAGCGGAGTGACCGTGATGATATGGGGAAACAACAACGACCAAATCCGGCCGCAGATCGCTCAAACATTTAAAGGCGTGGGCAGCTATCGTTCCGGAGTAATAATAACCGGCGTGAGGCGCAATCACTCCCCAAATTTTCCCTTGCGGGATTTGAACGTCAGCCTGCTCTAGATACTCCTGAAGATCCCTGGTCAGCATATCCGGGTCGCCCGGATACCAGCGGCCGGCAATGGGGGAGGGTCTAACACTCATAATTACCTCCTGTTGAAAGAGCGAACGTCACGCTCTGACAATTTTCCAAACAAAATTTAGTCGCGGATGGCGCGGATTGGCTCAGATTCAGCCCTATGCGCCCTGCGAAAAATAAATTCTGAAAAGCTTTTGTATGTCACCGGAAACAGGAGCGATAATTACATCATAAAACAGTTTTTCAAAAAGCTCAATATCCACGATGGTGTAGGAGATCCCAAAAGTTTTGAAAACTTTTGGGATCTGTTAGAGAAGCAGCAAATGTAAATCCCAATAAATCAAAAAACCGGTAAAAATAACGGCCGCTGCGGTTGAAAGCGTAAGAATCGCTCGTTCCCATGTGGTTTGGAAACGCCGCCACCAGCCTATTGCGGTCAAAACCACCAAGCCAAACGACAAAATGACAAATATCGGAGCCAGAACAGCTAGAAAAAGCACCGCCAGGTCATCAAGCGGCAGCCCAAAATAGAGGGTAGTAAAACTCATATGGGAGATGCGGTTCATGACATCGGACAGGAGAAGAACCACCACCCAGCCTACTATGGCGGTCAAACCCGCTACGCCCTGCCAAAATCGGGCGATTCTGGATGGCGCGGTGAAATTTTCATAGCGCTTAAAGAACCACAGGAGCTCTGCCGCCAGCTGGTAAACAAAAGTAAGGGACAGGACAATGAGGCTGCCCACAGCCAAAAATTCCAGCAGCGGTTTTCCTCGGGAAGGGTTTCCCGGATCGACGTCATAAATAATGTGGTACACACCGGGCGCCAGGGCAATATCATCGGGGGTGATAAAAGTTGGATCGGGCAGCTCAGCTCTGCAGCTCAAATCCGGCCGGCTCTGCGGATCATTCAGAAAGGCGGCCTTTATACTTTGAGCACAGGTTTGGTCGGTATCCAGGTTGTGTCCGGCCGATGGAAATTCAACAAAGAAACTGGTGCTCAAATAATCTGCAGCGGCCTGCCCCCACTCAGGGGGCGTAACCGGATCATAGCTGCCGGCCAGAATCAACGTGGGAATATCGCTGACAGCCGGTTCCCCAGCCGATGGCAACCCCGGTGGCAGATCCCACAATTCACAAATTTCAACTTCGCGGGCGTGTCTGAAGTAACCTCCCAGTTCCGGATAGGCGGCCGTTTGCCGGGCGATCATTTCCGGCGTGATCGTGTCGCTGTCCGCCTGGCAGTTGACGGCCAGATACAGCCCCCAGGCGAAGTTTGAACCAAAAAGGTTGTTGACCAGCGATTCGTGCAGCCAAGGATAAAGAAGCTCTGTTCGCCCTTGGGTGACCTGGTCGATCAAAAGAGGAAAATACGCGGTTTTATACGGGGGAAAGGCAGGATTGTAAAATGCATCCTGGACTATCCAGTCGATGAGCCGCCGGCCATCCACCATTTCAACCGAAGTCTCGCTGCGCCCAGGCAGCGTCACCTCAAACGCCACCGGCTCTTGATTTAGCTCCTCGATGAGCGCGTACAGCTGAGATTCCAGCTCCGGGTAAGCGGCCGCACACTCAGGATCGGCCGCGCAGTCGTCCAACATGACCTGGATAGACCTGGCCGCGTGTTCCGGGTCGTGTTCATATCGCGTGGCCGTTATTGAGCTGGTAGATTGCAAAATGACGCTGCGAATCTGCTCCGGATTATGGCGCATGGCCAGCTGCATCACCTGGGTGCTATACGAATTCCCGTAGAGGTTCCATTCCTCATAGCCCAGCACCTCGCGCAGAGCGTTGAGGTCAGCCACAATATGGTCTGTTGTATAAAGGGTAAGATCAATTCCCTTTGCCTGAAGGCTGTCAAGACATGGGGTGTGGCCCGCCTCCTCTTCCCACCAGACGGAAATGTCGCAGGCCAGGTCTGGCTCGGCAAAGAGATTCCCTCGCTGTTCGAATATGATCACGTCTCGATTTTCCACAAACGGCGATCGCGCCAGCCACCACACCGATCCCAGGGAACTGTATCCGGGGCCGCCGTCAGTGTATAGAACCGCATCTGGGGCCGGGTTAGAGGCGGAGGCGTGGATAATGATGACCGGCAGCCGGATCGATCTTTTCTCTGGTTGATCATAATCCTCTGGAACGATCAAATAACCACACTCGATTAAGGGAGTGTCCGGTCCAGGTACCGGACATGCGGCCGGTTCAAATCGGGGCAAGGTGTCCTGGGCTGCAGCGGTAGGCGGCAGGAGAAATAAGCACAAAAGGAGGAAACACAATTTCTCGAATGGCCAACAATTTTTTTGGCGCATTACGTTTCACTCCTTTAAGTAGTTTACAAAAAGAATTGGTAAAAAAGCCACGGATTAACACGGATTTTCACAGATTTCTCTCTATAACCTGCGAAAATCTGCGAACCTTTGGTTCTGCGCTGCGCGCTCTGCGGACAGTTAATTTTTGAGAAGTTTTCGAAATTCACTTAAATATTTAGAAGTAACTGTTCCCCTCATTTTACCCAAACAACAGCGGTTTTTTGAATAACAAAAGTCATTTTGCCACCGGATATTCGTCATTCGCCAGGGCATTGCTATTTTGCTCAAAACTGCGGATCAAGCCTTATGTGAGCACCTCTTCAAACCAGTCAAATACAACAGATTGGGAAAGGGGTAGGTTATTCGCCTGGCAATGACCATCAGCACCCTCTTCAAGCGTGGTCGTGCGCAGGTCCTTAGGTCCAGACAATGCTTCATAGGTTTCTTGCGTCTGCGTTAGGAAGGTTTGCGCTTCCCCAGCTCCGACGATGCAGAAGGTCGGGCACGTGACCAGGCTAACATCAACCGTCCACGCCTCGAGTCGTTCGAGCGCGACGCTGACTTTGTTACACCCCGCCACAGCCGATAGCCACTTTTCAAGCGCAATTTGCGATGCCGGTTCGAAATAACCGGCAAGTTTGGCAGCCATGTCAACCATAAAGTCGGGAAGCTTGTCGACAGGTATGGGCAAACCATCGACCGCCCACTTATGTACATCGAACATGGGCGTGCTGAGCGCGATTGCCGCCAGACGCTTTTCATAGGCCGCCGCACGGAGCACCAGATAGCCCCCCAGGCTGATGCCATAACTCACGATGCGTTTCGGGTCAACATCGTCTCGAGATACCAGGTATTCCACAATGCTGCTGAAAGGCGATTCCGTGTCGTGCCGGTAAGTCATCCCCTGATGCACGGTCCAACCTTGACCCGGAAGATCAACAGTCAGAACATTCCACCCCCGCTTGAGGCCCGCTTCGCCGGTCCAAAAGTAAAGTTCCTCGTTGTAGGTCTCCCCCCCACCGATCATAATCAACGTTGAGCGCGGTTTTCCATCAGCAGAGGGACGCAAAAAGTATCCCGGCAGTTTTTTATCCTCAAAAGGAATCTCCACCGGCTCAAAGGGAGGGTCAAAGCGCTGGGCCGCCTCGGCAAAACAGCGCCGTAACTTGTGACCGGTTGCCTTTAAACGCGGGTCATCCACTCCTAGACCAAAGAGTGCCGTGCGGTAGTAGGTGGAGGCACGCAAGTAGGCTTCCCGCGCGCTGACCGCGTGCCCTGCTGCGGCCGCAGCACAAGCTTTATCTTCCACCCGAGCAGCCATATCCAACCATGCTGGCGCCCATGTTGTGAGGTCTCTTTCGTTAATCTGCGAAGCAGCGTACAGCGCCTCACCGATGGCAGCACCATCTGCGGCCCCATACCCCAAAATGAATTGCAGGTTAAAATCCACCTCTGGGCTGTCGAAATGCAGCCTTAATTGATTGCGATTACCCTGACGCTTCTGTGTTTGCTTGGCCATTCCAATTCTCCTTTTTTCTACAATGTGTCGTTTAAATTTGACAGTGTAGATAATCTCAGTATGATGAGAGAGATAATCGACGTCAAGAATCAAAACTGAAAATTTGTAGAGTAACTTACACACAAAGAAGGAATGTCGATGAACGCAGAAGATAATCACGTCGACCTGAGGGTACGCAGGACACGCAAACTTCTATGGGAAGCGCTGCTGGATCTCATTATGGAGAAGGATTTTGAGACCATCAACATTAAAGAGCTGTGCGACCGGGCAATGGTGCACCGCACCACGTTCTACAGTCACTATCAAGACAAATACGACCTGCTGGAGCAAGGCATGCAGGCGATGTACAACGAGATGACGTCCCTGTGGCCTTCACCCGAAAAAGCACTGGCCCAGTTTGGATGGCACACCCCGCCAGAAAACTTCGTCCACATCTACAAACATACCGCCGAAAACCGCGATTTTTACCACCGTATGCTTTGTCGCCCTGGCGTCAGCTCATTTCGCAGCCAGCTTAGCCAATACTTTTTGGAGTATGCGCAGGCGCGCTTCGATCGTATTGATCTTCCAGACTCACAAGTACCGGCGCAGGCCATCCTACGCTTTATTGTTGGGGCGATGCTGGAACTTGTGACCTGGTGGGTCGAAAGTGAACGCCCACAGTCGCCTGAGGAAATGGCCCTTTATACTTTACGCCTGATCACCTATGGAGTCTATCCAACGCTGGGCATCGATCCGCAAAGTCACAACCCATAGAATAAATTTGTAGGGTAGGCATAGCTGCTATTCAGCCCCATAAATCCCTCGTTTCCACGTTTAGATTGGACCAATCTTCGAGATTGGTCCAATCTAAACCTTTCCGTGTCGGGCTGAAACCTAACGGGCGATAATTGGCAATATCTGATTGTAGAAACGCAGTTCAAACGCCCCAATATCACAGCCGTTTTCCTGCGGCCGGGCTACCCCTCGCTGATCGATTGTGACCAGTGTACCGCACCCACTTGTTCCGGCCGGAATCGCGTCGACGGCCGGACTACCTGTCGGCAGGCTGTGGGTTTCCGTATCCCCACCGTTGTCCGCCAGCGGTCCGAGCTGCGGATCCCCACTTTGGCTGCTGCCAGCCGTGATACAGCTGCCGTCTTCAAACAGGTTGTATCCACCATCGGTAAAGGTGCCGGAACCGGCACAGTCGGCCCCCGTGCTGTTGGCCACAAGGCTGTTGGTCACGGTGGCCGTCGAAACGCCGGTCATCGATATGCCGCCGGTCTGAGTCAGCGCGATGTTGTCGTTGACCGTGACGTGGGTCATGGTCAAGGTGCCGGTAACGACGATGCCGCCACCAAAACCGGCCGTGTTGCCGCTGACGGTGCTGTTGAACAGCTCGGCCGAGCCGAGGACGAAGAGACCACCACCTTCGAGATCAGCCGTGTTGCTGCTCACCGTGCTGGCCCACAACATTAAGCTGGAATACGGCTCAACATAGATACCGCCGCCGATATACGTAGTTTGATTATCGGAAACCGTTGTATTGCTGATATTGGTCGTTAAACCTGGATCAGAAGCAATACGCACGACCTGATTGTTCACAAAATCACAGTTCGGGCCGAGACAGCGAGTTGTGTTGCCTTGAATGACGCTGTCAATGAGCCAGTTTGGGCCGTTAAATATTTCAATCACTTCGCCGGCCACACATCCGTCTCCGCTGCATTCGATCAGGTTGCCCTGGACAACCACACTGGTGGCGGTCATGGGAGAGCTACCCATCTCGAATACATCTGAAATTCGACACCCGTCACCATTACAGATTTGAGAATTGCTGACAATCTGGCTGTGGGTCAACATCAACTCGCTGCCCCCCTCAATAGACACCAATTCGTCAATATCGCACCCTTGGTTAACACCAACGGCGGTATCTCCCGTGCAGGTCACCTCATTGTTCACCATCGTCAGATTGGTAACCATCTTAATGGTCCCCCTGTCCGCTTCAAATACCTCATCCGTATCGCAGTAATCTTCGTTGGGGATTGAATCCCCGTTACAGCTAATCTGATTATCGTTGATGACCAGACCATCCACATCAAGCAGCAGGCTTGCTGAATTGATCGACACCATTTCATCGGTATCGCACGCAAACCCGTTACAGATCAGCGTATTAGACAGCACCTGCAAACTGCGTACAGTGACCGTCATCGATAAATCCGCCTCAAACAACTCGTCTGTGTCGCAGCTGCGAACGAAACCAGAGCTCCGAGTGTAAACTCCACCGCTGCAGATCTGGGTATTATGAGAAATTAGGGTGTCGGAAACCAACAGGGTTTCATCTGGCCCATCAAAGGAAACCAGTTCATCGGTATCACAGCCGTCACCCATACAGGACAGGGTGTTGGAAAAAACCGTTAATCCTTGAACGGTCAGGGTAATCCCGCCGTCTATTTCCAGCAGTTCATCGGTGTCGCAGTGATCCAGGTCGTCGAAGGTATTGGTGATCGGCTCCCCGACGCAGGAGAGTAAATTATAGGACAAATTGGTTTGGGTGAGGGTCACCGCCTGGTTGGGTCCGTCTAGAGCGATCATTTCATCGACATCGCATGCGCCACCGGTGCAGCGGGCCTCATTATATTGAGCGGTAAAGCGGTCGACAGTGATATAGTTGGCATCATCAAGCTCCAGGACCTCATCCCCATCACAGTTGTCACCGGCGCAGGTGATTGTATTGCTTGCCAGGACGGTTTGCCGCAAAACGGCCGTATCGCTGCTTCGATAACTAAACAGCTCTCCCACCCGGCATGCCTCATCGCTGCAGGAGCCGCCGTTGTTTTGGATCACGGTATTCTCTACCAGCAGGCTGCCGCTCGGTGGCGTCACGTTTATAACGTGCAGCACGACAGCTCCAGCTTCGCAGCCGGTCCCACTGCAGGTGGCGCGATTTCCTTCGATAATGGTGTCTTGAATCGTTAGGCCTACCTTATTCTCAAGCAATATCCCGGCCGTATTGGTATAGGTACCGCAGTTCGCCCCGCTGCAGAAAATCGAGTTGGCCCGCACAATCGAATCCTGAATCGTTAAATCCCCGGTAGAGGCGTGGTGGATACCCCCGGCTCCGGTCGTACAGGTAGGCGTACTGCAGCTCACCCGGCCGTTCTGGATTGTCAGACCGGCCAGCGTTACCGTTACCGAGGTGGTCGGTACAGTATGCAGGACCCGGTCCAGTCCACCCCCATCGATAATCGTCGTACCCGAAAACGCTCCCTGCAGCGTGACCTCTTCCAGAATGTCGAGATCCCCTGTGGCGTTGCCGTCTTCCCCAAAACCCGCCAGCGACAACACGTAAACGCCAACCGGAATGACGATGGTGTCCGGTCCGCTGCCGACCGTACAATTGTCAACCGGTGCGTTGGTATTGGCCGTCTGCACCGCCTCACGCAGCGAACAGTTACCGTTGTTGTTAAGCTCATCAGCGGTGGTATTCACCGTGATGACCGCTCCCGTAGAGGCTTCTACAGGATTCAAAAGTGTCAAAAAACCGGCCGTCAAAGCCAAGCTCAATAAGAACGCCCCCCCAATCGATAAAAGGCGCTGCCCAGTTAAATTTAACATGCCTATTCCTCCTGGCTTGGTAAACCCAATCATTCACGTTTAAGCATAACAGATGCGAAAGGCATGATCTATATCGAATGTCAAATCGATCCTCATAAGCATCTGCAAAGTTAAGGCAAGGCCATCTCCTTTCAAGGCCAGGCATTTAACGTAGGGGTCATTTTAATGAAGATTTACAAAATAATTGAGGGTGATGCCCAACCCCCACCTCAATCCTCCCCCGTGGGGGGAGGATGCCTGCCTCCCCTCCCAATGGGAGGGGAATGAGGGGAGGGTTAATGATCCTCTCAACTTTCATTAAAATGACGTCCAACTTCCAATCACATAAGCCTGGTTTCCCTACTCTCGTTTTATATGCAACCCGTCGATTACTTCTCCGGTCAGGCCGTTCTCCGAGCCATCCAAATAGGGCGCTACACCGGCACAGGCGGACTCTATCCCCGGAGTGGGGGAGATGCAGTAAATCACATCTGCTCCATCTCCGGTCAGGCCGCTCACGTCAAACTCGCCGCGAACGGAAGTATAGATATCACCTTCAAGTAACCGAAGGGCGTTGATATCCTCACGGCCGCTCTCACCAAATCCAACGTCACTGCCGTCAAAATAGAGATCCCAGGTACCCTGAGTTTGTGGTCCAAGCTGAGTTGGGGTGAAAACCAGGATATCTTCGTCCCGGAATTTGCCAAAATCAAACTCACCACCCCCGCGGGTACTGACCAGGATGCGGCCGTCGGGCAGCAGCTCCAGCGCATCGATATCGTCACTGTGCTTGTACATTTCAGCCCCGTCGCCAAAGAAGTACAGCTCAAACGAGCCTGCGGTATCTTCTCCCAGCGAGGTGGGGATAAAGCGCACGATGTCAAAATCAGCCACGTACCCGATCCCCGGGAACGGAGCGGCGCTGACAATGCTGAACAAAATCGAGCCGTCGTCAAGAATGGTAAAGGCATCGATGTCATAGCCGGCCTTGGTGTCCATACCCAGGTCGGAACCGTCAAAGTACATCGACCAGCTTCCCGCTGCGGGATCGTACACGATGATGTCCTCATCTTTGACCGCCATCCCGTCAATTTGGCCATTGCCGCTGAGAGAAACGTATACGCGGTCACCAAAGCCATCGAGGTTAACGGTGATCGTCACCACGGCCGTATCGCTGCCGCCGCGGCCGTCTACCACCGTGTACGTAAAGGTTGTGATTCCCAAAAAGCCGGGATTGGGCACAAACTCGATCCGGCCGTCCGACAGGATGTTTGCCGTGCCGCCAGATCCCTGGGTGACACCCATAACGGTCAGCGGGTCGCCATCAACATCATTGTCGTTGGCCAGCACGTCCACAATAACCGCTTGATTTTGCACGGTCGTTTCCGCGTCATCAACAGCCACAGGTGGATCGTTGATCGGTAGAACGGTGACCACGATCTCACCGACATCCTGGGCCGTCCCGTCACTGATCGTGTAATCCAGGCGCAGTTCGCCGTTGAAGTTGAGCGTCGGGGTGATCGTCACCGTACCGTCCGCATTCAAAACGGCCGCGCCGTTTGTCGGTTGGGTAAGAGCCACAATCGACAGCACATCCCCATCATCATCCAGATCGTTCGCCAAGGCATCGACCGTCACGGCCGTGTCTTCGTCGGTCGTAACCAGATCATCGACCGCCAGCGGCCCATCCTCGACCGGGGTGACGGTTACCGTAACCACGGCGGAATCGGTTAACCCGCTGTCGTCGCTGATCGTGTAGGTAAAGACATCGCTGCCGTTGAAGTTCAAGGTTGGCGTGTAACTCACCGAGCTGTCGGGATTAATTACCACGCTTCCGCTGAGCGGATTACCAACGGCGATGACCGCCAGCGGATCACCGTCGACATCGCCGTCATTGTCGAGCACGTTGATTTGCAGCGAGGTATCTTCTGCGGTAGCAGCCACATCATCAACCGCGATCGGCCCATCGTTGACCGGCACCACCGTCACCGTGACTCGGGCCGTATCAGTCAGCCCAAAGCCGTCGTTGATGGTGTAGGTCATGGTCACGAGGCCGTTGAAGTTGAGGGTTGGCGTGTACAGCAAGGTCTGACCGGCCGTAAGCTGCACGAGCCCCTCTGCCGGTTGAGTGACACCGGCAATCGTCAGCGCGTCACCATCGACATCGCTGTCGTTGGCCAGGACATCGATCTCCAGCGGGGTATCTTCCGGCGTTGCGGCCTCGTCGTCCACCGCCGTCGGGGCATCGTTCACCGGCAAAACGGTCACCGTCACCACCGCTGCGGCGGAACCGCCTGCGCCATCTTCAATGGTGTACGTGAAGCTCACCACCCCGTTGAAGTCCAGCGTCGGCGTATAAACGACCGTTTGATCCGGATTGATCGCCACCGCACCATCGGCCGGTGAGCTTAAACCGGTCACGGTCAAACTGTCCCCGTCTACATCCCCGTCATTGGCCAGGACATCGATCACCGCCGGGATATCCTCCAGCGTTTCGGCCGTGTCGTCGACCGCCGCTGGATCATCATTCACCGGATTTACGGTGATGACCACCTGGGCGGTGTCGCTCAGCCCCTGACCATCATCCACCGTATAGCTTACCGTGACGACGCCGTTGAAATGCAGGGTTGGGGTATACGCCAGCGTATTGGCCGCAGTAACGACGATTTCTCCGCTGGCCGGCGCGGTTATCCCGCTGATCGTCAGCGGATCCCCATCGGGATCGCTGTCGTTGGCCAGCACGTCAATTTCCACCGCTACATCTTCATCGGTGGCCGCGGCATCATCAACCGCCACCGGCGGGCTGTTCACGAGATTCACAAGCAGGGCAGCCGTATCGCTGGCGGAGACGGTGCCGCTAGAGGCCGTGCCGTTCAGCGTGTAGCTGCCTTCAGCCGTGACGGCGCTGTCCGCCGTGACCCGAATCACCCCGGCAAAACCGGCCGGTAAGTCGATAGTGTCTGCTTCCGGCGTTAAGGTGACATCCCCGGCCGGGCCGCTGGCGGTCAAGGTCAAGTCATACGTCAGCGGAATATTACCCGTGTTGGTCACGGTCAGTAAATAATCAACGCTGCCGCCCGCGTTTACTTCCTGCGACAGCGGCTGCCACGCCAGGTCAACACCCGGGAAGCCGCTGACCTGGACATCAGCCACGTCAAAGTTGCTGATGCGGCTGTCGCTTTGGGCCACGGCCGTGACCTCCAGCGGATAGGTTGTGCCGCTGATTAGGAAGTCAGGCGGGTCGATGGTCAGCTGCACCACCGTGGACTCACCCGCTCCGAGGGCCACGCTGCCGGCCGAGAATTGGCCAACTGCGCCGGCCAAACCAAGCGTCGATAAATCAAACGTATCGGCCGCGGTCCCGGTGTTGGTCACCGTTACGTTCCACACCGCCGGCACCAGAGGATCAACGGTGGTCGAATCTGGCGTTATGTCAACTACCACCCCCGGTCCAGCCACGGTCACCGTGCCGGTCACGGCGGCCTGTGCGGACGCGTTGATATCAGAAACGGCCGTCACCGCAAACGGATAGCCGCCCGGCACCGTTCCCGCCGGTGGGGTGATCAACAGCCCCAAATCGGCCGCGTTAAAGACCGCCGGCGTCAAGGTTATGGGATCAGCCGTTTGCCCGTTGGCCAGCCATTCATACGCCCAGCCGGCCGGCAGGGTCACGTCGAAATCAAAGGTGTCGATAAAGTCACCCAGGTTGGTTACGGTGACGACAAACGGTGCCGGAGCGCCGGGGCCGGTGACCTGCTCCAGCGGGTCAAGCGCCAGATCCACACCGGTGGCCCCTTCAATCCGGAGCAGGGCGTCATCGGTGTCGATCACCCCGCTGCTGTCGATCGCCTGAACGGTAAACGGCTGCACTCCTTCGGGGAATGCACCCACGACCGGCAGTTCCACCGTGCCGGACCCGTTGCCATCCACCACAATCGAAGGTAGCAGAGCAGCGGCGGCAGCGGCGTCAAGACCATTGAGCGACAGCGCGTATGTCTCCGCAAACGGCGTCGGATTTTCAACGGAGATGGTGTATGTGGCCACATCGCCAACCAGGATGGTTTGTACCGGTGGGGTGACGGTGATGTTAAAGCCATCCACCACGTCGAGCTGTGCCCCAGCCTGATCCTGACCGCCGGTAGTGGTATTCACCACGGCGGTGAAGCTGTAGCTGCCTAAATCAGCTTCATCAGGCACGGCCACGGCAATGATCACCGGCAGTTCGCTGTTGGCCGGTACCGTGTAGCCGCCATCCCCGCTAACCCAGCCGGCCGGGAAGCCGACAACGTCCAGCCTCAGGTCCAGCGGATCACCGGTTAGGTTGAGCAGCGTGGCCGTGTAGAAAGCTGTGGCCCCGGTGCCCACCGTCTGCAGCGGCGGATCGAGGGCAATGAGGTGGGGAGCCGCCACTAAAAGCGGCGGCAGGGTAATGACGGCCGAATCGCCACCGGGCACGGTGTAAGAAACCGTCGTTCCGCTGGCCACCACCCTGGTCTCACCTGGCTGCATATCCGGCAGCTGGGTTTCCAGGGTCAACACCTGCTGATCCCCGTCTCCGGCCAGGGTGTAGGTCCAGTTAATTAGGTCGCTGTCCGGTCCCAGCGTGACCGCATCGGCCGCCGGTGAAATCGTATCGGTCAGCACGGTGGTACCGGTAACCGGAATGGTATGGGTCACATCCAGATTGTAAATTCCCAGCACAAACTGCAGCTTCTGCCGAATGGAATCGGCAAATTCTTCAAAGGTACTGATCGGGATCACAAACCCATTGCCGCTGTCGTCAAACGGCGGGGCCAGATACCCGGGCTGCGGGTAAACCAGCTGATCGCGCAGGAAGGAGATGTTTGCCCCCCCAATCGCTTCAGCGTTGATCTGGTTGATCCCCGCGTCAAGGGCGAGGGTGCGCTGAGTCAAGGTTGCTCCAGCGTTGTTGGGCGCCCCGTCTGTAGCCAGGTTGATGATGTGATTTTCGGCACTGACAAAGTGGGGCGAATTGACAATCAAATCTTTACAGACTCGGATGCCATCCTCCATCGGCGTTCCACCGCCGCTCTTGACAATCGCCTCGATTCGCTGCGCGGCTGCTTCGGCCGATGCCGCGCTGACGATCACCGTCGGCTCCAGCTCCACAATGCCGGATCCGAGCGGGAACTGGATGACACTAATTTCCACCGTCCCATCACGCGGCACCGTGTCCGGGTCCCGGAGGGCGGCCGCCAAACCGGCCTTGGCCAGGTTAAAATCGACCCCGCTGACGCTGCCGGAAGCATCGATGGCCAGACATAGCTGGGAGCGCACGTCGACGGCGTAAAGGTTGAGCGTGGTCACCGATTCAAACCCGCCCTGACCGGTAGAGGTGGCGTTGATCGTCACGACATTGGTATCTCCCAGAAGCGCCGTGGGTGGCACGACCACGGTCGCGCTGACCACCACGCTCTGGCCGGGAGTCAGGGTGACATTTTCCGGGTTGAGCGAAACCGGCCAGCTCGTGCTGGTGGTATTAATAGCAAACGTATCGGTCACGCCGCCGTAGTTGGTCACTTCGATCGGGAAGGTGTTGGGTGCCCCGATGCTGGCCGCCAGATCGGCGTTGGATGGCTCAAATTTGACCAGGGTGCCCGGCGTCGTAAACCCATCGACCGTGGCCCGGCCGCCGGCCGCCCGAATTTGCATGACGTGCGGGCCATCTGGGAGGTTGATGTAGGAAAACGGCCGGGCAAACGCCGCCGGATCGGTCAGCGTGACCAATCCCTGAGAGACGCCATCGATAAACACTTCCACGGTGCCCGCTCCGCTGTAAAGGATACCATCATAATTGACCGAAGTGCCGGTAAAGGGGAACCAGACGCTGGAGCCATCGCGTAGATAGCTCCCGAGGCTGGCCACCGGGCTGTTGATCCTGGCCCAGTTGGGGCTGCGCCACAGGCGCTCGTCCCCATCGTACGGTTCGAGCACCGCTTCAACGGTACCGTCCGGCATAGCGGTGCCGTCCCACACGTCGATGTAGTCGAGGCGCACCCAGTTGTCGCTCGAATTGGGATTGCGCTGACCGAGCACCACCACCTCAATGGTGTGGGTGGTATCGGCCAGGCCGTCATAGTAAACGCTAACCGTGCGATCACCAGCTGTATACGTGTCGACGATCCCCTGGCTGATCCCATCGATAAAGATTTCCGCCTGACCGGCCGAGGTGCGGCCGACAAAACCCAGACCGACCCAGGTACCATTAAAATCAAAGCTCAGCGTATCGCCGGCCGTGCGCGAGAAAACACCAAACCCACGACTCGACCACGCATAGCTACCATACGACCAGCTGGTGCCGGTTTCAAAATACGGCAGGCCGTTGTAGCGGATCGCCGGGTCGTTTTCTTCATGGCGTATGATCCCAGTTGGGGCTGGCGGCACGTAAAACGGCGCTGTTCCCGGCGACGCAAAGGTGTCGAGCACCGCCCGGTTGCGATACGCCTTGATCTGCAGCACGTGCGGTCCTGCCCCCAGACCGTCAAACGAGAAGGTGCGCGGCTCAGTTACCGGGTTATACAGGTCAAAGAAGTCAACGGTCTGGCCATCAATGACGACCTCAACCACGCCGGCGCTGCTAAAGGCCAGCATCTGATAGCTAACGCTGTCTCCGGTGAACGGGAACCACACGCTGGAGCCATCCTGCAAATAGCTGCCGCTGCTGGCCGCGGCGTTGTTGGCGTTACCCCAATTGGTGCTGCGCCAGATACGCTGGTCGCTGCCGTTCGGTTCCAGCACCGTCTCAAAGGTGCCGTCCGGCATGGCGGTGCCATCCCAAACGTCGATGTAGTCGAGGCGGACCCAGTTGTCAGTTGAGTTCGGGTTGCGCTGACCGAGCACCACCACCTCAACGGTGTGGGTGCCGGGGGTCAACCCGTCAAAGACGCGATTAATCGTAGAATCGTACCGGCCGTAGGTATCGACGATCCCCTGGCTGACCCCATCAATAAAGATCTCCGCCTGACCGGACGCATTGCGGGTCACAAACCCAAGATTAACCCAGGTGCCGTCAAAGGTCAGGCTGACCGTATCCCCGGCCGTGCGCGAGTAAACTCCAAAGCCGCGACTCGACCACGCATAGGTACCGTAAGTCCAGGTCGTAGCGGTTTGTTTGTACGGAAGGCCGTTGTAGCGCAGGGCGAGATCATCTTCTTCATGGCGGATGATGCCGGCAGCGGCCGATGGTGGCTCGACAAACGGCGGCGTGCCGGGGGTCGTGAACCCATCAGCCACCGCCCGATTGCGAAACGCCTGGATTTGCATGACGTGCGGCCCTGCTCCCAGCCCGTCAAAGGAGATAGCGCGCTGTTGGGTAACCGGGCTGTACAGGTCAAAAATGCCCTGTGACTGTCCGTCAATCAAAATTTCCACCTGACCGGCACTGTTGAAGGTCAGCGGCTGATAGGTCACGCTGTCCCCGGTGAACGGGAACCACACGTTGGACCCGTCCCGCAGATAGCTGCCGTTCAGCGCCGAGGCACTGTTGCTGCTACCCCAGTTGCTGCTGCGATGGGGGCGTTCATCCCCATCAATTGGCTGCAAAATCGAATCAAAGGTGCCGTCCGGCATAGCGGTGCCATCCCAAACGTCGACGTAATCGATATGAACCCAGTCATCTGTCGCATTGGGGCCGCGCTGATCGAGAACAACCACTTCCAGAGTATGGGTTCCTGGTGCAAGGTTGTCATAGATCAGGCTGCGGGTCGTGTCGTAGCGGCTGTAGGTATCAACTACGCCCTGACTGACCCCGTCGATAAAGATTTCGGCCAGCCCTGAGTTACTGCGGGTCAGCAGCCCCAGGTTGATCCAGGTGCCGTCAAACGTAAAGCTCATCGTATCGCCACCGGTGCGGGAGTTTCCGGAATAACCGCCGCTGCCCCAGACCAAATTGCCAAAGCTCCAGCTGGTGCTGGTCTGCAAATAGGGAGCCCCGTTAAAGAGCAAATCGCTTTCTTCGTGGCGGACGATGCCGGTTGGCACCGGCTCAACGTAAAACGGCGCACCGCCCGGTGATGAAAAGGTATCGAGCACGGCCGTGCCGCGATAGGCGCGAACCTGCAGCATGTGCGGGCCGCTGCCCAACCCGTCAAAAGAGAGGGTGCGAGTGACGGTTGACGGGTTGTACAGGTCAAAAATGCCCTGATTTTGCCCATCAATCAACACTTCTACCTGACCGGCGCCGCTGTAAGCCAGATATTGGTAGCTAACGGTTTCCCCGGTAAAGGGGAACCAGGCGCTCGACCCGGAGCGCAAATACGTGCCCGAGCTGGCCGTGCCGCTGTTGGCGTTGGACCAGTTGGTGCTGCGCAGCACCCGCTCATCGCCGTCATACGGTTCAAGCACCGCTTCAAAGGTGCCGTCCGGCACGGCTCCTCCGCCCCACACGTCGATGAAGTCAAGGTGAATATAATCATCGGTGGCGTTGGGGTTGCGCTGATCGAGGGCAACGATTTCGATGGTATGGGCTCCCGGCACGAGACCGTCAAACACAATGCTAGACGTGGTATCGTACCGGCTGTAGGTGTCCACCGTCCCTTGACTGACCCCATCAATAAAAATCTCGGCAATACCGGCATTAGAGCGGGTCACAAAACCCAGGTTAACCCACGTCCCGTCAAAGGTCAGACTCACCGTATCTCCACCGGTCCGAGTGACAGCGACAAAACCGCGGCTGCCCCAGGAAGCACTACCGTAACTCCAGGTCGTGCTGGTTTGAGCATATGGGGCGCCGTTGTAAGTGATTTCCGGCGCACTTTCTTCGTAGCGCACAATGCCGCTGGAAGCGGGTTCGGTATAAAACGGTGCCGTTCCAGGGGTGGTGAAGGTGTCAACCGTGGCCCGGCCGCGGAAAGCGCGAATCTGCATCACGTGAGCGCCGCTGCCCAGACCATCAAAGGAGACGGTGCGGATTATGGTTGATGGGTTATAGAGGTCAAAAAGACCCTGATTTTGGCCGTCTATCAGAATTTCCACCTGCCCGGCACCGCTGTAAGCCAAATATTGGTAGCTGATGCTCTCCCCGGTGAACGGGAACCAAACTGAAGAACCATCGCGCAGATAGGTTCCACCGCTGGCGGCACCGCTGTTGAGGTTGCCCCAGTTTGAGCTGCGGTTAAGGCGGGTGTTCGCATCGTAATTTTCAACCACGCCCTCAAACGTACCGTCCGCCATCGGCGTGCCGTCCCACACGTCGATAAAGTCGAGGTGAATGTAGTCATCGGTGGCGTTGGGATTGCGCTGATCGAGAGCAACGACTTCGACGGTGTGGGTCCCGGCTGTCAAATTGTCAAAAACGATGCTGCGAGTCAAATCGTAACGGCTGTAGGTATCAATTGTGCCCTGGCTGACCCCATCAATAAAAATCTCGGCGATCCCGGCGTTGGTGCGGGTCACAAACCCGAGGTTGACCCAGGTGCCGTCAAAGGTCAGAGAAACCGTATCTCCACCGGTGCGAGAAAAGGCAACATAGCCGCGACTGCCCCAAGCAGCCGTGCCATAATTCCAGCTTTGGCTCGACTGCTGGAACGGCACGCCGTTGTAGCGCAAGGCAGAGTCATCTTCTTCGTGGCGTACAATACCGGTGCGCGGCAAACCGACGTTGGAGGGTTCGACAGCCGGGGCGTTAAACCCATCCACCGTGGCCCGGCCGCGGTGGGCCTGAACCTGGAGCACGTGGATACCCGGTCCCAAATTGTCAAGCGAAAAGGTGCGGGTCACAGTGGTCAGGCTGTACAGATCGACAAAGCCCAGTGACTGGCCGTCGAGGCGCAGGTGGACCTGTCCCGCTCCGCTGTAGGCCAGCGCCTGAAAGGTTACGCTGTCTCCGGTAAAGGGGAACCAGACGTTAGAGCCGTCGCGGAAATAGGTTCCACTGCTGGCTGCGCCGCTGTTCAAATTGCCCCAGTTGGTGCTGCGCAGCACCCGTCCATTATCCTGTTCAAAGAAGCCGGTCGGCAGAACACTACCATCCCAACTGTCAATATAATCTACATAGACCCATTCATCCGAGGCGAACGCACTGCGCGTACCCTGCACGACCACTTCTACGGTATGTAGCCCGGTCCCCAAATTGTAAGGAAGAGACAGGGTATCGTTGTAGCGACTGTAAGTGTCTATGGTCCCCTGGCTCACCCCGTCAATTATAATTTCAGCCTCTCCACATCCAGGACAGGTCATCAACCCCAGGGCAACCCATTCAGCATTCACGGTGGCGGTCATAACAGTGCCGGCCGTCTGGCTGCGGCGGGTGTCGTTGTTGCTGGACAGATTAAAGGTGGAATTGGACCACCCGCTGCTGTAAACCAGATCGGGATCGTACGCTTCAGTGCGCAGGAAGCCGGTTGGGGTAATGGGAGCGTTGGTGGCCAGCTGCAGTTCATCATGAACGGCCAGGAGTTCATCGGTGCTGACCACCCGGGCCAGGCCGTTTATAACCCGGCCGGCCTTGGTGGCAGGCTCATCCGCCTGCACGATATTCACCGACGGGGCCACGGCCGAGCCGGAGCCACCAGCCTTGACCTCAGTGGTAATCGTGGTGGTCACGGTGATGTTTCCTGGCGGCACAATTTCCGGAAAGACGCTGTGTTCAGCTTCCAGAGATTGCCCCACGCCCAGGAATCCAAACCCGGTGCCGTTTGGTATCAGTTGATCGCTGCCGTCGAGCAAGTCAACGGTAATGGTGTAGATTCCCTGCCCCCAGGCTGAGGTATCTACCGTGTTCAGCTGATAAATTTGGGGAACGCCGGTGACGATATTCAAAGGCAGGGTGCTGCTGTAGACGGTTGTTCCATCCGGGCTGATTACCGTGGTTGCGGCAATCACCGGCTGGTAAGCGTTGATCACGTTGGCCACCGCCACCGAAATCTGAGATGAGCCGCTGCCGGCCTCGACAAAGTTCGGATCGGCGTTAACCGCCAGCACATCGAGATAGCGGTCAACGACGTTAAAGGCGGCTGACCGGCTGCGGGTGGTGGCGGTCAGCGGGACGCCACTTTCCAAAACCACCGTTTGGGCAGTGATCGTGTAGTAGCTGAGGGTGGTTGAAGAAACCGGAATGTCGATATCAGCGCTGGCACCGGGGTTGACCACGGCCGTGGTGCCGTTGGGTCCGGCCGGGGTTGAAAAATCAACCTGATAGGTCGTGACGTTGGCTCCCAAATTGTTGATCGAGAGGGTGTAAGTGGTCACCTGGCCGGGTAAATTGCCGCTGGAGCCAGGGGTCAGATCGATGGTATACGGATAGGCGGCCCGCAGGTCAAGCTCCTCACCCAGGATATCCAGGGCGTCAATCAAGTCATTCACATCTTCAATTAGTTCAGCTGGATCGGTGTGCGCGATCAGGTCCTCAATAACCGCTTCGAGCGCCTGGCGGCCGGGGCCTTCCTCAAGGGAATCAACAAACGCTTCGAGAGTGTCTATAAGCTCCTGCTTGGCATCGGGATCGGTGAGATCGTCCACAAATTTATCAATCACTTCAGCCACTTCTTCGGCATAAGTCCCGGCAATGTCATCATCGAGATCCTTTAATTTTTCAGCCGCTTTTTTAGCCTGCAGGGCTGCGGCGGAGACGATTTTGATCGTGGCGTAGCTGATCGGCTCATAGGCACCGGCCGCGCTGTGGCTTTCGACGACGTAAACCTCGCCAAGTTGGGCGCCGGTGGTGTCGACGGTTAACGTGGTCGTCGTCGCCTCACCAGCGGCAACGGCAGCGGTATCAAATACCGCCGGGGTGACCGGCAAAACGGCGGAGGTGTACGCTTCACCGGCGTAAATATCGCCGTAGACGGTGGTGGTCACCGGGAAAGAGCCGGCCGTATTGCCAACATTGTTCACCCCAAGATCAACTTCGACTGTGCTGTCCGGTTCGGCGAAATAGTCATCCTGGTCGGTCGTCAGGTAGGGGAAGGGGACGGTCGGCATCGTAAAGACGATGGCATCGGCGGCGGTCAGGGTGGGGTCATCAACACCCACGGCGCTGACCTGGATGTTGTAGCTGGTGCCGGCGGCAGGAACAGTGCCATCGGGCGGGTTGACGTACAGGCCGATCTCGGCCGTTTGACCGGCGGCTAAATCGACCGTTTTATTCGCTGCGCCGTTGGCCCCGCTCAACAGGGTCCAGCCGGCCGGTAACCCAGAGACGTCGATTTGATAAGTGTGCGGATTGGTCGAGGCATTGGCCAGGGTGATTACATAGGCAGCATCGGGAATTTGGGCCTGCCCGTTGTCGATATGGCCGTTTTCACCCGGATAGGCGTTGGCTTCTTGAATAAGGCCCATGGGGACAGTTACGGGGGTTTCCCTGGCAATATCGAGGGTGACGCTGTTGTTCTCAAGGAGGGTCACCGTGTGCACGGCCGCTGAAAATGCAGCGGGGGCCTGCCCCGATTGGGCGGTCACCAAAACTGAGTAATCACCGGCCGCGGCATCCAGAGCAGGTTCAACCGTAACCAGGCCGGTATCCGAAATCTCGATCACCCAATTCTGCGGCGCTTCGGCCGTTATGGTGTACCCGTCGGCAAAGTTTGCCGTGAGATTCAAGTCAAACGCAGCGGTCTGGGCAGCGGTAATAGTTGAATTGACGGGATCGGTATTAAGGGCAAAAAACTGACCGGCACCGTTGAGGTCGATTTGGTTTTCACCGGTGGGCAGCTCGAACGCCTGCAGGTTACCGGCAAAATCGATCAGCGCCAGGTTTGCCGCGGGGACCGGGCCGGCACCGACCACCTCAATCGTTGAAGATGACGGCCCCAGTAGAATCACGCTTTCCGTTAACCCCGCGCTTAAAGTGGGAGAAACGCTCGATGAAATGACGCCACCGTCGGCTGAGAAACCTAGCCCCAGGCCGCCTGAGGCATCGGCGTACAGCGAGGCCTCAATAGGAAGACCGCTGGCTCCGTCTAGCAGCGTCCAGAGATTGACAACTGATCCTGACACCTCATTGCCCGATAGGGTTGCCGGGTATGCAAGGGTGCGGGTCGCCACGCTCGAGGCGTCGAGATCCGTCCCACCCCCGACGAGAACGGGGGGGACGGGGGGGTCATTTCCGTTGAGGCTGCTGGCCCATTTTAGAATAAGGCCGATGGCGACCGTTGCGCCAAGACATCCCCAGGTACCTAGAGCCGGTGATTTTGAACAGGCGGATATCCAGACGAGAGAGGCCGCCTTTAAGCCTTCAACAAAAGCATCCCCTAAATTACATTCGGTTGAATCCGATAGGCAGTTCTTGGCCACATACTTCAAGAATCCGGCAATAAACGCAATGATTGTCCCAAAAAATCCAGCGGCAAAACCAGCGGCCAGTCGAGCCCGGAAAATAGCGGAGAGGGCACCGATTGCATACGTAATCAATTCTGAGGCCCTCGTACCATTTTCCAAAACAGACGATATATAACCGGTTTCATCGATTTCCAACCATCCAATTGCCAGCTCTCCGTTGATCGGGACCATTTGCGTTGGCACCAGGATGTTGTTACCGGCTACCACTGACTCTTTAATTCTTGCACGGGCCTCTTCCGATATGTTGAGACGCGCCAGGATGGCGACGTTTTCCTCACCAATTAAAGCCACTTCGATGCCAATTTCTCGCGCCTCCTGAATGATGGGCAGGGCGGATCGCCTCTCATCACCAAAATCAGATAGCACGACATTTTCGATCGCTTTGGCATTCATACTCAGAACCAAATTGGCTGAGTAGGCCGCTTCCTCAGCCTGGCCAGGCGCTGCCAGGACCTCCTGTCTGAAATTTAACAGCTCAAACGTCGTGCGCATATTTTCATTGTCGGTAGTTGTCTGGGATAGAAGAAGAAGACGCGGCTTTTTAGGATACGCTTTCACCAGAGAGATCGCCGCAAAATCACTGCTGTATCTTTCATTATTGTCGAGGAACGTATCGCCGAGGTTTTTGAGCTGCCCATATTGAATTAAAAGAGATTTTTCGAGGAAATCTTTAAATGCGATATTTTGCTGGGTCGATCCATCGGGGCTGTTTTGATAGGCGAGATACGATTCCTCTAGCGAGCCCGTTTCTATGATCGTACCCATAATTGACCTGGATCCCACTTCCTGAGGTTGTTTTGACTGCGACACGACCTGAAGCTGGAACATATCGGTTGGACTAACATAAGGCTGTTGCGCATCCGATCGGGCCTGGGCGATGTTGGGTATGGTGCCACCCTGACGCGCCTCTGGTCCGATCAGGTCGATAATTTCCCGTTCGTATTCTTCAGTTTCACCGGCCGGTGTTGTGGTAGTGACCTCAACCCAGAGAGCGGTTGAAAAGCGATTGCCGAGTCCACCAGCAAAGTTGGCAAAGACGTCTTGATAGGTGTCACCGGTAATGACCGCTTCGTATTCACCAATAATAAAATTGGGGGTGTACTTATGTTCGACAATTGACAAGATGAAACCGGATCCCGAGCTGGCGACAAGCTGATTAAACGTCACCGGTTTGCCCACCAGCTCAACCGCATTGAGCGTGGTTTCAAGCGGCCGGATGATGTCGGGGTCGAGATAGCCCAACAGCAGGGAGAAGAAGCTGTACTGCTCTACCCTGACACTTAGTTTTACTTTATGGCGCAGGGTGTCAGGCAGCTCAGCCAGATCTTCGACGGCAGCGGTAAACGTTTGCCCCGGGGTGGCTCCGGAAAAGCTAGGATCGAGATCAACCCAACTGCCACCGATATATGCCTGGACCCACCAATGGTCGCTGGTCTCAGTTAACAGGTCTAGATCGTTGGCCGGGTCTGCCAGCGGGGTGCCGGCAGGAATGGTACCAAAAACCGACACCGGTTCGGGGAACATCGACAGAATCAGCTGCTGCGTCTCCGGCTGAGCCAGAGTGCCGTGGGCGTAGCGGGCCGGGGTGCCGCTGGCTCGCAGAAGGGCGATTAACAGGCTTGACTGATCGACGCTGTTGCCGGCCTCGCTCCACAGGGTGCCGCGCGTCCCCCGCAAAGAACCCTGATAAGATTCAAATCCCATCCCCTGCACAAAGGCAAAAAGGGCCAGGGGATCACTGCCCACTTCTCCCAACGCTTTGAGCATATACTCGTCTGAAATATCGGCGTCAACCGTGCTGCGTAAATATGGCGCAAAAGAATCCGGCCCCATTAGGCCGGGTGCGGCACTGGCGCGCACCTCACGCCCCTTCAGCGAACCAAAGGCGGTCGCTCCAGAATCGAGGGCGATAAAGTCGGCCACCGTCGTGGGGATGGTCACGGCCAGGGTGGCAGTAACGGTGCCCAACGGGGGAATATCACCTAAATTCCAAATCAGTTCAGAAGCGGACTGCTCGGCCGCCGGCAGGGTCTCCGCCAGTTGGGCGTTAGCCGTCAGGGAGTCAGCAATGATGACGTTGCGCACCGTGGCCGGATCGGCCGAATAATCAAAGGTACTCAAAATATCAAGCGTTTCGGTGACGGTGGCATTTTCCGGAATAAGGGGTAGGGATTCCGGCGTTTGGTTGTTGGTCACGGAAAAAGTAATATCCACCCGGCCGTTATCGCTGTCTATCGGAACATAAGCTGACTGCACGCGCGAAATCGAAATCGGGTTGGCCAGCGACTGTGGTTGATTGACCGAGGCGGCCGCTAATTCCAGCGCCCCCTGATCAAACAGCATGCCCTGAGGGGTGCCGCTCTCATCGAGCAGCCCCATCGACATCATTTGTTCGCCCACACCATCTGGCAACAGGGGAGCGATAGACCCCTCTTCAGCCGCTTCCTGTAATTCAAGGGCCAGCTGATCCTGAGGATCAAACCGTTGATTTGTGTTGTTTGAACCAAGAGAGGTTCCATAGACAGACCCCCACACAGGCTGTGGAATCATGGAAAACAATAGACCGGAAACCAAAAAGAACGTGACTATCTGGTATGATGTCGAACGCCGAAACATAACTACCCCTATATTGTTAGTGGAAGTGAATAATATTTTTTTGTTTTGATTTGGATGGATGCGCTGTTAACAAATTATTAACAGAACATTAGAATTAGCGCCGGGGTTATTGTATCAAACTGCAGTACCAGGTCAATGAATTCCCCAAATTGATATTGTGTGGCAAATGAGGAGTGCAAAGTTTAAAGTTTTAAGTACAAAGAGCCTAAAGGCATCATTCTTCTTTATGCTTTTGCTCTAAGTGGTTCATTTCCTTAATATCTAACTCAAGTTGCTACCTTACCTCCCCGATGAATAAATCCATCGGTAAAAGAGACCGAAACCGGATAAATCCGGTTTATTAACGCGATTTATCGCGTTTCGGTTCTCCTGGCAGCCGGATTTATTCGGCGGCGTATGAAGGTCGCAACTTGAGTTAATATCTAAATAAAAAAAGCCACGGATTGACTCTGATTTTCTCTTCTAATCTGTGAAAATCCGTATTAATCCGTGGCTTTTTTTAACAATTCTTTTTGTAAACTACTTAGGTAAGTTACAAAAAGTTTTCTGAAGAAGGTGTCCGCAGATTACGCAGATGGCCGCAGATTTTTCTCTGTAATCTGCGAAAATCTGCGTAATCTGCGGAC
>JASJCR010000083.1 GCA_030065875.1 Ardenticatenaceae bacterium | reverse complement strand
TGCTATCTCGCGATAGCCTTTGGTCGTGTGATCCTACTTTACTTGTAGTTCGTACGTCTTTCGACACTCAAAGGTTGACAGATTCTACCGTCACCTTTTTCTTGTCCTTACCACTCTTCAGTTGTTAACGTGATGCTCTCAATATTTACCCACCATAGACGCTAAAAAGCTGGCCGATGGCCGCTTTTTTCTGTCTATTTGGTTTTCAAGAGAATTTACTTATTCCCGGTGGCTTCCTCAAGAGCGATGGGTAGTTTATCTAAATTTGAAACCCATGTCAAGAGCAATTTTGAAATTCAATGTTAAAATTTTGCGGGTATTACCAAATTCATTAAAAGTGCCCGATATTTAGACGTTTATCTTGTATAATAGCGCGATCCTAAACCTGAATTGGATGACAAAATTCGATGAGGCGCTTTTAAAATTGCTCCCAAACGGGGGTTTTTACAAACGCTTCGTTTATATATGAAATAATCCACGCTGCCGCCTTACCTTCCGATATGAATAGATTTATCGGCTAATAAGCCAGCAGCTTGAGATATGAAATAAAAAATCGTTATGACAGAACAAAAATGGGCGGTCGTTTATACTACTTATGGCTTGTTTGACGCAGAAGTTATCGTCGGCCGTCTGCAAGCGGAAGGGATACCGGCCCGGGCATGGGCCGAAAGCGCCGGCCGAGCCCTGGGGCTGACGGTCGGCAAATTGGGGACGAGCTATATAGAAGTCCCGGAAATTTATATGGAAGATGCTGAAGCGATTATCGAAATGGATTTTTCCGCCGCGGATGAGTCTGAAACAGATTCCGAAACGGATGCTGATGATAATATAGAAGACAACGATTTGATCAATCGCTTCATGGATAATGAATAATTACTCAACAACCCCTTTAGGAGCTCGATATGTCTCAATCCTCGTGGACCAATACCAAAGGGATTAATCTCGAAAAATCAAGCAACAAATCCTGGCAGTTTGTGGTCGCGGCCGTGCTGCTGGTCGCGGCGGTTGTCTTTGTCGTTTTTAATGCGTTTAATTCAACCGGTGGCACCCAACTGTACGTTACCGTGGATGAATACTTAGCTCAGGAATCCACTCTCAGCGGCCGCGATTTGCGGGTCACCGGCTGGGTGGTAGGCGACTCGATCGAATACACGCAAATCGATGCCGAAAATTCCCGTCTTGAATTTGATATTGTTGATGATCTGGCTAATCCGACCAACCGGCTGCATATCGTGGCCTTCAACGAACCCAAACCGGATCTCCTGCAGCACGAAGCCCAGGCCCTGGTTGAAGGGCAGGCCGACGGCAACGGGGTGTTTATGGCCAACAAGGACGGCCTGCTGCTTAAATGCCCCACCCGCTATGAAGGGGAGCAACCGGTCATTGAATCTTAGGAGACGGCATGCTGGCTGAATTTGGACAGAGTGCGATTTGGTGTGCTTTACTGGCGGCAATCTACTCCATTGCGGCCGCTGGGTTTTCGGTTTATCGGCAAAAAACCGATCAGATCAGCGGTCAGAAGTGGTTGAGCAGCGCCCGCAATGCCGCCCTGATCACCTTTCCGCTGCTGCTCATCGCCTGCGCCATTATGGTGATGGCCCTCATAACCGATGATTACTCCATCGCCTACGTGCAGCAGGTGACCAGCCGCGAAACGCCTCTGGTCTTGAAAATCACTTCCCTGTGGGGGGGACAGCAAGGCTCTCTTCTATTATGGAGTCTTCTGCTCAGCGGGTTTTTGGGCGTCGCCTGGATCACCAAATGGAATGAAAAATCCCTTATGCCCTACGCGCTGATCATCGGCGGGTTTACCCAGGTATTTTTCACCTATCTGATCGCCTTTCCCGAAAATCCATTTGAAGCCGCCCCCTTTCTGGCTGCCAACGGCAGCGGTTTAAGCCCTCTGCTGCGTCATCCTTTGATGATCATTCACCCGCCGATGCTTTATCTGGGGTATACCGGATTTATCGTGCCGTATGCGTTCGCCATGGGGGCTTTGATGACCGGCCGGCTGGACGACGGCTGGATTCGCACGACCCGCCGCTGGACGCTGGCCGCCTGGCTGTTTCTCAGCCTGGGGTTAATTCTCGGCGGCCGGTGGGCTTACGATGTCTTGGGCTGGGGTGGCTACTGGGAGTGGGACCCGGTCGAAAATGTGGCCTTTTTACCCTGGTTAACCGGCACCGCCTTTTTGCATTCGGTCATGATTCAGGAAAAAAGAGGGATGTTCAAAGTATGGAACGTCGTCCTGATTCTCATTACTTACCTTTTAGTTATTTATGGCACCCTGATCGTGCGCACCGGCCTGCTGAGTTCGGTTCATGCGTTCGCCCAGTCAGATATTCAGTGGGTGTTTTTTGGATTTATGGTGTTTATGCTGCTCTTTTCAGCAGGCTGGGCGATTTATCGAGCACCGGCTTTGGCCAGCAATAATCATTTAGGGTCACTTCTTTCTCGCGAATCCGCTTTCCTGATCAATAATTTCGTGATCATGGCGATCACCCTGATTATCTTTTTCTTTACCAATTTCACGCTCTTGTCAGAATTGTTCACCGGCCAGGAGTACGGCGTCGGTCCGCAGCAGTATAACCTGGCCACCGGTCCCCTGTTCGCCCTGCTGCTGCTGCTCATGGGAGTCGCCCCGCTGACGATGTGGTACCGCACGAGCATCAATCACCTCGGCCGTTTGTCGCTGTGGCCGGCCGCGGTCGCGACGCTGCTGGTCATCGGCATCGTCATCGCCGGTATCACCCAAATTGGTGCCCTGATCGGTTTGTGGATCGTCTTTTTCTCAACCGGGTTGACAACCCTAGAGTACGTGCGGGCCGCCCGCGCCCGACGACGGTCAAAAGATGAATCGTGGCCAACAGCCCTGGGGCAGCTCTTTGTCAGAAATCAGCGACGCTACGGAGGGTACCTCATCCATTTAGGGGTCCTGGTGATGGCGTTTGGGATCATCGGCAGCGAGTTTTTTCAGGCGGACAGGCAAATTTTTCTCCAGAGCGGTCAACGGGCTTCTCTTCGTGACTATACGATAGAATTTGTGCAGGCCGATTTTTATATGGAAAATGACGTTCAGGTCGCCCAGGCCACCGTCAATGTTTATGACGAAGACGGCAGCTTCATCACCACGCTTTTTCCGCATACCGATATTTTTGGAAACGGAGAAGGGATGACCATTCCCGACGCTCGCTCCACGATCGCCGAAGATTTTTACGTGATTTTGGTGAACTGGGAAGGGGTGCAGCGCAACGCGGCCACGCTGCGAATGTATATCAATCCTCTGATCAACTGGCTGTGGGCCGGTGGAGTGGTGTTTATGATCGGGACGCTCATCGCCGCCTGGCCGGATCCACTCGACATGAAAATCGCCGAGGCTGAAAGACGCCGCGTGGCGGTTTTGGCGGCCGGAGATTGACATCGACCTTACACAAAAAAGGTAGGCATTCGGCCGTCAATCAATAGAATTAGGCGCACTTCATGGTAGTAACACAAAAATTAAACCCCACACCTCTGTGGCTGATGGCCATCGTGATCGGTCTGCTGGCGCTGCCCACCATCGTCGCCGCCCAGGAGATCACCGATGATGACGTCAACCGGGTGGCGCAGCAGCTTTTTTGCCCAACATGCGAGTCGGTGCCGGTTGACGTATGCCCCACGCAGGTGTGTCAGGATTGGCGTAGTGAAATTCGAACCCAGCTGGAAGACGGCCGCTCTGACGAAGAGATTTTGGCGTACTTTGCCAATCGATACGGAGAAGGAGTTTTGGCCAACGCGCCCACCAGCGGCATCGGCTTAGTGATCTGGATCGCTCCGGTGATTATTGTTCTGGCAGGTCTGATCGTGTTCTGGCGCTACATGAACCGGCTGCAGCGACCACAGGCCTCGCTTAATCCACCATCCCCATCCGACAATCCAGATATAATGGCTCGGCTGGAAGAGGAAATAAATAATGGCTAATAGCTAATGGCCAATGGCTAATTACTAGAAAAGCCGCTTAGCTATTGGCAATTGACAAATAGCCATTAGCTATTCAAGAGAAAAAAATAATAGCTAATTGCTAATGACCAATGGCTAATTACTAGAAAAGCCGCTTAGCTATTGGCAATTGACAAATAGCCATTAGCTATTCAAGAGAAAAAAAAATAATAGCTAAATGCTAATTGCCAATGACTAAGTGCTAGAAAGCGTCTTAGCAATTGGCAATTGACAAATAGCCATTAGCTATTAAAAAGGAGTATCTCATGGAAGACCTCGATCGCGATCAACTGCAAAAAGATATTCTGGCGATGTATACCCGCGAGCACCAGGAACTGGGGGATGACGGCACGATCCGCCGGCTGGATTGGGGGCTCGATATGAGCCGTCGCTGGCAGCTCAATCAAATTTTGGCAGACGGCGGGGTTCTTGTTTTTCCCCACGCCGGCGTTGCGGACTGCGGCCACCAAATTGCAGCGTGCGTTCATGCCGCCCTGGACAGCGGAACCGATAAGGTGGTGGTCATCAGCGTGCTGCACGCCTTTACGGCCGAAATGGAAGCGGCCCGCCGCGCAGTGGCCGCCGGTGGTGATCCGGCTGATTGGCCGTTTTGGGGAATTCAAGGGCCGGGTCTGAACGATCGCGTCGAATGGCAGGGGGATCACGCCCTCATGAGCTGGCGTCACTTCTGGCACGCCGAAGTGGCTCGCCGCGGGCTGACCAATCCCCCGCAGATGATTGAAAGATACCCTTATTTGGCCGGTGGCAAACCGGAGAAGCTCCCCGGAATCGAAGCGTTGGCCAAAGAGGTTGAAGATGCGGTCATCGTGTCAACGGCCGATCCCTTTCACCACGGTCTTGGCTACGGAGACACGCCGGAAAATGCCTTTTACCCCGATTGGGAAGGACTTCATAAAGCAAAAGCGGCCGTGGAAGAGGGTATCCATCTTCTCGAAGACGGCGATTATTGGGGATACAATCAGCACTGTGTCACCGCCAAAAGCGATCATCGGGATGCCGGGCAGGTTTTCCGATATTTGAGAGGGCCGCTAAAAGGGGAAATTCTCGATATCACCTACAGCGATGCCTCCGAACTTTATAAAACCCCACCCCCAACCTGGGTGGCCACCCCACTCACCGCCTTTCGGCAAAAATAATCACATGTCTGAAACCGATCCCGTAACCATTGGCGAAGCCCTTCACATCGGCCGTCAAATGATCCCCCCTCTTGAAGCACGCCTGCTGCTCGAAGCGGTGGTTAACCGGCCGGCGACCTGGCTAATTGCCCACGACAAAGACGCTTTTGCGGCCGAGCAGTGGACGCGGTACCGCTCATTTCTGCAGCGCGCGGCTGATGGGGAACCGATCCCATACATTACCGGCCGGGCGATGTTTTACGGCCGGCCGTTTGTCGTCAATCAGCAGGTGTTAATTCCTCGCCCAGAAACCGAGGAGCTGGTCGAAAAAGCCCTCAAAGCGGCCTCGCAATTTGACCGGCCGCACATCGTTGACGTCGGCACCGGCAGCGGCTGTATCGCCGTTACTTTGGGGTGTGAGCTGACAATTTTTGGGGCCGTGGTGACGGCCGTCGACAGCTCTGAATCGGCCCTGGCGATCGCCAGAAAAAATTGGCGACAGCTTGCCCCCACAAATTCTCGCACCCGTCTTTCATTTGGTGTAAGCGACTTGCTTGATCGGGTTGCCGGTCCCATCCATCTGCTCATCGCCAATTTACCCTATGTGACCGATGAGGAATTTGATGCCCTCGATCCCTCGGTACGCGGATTTGAACCACCACACGCCCTTCGCGGCGGTTCTGATGGGCTCAACTTAATCAAACAGCTGCTTCAGCAAGCCACCCAACTGATGGCCCCTAAGGGGATTATCCTGTTGGAAATCGGCTGGCAGCAAGGGGAATCTGCACAAAAATTGGCCCGCTCTTATTTCCCCCAGGCGGCCGTTATTCTTCATAAAGATCTCGCAAATCGTGACCGAATTGTTGAAGTTAGGCTACAATAAATAAAAGACAACAGACCACAGACTGCAGACGACAGACCACAACCTGATGTCTGTCGTCTGTTGTCTGATGTCTCTTCAGGTGATCATTTATGACCTTTGTTTTGCCACTTTTGGTGACTTTTATCGCCCTGGTTGCGATTTTTTACGCTTATACAAATATTCGCCAAGGAGCGGCTCGCGTCTATACGCTTGAGCGAGAAGCGATTTTGCGCCGGGGCACCAACGCCATGTTTCTCGGCGCGTTCCTGATGGCTTTAACCATCGGCTGGCTGCTTTATCAGGGACAGGTTGCCCTCGCACCCGGTGATGAATCGGCCGAAGAAAACAACGTTTTAGAGGCCGTTGAAGGAGAAGGTTCACCAGTCGGCACCCCGGTACCCAGCGGAGATGAAGGAGACAGCAGCACCACGCAGCTGCCCGGTTTGGAAACCGTTACCCCCACCCCCACCATCGATCCCGATATCCCCACGGCCACACCGACCCCCATCGTTATCCGAGCATTTGTGACCGGGACCGGTGGAAACGGATTAACCATGCGCACCACTCCCGGTGGGGAACAAATAACCATTCTCAATGAAGATGAATTTGTCACCGTTCTGGAAGAGGAAGGGCGGGAAGAGCAGGGTGGCAGATCCTGGGTTAAGGTCCAAAATTTTTTGGGTGAGGAAGGATGGGTTGCTGAAGATTTTCTGGAATTTGAAACCCGCTAATTTGCCCCTAAGATCAAAACCATGCTTATTGGCATCGACGCCAGTCGAACTACCATTCGCCATCAAACCGGTACTGAAGCGTACGCGTATCATTTAATCCGGGCTCTCATTCCATTGACGGCCGGGCAGCACGATCTGCGGCTTTATTTTAACCAGCCTCCTGAAAGGGGATTGTTTGGAACACATCCACATGTTGAGCAGGTGGTCATCCCCTTCTTCCGCTTGTGGACTCATCTGCGGCTGGCGGCTGAACTCCACTCACGGCCGCCGGACGTTTTTTTCACACCGGCACACGTCATCCCCTTGACCTACTGGCGTCCCAGCGTGGCCACCGTTCATGATTTGGGATTCCACTACTTTCCCGAGGCTCATACCCGAGGACAGGTCGCTCAACTTAAGTGGAGTACCAGACACAATGCCAGGCGGGCTCGACGGGTTCTGGCCGATTCGCGGGCAACCAAAGAAGATTTAATCCGCTACTACCATATTCATGCCGATAAAATCCAGGTGGTGTACCCGGCCTTAGACCCTGAATTTGAAAAAAATGCGCGGGCCACCAAAGCGAGTCGAGTCAAGGGAAAACACCCTTATCTTTTATTCCTCAGCACGCTGCAGCCGCGCAAAAATGTCGTTCGCATTATTGAGGCGTTTGCCATGATCGCCGATCGATGCCCACACAATTTAATATTGGCCGGGAAAACCGGCTGGCAAGGACATGTCATTGAACAGGCCCTTCGGGCCGTTGCCCCAGAAATTCAAAATCGCATTTTCCAAACCGGCTATATTGCTGAAGAAGGGAAAGCCCCGCTGATCAACGGGGCCGATATACTGCTTTACCCGTCTCTTTATGAAGGGTTTGGCTTTCCGGTACTGGAAGCAAATGCCAGTGGAACGCCGGTCATCGCCAGCAACACCAGTTCAATACCAGAGGTTGCGGGAGATGGCGGTGCGCTGTTGATTGATCCTCTAAATACGAGGGAGCTGGCGGAAGCCACGCTTTATTTGCTGCAAAATCCGGCCAAACGCCGGCAGTTAATCAAGAAGGGATTGCAAAACGTGAATCGGTTTACCTGGGAGCACGCCGCCAAGCAGGCGCTGGTACAGCTAGAAAAAGCGGCCGGTTAAAAAAGAAAGGCGACGGAAAACCGTCGCCTTAATCTACTTTTTGAGTCACAGACTCAAATGTGCCGTTACTGAATTTGGGGATCAGAACGATACACCAAATACGAGTAAACAAACAGCACGATGACCATCCCAAAAACCGAACTCATCATGACGTAGACCCAAAACTCAGATGCTGGGATAAAGGAGGTAACGATCATCAGCAGGCCAACCAGAACAAACAGGCGGCCGCCTAACCGATGAGTTTTGTTCCACGACAATTCGCTTGATAGGGTCCAGGGGGTGCGAATGCCAAACATGAAGTTGCTGCGAATTTTCCCCATATAATTCCCTAAAATGACGAAGAGAATCCCCATCATCATTGGAACCAAAAATCCGATATTAACCGCATACCCCAACACGCTCAGAATCAGCGCCCCGTGCAATATTGACATGAAAATCAACAGGCCGATCCAAACCGCTTTGTACGCCTTAATCGACTGGGCAATATTTAAGCGCCGCGGTTCAATTTTGGGAATCGCATACAGGAGACCGGTTATACCCACCATAATTAATGGCATGAGGAATAATCCTTCAAAAACCGAGCCGTATCGATCGACTTCACCTCGAGCATTCCAATGAACCGGAATCTGAGCTCCTTCGGGGATTTGCCCCCAGGCCCAAAATGAAACGACGGTCATGATCAGGACAACCGCGGCCGAGGCCCAAACGAGAGGTCCCAAATTCAAGTTAACTACCTGGTTGTTTTGTAAATTCTTGTTCATCGTCAAGCAACTCCCTTTCTTCACTATTTTCTACTTTCGTCTCTACTAAGTCTAAACTGTTGTCTGTCAAATTAATTTTAAAGGCTTGCATCATCGCCAGCATCGCTTCTTCGAGCACAGAAACATTTAAGCGATAAATCACCTGATTGCCACTTTTAGTGCCCTGAATCAGATCGGCATTTTTAAGCACATTAAAATGCCGGGATAGGGTCGGTTTGGCATATGAGAAGTGCTCGGCCAATTCCCCCGCGCTCATATCTTTTTCGCGCAGGAGCTGCAGTATTTTGCGACGGGTTGGATCGGCTAAAGCTTTATAAACTAGAGTTGCCATGATACTTTCCTTGTTAGCTAATTAGCTAAATAGTACAATATCAAATTTGCCCTGTCAATTAGGGTACAGGGGTGATTTTATGCCGATCTAACGATATTTTCTTGTATAAAGAGTGCCACAGAAAACATGAATAGTTGACGGCGGTATGTTACACTTTGGTGAAATTCGTCACAAACGAATGACCCTGGAATACCAAATCAATGACTGTTGAATGGATGACGCTTTTAACCAGCTGGAGTTTCCGGCCGCTGGCTATTCTATTAGCCGGTGTAGCGGTTTGGCTGTACGCGCGCGGAGGTCAAACAAATCCTGTCGAGGCCGGGCAGCGGCGGAAATTTCGATTGAGTATTTTTGTCTTTCTATTTGCGTTAATCTCCCCCATTGATTTTCTGGCCCGCCATTTTTTCTTTCTTCATGTTGCCCAACACCTGCTGTTGATTTCTCTTTTTCCCTCACTATTTATGGCCGCCGACTCACTACCGGTGCTCTTTGCCGGTCTGCCAACCGCATGGCAGAAACCGTTGCAGTCGCTCCTGCAACGGTGGGAGCCAGCCTTTACCCATCTAACCCCCAAGGGGGCATGCTGGTTTTTATTTGTGGCCACAGTTTGGCTTTGGTACGACCCATCGCTGCATGCCCTTACCCTGACCTCACCGTTTTTTTATAATTTGGCGATCGTCACCATGATGACCGGCGCGATGCTGCACTGGTGGCACGTCACGGCCGCAGCGCCCCGTCTTCATCCTCGATTACCGGGCTTTACCCACATGGGATACACGTTTATCGGGGCAGCCCCCCTAAAAATTCCGGGTATTGTTTTCCTTTTTGCGTATCTTCCCTTTTATGGTTATGAGGCAGGTACCTTCCTCGGTTTTCCACTTGATCCCTTACTCAGCCAGCAGTTGGGCGGCATTGTGGTTTGGTCGTTAGGCGGGGTTGTCTACTCCACCACGGCCGTATCGTTCCTGTCAAATTGGCTTTCCATCGAAGCTGAGAAACCGGAACAGCCCCGCACAACCTGGGACAACGATGAAACGCTGATGGCTCCCCATCTTAAAAATTAGCGAGCAAGCATCGGTAGGTAGACTGTGTTTGTAGGCACAAATACATAGTCGAGGCTATAAGTGCGGGGGTTCCCATAATGTTCTATGGCAAGCCAAACACCCCCTTCTTTGGAGGCAGATATATATTTTAATTCTGCCACGCTCTTTTTAGCTACACGATTCCACGTATTCCCATTCCAATGGTAAAGAAATACGGTGTCATCTGCAAAGCAATTAAGAACTGTCCAGCCAGACTGACTCGAAAACATATCAATCGGTCCCGTAAAAATTGATTGCGAGCAATCTTGTGAGGCAGACAGGTCGTTCAGGCTTTGAAAAAACTGCCAGGATAAACCGTCCCATCGATACAGACTGTTATCGATCCAGGCCCACCCATCCGTGTCTGAAGTCAAATCAAAATCAGATATAGTGTAGCTGTTATTTTTTGTCCAGTTGACACCATCCCAAATCCAATATCCATCATACGAACGAATAGGGATCACCATGGCAAAATCACTACTCGTGGCCACGATTTTCTTAAAAATATCCCCATAACTAGGTAATTCATCAACAGTTTTCAACACCCAGTTCGTCCCATCCCAATGATAAATAACAGGCTGCATCGATGAATTGACCGGTGCTTCGCCTGCTGCAAAACCGGTCGTTGAATCAACCATGCTAACTTCATGTAATTTCGCTTTATCGTCCGGTAAAAAATGTGGAATCCAACCGTTAGCCGTGTATTGATGAAGACCCCTCGGCTCGGTTAACCAGGCTTCATTTTCAGATAATAAATCAATATTGTGGATCGGATGGCCGGGTACGGGGTTGAACTGCTTGACCCAATTCGATCCATTCCAGCGAAAGATTTGGGAGCCGCTTAAATCATACCCGGCGGCCCATGTCACGCCTGATGGGTCGGAATAAACTCCTGACAGAATGATACTGTCGTCATAAAATTCCTCAGCCATGTGATTTTCCCACTGACCATTATCAAAAGACATCCATCCCTGGGTGCCGCTAAAAAAAGGATGCCCACCTGTAAGAACACTCAGGTCACCAATATGAGCAGGAGAAGGGCTGTTTACAACGCCCCATTCAGTTCCATCCCACTTCAAGATCGATCCATTATATCCAGCCGCCCAAACTTCTGTTGGGGAGACAATTTCAATATCATTTATCATATGGGGCACGGATGGTCCAGAGTAAGAGTAAGGTGTATCAACAGTAGTCCATTTCACCCCATCCCAGAATGCGGCCGACCTATTATCCATTACCCAACCATAATTACTATTTAAAAAATCAAGGGTAGATGCGTAAATACCCAAATCGGGTTTTTCAATAAAGGTTTGACCGTTCCACAGGAAAACCTCATCGTAGATATTTGACCCGTCAACTAAAAACCATGCCTCTGTTGGAGAAAGTGCCTTCACGTCGTAAATGATCGGGGCGGGATCACCAATGCCGCTTAGGTCAACTTTTTGGAGGTTGACCCCGTCCCACAAAAATGCTTCAACCTCCTCGCTAAACATCAAATAATCAAAACCAACAATCCAACCATTTGAAGGATTAGAAAATGAGATATGATACAAATTAACGCTTGCACTTGAAGGTACTTGAGTCCAGATGCTGCCGTTCCACCGCAAAATGACCCCATTATTGCCCGCAGCCCAGGCATCATTAGCGGATAAAGCCTGAACCGCATTTAAATTTTCTGTCGTGGGTGAATCCTGAGTCACCCAATCGGTGCCGTTGTAACGCCAAATTTTACCTTGTGAACCAACCATCCAGCCATCGGTTGACGAAAGCATATCGATATCCCGAACATCACTGGGCGCAGCGGATTGAATCTCGGCCGTTGATGATTCAGGGGCAGCGACTAACTGCATCGCCACCAGGACGAATGATACAAGGAAAACGATTCTTTTATGGGTCATATGTGCCTCAACATGCTGTAATACTCCCTGCTGCGTGCAGGATTGTTTTATTTTTATGCGCCAGAAGGCGATTTCTATAGCTCATTCTAGTGGGAATTCAAGGGTGCTTCAACGACATTCGTCATCGCTTTAAACGTCATCTGTCGTGACAATCGTAAAGTGAAAATACGCTTTCCGGACCCGGCCGGAAATCAAGTGGAGGTTTGCCTATGTGTAGATAGGCTGTATACCGGACAGGCTCACCGTGGTGAGGCAAGTTTTTTTTGTCGATCTGGAAAATAGGTTGGAGGGAAAAAATTTATTTTGTACGCTCGAGCCCTTTTTCAACCGCATTGACCAGGGTATCAAAATCAAACGGTTTGGGCAGGACGGCGTCCGGCCGGGTTTCCGATTGATATTCATCGGCCGGCAGCAGAGCACCCGTGGCTAAAATACAGTATATATTGGGGGAAATTCCGCGCAGATGGGCAATAGTCTCGATCCCATTCCAGCCCGCCATATTATGGTCCACAATGGCCATGACAATCGATGCGGTGTTTTCTTTTAACGTTTCGACCCCGGCCGGGCCGTCATTGGTGCTAGCCACCGCGTAACCAACGGTTTCCAGAACATCTACCACCGCTTCTAAAACAATTGGATCATCATCAATGATCAATATTTTGGGATCTAAAGTCATGCTAAAAGATTCCTCTAGCTTAGAGATTCGCTTTTACGTGTGCGTATGATTTGTAGTAAATGTTCCTCAAGGGAACCTGGCAGCTGAATTGGTCCATTGTCGGTCAGAAGGCGATATTGTGGATTGGCCCGATATGATTTGGGAAGTATATCACCCGATCGCACGTCAAACACGCCCAAAATATCCTCTGCGCTCACGTCACCAGTGACCTGACCGGCGCGTTGATCGATGAGGTAAATCTGCCCGGTCCCCTGGGCTTTGGCGGCCGTCTGCAAATCAGTTAATTGAGGGGCCAACTTCTGACACACCTCGTGAACCAGAGCCACAAAATCATCATTTTCTTCAAATTGATCGGGCGTCATCGACGGCAGCAGAGCACTAATTTGCCCCAAAACCGCGTGAGAAGGCAGCCCCTCTTCGTGAACTTCATCCGGCGTAAGAGGAGAAAGTGCCCGATAGAGGGCCCCATCGTGGTGGAAAGTAAAGACAAAAAGGTCCATTAGCTCTTAACAGGTTAGGTAAGTTACAAAAAGTTTTCTGAAGAAAGTGTCCGCAGATTGCGCAGATTTTCGCAGATTAGAGAGAGAAATCTGTGAAAATTCGTATTAATCCGTGGCTTTTTTTAACAATTCTTTATGTAAACCACTGAATACTCTGTAACCTAAATAATTCAAACTATTTGTATTGAGAATTAGCCTCGTTAACAACTGCATATCGCGAATTGAGCTTCTTGCGAGCACATTCAAGTGAAAATTGCCAATTAATCTTGATGCGCTTCTCCGCCCGTTCGTCAAAGAAAGCCAAGACCTCTTTCTTCAGTTGTCCCATATCTGGGATCCGCCGATTTAAGCACAAGCGGGCCAGAGCTGAAAACTCGATTTCAATCATGTTCAACCAACTGGCCGAGAGCGGTGTGAAGTAAAACTCAAACCGTTGCGCGAGCGCAAACGCGTCAGCCGCCGGTAAGTTTTCATAGAATGAACTGGTGGTGTGGGTATTCAAGTTATCCAGTACCACCCGGATTTTCGTGGCCTGCGGATAAGCCCGGGCCAACGCTTGGCAAAATGAGGTGAACTCGATTTTGCGACGCTGAGGATACACCTGAGCCACCCGCTTCCCGGTTAACGGTTCGATGGCGGCAAAAAGGGTGCATGAGCCCAGTTTCTCATATGCGTAATGCTCGCGGCGCACTTTTCCCGTTTGCAACGCTAGGGGTTCCACCGTGTCACCGATGAGAAAACAAGGGCGCTCATCCAGGCACACCACTGGATAAGCGGCATCATAGGCTTGGGCGTACAACCACAGAATCTGCTCCAGGCGCGCCAGAAACGCACCGGTGATCTGGCTGAGACACCATTGCCGTTTCAAGTGGGGCTTGAGTTCGTTTTTTTGAGAATGCGTCCCACATGGGTGTGGGAGATCTCATCGACCAACTCCAATTCAACCGCTTTGTCGGCCAACAGGCGTAACGACCACTGACTATGCCCCTCTGGGGCGTCACTGCACGCCAAGGCGGTCACTTTGGCCCGCTCTTCGCCACTGATGGTGATCGGCCGACCGGGTATCGGTTTATCATCTAGCCCGGCTAAGCCCTGTTCGCGATATTTCTTGGCCCATGTGGAGACACTTTGAATCGTGGCCCCCACCGTTTGGGCAACAGCTGTAAAGGTTCGTCCGCGGTCGAGTTCAAGCAGGGCCATCAGCCGCTTGAACTTGCGGGCAGGCAAACTGCCCTGCTTGGTTAATTGTTCGATTTGTTGTCGCTCGGTTTCGCTGAGTTGGAGATGTGATTTTTTCATCTGCTCAGCTTATCCGAAACGGACCAGAAATTCGATAAATTTATGAATCTTTAAGTTACAGAGTACTGAATACTGTGTAACAAATGTTTTCCTAACTTTAAAATTGTTGCCCCCTTTCTTGGCCGATGAATAAATCCATCGGCCATGGAGACCGAAACCGGATAAATCCGGTTATTAACGCGATAAATCGCGTTTCGGTTTCCATAGCGGCCGAATTTATTCGTCTGCGGCAAAGAGGCGTATCTAAAATAAGAAGTTAAGAATATTTTTATAACGGTGTACTTAATGTTTTAGAAAGTCAATACTCATTTTAATAATTAGACACGATTCAGGGCATCTAATTCCCCTCCCTTTGGGAAGGGTTAGGGGAGGAAAGTTTCCCTCACCCCCAACCCCTCTCCCAAATGGAGAGGGGAGAAAACCATATAGTGACCCGGTTGATCACTAAGCTTAAAGCCGTGCTTCTCATAATATTTGCGGGTGCCTATGGCGCTTATCACCGCCAGCTTCTCATATCCGGCCGCGGCCGCCATCGATTTTGCTTTAGCGATCAATTGTGAACCCAAACCGATATGCTGCGCCTCTCCCTGGCTGCCGGAACCAACCGCCAACGCCGGGCCATAAACGTGTACCTCACGGATCATGGCGTGCCCTTCTAGCTCCGGCAGTAAATGCGGCCGCCCTTGATCTGGCAGAGAGAGCCGCAAAAACCCGGCAATTCGTTCCCCCAAAGGATGTGTGGAAGGGGTTTCAAAACTCAGAAACACCTCGTCACTCCCATCCGTTTCATATCGCTCGGTTACCAGCTGCAGATCTCCAAGGCTGATGGTTTGTCGCCGAATTTCCCTGGCCCGAATATCGTGACACGCCAGCCCGCGGCGGGTCATTTCCTGCGCGGCGATCTGGCGCAAATTGGCTTTTTTAAACCCCTCGACCACGTTATTGGTGGGAATATCCCGAATGACCCGCGTTAACCGGGCATAGCGGGGGGTGCGAGCCATCGCTTCCACCAAAATATCGACCACTTCCTCTTCAGAATACGGCCGATATTCCCCTCGCTGCCAATATTCATAAAGCTCGGCATTTTCCAGCAGCATACACGGATAAATTTTGAGCTCGTCCGGCCGCACGGCCGGATCTGACCACAGGCGATCGTAATCAAGCAAATCGCTCTCTGGGGTGGCCCCCAATAAATTGGGCATCCAGTGACCGTGAATTTTAAAACCGGCCAGGCGCAGCATCCGAAAAGCGTCGCGCGTTGCCTGGGTATCGTGACCGCGCTTGTTGAGGGCCAGCACGTTCTCATCCATGCTCTGGATCCCCACCTGCACCTTGGTCACCCCCAGATAACGCAGCCAGCGCAGCTCATCCACATCGATGTGATCCTGCCGGGTTTCAACAACCAAACCGACATTGCGCCGGCTGCTGGTTTCATTGAGCGTTTGCGCCTCCGGCAAATCGGCCGCTTCAACCCCATTCATGGCGTCAAAACAGCGCTTGACAAACCACTCCTGATAAGGTCGAGGGTAGCTCGACCACGTGCCGCCTAAAATCAACAGCTCGATTTTATCGGCCGGATGACCGATCTTTTCCAAAGCCTTGATCCGGCCGGCCGTTTGGTCAAAGGGATCAAA
Source organism: Ardenticatenaceae bacterium (assembly GCA_030065875.1). Lineage (GTDB taxonomy): Bacteria > Chloroflexota > Anaerolineae > Promineifilales > Promineifilaceae > WTJY01. Next base: position 11,854 of record JASJCR010000083.1, on the reverse strand, counting down.
CGCGTAACGCTCGGCGCGCTGAGCACCTGGCTCATCGTGCAAATAGCTCTTGGGCATGCGCACATCGGTTGGGCAAAAGATGCACTTTCCGGGGCATGGATATGGCTTGGTCAGCACCGTCACCACCGTCACCCCGGCCTGGCTGCGCACCGGTTTGACCTGCAGCTTGGTTCGCAAATTAGGATCAAAGGTCAACCAACCTCCATCACACAACTGCTGATACGCGATTTGAAGCTGGCTTTTTGAAAACCAGGGCATCCCCTGCCGCGCATAACGACGCATCAGCTTGTGATAAATCTTTGGCGTTAATTTTTCACACTCGTCCAGGCTGTTGATAAAGGCCGCCACCAAAGACTCGTGCCCCTGAATCGACACCATTTTTTGCCGATCGTGCCAGGCCGCATCGTCAAATTCGATGCTGGGGTCCAATTCGTATTGAAATTTTTGTATTTTGGGTTTGGCCATTGATTTACCGCGTTTTTTTACCGATTATCAATTTACAGCTGAGTTCCGATCCAACTTTTCTAGTCTAGCGGGAAGTAACCGCTGGGGCAAAAACGTTAAAAATTTTGGATGGCTCGAATAAACGCCCGAAACTCAGCCGAATCCGGTGCGGGACCGTGCATAACGGCCGACACAAATTCCGGCGGCGGCTGATATTGATGGACCACCACATAATGGAGGATTAAATCGGGCGCGGCAAAGATCTCTTCGTGGCCGATGACCCGTATCTCCCCACCCCCCACTGCAAAATGTTCACCATCAATTTGCAGTGGGTCCACCGCATGGTTCTCCAAGGCACAGCGCAGCGGCGGCCGGAATGGAAATGCGTGGTTATCCGGCCGGCAAAATTGAGATAAACGGGCCACAAAGCGAGGGTCCGACTTCTTTTTGGCAAATGATTTGCGGCGATGAAGCCAGCCCACTGCCAGCGGCTGCAGCCCCAAAACCTCATCAATTTCTGAGGGATAGGGGGAAAGGTCGGGGTAGTGAGGAGAATGAAGCATGTGATTCAAATACGAAATACCAGAGACGAAATACGAATTATGATAAGTTACTTGGAAAACATTTCGAAAACAAAGAATTCGGCTTTTTTATTTGCTAAATAATTCAAAGGTCAATTCTCAATACCGGCGAATTTTGCATTTCGTACATCGTAATTCGCTAATCCTTAAGGTATTTATCAAACCACCTCACCACCTGATTTAGGCGAGCGATGCGCCGGTCGGTCCGGCCGCCCCGCGAGAGCCCATGACTTTCTTCGGGAAACAAAATCAGCTCAGAATCAACCCCGTGGCGGCGAAGGGCCACAAAATACTGCTCCCCCTGCTCTTTGTCACAGCGCAAATCATTTTCCGAATGGATAACCAGCGTCGGGGTTTTGACGTTGTCGATCAGGCTCATTGGAGACATACGCCAGTAATTTTCCAGATCATTCCACGGCTCCCCTTCAAAACCGACGAGGTATTTAACCGCCCAGTTAAAATCGCTCGTCCCGTGGAAGCTAATAAAATTACTGACCATACGCTGGGCACAGGCCGCTTTAAAACGATCGGTCTGACCCACAATCATGCCGGTCATGTAGCCGCCATAGCTGCCCCCCACAACCCCCATTTGACTTTCATCGACGTAGGGCAAGGCGGCCAGATAATCGGTAAACGCCATCAAATCATCATAATCAACCGTGTTCCACTTCCCGTAAATCGCTTTGGCATGCCCTTCCCCATACCCCTGACCGCCACGCGGGTTGGAATACCCCACAACGTATCCTTGGGCGGCCAGAAAATAAAATTCATGCATAAACGTCCGGCCGTATTGGGTTTGCGGTCCCCCGTGAATGTACAGCAAGGTTGGGTATTTCTGGCTTGAGTCATAATCAGGGGGCGTTAAAACCCAGCTGTGGATCTGGTACCCATCTTTCCCTTCAATCCAAACCTCTTCGGTGCGACCCAATTTTATTTCTGAGAGGAGATCTTGGTTGATGGCGGTTAGCTGCCGGGTTTCCCCACTTTTAAAATCGTGAAGGAGAAGCTGCCCGGGGTCGGTTAGCGTGCCCTCAAAATAAAGGCATTTCTCCTGAGAGTGGTCAAAATCGACCATGCCAATCACGGTTGGCTCGCCGTCAAAAACGGGGGTCATCTTGTCGGTAGCAACCTCGAACTTGAGCAGCGGGTTGGCCCCGTGACGGGTGGCTGTCGAGTAGATAAAACGCCCGTCAGCGGACCAGATCGGTGGCGATTGGGGCGGTGGTGAACCAAAATCTCCCAGCGTACTGGAACCCACATCATAATCATGAATGGACGTCACATCACGAGGCTCGGCCGCATCAAGCGGCACCACAAAAATCACCTCGTTTTGATACCAGTGACCGGGGGTGAGCCGGCGGCCGCGATACGCAAACGAACGGCCGTCCGGGGCGAAGGCGGCCGCCCCTTTTCCGCCCGCCGGTGAACGGACCAGCTGTGGCTCGCCACCAGAGGCCGAAATCCGAAAAAACTCCTCGGTATCTAGTTCAAGGTCCCAATTTGGATTTTCAGAGGCCACATAGAGGATCGATTGGCCATCCGGCGCCCAGATTGGATTGGCTTCCCCACTTTCGCCCGAGGTAATTTGAGTGGCGTCGCCGCTGTTCACATCGACCGTCCAAATATGCCAATCCTCTTCCGGCTCATAGCTGGCCCCGTCGACGCGGTTAAACACCCGCGTGATCACCCGCTCTACGACGCCCAGCTTTTTCTTTTGTTCGTCTTGTTCCCGCTCTTTGTCCGCCTTATCTTTTTGCCGAAACATCAGGGCCATCTGGGTTCCATCTGGAGACCACTGAAATGATCCGATTTGACCTTCCAAATCGGTGACCTGTCGCGCCTCCCCCCCGCCGACCGGTATCACGTAAATTTGACTTTGCTTCTCGTCTTTTCGGTTTGACAAAAAGGCGATTTGCCGGCCGTCCGGTGACCAGGCCGGAGCGCTGTCTACGTGATCCCCATACGTAAACTGGTGAGGATCACCTTCCTGAGTTTCTACCAGCCATAAATTGGTGAACTTCTTCTCGGTGGTCCGATCAGCCCGCTGCACAGCATAAACAGCATTCTGACCGTCAGGGCTTAATTTAGCGGCCGTAATTTGCTGTAGGCTGTAAAGGTCTTCTGCAGTTATATTTTTCATATGGATCTCCATTTTGTAATTTCCCAGAAAATATCCAGGTGAATCTCACCTATTTATTTTCCGTGAAATGAGGCGAAATTTTATCCCACCGCAGCTGTTCCAGCACGTCCGGTTGATGAGAAAATAACTCTTCCAGATAAGGCTCAATCTCCATTTGCCAAATTTGGGGGAGCAAGATTTCCAAATCTTCAACAAGAAAATAGGAAATACCCAGATAAAAGTGCGGGTCACCGATCAGCCGGTTTATTTTTTGCAGCTGGGCAACCAGTTCCGCCCCGTTTACGGCCGGCTGGAGAGCAATTTTACGCTCTAACAGGTCATAATTGGGTGGTAGATGGATAAAAGCGAATCGACGGCGCAGGGCGTGATCGATCAGGGCAATCGAGCGATCCGCCGTATTCATGGTGCCCAGAATAAAAAGCTGAGGAGGAATGGCAAACGAGCGGCCGCTGGCCAGTTCAATCGTATCTTCCCGATATTCAAGAAGATACATACACTCACCCAGCACCTGAGCTAAATTGGCCCGGTTTATCTCATCAATAATCAACACGCTGGGTCCTGATCGTTCTGCAGCCTGCTGGCAAAACGTCGTAAAAACGCCCTGGCGGTTGCGATACGTAAGCCGGCCGTCCGGGGCGGTTTCAGGGCGAATCCCTTCTATAAAATCAGTGTAATCATAAGCCGGATGAAACTGCACCGTCTTGATCAAACCATCACCACCGGATACGAGATAACGAGCAAGCTGCGCCGCCACAAATGTTTTGCCCGTGCCGGGTGGACCGTAAAAAATCGCTTGTTTCTTGCGCTTTACCGCCTTCACCCACTCTTCAGTCGCATCCTCTGACCAGCCGATCTGTTCAGCTACATCTTTGAGAGTCATTTCTGGATTCTCTACTTCCACTTTCGGGGGGTCCGCCCCCTGGACCGTATACAGCGGCCGCTCTTCGCGCAGGGCCAGCGGCCTATCCAGCTCAATTTGAGCCTCTAACTTAAGCCCGCCTACGCGCGTTTTACTTACTTGATAAGCGGTGGTAATCAGGCCGTGAATATCGATCATGTCCTGAGCGCCCATGGGTTTGAGCTCGGCCAGCAAACCGTGACAGGTTTTTTTGTACCGCTCATACATACGGGCTGTCGGTTTTGGCGTATAAATCTCCCCCAACCCCATAAACTGCAAAAACCAGCGGGCCACACGCGGTTTAATCAGGATTTCCGCATGAGGGCGCAGCAGCGTCATGTAAAATGTGGCAAAAGCCCATTTATTGGTCAGATTATTTTCCTCACAATAATCGGAAAAACTTTGCAGACGATCTGGAGAAGGACGTTTTTCATAGACCAGGGCTCGCAGCTGTTCCAGCAGCGTCCACATACTCCCTCTCTCACGAACCTCATATAGAATTGCCAAATCACTGTTGGCCTGATGACCGGTCCACATGTGTGAAGATTGACGGCCGAGCTGCTCCAATCGGTTCCACAGCTGTTCATAATCGGCCGCGGCCAACAAATCGCGAAAATCAGCTTTGCGCAGCGTCTGGCGCGCTTTGTCGGAAATACGCCGCAGCGGAGCCACCGCTTCAGCCACAAAAAGCGAATCTTGAAAAGAGTCCCATTCCGGATACTTCTCTTTTATGAGGTCCAACAGTTCTTGGATAGAATAAGCGGCAATCATGAATACTCGTTATTGTCACGTGAACCCGACAAGTGTGCAAACAATCAGCGAACAATCTGTCCTCTGGTATAATAAGATCAATTATCTGTTTGGTTTCACCATCATACCCAACGATCAAATTTGCTGAAACCTGAAGCGATGAGGAGACGTATGAAACCAACCATTGCCGTTCGATTTACTTTATACACTATCCTTATTTTAGGGTTCACAACCGCCTGCGGATTTATCGGGGGATCGCAAAGTCGCGTCCTTGGTTCTGATTCCCCTGCGCCGCTCACCGGTGATGGTTGGTTAACGTGCAGCCAGGCGTGTCGCGATCGGGCACAATGTGGGCTGGCTCAAAACTTTGAGGCGGATGTCGTTTTACTGCGCACAGATATTCCCGATACGGTGGGGCACAACATGATCATCGGTGCCGGTGAGCCTATATTAATTGTAGGATCAACCGATATCGAAGTGGCGCGAATAAGTGATCCAAACAGCCGCTACATGGCTCGTTTTTATCAGGTGCAGGTTCCGGATCGAGCCCCGGCGTGGGTAGCGGGTTGGTGCGTAGAGCAATAAACTTTGAGGAGCTGAATTATGGAAACGAGAAGATCACGCGAAATTAAAGCCAGTCAGGGGGTAGTAAAACGGGGCATCTTTCAATTTATTCGGATGATCGTGTTTTTGGGAATCGCCTTCTGGATAGCGCAGTGGTTGTTTAATAACGAATACATAGAACCGGCAATCTTTTACCGATCGGGCATTCCCGGCAGCGTTCCGGTGATCGCTTTACAGCTGGGTGTGGCCTTACTTCTCGTCATGGTATTTCAGTTACTTTTCTTCATACTTTACGTTTGGTTTAGCCCCAAAGGACGTCGTCGCGCCGGTCATGCCCACGTCGATGAAAGCGAAAAAGATAATTATTCCGGTTGGGATTCTTAATTTTTTTAACTGAAAGAAGTAAAGCAAATGAAAAAATTATCAAAAACGTTGTTCTGGCTTGGTTTGGGGTTCGGGATCGGATTAGCGGTTCACCGCCTTTTTTTGCAGGATAAATCACTATTGCAGTTCCTGGGACCACACGTTTTGGGGTGGTTAGATCGGGACAAGAGCAGTCAAGATCTTATCGAGGAGCTTGACGCGTCCGGCTTGCGAATTCGACGCAAGTTGATGGATACGCATCCCTCTAAGAAAAATTATAAGGTCCTGAACCACATTATCGGGATTGAACGATGGGGTCAGCGCCGTTTAGCGGTTGCTTTAGGTGAGCGAATGGTCAATGATGAGTATGACACCTATCGTCCCCCTCCCGGGTTGAGCTGGAACGAACTGCAGGATCAATTTGTAAAAACTCGTCATGAAACGGTTGACCTGGCAAAACAACTCCAGGCGGCCCCTGCGGCCAATGAAAAAATTAATCACAACAGCTATGGCGATTTGACCCCAACCATGTGGCTCACCTATCTACGCCATCATGCGGAAGGTGAACTCTTAAAAATGGGTTGATTGCTGACCTGATTTGATTATTAAGGGGTGATACGCAAGGACGTTGAACGCAGCAGGGCATCATGCTCCAAACGAAGCGGCGTGAGTAAAGCTGTGGCTTCCGGGACAATCTCGCCGCGATCCATTGTCAGGGTTAAACCGGACGCCGGCCACAGAATAACCAGCGTTTCCTGAGTGCCTCCCTGGGTACACCGATCACAAACTAGCTGGATCGATTGCTCAACCAGTTGATCGGTTGACTCAAAACCGTTTAGCGCAGCCTGCAGCACCAGGGGAGTTGACCGCTCGATCGGGGAACTTTCAATCTGATTTTCGTTCACTCGGGTGAAGTAATATTCGCTAGGCGACACAATTAAGGTGGAGAGGCCGGTGGGGGAAGAAAGTTGATGAATGACCACAATTTCCTGCTCGCTTTCCTCAATGATGCGCATCATAGTCGCATCTTCAGTGATGGTTGACGTATCTACCCAACCGGCACTGGCTACTCTGGTAGGCGCCACTTTCAACCCTTTACCTGGGGCAAAAGGGCTGCCGGGATCCTCTTCAAAACCGGTTGCTTCCGGGTCAAGCCCTCCATCATCCAGAGCTTCCTCTGCTTCTTCAGCCTCCTCCACTTCTTCGAAGGCTTGCTCCACTTCTGGGGCGGGTTCTTCGGCAGTTGTCTCCGTACTTTCTTCTGCCGCTTCGGGAGCAGCCTCTTCTTGACTACCTCCACAAGAAACCAAAAACACACCGCCCAGCATCAGCAAAACCATCAATCCGATCGATATATATTTATTTGTTTTTTTCATCGATAATCTACCTCACCTAAACGAAACGCTCGCACGGTCGCCTGTTGTCTAATTTGATTGTGATTTTGACGCAGCAGGCTCAATAATGAGCTGATGGCTTCGACATCTTCTCCCTGATCAATTGTCATGGTTATGCCGGAAGAGGGCCATAAAATTACCACCGTTTCCCCTGCCCCACCCGTTACACAGCGATCACACTGCAGCTGGACAGAAAGTTCCGCTAGAGATTCGGTGGGAACCGTATTAATCAGGGCCGTGGTTAAATCGGCCGGGGTGGCCGATTCAGTGGCTGGGATCGTGGGCAGCCCGGCGGCGGACTCCACAAAAATTAGCCGATCCCCGGCTACGAGTAGCGTTGATCGGCCAAATGAGGTGTTGTATTGATGAACCACCACAACTTCTTCTTGACTTTCTTCGATTAAACGCATCATTTCCTCATTTTCAGTGACGGTATCCATATCAACCCAACCGGCCGTGGCCACGCGGGTGGGCGCAACCTTGACAATTTGCCCGGCCGTGGGGATAAACGGGCTACCCCCGTCCTCTTCACTGCCGGTGGCTTCGATTTCTCCGCGGCCGTCTTCTATAGCTTCAACCGGTTCCTCTTCGACAGTTTCAGTTTCAGTCACCACTCGGGTCACCTCGACCTCAACCACCTGCGGTTGGCACGCTGACAAAATCAGCAATAGCAAAATGCCAAATGCTCCCCCGTAGAAAATCAGGCTATATTTTTTCATCCATCACCTTCTACATTTTGTACCGACGTGACCTATCTTAACTAAAACAATTGATGTGGGGTTGGGTCTGTAAAAATAAACGACTCATCAGATGAGAAAGTTCCTCCCCATCGGTTTCCAAAAAAATATGGTAAAATGATCGCCCTATGAATTCCCCAAAACGAGCAACCATACAGCAGCAAGCCTGGCTGTGGATCACGGCTGTCGTGGCGATTTTTATCGATCAACTCACCAAGTTCAGGGTCGAAAGTCTATACGAAATCGGCGAATCATTTTACCCGCTCCCGGAGTTGACCGATTTTTTTCGCCTGATCCACGTCACCAATACGGGCGCCGCCTGGGGCACATTCGAAGGGTATGGATGGGTCTTCTCAATCGTGGCGTTCCTCGTTGCCGGCTATATGCTCTATATGAATACCACAATTATTGGTAATTACATCTTTTTTCGCGTCATTCTGGGGCTGATCGCCGGGGGTGCCTTGGGCAATGCCATCGACCGCATTCGGCTCGGGCACGTGACCGATTTTGTCGATGTAAATTTCCGGCCGCTGTTTACGGGGACCTTTTTAGATCGACAATTTCTCGACATCGCCATTTTTAATTGGGCGGACGTTTTTATTATTGGAGGCGTACTTGTTCTCGGGGTATTGATGTGGACCGACTTTCTACCGCCGGATATTACCCAGGATGAAGTACCATCCCCTCCTGCACCACCACCCCCTTTTGCCACCCAAACCTCATTTGAAGGGTACGAGCCACCCATTTCGGCGCCACAACCGGAGGCCGCAGAGCTGCCCGCCTGGCAGCAGGCACGATCTCTCGTTTGGGTCGTCACCCTGATCGTGGTATCTTTGGGCATCGGGTTTGTTTACTGGAGAATTTCATCTCAAGCAAACCGTCGCAAACAAGAACGATTGTCAAAAAGATTATCCATTCAATCCAATCGTTGATTGCAGCCTCGTGCAGGAGCGTTTGTAAAACTGGGAGGGCATATGAACAATCAGCGGGAAATTCCCGAAGAATTTTTCAATGAAGATGAGTACAACGACAGTGAAATATTCGATCGGGAAGCGGTAAAAAAGATTGTTCTGACAATTCCAAATATTATCGCCGGTATGCGCTTAGATAAAGCGCTGCGTGATATTCACCCCAAATTATCCCGTGCTCAATGGCAGCGGCTGATTCGCCAGGGGAATGTATATCTCCGCGATGAAATCGTGCGAGCCAACTACAAAGTCTCCGGTGGAGAAGAAATCGTGGCCCTGCTGCCTCCGCCTACACCAAGCGATTTGATTCCCGAAAATATTCCGCTTGACGTCATTTATGAAGATCAGGATATGCTGGCCATTAACAAAGCGGCGGGAATCGTCATGCATCCCGCTGTGGGGCATGAAAGTGGGACCGTTGCCAATGCTATTGTCTATCACTATCCTCACGTCCTGGATGTAGGGGGAGAGCGTCGTCCGGGGCTCGTTCATCGGCTCGACAAAAATACGTCAGGGGTGGTTTTAATTGCCAAGCACGACCGGGCTCTCAATCACCTCGTCGGTCAATTTAAAGACCGCACCATCAAAAAGGTATACCTGGCGCTTGTTGATGGCCGGATCAAACCGGAGAAGGCGCTCATCGATGCTCCGATCGGCCGCAATCCCGCCGATCGCAAACGCATGACCGTTATTGAACCGGGAACCCACTACGCCTCACAACCGTCAAAAACCCGGTATGAAGCCCGCGAATTTTTTGCCAATCATACGCTTGTCACCTGTTACCCAATCACCGGCCGCACCCACCAGATTCGGGTCCACCTATCATTTATCAATTATCCCATCGTGGGGGATCACATATACGGCCGCCGTAAACCGACCGTCAATCTGTGGCGGCAGTTTCTGCACGCCCATGAAATCCACTTTCGCCGCCCCAGTGACAACAAACCGGTCGAATTAAAAGTTCCCCTTCCCACAGAACTGGAGCAGGTTCTTTCCCAACTCAGAAAATAATTGAGACCAGAGATAGAGACAAGAGACCAGAGAGGGTATCAATCTCCAGTCTCTGGTTTCCTGTCTCTCGTCTCCTGTCTCTCGTCTCTGGTCTTTTCTCTTTGGTCGAAAAGTTCCCTTAATTCACGAAGCAGTTGGGCCCGGCGCTGACGATACGCACCCCGCGGTAAATTTTCTCGGGCATACGCTTCATCAAGGGCTGCAACCCGCATGAGTAACTCTTCTTTATCGTTGACCATTGGGGTTGCCTGAGTCCAGCGATAAGACACATAGCCGCAAACTGCAGCCACGATTAACAGGGCCAGCCCTCCTACAAAAAGCTCTTGGGTCTCCTGACGATTAACGATTAAATTGCCGTTGCTGTCAACCACTCTGGTCGGCCAGCCAGTCAGGGGAAAATTAACCGCTGCAGCCGCTTCGGGAGCCGAGTAGGTGAAGCGAGATCGGGCAAGGCCATCCCCAATAATGCCGTCGCCAAACGATTGCGGGGCTGACCATCCCGACTCCGGCCGCACCGTGACCCCGGTTTCTGGCAAAATCATTTCGATTTGGGCCGCATCATAACGCAAGTCGCGCGCAAAATCGGACTCGACCACGCTGCTAAAAGGCACCTCGTAACGCAGCACCAGTTCGAGTGTCCCTGGGCCGGGGCCGATCGGTACGGGTGCACCAAGATCGCCATTATCGGCCACAATCCCTTCAAGCGGGATGAGGTTCGTTCCGCCGTTGATCGCTCGCAACAAAACCGGATTGGTGCTTTCAGGCGGTAAAGTCACATAAACTGTGCCGGCCGAAGGATCACCGGAGCGGCCGGTGTAAACGGTTAGGTCCTGATTGTCAAAAGTATAAAACTCGGCGATCTGCACCTGATCATTAATAAATTCAACCAAAAAGGCGAGACGAGATAAGCGGATGTTGTCGTCCGAGGTTGTCGTTTCAAACAGGGTGATCGGCAAATCGGCCGTGGGAGCTAGAGGATCAAAAGTGACCACCGGGCTGGTAAAATCAACCTGTTGATAGTTCACAGAGGTTCGGTAAAACCAGGTCGGAGGGATTTGCTGTAAATCAAAACGATAGCTGCCGTCTGGATCGATCGTTGTCTCCAACGTCAGCGCCTCGCCGGCCGATTCATCAAATGCCTGCAGACTCACGGTCAGGTCTGGCGGAAGTTCACGCGCTTCAGCATGATCTATTCGGCCGATAATCACCGCCTCCGAAATCGGCTGGTTTAAAATCTGCAGCTGCCCTAAACCGGCGATAATATCCCATATATCACGATTAGAGAGCGGATCGCTGTTGTTTCCCACCCCAAATCCCGGCATTCCGGCTGCAATGTTGCCATTTTGGATTACCTGAAACATTTGCTGAGGATCAGCGGTGGCGAGATAAGCCTCACTGCCGATCGCGGCAGGGGCGTTGGGCAAATTCTCAGCCAGTTCGCCATCCCCCATGCCCTGCGGTCCGTGGCAGTTGGCACATCGCTGCTGATACAAACGCACACCATTTGCGGGATCGGCATCATCTGGCGGTTGTTCCTGAGCCACAGCAGCCCTGGACCCAACCAACAAGTAGACTCCTAGAAGCAAAATTTGTAACCAGCGGTGGTTCACGTCAGCTTTCTCCCGCAATTGGCGCAGAAGTGATCTCCCTCATCAACCGGTGTTCCACAGTTGGGGCAAAAAGCTGAACCGCCTTCTTTTGCACTGAGCTCCTGCCGCAGTTGAGCAACCATTCTTTCTATGGCCTCATCGATTTTATCGTCTTCGTGGGCGTCTAGCTGGGTGGTGATGGCAGCCGCTGATTGCAGCAACTGCTGCCGTTCGATCTGATACGCCTGATCGTCTTGTTTTTCGGTTTGGGCATCAAAATCGAGGGCGCGAATGCGAGCCAAAAGGGCCTCTTTTTCAGCCTGGAGCGCTTCGCGCTCTGATAATCGGGGCTGGCGGCTGGCCGGTAGTAAAAACGGCCGAGCCACAAAAAGTGCAGCTAACAAGAATAGGGCGA
>JASJCR010000010.1 GCA_030065875.1 Ardenticatenaceae bacterium | reverse complement strand
ATTTTCTCCGGTTGCCAAAATTAGCGCTTGCATATCGTTAATCGTCGATGGTTTAAATTTTGTCAGGCTGGTGCCTTAAAATGCTCTACAATTTCAAATAGGGAGTCGAATCGCACCATTTTTATGACCCGCTGTACATCAGTGGAGCAGTTGGCGAGGCGTAATTTTTTGTTGAGCCGCTGGGCTTCCTTTTGGATATGGGCCAGGGATGCCAGACCGGCACTGGCCAGGAAGCGGGTCTCCGTAAAATCGAGCAGGATGTCATCGTGTGATTGTAACGCCTGCATAATTTTGATTTGCTGGTTTTCGGCTGTGTTGACATCTAAACGCCGCGGCATACGTATGACATGGGTTGAAGGTTCCACAAAGACCGTTTGGGGCGATACGTGAATCGGCTTGCCGTTCTCATCAACAATGTCAAAAAATTGATCGAGTTTCAAGAGGGTGAGCGTTTGTAAAATACGGTCGGGTACTTCTTTGAGACAAACGTCTCCTCCCTGTTCCCGGGCCTGTTTGGCGATGAGCACCAATCCCCCAATCGCTGAGCTGTCCAGAAAAGTCGTTTCTTTTAAGTTAATTTCAATTTGACCGGTTTCTTTTAAGGCTTCCATGCCCGACATCACGATTTCTTCATAATTGTTCCGATCTAAGCGGCCGGACAGGGTTAGGTACGCCGTTTGATCGATTAAAACCAGATCGGTTTTGGGGAGAATCAACGCCGGCCCGTTTTGCTGACGCATCATCCACCATTGGCGAACAAAAAATGAGGAAAAACCAAATAAATCGTGTACGTATCGTTTCCACAGCCGCTGCGGTTCCTGAAGCAGGCGATACACCCATTCCAAACCGGTTTTTTGCATCCAGGCCGGGGCGCGTTTTGTTTGACCGGTCATAAAATCAAGAGTCCCACCTATGCCGATCGCTACCGGAGCCCCGATTTCCCGGCCGTACATCCCGATCCATTTTTCCTGTTTGGGATTTCCCAGCGCGACCAGGACGATATCCGCTTTGGACCGTTTGATTTCGTCGATATAGCGGCGGTCCATCTCCAGGATCGAACCAAAAGGTGGAGAAGCAACTCCCGCAATTTTTAGGTTTGGGTATTGCTCCTTGAGACGATCGGCCGCTTTTTGGGCGATGCCATCTGCCGCGCCAAAGAAGTAAATTGAGTACCCTTTTTCTGCGGCTCGCCCGGCCAAAGCCGGCACAATATCAGCCCCTGCTACCCGTTCGGGAATATCGATGCCCAACAAACGCGCTCCCCAAACCAGGGGCATGCCGTCGGCCGTGGCCATTTCCGCCTCACACAGAAGCAGACGCAGCTCCGGATCATTGAGGGATTTAACGGCAAAATCCGCGTTGACGGTAGCCACTTGATGGGTTTTTCCGGTTTCCCGACCGATTTGGACAAATGAATCCAGGCGATCAATGGTTTCAGACATCGTCAGGTTGTCAATCGGTACCCCGAGTACGACGACTAATTTTCGCATGTTTTGAAATTCCCTTAATTAATAGGCACCCCGTGCGAAGATGACGGCCGGGATGGTGCGTAACAAGATCTTTATATCAGTCCACAAACTTTGCTCATTGATGTATTGCAAGTCCAGCTCAACCCATCGTTTAAAATCGAGATCGCTGCGGCCGGAAACCTGCTGCAGGCCGGTAATACCGGGCACAGCACCAAGCCTGGCCAGCTCGTCAAAGGTGTATTCAGCTACTTCTTTGGGAACGGCCGGTCTTGGTCCGACCAGGCTCATTTCCCCTTTGATGACGTTGAGCAGCTGGGGTAATTCATCAATGCTTAATTTGCGGATTACGCGGCCGACCGGGGTGATGCGGGGGTCGTTTTTAATTTTAAAGACCGGTCCGTCCGCTTCATTTTGGGCCATGAGCGCTTCTTTGCGCTCCTCAGCATCAATATACATTGATCTGAATTTATAGCAGTAAAATGGCTCACCCCATTTGCCAACCCGAATTTGCTTAAAGAAAATCGGGCCCGGTGAGGTGATTTTTACCAGCACGGCGGTCAGAGCGATAAGTGGGGAAAGACAAATCAGCGCGACCAGGGCGATCAGAAGATCAAAAACTCGCTTGACGTTTTCCGACAGCTTTGTGCGGATCACCCAGGTAATCAGGTGCACGCGCATGCGCTGCGCTTCTCGCGGCCCTTTAAAGCTCATCGATGCATAGCGATCCAGCATGCGTTGAGCCTTGCGGTCTAATTCGTCGGTGTTGGCGTACGACATTGGGGTCACCTGATTGGAACGCTCCTCGTTTTCAGATCGAAGTGATTGGGTCGTTAGATCATTGATGGATTGTGCCTGATTGGATACTTTTTCCATTATCTGCATCATTTCTAAACTCTAAAACTAGCTGACTGTGTTTATTGGTTGCGAGCGGTGCGGACCCACGTGTCATCAGAACGATTAATCAAAACCCGCAGATACAGCCAGATTTTCCAAATCATAAAACCGGGCGCATAGAGGAGGGCTTTGTAGACCCCGACCGGTGCTTTGGCCAAACGCAAACCAGATATAAGGTAAACGAACTGTCCTAAAATCAGGAAGATGGCCAATAAAAAGTTTGCAAGGGCCAGCGGGTGGTCTGACCAAATGAACGCGACGGCGGTCAAAATTACGCCAGCCAGCGACCCACCCATCAAAATAGAAAAGGGGGGAATCAGGTGCTCGACGGCCGCGTCAAACAGTAAAAATCGGCTGTTGACCGGATTAGTGCTCCAGGAATTTTGCAGCAGCTGCGGGACAAAACGACGCGCCATTTCGATCCGGCCGCGCTCCCAGCGCTCGTTTTGCGTGTTGGCGTCGGCCAAATTCGCCGGCATTTCGGCCTCAACAACCGCATCCGGGGCAAACATCACCCGTTCACCTTTTAGGATTTGGGCCATGTGAAATTCGATATCTTCAGTCAGGGATGAACTCCACTCATGGTTGCGCATCACCTCATGGTGAAAAACCATGCCGTTCCCCTTTAGCCCGGTTGATCCGCCTAAAATCATGCGCCCCTGCGGCCGCAGGTAGTGGAGGACGGCCAGGGCGGCATAGCGAAGGCTAATGCTCGAAGAGCGATCCGGATCACGCACGGCATAATACGCCTGAATGATCCTCTCGCCCCGCTGCAGCCGGCTGTCCATGACCGTCAGAAAGTTTTGGGAGACCACCGTGTCCGCATCGAGGATGATCACCGCATCGTGTTCAATTTTTTGATCCCACAGGCGCTGCAACAGCCACTGGAGGGCGTACCCCTTGCCGCGCAGATCGGGATTGTTTCGCTCGTGGGCAATCGCTCCTTTGGCGGTAGCGATGTCACCGGTGCGATCGTCACAGTTGTCGGCCACCACGTGAACCTCGTAAAGATCGGCCGGGTATGATAATTGATTTAACGAGTCAAGCGTGGCCGGCAGCAGCCGTTCTTCGTTATGAGCCGGTACCAGGAAAAGAAACCGGGACACGGGCGACTTGCCGATCAATTTCGTGGTTGCAGGAGCCATGAACGCGGTAATGGTTAGCAGCAGCAAATACCCCACCATCATGGCCAGCGGCAAAAGAAAAACCAAAAGCAATATGTTGATCAAATTGTCCATCGATTAGGCGGGGGTGACGATCATGTCGGCCAGATGTGCCAGAGGGTCTACGGCCGGGGTCATCCCCAAAATTTCCTGCATACATTCAACTTCAGCAATAAATTTAACCACCTCAACGGAGCGGGGTGGTTGATGATCAAGTTGCGAGGGGGTGTGGGTTAAACTTAATATCCGTTCGGCCAGGTCAAGAATGGGGGTGCCAATTCCGCTGCCGACATTGACCGGCTGGCCAACCAAATTATCGGCCGTTGACGCCCGCCACAGCGCTTCCACCACATCACCAACCCAGACAAAATCGATGACCTGTTGGCCACCGTAGACGATCAAATCTTTTCCTTCCGCCGCCCAGCCCAGCCAGAGGGGAATTACCCGGCCAAAATCTCGCGGCCCGTACACGTTGGAGAGGCGCAAGATTGCTGTTTCCACCCCAAAGTTGTTGTGAAAGACGTTGCAGTAAAGTTCACCGGCCGCCTTACTGGCGCCGTAGGTATTTTTGCTGCCGAGCGGATGGTTTTCATCGACCGGCGTGTACTGTGCTTCGCCGTACACTTCTCTGGAGGAGGTGAACACAATGCGACGGACGTTGTTGGCCTGGGCCGCTTTAAGGATGTTGACCGTACCGCTGACGTTTGTTGAAAAGGAGTAGTCGACGTTGTCGACAGACCCCATGACGTTTGATTGGGCAGCCAAATGAAAAATGGTGTCTGTATTTTGACACAAATTTTCCAACGTTTCGTAGTCGCGAATGTCGGCTTCAACAAAGCGTACTGCCGGATGATTGGATTGTTGGGCGATGTTTTCGAGCTTTCCGCGATACAAATTGTCAATGACTAAAATTTCATCAATTTGCTGCGTTGCTAGAAAATCAACCAGGTGACTGCCGATAAATCCAGCCCCACCGGTCACAATGACCTTGAGCATGATAAAGCTCTCCTTGATTGGCAAATAATAATCTGGAATGGGCAGAGGCTCCCATATCGCGCCATTCACAAATTTATTTTAAACGGACCGGATTACAACGAATCTTACAGCACTACGTTATGTCTACTTCAATCTTTGCTTATTTTGCCTACTTCGGCTTGAAAACGAGCAACATATCGATCGAGCGACATGTCATCTTCAATAATATTCCGGCCGGCATCTCCCATCGCCCGGCATTGATCGGGATGATCGAGCAAATATTGCATCGCTTCCCGCAGGGCTTGGACATCGCTTGGCGGCACATATATGCCGCTTTTTTTGTCAATCACGACATCGGTTTGTCCCGGCGTCCGGGAGCAAACCACTGCCAGCTGCATCGACATGGCTTCCAGCAGGGCGGTGACCCCTGCCTGAAAATTAACGTCGTACAGCGGCATCACCAAAAATTCGCTCATGGCGTAAATTTGTCTCAGCTCATACTGTGAAAATTTGCGCACGGTGACGTTTTCCGGAATTTTTTGCCCGGCGGTTGAATCGGAGCGTTTTGACCACGGGCTGCCGGCCGCAATCACGACGTGACAATTTAATCCGTCAACGGCCGCCAGCAGGGTGGGATAATCGCGAAATTCAAGCCCGACAGCACATACTAGGGGCTGATCCGGTTTGACAAAGCCATCGATTGGCTCATCTGGGTCGACCTGGTCAACCGCAAAGAAGCGATGGTCAACCATGAAGGGGGTAAACTGCACCTTTTCCTCCGGCTGTCCCCACCGTTCACGAATAAATGTTTGCTGCCAGGTTGAATAGACAAAAAATATGTCGATATGGGTGGCCAATCCCAAATAATCGAGCAGCATCTGTTTGCTTCTGGTTGACAAAATGTGCACGATCATAAAATGAGCCGGCCGTTTTGAGCCGCCAAATAACTTGAGCAGGAACGCCAGCGGCAGACCGATTTGCTCGCCATCGGTGAAGATCAAATCATACTGACCACGAAGCTGAAAACACACCCAGGCCAGCAGCAAGTTGTTGCCTCCCAAACGGTGAAGCAGGCGGCCAAACCAGGAGGCCTGCTCTTGGGCGCGCTGATAATCAATTAAGTCGGCCGGAAAGTGGTCGGCCATGGCCACGTAATCTGTTAATGGGCGATGCCCATCGGCAATTTGTTTGCGTAAGTCGGCCGGTTGGTTGCCTGATATCGTTAGCAAAACTTTGCTGCTCATGAGCTCTCCCCGGCGGCAATTTGTTTTAGCAGCGTCAGCAGACGTCTGGCGTTTGCCTGCGCATCGTATCTTTCTTTGACGGTGACTTCCGCCCGCTGCCCAAATTCAAGCCGACGGGATTGATTGGTTACTAAAGATTTTAAAGCTTCTTTGAGCCCCTGCGCATCCCCTGTTTTTACTAAAAATCCGGTCTTATTTTCGTGCACTATTTCGGGGATGGCCGCCACCGTTGTCGAAACAACCGGCAGACCGGCCGCGCCGGCTTCTGATAACACCATTGGCAAACAATCTCCATAAGTGGGCAGACAAAAAATGTCGCAATCGTGATACAGTTTTTTGAGGGGGGCACTATTGGGCTGCATGTTGTTGTAGACAAAAAGACCCGGCTGAGGGTCCGCCTGATCTTTGGTGACCAGGTGAAGCTCCACATCTACCTCATTTCCTTCAGAGGTTTCTGATTTTAAGGCTCGAAAGGCATCGAGCAGGACCAGACCACCTTTGCGTTCAAGATTGCCACCGACAAAGAGAATTTTTACGGTGGATGTTGCTTGTCGTTTAGCGGCTTTCCACTCATCGGGATTAACTCCGGGTGGAATAACCGTTACTTTTTCCGGCGGCACTTCATAATCCGCCACCAACCCTTCTTTGGCCCAATCTGACCAGGTGACAAGATGCCGGGCGTGTTTAAAGCAATCGCGGTTTAGGCGCCACTTAAAATTTTCGAGCCACGAGGGGCCGGATTCGTGGGTATAAAATTCGCCAAGCGCGTCATATTGCAGTGGGGTGGCATCAAGCGAGACGACGCTGGGTATCTGTTTAATCCAATTTTGGGCTAGGGTGGCGGTCACCTGGGTGTGGAAAAAAAGGGCATCGAGCCGCACCTGTCCATTGAGCTGTCTCAATCCCTGTCGGGCTTGCAGGCCGGCCTGCACCGTCCAATTTGATTTATAAACCGGAATTTTGCTCTTTAAACCGCTCTTTTGCCACTCCGGCAGCACCCAGTGGGCCTGGATTTCCTGATCATGGGGGACGTTCGCCCGTAAATTTTTCGTGTGGGTGATATGCCCCAGCGCCTGTTCGATAATGAAGCCTAAATTATATTGATTCATGCTAATTTTGTTCCGGTTGAAATACCAGATGGGTGATGGAATTGGGTGGGAGGCTTAAGTTAAAGTAACGCGTTATCGATACTTCGGTGGCGGAGTTGATGCCGTCGCCATCGTTCCCAAACTCGCCGGTGTATTGGTAAATGGTAAACCGATCGGCAAAATCATAGTTGTCAATCTCGATGCCGATTTCTTTATTTTCAAAGCCGTCAATTTTGTTAATAATCATCAGGTGCAAATTCCCGGTTTCGCTGTCAACTGCAGCGTAAGAAGAGACCAGGTCGATATCGTTTGATTCGGCCTGTACCGAGATATCGCCAAATTTGCCGCCCAGATTGTTGTAGTTGGTGTACATTTTGAAGGCCCAGAATCCTGGACTGCGAAAAGAGGGATAAGTCCAGTAAGAGGCCATGTACACTCCCTCACGGCCGTAAATCCCCAGCACGTCGGCGATAGCCAGCGCGCCATTTTGGGTGTTCTCACCGCCAAAATTCCACTCGCTGATGGCAAATTTTGTGCCGGGATAGCGGGTGTCGATCAATTCCTGCATGCGGGGAATGAGGTAAACCGGTTCCCGAATGAACGATTCATCGACATAGGTGGGGTCCCACAATGAGCGGGTAGCCCGCAGGCGAACCTCATCCTGCAAGCCGTCATCCGAATCAACCGATACGCTTTCCGGGAAGTAGTGGATATCCAGGATATCGAGCAGTCGAACACCGGTTTCGTTTTCGTGCTCTTGCAAGCGGCTCAGGAACCAGGGTAAAAACTCTTCGTTGTCGTTCAGCCGTCTGTCCGCCTCACCGGCCGCAGAGTTCCAGTAATAGAACCAGCAGCAGGTACCCGGGCCGGACAGCTCAACTGCTGGAAGCTCAGCTTTGATTGTCTCAGCATACAGGATAAACGTATCCGCAATTTCCTGATAAGTAGTGCATTCGGGGTGCAGGTCGTAATGTGTAACCCCCCATAATTCCGGTTCGTGCAGGAGGGATAGGATTTTGGGGGCGGCATCCTGTTCTGAAAGAAGCATGGCAAATTCCAAAATATCGGCCGGCGTAACGGGGATGCTGGTTTGGTTGGGGTTGGCCACGACGTCATTGCTTTGACAAGTGGACGCATTTCCGGTGGTGCAGGTGCCTTCAGATGAATTAAACGAGCAGGTCAATGGATCGTTATCTTTGGCTACCCAGCCGATCGTGGGCAGCACCATATAAGTTTCCGCCTCGGCCAAAGCTGCGTTTTCTAAAAAGATCAGCGCCTGATTGCCATCGACCTCATCGCTCACTGGTGTATTGCGATAGGTATTGGTTGATCCCAAATTCCAGCTGTTGCCGTCTTCCCAATTAAAACGAACCGCCCCTTCCCCTCCCCAACTGCTCAAGGAGGGCTGCAGCGTGCGCAAATAGATGCCCGGGGGGTTGGCCACGCCATAAATTAAATCGCTGATCGGTTGTATATTGGCCTGGGCGTCTACCTGGATTGTGATCTCTTTTTGAAGCTTGGCCTGAATTTCCTGCAGCTCTAAATCTTCTTCATCCTCTACCAAGGCGTCGAGATCAACCGGTTCCACCGTCGCCTGAAGGACAAAATCATCTTCTTCGACATTGTCGAGCATTTCTTCCAGGTTTTGCTCATCGATCGTGACCAACTCCAGCGGGAATGGGGTTGGCGTGGGAAAGGATGAAATCGGGTTGACGGTTGATGAGGGGGCACAGCCCCCAACCAGGACGAGAACAAAGAAGCACAGAGCGGTTACAAATTGATGCCGGTACTTTTTCATAGATTACGAATCCTCCGGCCGGACGATTGTGGTTAACTCAATGCGATCGATATAGTACGGCTGCAAAAAGCCGAGGCTGTTTTTGATATAAAAACCGGTAAAAAATTCATATTCCGGATCAAATTCTCGTTCATCGGGATAAAGTTCAATGAGCACCCAGGTATCTTCTGGAATCGTGCGGTTGATGTCCAGAAAAACGAGCAGGGTTTCTGAGAAAGGGTTGATGTTTCCAGCTATTTGAACCGAATTATCTCCTTCAACCCAAAACGGGAATTCGTTGCTCCCCTGCAGGGTGACCGCCAGATCGTCGGGTAAGATGACTTCGGGGCCTGGGTTTAGATAAAAAGAGAGCTTAACGATATCTTCCTTGCGATAGAGGTTTTCGGCGGCCGCATCGAGGGTGACATAGAATGATGAAGAGGCTTCGATACGTGGAGAAACTTTTAGAGCCGCCTCCCCATCGTAGATGAACTCGGTGGTTTGTGGTTCAACAAAGGT
The DNA here is from genome assembly GCA_030065875.1 of Ardenticatenaceae bacterium. Classification (GTDB taxonomy): domain Bacteria; phylum Chloroflexota; class Anaerolineae; order Promineifilales; family Promineifilaceae; genus WTJY01. The sequence continues at coordinate 87,223 of JASJCR010000010.1, read as the reverse complement.
AAATTGACTGTTGTCAATCGACCACCCAGGAGCCAATTCATCATCATAGATCACCACCGTTTCCAGCTGTGGGGTAGGGGTAGGGGTCAGCGTTGGCGGGGGTGGAGTCGTTGGTCGGGGGGTAATGGTTGGCAAGGGAGTGATGGTGCTAAATATGACGGCCACCGTGGGGGGAGGTGCACTTTCTTCTTCCTCGAGGCAGCCGGCAAGAGATAACAGCAGCAAAAAAAATACGGAGAAAAACAGCAGCCTTTGCCGGTTTAGAATTGATTTTGGGGAATGGTTAATTTCCATATGGCATATTTCTTGGTTAAGCGGCCGGTCCTGGTTTTGAGCGGGTGTCGTGGGGCAATTCTTCAACGGCCGGATAGGTTAAAAAGAGATCACGGCCGCCAATTTCATCCGCTACCCCCTGAAAGTAGCGCACGTTAAAGATGGCGCTGTAGGATATTTGAGCCAGCTTCTTGATATTTAAAGTATGGAAGAGCCGGCCGCTTCCCTTAAATAGATGGACCAGAATATTTTGCAAGGTCGGCCGATCAAGGGCTCCCTTTACGAGGAGTTGAATCAACTGATTTCTCTCCTCAAATTCACGATACATGATGGGTAGGAGCCAGGTTTGCCCTTTATCCCGACAAAAAATTACGTCGTTGCGGCCGTAGGCGTAGGGAATGTTGATCCACGAAGAAAACGATCGATCCGCATAGTGATATCCGATCGCCTGACTGTCAAACACAAACCGAATACCCTTGGCATCCAGCCGATAAGCCAGCTCAACATCCTCCGCTCGTCGAAAAGAGGGATCAAATCCATTGGCTTCGACCAGATGTTGACGAGCCAGAGAGGTGTTGCCGGTATAGAATTGCCGAGCGGTCGGCTCCCACAACCCCTCGGTCATCGCCTCATACTGTTTTTCCAACATCGCCTGCTCCCAAAGCACCCACGGGGCCATGTCAAAATCCGGCGGGGTCAGCATCGGACCGATTATGACCACATCACGGCCGTGAATTTGATGCTGTTTGAGGTGATGCTCGATCAAATCCGGTTCGGGAATCACGTCATCATCGATAAAAAGAACAAGGTCACTTTTGGCATTTTGATAACCGGCGTTGCGGGCCGTGGCCACACCGCCATTTTCTTTGAGAATCGACGTTAAGGTGAGTCTTCCCTGATACTGTTTTAAAAATTTGTTGCTGCCGTCGGTCGAGCCATCCGAGACGACCACGACTTCAAATTGATCGGTTGGGAGTGTTTGCTGCTCCAGGGCGGCCAACACTCTTTTTAAGCGTGGCAGCCGGTTATATGTAGGGAGGACAACGGAGATGGCAGGCATGGATGAATTAAAACTCCCGCACAATTTTAGCTGGCGTGCCGGCCGCAATGACCCCGGCCGGAATATCTTTGGTGACCACGCTTCCGGCCGCAATAACGGTGTCATCGCCGATTGATACCCCTCGCAGAACGATCACTCGAGCGCCCAACCACACGTTATTGCCGATTGAAATGGGTATTGAGGGAGGCATTTCGTTTCTTTTATCCGGCTCAAGCCCGTGGAAATCGTTGTCCATCATGATGACATACGTGCCGATTGAGCAATCCCGGCCGATTTTTACCGATTGGGTTGCGGCGATTGAGCAGCCGTAGTTGATAAACGTGTTTTCGCCAATTTCCAGGGCGTTGGGAGACATGGCGTATATTTCAACCGGAACAATCGTGGATATGATTCGCACCCGGTCGCCAATAATCATATTTTGGGGGTAATTGATGGACGCTCTGCCCCACACTCTAATTTTTTCTCCGATATTTTTTCCGCCGCGAAAATACCATTTGGCGCGGAGAACAGCACCTGCGTCTCCCAAAATTTCTAAAGGTGACATATAAAAAAGATCCGCCTTCATTCTTATTTGTTGATACAGCCAGAATGGCAACAAAATACGCCAACCTGGAAAGATGGATAAGGTAAAAAAATGTTGGTCAGGTTTGTAAAAAAATGCCTGACTAGATTGGAAAGTAGTGGGAATTACGCAGTTTTAAGCCGCTGCCAGGGCCAGCGCGGTTCAGGAACAATTTCAGGTTTTTCAGCAATCTCTCGAAAGACGTTGAGCAATCCCATCGTTGTTCCCACAAGAACCATACTTTGATCGGTCCAGGATATATCTACATAGGCGAAAATAAAGTGCATGATTAAGTAGAGAATCATGGTAATTCCGATAACTCGCAGTTCGCTTTTGGGCAGGTTGATGACCGCTCTCATCCCGATCAAAATTGATAAAGCAACGAGAAAAATCATAGAAGCAAAACCGAAGAAACCGGCCTTCATCCAAATCCAAATAATTGAATTGTGGGTGATGTATTCCCACCATTCAAAGAAACTGATATCGGGCAGCGGGTACAAAATATAAAATTTGTTGCCAAACCCCACGCCGGTTAGCGGCCGTTGATGAATTGTAAATTCAGAGTTTGCATTTTCGGTAATGCGGTACAAATTTGAGCTGAGGTCTTTCTCGCTGGTGGCTTCTGGAGCGATAACCGATTTAACCGCCTGAGCCGGCAGGGCCAGGGCGTTTGAGCTGTTCCAAAAGACGCCGGTATAAGCGATGACGACGACAACCAGCGGGGGAACGATAAATCGGAAAAGATATCGTCTCTCGCGATAAATCAACACAAACAGTAAGGCCAGAGCAATCCCAAGAGATAAAAATGCCGATCTTCGTTGAGAGGCCAGATAGGTCAGAGCCACCGGGGCGATCATCAAAAGAAGCAAAGCTTTTTTGGTGCCGGATACTTTTTTAAACAGAAAACCGGCGATGAGAAAAAGAAAATAGATATTTGTGTGAATCGATGCAGAATGATCAAACAGCGTTTCGATTTCACTAATCTTGAAATCATATGAGTAAATCAGCGTATATGACCCAATGATCCCTTCAAAAAACAGGGCCAAGATGATCATCCAGAAGAGGGTGTTGATGTGTTCTTTATCTTTAATTAAATTGGTGGTTAACACCAGCATGGCAAAGATGTAAAAGATCGCTCGTGATTCCCACAGGGCGATATTGGTATTCCCCCCGGAGGTGAGGCCATAAATCAAACCGGCCGCCATAAAAAAGGTAAAGACAGCGGCCGGCCAAAAGAGCGGACCGGTCTTGATGCGCAGATCGCGACGCAAAATACCCTTTAATACCCACATCAGCGCCGTGAGGACGATAAAGATTTCCAGAGGGCTAAAGGAAAATGAATTGCTGTAAAAGAGAAGCGATTCTTCACTCGAAAAGTTTTTGGTAAAGGGAAACCACCAGCTGACGTTTTTATCACCAACCAGGGTCATAAAAATAATAATGTGTATTCCCAGACGAGGCTGGATGGCCACGGCTACCACGCAAATCCAAAATATGATCCAGGCCAGGTCAGAAAATGAGGGCCCATCGGTAATCATCAGGAACGCTAAAACGGCCGAAATTCCGGTGACCAAAAAAATCCAGAAAATCTGGTAAAAAGATTTTTGATTCTTTAATTGTTTGGCCGTTTTAATCGGTTCCAGACCGACTGCGGTTTGTAACATACCTGCTTCTGCCTCTATACCTTCTGGGCGACCCTATATTTGATTGAGGAAAAAATAAGCAAACGACAGAGCCAGCATGGCCACAAAAGCGAACAAATAGGTCCACTTGATATCGTATTTGGCCAAGGGAATGCCGGCTACAAAGATCGTGGCGAGAAATAAGACAAATAACTGCATGGTTTTCCCTTTTACTTACTCCGACGGCAAAATTTGCAAAATTCCCTTGGGAATATGCGTTTTAACCTGGTTCATGACTACGCCAAGCATGTCGATGTGCTGCACCTCATCCAGCGCGCGGCGAACATTATTTGAGGAGGTGACTCCCTGGTGGACAACCAGACAACAGGCGTCGGCGTGAACGGCCAGCGGCACCGCTTCGCTAACCGCCAGGATGGCCGGAATGTCGAGAATTAAATGGTCAAATCGTTCGTCTAGCTCGCTCAGGACCCGGCTTAAGCGATCGCTGCGCGCGGCGCTCGGCCGCTCTTCGATGGGCAAAAATCCCGAAGGGAGCAGCACCAGGTTCGGGTGGTTGGTCGTGACCAGCACGTCATTCAGCTCGCGCTGCCCCATGAGGACTGAGCCCAGCCCCTCATACCCGATCTGACTAACGGGAGACGGCCACCACCAGTTAAAGTCGACGACACACACATCCGCATTGAGATCGTTGGCCATCGTTGTGCCGGTGGCCAGTGAAAGATAGGTCACTCCTTCTTCGCGAACGGCCGCCAAATACCCCATGCGCTTAACCAGCAAATCGCGGCTTTCGATGCGCGAGATCATTTGCCGAATTTGCCCCACGATTTCCGGGATAAATTCAATTTTTAAGGTCCCATCGCTGGTTTGCAGCGTGAGCGGCGCCTGGATTTCAGTTACCCTCGATTTGGGAGCAGCCGGCTGTGATTTATTGCGTCTTAAGAAGCGAAACATATGCTTATTCCTGTACTTGGGCGCCTACTCTGAAGCGACCTAAAAATGATTTCCCGACTTCCTGAAGCAGAGCTAAATCTTCAGTCGGAATCGCTTTTAACATTAAAATGAATACGGGGTAAACCACCATGCCCACCAAAATGGGAATGGCGATAAATTGATCTTTGACAAACCAGACGACTCCCATCATCGCTGCTCCAGCCAACAGGGCTTTGGCGGCCACAACCAGATTCTCCCGGCCGAGATACCCTTTGGGAATGAGATAAAAGGCGGCGATCATCATCCCCCCTTCTGTTATGACATAGGCGAGCGCCCCACCCATCGCCCCGTTGCCAAAGGTGGTGTTGGTCCACGGAACCAGGATAAAATCAAGGGGAATCGTGGCTAAAGTCGCCACGGCCATCACGACCGTCCACGTATTTTGTCGATCAATCGACATCATAAAGCGGCCGAGCAGCGTATTTTGATAGGTAAAAATTAGAACAACCCCGATAATCGATAACACCGGACCCGCTCCGGCGTACTCGGGACCAAATATCAGGATGACGACGGGCGTGGCGATAATGATCAGCCCCATCCCAATCGGTACGCTGACAATGAGCAAAAGATTAAAGCTGCGGGTAATAATTTTTGACAAGCTGTTTTTATCTTCGGCAAACATCCGCGACAAAACCGGATAAATGGCGGTGATAAATATCGAGGGGATAAACATCGTCGTACCAAACAGACGATCCGCCACGGTGTACCATCCCAACTGAACCTCATCGCTGATCAGCAGCGACATGATAATAATGTCCATGGCGTGATAGGCGGTGGCAAAGATCGAGGTCCCTAAAAACGAAACGCTGTTCGAGACCATCCACTTGGCCACATCCCAGCTAAACGTAAATTTGAGCGGGTTTATTTTGTTTAGACCGCGATAAACCACGAACGATTGGACGATCATGGCGACCACACCGAGGGCGGCCACGGCAAACACCCCGTATCCAAGCAGCACCACGGTAATTGCCAAAACGGTGTAAACCAATTTGTTACTAATCGCTCCCAGGGAGTTGTACTCCATGCGCTCCAACCCTTCATTGGCGGCAATGGCAAATAGGTTAAGCCCGGTAAAAAAGGTGGCGATTCCGGCGATGACGAGCAGCCAGATAATTTCTTGGGAGTAATCGACGATATAGGCGTAGCTCAAAATACCGGCAAAGGTTAATACATAGAAAAACAGCCGCAAAACGATGTTGGTGCCAAATATCTCATTGGTTCGTTCAGGGTAACGGGCGATTTCGCGGGTGATCAAAAACTCCGATCCAAAGCCGATGCCGATTAGCCCCATTAACCAGATCGATTCGGCCAGGTGGAGTTTCCCTAAATTTGCCGGCCCCAGTACGCGAGGGATAATAACCGTAACGGCGAGGGTCAGCACCCAGGTAATTAACTGCGAACCCAGCAGGTAAGAAGCGTTTTTAGCAATGGAATTGCCAGATTGATTGCTCATGTAGATTTTGGAATCCCTTGGTGTTTAAAATGATATCGCTTTATTGGTTCGCGGTTGTAGGAGATGAGGCGGCCGCGGCCGGCTGCACGTCCGGTTTTCTGGATGAACCCGACTGGGACGCCTTTTTCCGTCTGCCAAACAAAACCTCGCGGATGGTTCGACGCCGTGGTTTTGGTGTGGGTATCGTGGTTAAAACGGGAAGCGAGGTCACATATCGAGCGTCGATCGGATAATTCATGCCGCGGTCCAGAAGCGTGCTGCCGGCGATCCCAACCAACGTTAAGGCGATGCCCACCGCCACAAAGATGCCGATATTGATTCCTGTGTCGATGATAATGTCTTGTAATTCAGGGTTTCTCGGCCGGGCAGGGGCGTCGATGATTGAATAAGTTTGTCGCGTTTTCCCTTCGATAACAACCTCTTCAAGGCGAATTTGCTCGAGATTTTCCAAGGCACCCTGATAGCGCGAATCGGCTATAGCTACATCTGAGCGCAATCTCTCAATTTGCAGGGTTTCAATGGCCGGCCGATCACCCCGCACTGGGGCTGGATTTTGCAGCAGATACGTTTCCAGAGAGCTGACCGAAGCATCATATTCCGCCCTGTACTGCGGGACGAGGTTTTCCAAAAACGCTCGAGCGGCGCTGGTATCTTGTTTATCCGCACTAATTTGCCAGTCGATATAGCTGTTCACCGCCGCGTTGGCCAGCTGATAGGCGATTTCGCGATCTTCATAGGTGACAGAAATCTGCAGCTGATTTTGGCCCAGGGGGTAAACCGAAAACGCTCTGCGCGCTTCTTCAAAGGTGTCATTAACCACCGTTTCTCCCTGATCCATTAATTCCTCAAGGTTGGTTTGTTGGATAATGATTCGAATAAAAGAATCGGTTTGGAGCAGCTCGTTTAATTCATCTGAAGTTGATTGAGCAGGCGTCACCCAACCAAACCCGTCATCCTGCACGTTGGAAACCGCGCTGATGAGCGTGTCTTCCTGCACAAAGAGAATGCCGTTTGATTCATACTCCGATTTAGCCAGCGTCGTGGCCACTACCCCGGCCGCAATCATCAGCACCAGGGGAAGTAAGTAAAGGAGAGGATGCTGAAAATAATTTTCAACAAAACGAACCGCCATCATCCAAGCCATCTGTAGTTGGGTGAAACCGGCCGTTTGTCTTTGCTCTTCCAGACGTTCGCGGCGATCCTCCCGCTGATTTTTGGTGTTGAGGAAATTGATGGCCGCTACCGCTTTCATGAGTTGATCATCGCTAATAACCGGCTGGTTGCCGACCACAACCGGTGTGGAAAGCGATTCGGCCGGTGGATTTGGCGTTGATGGGACGGTATTTACCGGCTGCATTTTTATTGTTTTGGGCTCTTCTTTGACCCAGACGACGCTGGGTTCTTCCGGCTTATCCTTGGCCTCGAGGCGATCTTTAACCCGTCGCAGCAGTTTCCGCAGTTCTGGATCTCGCTGGGCTGTACTGCTGTTTTGAATGTATTCCATAAACTCAGGATAGCGAGTCAAGAAGTTCAAATCTAATTTTTCAGGTGGATTTTCAACCACCTCAAGCCCTCGTTTTGTGATGTTTGAGCGGCCGCGTGTGGGGTGCTCAATTAATTCCGCCCGATAAAGATAAGAGCGCGCATTCATTACCCGACTGTGGAACAGCGCTTTGCTGCCGCCAGGGGTTAGCTGCTTTCGCTCTTCATCAGTGAGATTAAAACTGTCAGCAAGATTGTCTACAATTTCTCGGATTCTGTAGATTTTCCCATCTTTTAACACATCCAAAATGGGAAACATGAGGTCTTGCGTATTCGGAATCGCCATAATCAGATTTCCTTTCTCTCTATTCGTTCAATCCTTTGATCCACATCACATTAGGAAGACACCGTTTTGGGTCTCCGCCGCCACCGGGGTGGAAGAGGTGGAGTTGGTTTTCGTTTCTTATCGAATGTTTTGCGGTTGCGGTTGGGCCAAACTAGCCGCCAGAACCTTTGCCAGCGGGTGGGTTGACTCAATAACGGATCGGCCACAATCAAAGCCAGGACCGGCTGATCTGTGGCCCCAACTGCGTCGATTGGCAGGATAATTCGCCGGTTGAATAATGCAACCGCGGTCATAAGGATAAACCCTACTGCCAAGCCAATTACCCCAAATTGAATAATGCTCATTAACTGCGCCGAACGCGAGGTTAATTTTATCGGTTCATAGGGGGCATCGAGCAGCAAATAAGATTGCCGCACCACACTTTCAGTTGTAAATTGGATTAAATCGGTGCTGTCGATTTGCTGGGCGGCCGCAATTTCGCGATCTTTGGCCCGTTCCAGCGCCTCAGTTAAGCGCTCAATTTGAAATGATTCAATATCCCGCCGCTCTAAACCCAATGTTTCCGGCAGAGGATGAGCTTCGAGGTATCCCTGCAGCTCTGCTTCAATCGCCTCAATGCGCAGCTGATAGCGATTAATTAACATCGAGATGACCGCTTCAGTGGAGGCGGAATCATTGAGATTTCGCTCGATTTTCCGCTGTAAATACACTTCAAAAATTTCTGAAGCGATCCCAAATGCCAAATAGGGGCTTTCATTAAAGACGACAATGTCCACTTTATATTCGCTGGCGGGAAAGGCAAGCGTATTTTCAGCCAGATAGGCCATGAACTCCTGCTCATCCTCCATGGCGCTAATGTAAAAAGCTGGATCGTCTAAATTGATGCGATCAAGCACCTCATTCATAAATTCTTCAGATTGAAATAGGGCGTTTAACTCATCGGCCGTGATTTCAGCTACGGTAAAGTAGTCATTTTCTTCATTTTGCTGCCGTTGGGTGATCTGTTCGATCGTTTCATTTGGCCGAATATAAATGACGGTAGACGTAATGTAGCTGGGCTTCTCAAAAATGACGTTGACGACTCCGTAAATACCCATCAGCACCGCGGGAATTAAATACAAAACCGGGGTGCGAAAAAAGGTTTCTAACAAACGAATTAAGAAGAGTCTAATCACTAAAACACCGAAAAATTAACAAGCCAGGAAAACAAACAAAATGAGACCAAAGGTCCTAGAAAATATTTTCCTTTTACCCACTTACAACTCCGCTTACAGGGTCGTTATTATAGGGGTGAGAGCAAGAACACCAATAAGTTTCTCATTCTCTATAAAGTGTTTCTCTCATTTTGTGGTCAACGCGTAACTGATGACACCTTCATTTATTATCATAAAAGTGCTCGAATGTGAAGGGGTGACCGGTCATATTCTTTAAAATTTGATTGAAGAGGGGATGATAAGAGGAAAATCATGTAGAATGGTACCATGGAGACAAAATCAAGCTGGACAGATACCGGCCGCGATTGCCCATACTGCGGGGGTGAAATCATGCTTCGGCTGGATCAATTACCCGATGGTTCCCAAAGCAAATACCATCAATGTCGGGTGTGTGAAGCGCAGTGGACCATTAAATGGGACAGCGTTCGCTCCGGCAAGGGAGACAAAATCCTGAAGCAAAAGCCATCGGCCGGGCGGGTTGAGCCGCTTCCGCAGATGCCCCGCTGGGTTTGGATTACCCTGGCCTTGATGGTTGGATTAATTTTGATTCGCTTTGGGGGTGCATCGCTCTTACGGGTGGCGATCCTCCCGCTGTTGGTGGTGTTTATGGGATGGCTGCTGTACCGTCTTGGTCGCGACCAGGGATGGTGGCATTCTTAAGCATCTTCCAGGCGTCATCTAGCAGAATGAATATCGCCCAAAAAGTAACCAGAGTTTCCCAAAATTTTGGTTGGGTGGTTAAACGCTTCACCTTTCGCAAGTAAGAGTAGGGCACAAAACCAAATTGATGATCGCGAAACGGGTAGAGCCACGGGACATCGTGCTGGGCATCCACCAGTATGTGGCCGATGTAGCCGATCAGGAAGCTGCGGTAATTTTTGCTGCTGAGTAGCAAAAACGCGGTGGTGAGGGTGATGGCGCTGCCAAACAATGAATGGAAAAATGAACGCCCTTCTTTTAATCCCCGGACGGCCTTAATCGTTTTATCCCCCACATCCGGAAAAATGGAACCGGCCAGCAAAGCCGGGTTTTTTTCGCCAGGTGAGAAGTGTTTGATGATAACCGCGGCGGCCAGGTGTCCAATAATCACGTGTTTGTTCCCTCTTGGTCAGTCTGACAATCACCAAACTCGACACAAAAATCCTTTTAGATAAGCGGACTCGGGAAAGGTGACCAAAATCGGGTGATCGGCCCCTTGATGCAGGTGGCGTAAAATTTGCACCTCACGGCCGGCGTCCACCGCCGCCCCAAAAATGATTTTTTGAAATAGATCGATTGATACCAGACCAGAGCAGGAAAAGGTCATCAGAATCCCACCGGGTTTTAAAAGCCGCATCCCCAACCAGTTGATATCTTTATACCCGCGCGAGGCCCGCTGTAGATCGCGGCGACCGTGCACAAATTTTGGCGGATCGAGAACGATCAGGTCAAAGGTCCGGCCACTGTCGCGAAAATCTCGCAAAATTTGAAATGCGTCACCGGCCAGGTACTCATCGTGATCAACTCGCTCGGGAAAATTCGCCAGCACGTTTTTTTCGGCCAGTTCCAGCGCGCTGATTGAGGTGTCGATATTGAGTATCGAAGTCGCGCCCCCGGCCGCACCGGTCACGGCAAAACCACCGGTGTAAGCGAAGACGTTTAGAACTTCCTTGCCAGCCGTCAAAGATGGGCTGGTTAGGAGTTGACGATTGTCTCTTTGGTCCAGATAAAAACCGGTTTTATGACCGCCGATCAGATCCACTTCAAAAGAAAACCCATTTTCTTTGACGGTTACAGATTCGGCTGGCGCTTTTCCCCACAGCAGGCCATCACTTTGAGGCAAATTTTCTTTGGCTCGGACGGCCACATCCGAGCGTTCAAGGATTCCGACGGGTAGTGTGCCATCCGGGAGGGGCGTTTCTTTCAAAATGTTGACGAACGTCTCTTTGCGGCAGTCGATGCCGAGCGTTAAACACTGCATGACCAGATAGTTCGCATAGCGATCGACGATGAGACCGGGTATGCCATCCGTTTCTCCAAAGATCAGGCGATAGCCGTTTGTTTCTGGGTCAAACGCTAATAGCTGACGGCCGGTATACGCACGGGTGATTTTTTCCCGCCAAAAACCTTCACTGAGCGGTTGATCCGGATCCCAGGTGCAAATGCGCACGACGATTTGGGAATGGGGGTTGTAATAGCCAATCGCCAGCGGTTTTTGACGATGATTCTGAATCAGGATGGTGTCTCCCGGTTGGGGATCTCCAATTACGTGGGCTACCGCCCCTGAAAACACCCAGGGGTGACGCTGAATGACCGGTTTGTCACGCCCTTTTTTGAGCTGCAGGATACCATTGATCGCTCCCTGCTGATCGCTGTTATCCATTTTGTTGGGCGAGGCGGATCAAATGATCTGACAATTCAGAAGGGGAAAATGGTTTTGGCAGAAATAGATTTGCATTTGCCCGCATAGCTATCGGTTCACACCGATCATCACCGGAGGTGATAATAACCGGGGTGTCGGCCGGGATCGGGTGTTCTCCACGGCGGATCTCTTCCAGAAGCGTTGTACCAGTTTGTTTTTGGGGCAAGTTGTAATCGATGATAACAAAATTGAATTCTTCATTTAAAGCCTTTCTGGCATGATCAAGCGAGGGGCAAACCTGCACCTTAAAACCATCAAGCTCCAGCGACATTTTTAAGAGATGACTGGCTGTGCGCTCATCATCAATCAATAGAACCTTAAACATATTATTTTGAGTCAACTACTTTTAAGTGCATCACATTTGAGTTTTTAAAATCAGGATGACACGAATTTAAAGGATTATCTCTTTATAGTGGGAAAATTCGCGAAATCTTAATTTAAAATTTTGAGCAATGAACCACTGAAGTTCTTAAACAAATTTTGCCACAGATTAACATGGATATTCACAGATTAGTCCGGAATTTTCCTTGTAATCTGCCGACATTTTTTTGTCAACAGCTTAATCCCCAAGAGAGGCAATTGCCCGAATTAATCCGGCAACCCCTACGCCGGATCGTACGATATCGATACTTTTGATATCAGGGGGTCCGCCGTGCGTTTCTTCAGAGTTGCGCACCATGAAGTAGGCGGTAATCAAGCCCAGGACTGCCCCGATTACAACACCGCCAACCAGGTAGCTGGTTTTCCAGTTTCCCTGATCAGATTGTGGTAAATTTGAAGGCTGTTGTGCCATTTTTCTGTCCTCAAATCGTTTCAAAGATTTTTTAGGTAAGTAACAAAAAGCTTTCTGAAGAAAATGCCCGCAGAGCGCGTAGCGGAGAACCAAAGGTTCGCAGATGGCCGCAGATTTTTCTCTGTAATCTGCGGACTTGTATTTTTAAGTTATTTTGCAAACTACTTTCCGGTAAACAAATACCGTATCCAGCGCCAGATGGTTTCAAAGTAAGCCCACCGCGACCGGCTTTTGATAACCACCTCAACCACCTGGTCAGATCGTTCCTTGATGGGTTCCTGAATTTTAGTCAGACCCTGATCAACGCGCCATAGGAAGTGCCGCGTCGTCTGCCACGGCTTCCATCCCTGCTGACGGCCGTAAATCCAGCCACCAAATCCCAGGATCGGCAAAATCAGGCAGGCCACCGTCATGGAGAGGGTGACGGCAATGACAATGATATCAGCCATGGCCGATACGGTGATCCGCCAGCGGTTGACTTCATTGCCAAAACCGGCCGTTGTACCCCAAATCCCCCCAACGATCGCCAGCACCACCAGCAGCCCCATGAAGATAAGAGGCACATAAAGGGTCAACCATTCATACCGCCTATGTTTTTGGGCCCGCTCCAGCTGCTCCACAGATGGCTCAAATACAGCTTGTGGTTCAGCTTCAAGAGGGTATTGATTCTCATTTGAAAGCATAACGCCTATTATAATCGGTTTTATGGAAGGGTACACCCGTTCGGTGGATCAGCTGTTTCAGGTGCGCATTGACACATCACACTGTTGTCGCTTTCTCCAACCCACATAAAATAATTGACGCTCGTTTCCAGGCAGCTGTCATCCGGGCCGCGCGGGCGCGTGCGCTGCACACCGATCCCTTCCTGGTTGGAATCCTGGAGCAAAAAAACGCGAACCTGGCTGCCGCCTGGCCCACCCCACTGAACCTGGCCGTTGGTGATCAGACGGCAGCCGATAATCGGCAGGGTAAACAACACAGCCCATATCACTATGACGGGCAAACACGCCCAGCGGCTAACCCGTTTTTCCTGACCATCACTATTTTCACTCATTCGGCAATTATCCTTGGTTGTGGGCTACACTCAAAATCCTGAAATCAACGGAAAATCTTACGAGGTGGTGAACGTCAATTTGGTTGAAAAAGAGAATCTGGAAAAAATCCCGGGCAAGCTGTTTATCAAGGCGAGGGAGAATTTTTCGTGCACGCGGCCGATGGGGCTGTGCGGGTCAAAGTGGAGGAGAGAAGTTCAACTTCTCGAAGAAGTTGAACTTCTAATGTTGAACTTCTTTAAATTAGAAGTTCAACATTTATTCGTCGCCATTCATGGCCGGGATATACAGCTGTTCGGCGTACTCTTTCACCATGCGCCGCATGCTAAATTTTGCGGTATTAGAACGAATGGATTCACGCATGACCTGCACCCAACCGCGGGGGATCCCGTCCCGGTCGCGATCATAGTACAGGGGAACAATTTCCTGCTCGAGAAGCTGGTACAGCGATTCCGCATCCGAGGCGTCCTGGACTTCCGGATTGTCGTATTCATGCTCTGAACCGATGGCCCAACCGTTGGCCCCGTTGTACCCTTCAACCCACCATCCATCTAAAATAGACAGGTTTGGCACCCCGTTCAAAGCCGCTTTCATGCCGCTGGTTCCGCTCGCTTCACGCGGCCGGCGCGGGTTGTTCAACCACACATCCGACCCCTGTTTGAGATAACGACCCATATGCATATCGTAATCTTCAAGGAAGGCGATGCGACCGCCCCACTCCTGAGATTTGGCGATATTGTAGATGGTTTGAATCATATGTTTGCCCGGATCATCGGCCGGATGGGCCTTCCCGGCAAAGATGATTTGGACCGGCCGGTCGCGATTGAGCAAGAGCCGTTTGAGACGATCCGGATCGCGGAAAATCAGGGTTGCCCGTTTGTAGGTGGCAAATCGCCGGGCAAAACCGATCGTTAAGGCGTCCGGATCGAGGAATGCGCCGGTGGTGATGACTTCGGTTGCGTCTCGATTCCCCTGAACCCAGCGGCGGCGAGCCCGTTCGCGAATTTCTGACAGCAGTTTGTAGCGCAGTTCGCTGTGAACCTGCCACAGCTCATCGTCCGGAATTTGGTCGACTAACTCCCACAAAGCCTGGTCATCATGTTTAACCAACCATTTGGGATCTAAGCGGCGGCTGAATAAATTGTTCATCGGCATGGCGATCCAGGTTGGTACATGGATGCCGTTGGTGATGCCGATGATGGGAATATCTTTTTCATCGGCGATTTCTGGCCACACTGAACCCCACATATTGCGTGACACTTCAGCATGAAGCTGACTAACGCCGTTGGCATAACCGGACATATTAAGGGCCAGGACGGTCATGTTGAAAGCCTCTCCCCATGCTTCCTGATGTTTGCCGAGATTCATAAACCCTTCCCGGTCAAGCCCCACCTGCTCCCAGTAATCCCAGAAGTAGCGATCCATCAGGTCGAAGGCAAAGGCATCATGCCCGGCCGGGACCGGTGTATGGGTGGTAAAAATACAGTGCGGCCGTACCTGCAGGGCCGCATCGTGAAAGCTCATGCCGTTTTGGGTGATAATTTCGCGCACCAGTTCCAGCACCAAAAAGGCGGAATGCCCTTCGTTCATGTGCCAGACATCAGGTTGGACCCCCAGAGCTCGCAAAGCGCGAACCCCACCGATCCCCAGCATAATTTCTTGCCGGATGCGCATCTCCGTATCACCGCCGTAAAGGCGAGCGGAGATCTCGCGGTTCCAGGGGTCGTTTGCCTCGATATCGGTGTCCATTAAATAAAGCGTGGCCCGACCAACCTCGACATTCCATATGCGAGCCCATACTTCTGAATCGCCAATTTTAACTGAGATGCGAATTTCGTTTCCTTGCTCATCCCGGGCGATATTGACCGGTGATTTATCCAGCTCAAGCTGTTGGTAAACCGCTTCCTGCCACCCGTGCGCGGGGAGCCGCTGGCGGAAGTAGCCTTGCGGATACATAAAACCAACGCCGACAAACGGCAATCCCAGGTCTCCCGCTTCTTTAACGTGATCACCGGAGAGAATGCCTAGACCGCCGGAGTAGATGGGCAGCGAGACGTGAAGCCCAAACTCGGCCGAAAAATAGGCGATTTTTTTGTCAGTTAACTGCGGATAAGTGGTATTAAACCAGCTGCCTTCGAAGGACATCGCTTTTTCAAAGTTGAGTAAAACCTTGTTGAGCCGTCGGATAAAGGCTGGGTCATTAGCTTTTTTCTCAAGCTGTTCGCTTGAAATCTCGTGGAGCATGCGCACCGGGTTATGGGTGGTTGATCGCCAGAGAGGATAATCTAGCCGTCGCCAGACCTCACGGGCTTCCTGGTTCCAACTCCACCAAAGATTGTTGGCCAATTCGGGCAATTTTTCTAATTTTGGAGGCATTTGCTGCATCGCGATAATTTCCCTTTCTATTGCTAATTTGTATTAATTGTGCGAACGTGTTTAAAAACCCAAGAAAAGCGCCGGCTGAGCTTGTCGAAGCCAAAGCGGCACCGCACATAGCCGTTAATATCCGACTCACCCTTCGACAGGCTCAGGGACCGCCCTTCGACAGGCTCAGGCATCGTCTTTAATGAGTTATTAAACACAATCTTAGTTCTTTTACACCAATCCCCTTCGACCAATCAGTTTGATATTTAGAAGGGTGATTGCTGTAAGCTGCACGCCTGTTTTAATTCGTTTTTGATGATAAACAGACTTGCAAACAATACCAAAAATTGAGGGAATTTCCCCCTCAATATTAGTTGACACGAAAACTATAGCTGAAACTGTTAAAGGTGTGAAGCAGTTTAGGATGGGTTGGCTAGATGAAGCGCTTCAGAAGGGATAATTTTTGGTCATATTGCACAGAAATTGCGGCTGAATCGTACTTTTTCATCTCATTTGCCAGTAAGGTGGCTTGCTGGCGGGCCTGATCGACATGGGTCAAACTCCAACAGATTTTTTCAACGAGTTCAACCGCGGTGTGGTACAGACAGGTGCGGTGATATTTTTCCGGCAGCAGTTCAGGATAGCTCAAGCGGTTAGGAAGTATAGGAAAGGTTTGAGCCATGATGGCTTCAACCATGCTGATGCCGAAAAATTCATGATAGGCGGTAGAAATTGTTACATCTGCTTCCCACAGCAGTTCTCCATACCGTGCGGGGTCTGCATAGCCAAAATGGATCAGCTCATTTTTAAATTGCTGCTGCGCATTGAGGAAAGGTTGGGGAGCCTTTTGAAAGTTTTCACCACAGATAGCCAGCTGAAATGACAGCCCCTGTTTCTGAACGGCCGCAAGGGCTGCAAAAAAGCCGGCCGGATTTTTGTCGAACTCCCAGCGTTGATTCCAGAGAATGAGCGGAAGGGAATGAGAAGCGGGTGATCCGGAGGGAGATTCCACCCCTACCGGCATAACGTGGGACTTTTTTTTCAGGTCAGGAATTGTTTCCAATTCCCGATATTCCTGATAATGCTTTAAAAACAGGGGAAGAGCCTCAAACCAAATATGGCGGTGATATTCAGAGTTAAACCAAATTTGATCGGCCGTAAGCATCGCTTTCCAGTTGAGCAGGCCGTACGCTCTTTCGCGAACACCCCAGTTGCGCCGCATCGGCCCAGATTTGGGATTTTCCGGCAGCGGATAGGTCACCTGATTTTCGTGCATATAGAGCACAACCGGCACGCCGGCGGTTTTTTTCCGAGTGAGGGCCATAAATGTGGCCAGGTCAAGCATATCGTCAGCCACGATCACATCCGGCACAATCGGAGATTGTAAAAATTGGCGGGCCAGAGTCACCGCCGCGCCCTGCATCCGCCATTTCCAGAAACGGCCGGGCAAACTCAATAAGGTCATATTGTGGGAAGTATGAGCCATCCAGCCGGCCGCCCACGCCTGATGGCTGCCGCTGTGATAGGGTGAGATGAGCATGACGTTCATAAGAAGAATAATATCAGATTTGTTTGTGAAAAAAGGTGCAAACTATGGTCATAATTGCTATACTTGGGTATTATTATGGTCAACTGTGGCCGATGTTGCTGTGTGTATTTATTTAATAAACCAATCTCGATGAATGGGGTACAGTCATGACGCTTTCCTGGGATTCAACCTATGCGATTGCGGTGGCTTTGATGGAACAACACCCCCACCTTGATCCGGCCGATGTCGGATTAAACCAACTGGCCCAATTAATTGAGTCGCTTCCAAATTTTGACGACGATCCTGGTCTGGTCACAGAAAGAATATTAACGGATATCCAGATAACCTGGTTTGAGGAGAAATAATCCCGATGACGTCAGCTGATATTGCCTCCGATATACCCATCCCTGATGAATTAGCCGGAAATGTATTTATTACCAGCTTAAACAAAATTTACAATTGGTCCCGCCGAAATTCAGTGTGGCCGATGGTTTTTGGACTGGCCTGCTGTGCCATTGAAATGATTTGTACCGCCACCAGTCGCTATGATCTTTCCCGGTTTGGTATGGAGGTGTTTCGCGCAACTCCGCGGCAAGCTGACCTGATGATCGTCTCCGGAACGGTGACCAAGAAAATGGTGCCAACTATTGTGCGGCTTTATAACCAGATGCCCGAACCACGCTATGTTCTCAGCATGGGGGCGTGCGCCAACGGTGGCGGCCCTTTTAAAGAGGGTTATAACGTCGTTGATGGCATTGATAAATTTATCCCGGTTGATGTCTATGTTCCAGGATGCCCACCTACCCCGCAGGCTTTGATACACGGGCTTATTTCGCTGCAGGAAAAAATCGATCAGCAATCTCTGACCACGGTGCCATGGTATCGTAAAGGGGATCCGACCGAACTAGTCCCGATTCCGGTTTTAGGCCCAGACCTGGTTGATATGCGGCAGCTGGATTTGATCCGCAAGGAAGCAAAGTTGACGGCACCACCAGCGGATGAAGAGTAGTAAATTTTGGTTATTTGTTATTGGTTAATGGATGTTATAACGACTCTAAACCTAGAGAGGCTAAAATAACCGATAACGATTTGCCTTTAACCTATAGCGAACAACCTCTTAAGGATAGTAAATATGGCCGACCCAATTATTGAAATCGACGAGCCAGAAGTTCCCTCAGTTGATCCTGTTGAACAGGCAACAGCCACTCTCAAAGAGAAATTTCCGGAATTGAGCGATGATTCACGCCCAAATTACACCGGAATAATGGTTCCCCCGGAAAAATTGCTGGAGGTTGCCAAAACGCTCAAAGATGAGTTGGGATTTGAGTATCTCTCGAGCGTAACCGGCGTTGATCTAATTGACGACGGAAAAATGGAGGTGGTTTACCACACCTATAACCTCGATGCGGGCGGCGGTGCGGTCGTGCTAAAGACGCAGGTGGATCGTGATCAGCCGGATGTGCCTTCATTAACGCCCATGTGGCCTGGTGCAGATTTCCAAGAGCGTGAAGCGTTTGATTTATTGGGTATTAATTTCCCCGGCCACCCCGATCTGCGCCGCATCCTGATGTGGGATGGCTTTGAAGGACACCCGCTGCGCAAAGATTGGCGTGAGGCATTTTACGAACAAGATAATAAGCCGTTTAAGAGCCGCTGGCCTGAAGGGCATGTGTTCCGTGCTGAAGAGCGCACCGCTTTTGGTAAGAACGTAAAATACCCGGCTGGTTGGCTCCCGGAAGGGTTAGATAACGACACCGATGAGGAAATTTATTCGGGGATGACCGTTAGCCGGCCGAAGAGCAAAACCGATATCCGCACCGATATCGTCACCGTCAATATCGGGCCGCAGCACCCCTCAACCCACGGCGTGTTCCGCATGGTGGTTACCCTCGATGGAGAAACGGTCATTGATTTAAAGCCGGTCATGGGATATCTCCATCGCAATCACGAAAAAATCGGTGAGCGAAATACATTTTTACAAAATATTCCCTACACCGATCGCCTTGATTACATCAGTTCGATGGGAAACAACCAGGGATATGTGATGGCCATTGAAAAATTGTTGGGTGTCACCCCTCCCGAACGGGCTGAGTGGATCCGCATTTTGATGGTCGAATTAACTCGCATTTGTAACCATCTATGGTCGATCGGTTTCCTGATCAACGATCTGGGGGCGTTCCAGACGCCGATGCTTTATTTGACCATTGAGCGCGAGCTGATTCTCGACTTATTTGAAGCCACGGCCGGTTCCCGCATGATGTGCAACTACATGCGCTTCGGTGGGCTGGCTTACGATCTTCCTCCGGCTGTCCGGGGGCAGGAGACGATGGCTTTCCTGACGGAACTCGTTTACGAAAGATTGCCCAAAATCCTGGATGAGCTTGATATTTATTTGACCGGAAACGAGATTATCCGTGAACGCTGTGTGGGCATCGGTATAATGACCCGGGAAGAGGCCATCGCTTACAGCGCCTGTGGCCCGATGCTGCGCGGCAGCGGGGTTAATTACGACGTCCGCAAGCAAGACCCATACTCTTATTACGAACATCTTGATTTTGATATTCCCGTTCGGCAAGGGGGCGACGTCTTTGATCGCTACATGATTCGCGTTGAAGAGATGCATCAAAGCCTCAAAATCTGCCGTCAGGTGCTGCCTTATCTCAAGCAGACGGCCGGCGCGCCGATTCTTGAAGGGGATCCACAATACAATATTCGCGTGCCTCAAGGCGGCGATGCCTACGGCCGAGTGGAAAATCCGAAAGGAGAACTCGGGTATTATGTCACCGCCAAGCCAAAGGGTACCAATCCGGAACGGTATCATATTCGCGCCCCATCGTTTATCAATCTGACTCCTTTAGGTCTGATGTCAAAGACCGATAAAGTGGCTGATTTAGTGGTTATTTTAGGCAGTATCGATATCGTATTGGGTGAAACCGATCGTTAATTTAGTTTTGCCTGGAGCAAAACAACTATTCTGGAGAACCTTGAATGTACGGATTTGGATTTGTTAAGGGATTAACAACGACTATCAAACATTTTATCGGAACTTATACCGATGAGTTTAATTGGGCCGGCAAAGGTGGTCGCTACTACAATGATGAGGCGTTAAAAGTCCGCCAGAGCTTAAAAACGGAAGGGGCGATTACCGTGATGTACCCCGAAGAGAAGCTTGAGATGCCGGAGCGGTTTCGATTTGTGCCGTTTTTGATTATGGATGATCCAGCTCCAGGACAAAAAGCGGGTAAAGATTGGTGTACATCCTGTGGCATTTGCGCCAAGGTTTGCCCCCCGCAATGTATCTGGATCGAGCGTGGTAAAAAGCCAAACGGCCGGCCAAAACCGGAACCCGAAGGGTTTTACATCGACATCGACATTTGTATGAACTGCGGGTACTGCTCTGAGTACTGTCCGTTTGACGCCATCAAGATGGACCATGACTACGAAATGGCCAGCTATGATCGCTCCGCTTCGCACATTCACGACAAAGAGCGCCTGTCTAAACCGATCAGCTACTGGCGAGCCATTGCCCCTGGCCGAGCGGCCGATGAAGAGCGCCGGCGCGTAGAAGCTGCGGAAGCCAAAAACAAGAAGAAAGCTGCCCGCGGCCGTTAACTTATTTAAAAGTACCATAACTTTAGCAGGGTTTTTCACGTTTTAAATGTGAAAAATCCTTTTTTTTTACCGTTCTGTTTTGCTTCTGATACCTTTTAGGCAAAATGGGAACGGAAACAGGAAGAATTCGACCATTCGTTTAACATGCAAACGGGCGGTTAATCAAAAGAGGTGTTTATGTTAGGAAAAAATTCAGGCGGTGTCACCGAAGAAGCGGTGATGAAGGCGCTATCAACGGTAATCGAACCGGAATTGCATCGGGACCTTGTATCACTCAACATGATTCGCAATTTGGATATCCAGGGCCGCGATGTTGAATTTACGATCATGTTGACCACGCCAGCTTGCCCGCTGCGTGGGAAAATGGAGGGGGATTGCCGGGCGGCGCTGGCTGGGGTAGAAAATATCGGCAGCATCAAGGTTAATTTTGACGCTAACGTTCCCGAAAATCAGCGAATTGCCGAACAGCTGGGGCAAAAGTTCAAACATGCGATTGCCATCGCCAGCGGCAAGGGTGGTGTTGGCAAGAGCACCGTTTCGGTCAACCTGGCCATCGCTCTGGCTCAAACCGGGGCCTCGGTTGGTTTGCTTGATGCTGATATTTTGGGTCCCAATATTCCCATGATGATGGGGGTCGACAAAATGCCTCCCCCGCAAAATCGAAAGCTGATTCCGGCCGAAGCTCATGGGGTAAAGTTTATTTCCATGGCCTTTCTCTCCGATCCCAACAAGCCGATGATTTGGCGTGGACCGATGCTCCACAGCGCCATTCGCCAGCTGTTGACCGATGTGGAATGGGGAGATTTGGATTATCTCATCATTGATCTTCCTCCCGGAACTGGGGATGCACAGCTGTCGCTGGCCCAAACGCTGCCCCTTTCGGGCGCGGTGATTGTTACCCAGCCGATGATGGTGGCCGCCTCCGATGCGCTGCGCGGGTTAAAAACCTTTGAAACCCTCAATGTACCAATTATCGGGGTTGTCGAAAACATGAGCGGCGAAATGTTTGGCACCGGAGCCGGGTCAATGTTGGCCACCAACAACCAAACGGAGTATTTGGGCACCATCCCCCTGGCGGCCGCGGTCCGGGAAGGGGGCGATACCGGAAATCCGATTGTGGTGGTTGAACCCCAGTCGGCCGCGGCCGAAGCGTTTTCGGCCGTCGCCCAGCAGGTAGCTGCACGGGTCAGCGTGATGACCCTCATGGATGATTCGAGCTTTATTCCGATTGAAATGATCGGTTAATTATGAAACCAAGAGGTAGGGTCGGGAGCTTTCTCGACCCTACCGCAAATTGGCGAAGATAAAGCGGAGCCTACCAATCGACTCGACGTCGAGTTTTTCCCTTTTTTCTGTTTATCATTTCGATATGCTTCTCAAACGCGCCGGCTTCACGCACCTGATTCTCCTCCTGTTTATCGTTGCCCTGGCGGCTTATTTGCGCTTTTTTAATCTGGCCGCAAATCCCGGCTGGTTTAGCGATGAAGGCACCCATCTTGAAATTGCCCACCATATTTTAGACGGCCGCACGCAATATTTTGCCATCAATCAATCCACCCTTCTTTTTGCGCGACTGCCCTTATTTGAGTGGCTCCTGGCCGGGTCGATGCGCCTTCTAGGCGGCAACATTCTGGCTTTGAGAGGGTTAACGGCCGCTTTGGGAACGGGTTCTGTTTTTTTGCTGTATGTGGTGACCAATTCTCTCAGCCGGGATCGCTGGTTGGGTTTGACGGCCGCCCTCATGCTGGCCATTTATCCCCAGGCGATTTTGTACAGCCGGTTGGGATTTAGCTATAACTTATTGACCCCGCTGCTGCTGCTCACCCTGTGGGGATTGGGAAAGATGTTGATTGGCGAGTCACCAGATAAGAAACGGTGGCTGGCGATGGCCGCGGTGGCTGTTGGTTTTGGCCTTCTGACCGATCTGGCCATGATCAGCATCGCACTGCTTTTGGCACTCGTCGTGCTTTGGCATAACTGGCGGAATGCCTGGTGGAGCGGGATACTGGCGGCCGCCCCTCTGACCACGTTTGTGATTTTTAACCTGTTAACCAACAGAACCGCTTTTTTATTTGATCTGGCCTACACGCTGACCCGCCTGGGTGGCCGATCACCTCTCGATCAGGCGTATTTGGCGGTCGAAAATTACACCCGGCTGATTACCGGTGACAGCTGGATCGCCTTTGCTTTGGTGGGCGTGTGGTTGGTGCGGCCGCTTCCCTGGCGAAATTTGATACTTCTGGCGCTGGGGATTCCTCTTTTGATGTTGGGCCGCACCGTTCCCCTGGTGGAATTGAGCTATTACTACATCAGCTGGCTGCTGCCCCTGATCGCTTTAGGGGCGGCTGTCATCGTTCGATCAGGATGGTCCTATTTACTTAATGGATTTCAGAGTCGTTGGGTTGGAGGTGTCGTGACGGTCGTGGTGATCGGGTTACCGCTGGCCATGTCGATCTGGCTGACGGCCGGTCGCGTGCAAAATCAATTTGGAACGGTCATCGATCGATTTTTGCTCAACGGGGCGGATGTAACCGCCGTCACCAATTTTATCAACGGCAGGTTCAGGGAAGAGGACATGGTAATCGCTTCACCGGCCGTTGGATGGCGGATCACCGCCAACACGGCCGATTTTCAGATGGCGGTGGCCGTGAATGGATTAGAAACCCCTCATTTCCCGCCAGATATTCCATCAGATCGCTGGGTATTTCAACCTCGATTTAGCTGTGCTCACTATGTGGTGATTGATGATTTGTGGCGAAATTGGGCGGTTGTGCATGTGGCTGGATTAACGGAAACGGTCAGAAGCGTTGAAATGTGGCCTGAGGTTTTTCGGTCGGGCACCATCGTGGTATATAAAAACCCTGCTGCGAACTGTGCAAATGACCGGCCGCAGCAGGGGCAAAATTCAAATTTAGAAGCAATTGCAAGTGAGTAGAAGGAAAAGGTGTTCCGAGGGCGATTTAACCCATCCACATTTGTAGGGGCTTGGCTAGTAAGGGCTTGGCTAGCCAAGCCCTTACAAAAGACGTTGTTATATGGCCCCGGCTAAAAATTGGGAGCCAACTTTGACAAACCGCATGCTGCGTTCAGCACAATCGGCTAAAAACTCTGGTCCTTGCTCGATGGCGTCTTCCAGGGTGATGGGGGCGGGCAAGATGCTGGTGAAGGCATCGATTCCGCTGGCGTAATTGTCTTCCGCGCCGCGACCAAGGGTGCCGGCCAGAGCGATAACCGGTAGGCCAAGCGCTTTGGCCCGTTGGGCTACCTCGGCCGGAACTTTGCCTCGCGGCGTTTGAAAATCGATGGCCCCCTCAGCAGTGATAACCAAATCGGCATGGCGCAAGCGCTGGTCAAAGTCGAGATAATCTAAAATGATGTCAAATCGCGGATAGAGGGTGGCGCCTAAGAAGGCCACCAGACCAGCCCCGGTTCCGCCAGAAGCTCCGCCGCCGTTGATCGTCCACACGTTTGTTTGAGTATCACGCTCGATGATAGCTGCAAAACGGTCCATGGTGGCCGACATCTCTTCAACCTGTTCCGGGGTGGCCCCTTTTTGCGGCCCAAACACCCGAGACACCCCATTTTCACCGGTTAATATATTGAACCAGTTGCAGGCCACATCGATTTGCACCTCATCGAGCAGAGGGTGACGGCCGCTCATGTCGATTGAGGCCAGGTTTTTGAGCTGCTCACCGCCGTACCCCAATTCTTGACCATCCGTATCGAGAAAACGAACCCCAAGCGCCTGGGCCATACCGATACCGCCATCGTTTGTCCCAGAATCGCCGCAGCCGACCAGGATGCGCTCCGGCTGGTGTTTCTCCATCAGCTCACGAATGAGCTCGCCAACCCCAAAGGTGGTGGTTTTTTGCGGATCGCGTTGATCACGAGGGACGAGCGCCAGCCCGGCGGCGGCAGCCAATTCGACGATACCGGTTTTGGGGCCGTCGCCACCGAGAATTCCGTAGTATGAATCAACCGGTACCCCTACTGGACCGGTCACGGTCGTCTTGTAGAGGTCACCCCCGGTTGCTTTGACCAGGGTACGGGTTGATCCTTCACCGCCATCAACAAGGGGGACTTTGTCAACAATAGCGTCGGGAAAGACTCGCAAAACACCTTCTTCGATACAATCGGCCGCCAATTCGGCTTCCAGACTCTCTTTGAATCCTGAGGGGGCTACTAAAATGTGAATGGTCATCTGTATCTCCTATTTCCGTGTATGCAGCTCTTGCTTAAATAATAAACAATTTGCAGCTGCTGGTTCAATTAATCTTCGTCATCATTGTGATCGTTACGATCATCATCATCTGAGGATGAATCTCCGCGGTTTCCAGGTTGCGGGAGTTCATCATCGCTGTTGGGTGGGGATGGCGGTGGTGATTGTTCGCTTTCCTGGTCATCCCCTGCTTCATCCTGTTCCGGTTCAACGGCCTCATCGTCACCGGATTTGGCCGAATCGTCCGCTGCAGGGCCTTCTTCCAACTGGTCATCATCGGACCCTTCCCTTTCTTGCTCCTCCGGTTGACCAATCAGCTCTTCCGGTTCATTGGGTGTTTCACTTCCAGCTTCTTCCTGATTTGGTGGAACGGCTGTGGATTGCGGCTCCGTTGTGGGGGTGGGAGCAGGGGTAAGCGGAATTAAAATAGGCTGATTGCCATGTGGATCTCCGGGAACGGCCGATTCATCGATTGGACCTTTTTGAGTTGAGACACCGAGGAAGATTGACAGCGGGTTCGGGCTGACCGGATTGTAATCGGGCAGGTCGATCCAGCCCGGTGCGGAGGGTACGGTGCTCGGCGGAATTTCAGTTTGCGAAAGCGACATGCCAAATGCCGGCCAGACTCCAAAGGCGAAGGCCACCAGCAAGACCAGATGGACCGGAAGCAAAATGCTGCTGTACCGCAGCAGGTCCCGCGGCTGATACGCCCGTTCATCCGCATTGGCAAACATGGCGACCGGTTTGGCGCTGACGGGCAGGGTCAGGCAAAAACCAACGCCCACGGTGGTCAGAAAGGCGATAGGAACGGGCGAGTAACCGAGTGAAGCTGCTACCAAAATGACTAGGGGGACAACCACCGATGCTCGAGCGGTTCGCGAGGTGATGAGAAGGTGGGATAACAAGGCGATCAGAGCAATAAGCGATATCGTCCAGAACGAGGATTGAGCGAGTGATTCCTGCATCGTCATAAAAATCGACTCGACCAGCCACTGCGCCCCACCGGATTCAATCAGCGCCTCACCTAATTTAAGGGTGGCGGCCATGAACAGAATGAGGTTCCAGTTCACCGAATTGACCGCTTTTTTGAAATCGACGACCCCATAATTGGGCGCGGTAATCAGCAGAGCACCGATGATGGCAATGATCGTATTGTTAAATCCGTGCCATGCTTCCGTGGACCAGAGTACGACTAATCCGGTGATCAAAAGGCCAACATATTTTTCGGTGCGGGACCATTGTGGAGAGTAGCCATCATCCAGCTGGTTGGCCGAGATTTGCAGCGGCTGGTGACGCTCTCCCTTTGAAAGAAACATGCGCAGCAGAATCCAAACAGATACAAAGCTGCTGACAATGGCAAAGGGAAGTCCTAAAACGATCCAGCGTCCAAAGCTAATGCGCTCGTACCCCATATGCCACAGCAGATCAACCGTAACCAGGTGGGCCCCGGCCCCAATTAGGGAAGCGATGGCCGATAGTAAAATGACGGTAGGAAAGAGCAGGGACAGGGCGCGAACGGTAGGACGGTGGGCGATATTTTGACTCAGTCCGACAAAGATTGGCACCATTAACGCTGCTCGGCCGCTCGTAGAGGGAATGATAAAAGCGGTTATGATCAGCACAACCGTTAATAAATAAAATAAGTGCTGTACTGTACGGGCGCGCGTGGCCAGCGCAATGGTGATGCGAGTTGAAAGACCGGAGGCGCTGACTCCGGCCGAAACGACAAAGGCGGCGATAAGAAGCCAGATGATCGGGTCTGCCAAAGATTCAAAAAATCGTGTGGGCTCGTCTACCCCTACCAGGGTAAATGAAAGCGCGGCGGCCACCGCAATATAAGTGTTGTTGATGCTGGTGAGAGTCCAACCCACAATTGCCAGACCAAACATCATAAATGCCAGGCGGGCGTAAACGTCAAGGTCGCTTAAACCGTTCCAAGTTCCCAAAACGATCAGAGCGCTTAGGGTGACAGCCGCGACCGGCCGTAAATTTTCCTTCAGTAGGGTGAGCGAAAACTGCTGCCTTATTCGTGTTGTCCAGGTTGTCATTTCTTTTCCTCAATCTTCAAGTATTGCGATTGACGGTCAGCTGATGGGGAATCAACGTCTTCGTCGTAGAAGTTCAGCATCATGATTAAATTTTTGCTGACTGTTACCCCATACGTGACAGATAGATCGGCAAAAAATACATGGCTGGGAAGATGAATCGTTTCTGACTCCTTTTTCTTATGCAATTTTTACAAATGGAAAACAAAAAACCGGCATACTGACTGGAAACAGTGAATATCAACACCTTCTAAGAATATTCGGCTGTCGACTTGCTTTTGATGTGCAGCACTCATAATGACACATATGAAGGACCAAAAAGTTTCAGGCGGTTTGCGGTGGGTTACTCTGGCTTTGGGAGCTGTGGTGTTTTTGGCTCTTTGCGGAGGGGTATCTTTTTACCTCTATCAATTTTACACTCAATACCAACCCACTGTTTCAAGCGTGCCTGGAAACGCCGACATCAATTCTTTGCCGCTGGCCGTTAAGGCAGATCCACAGTGGCAGACATACGCCAATGCGGAAACGGTTCGCGATTTAATCAGCGCCCACGGTTATTGGTGGCTAGCGACAGATGGTGGTTTGGTGGTTATCGATCCGCAAAATGAAACCCAGGTTCACCTCACAGTCGACCACGGACTTCCCGGCAATCGGCTGACGACAATTGCGGCCGATTTACAGGGAAATATTTGGATCGGTACTGAAAACCGGGGAATAGTACGATATAACGGCCGTCGCTGGAAAACGTTTACCATGGCGGATGGTTTGCCGGGATTATCGGTATCGCGGTTGGTCGTTGATCGAGAGGGGGTTGTGTGGAGTGTGGTCTCCAACCGTTTAATCCGCTTTGATGGACAGGTCTGGCGCACGGTGCGGTTTAATTTACTCAATGTCGTCCCCCCACGAGTAAATGATGTGGCCAGCGGCCTATCCGGTTTATGGGTTGGGTCGGAAGAGGGAGTATGGCGCTACAACGGCTCTGATTGGGAAAACTATTCGTTGAACGATGGATTGATTAACGATCAGGTTTCCCAAATTCGGGTGGGGGGTGACGGGACGGTATGGGCGGTGACCCCGGCCGGCATTGGTCGGTTTACCGCCGGCCGGTGGGATCGAATTACGGTTAAAGATGGTTTGTATGAAG
The DNA here is from genome assembly GCA_030065875.1 of Ardenticatenaceae bacterium. GTDB lineage: Bacteria > Chloroflexota > Anaerolineae > Promineifilales > Promineifilaceae > WTJY01. The sequence continues at coordinate 59,042 of JASJCR010000010.1, read as the reverse complement.
CGAAAATCAGTGATTTATTTCCGCGATCAAACGGCACGGCCTGGATCGGTTATGAAGATTCAAGCGTAAGTGAAATCGCTTTTTTTGACGGGGCGATCACCCACCAATCTTTGCCGAGGTCATCGGTGCAAATGCTCAAGCAGATTGGAGATCAGCTGTTTGTAGGAACGGCAACCGGGCTGTGGCGGTCGGACTCAACGGGCCGTGATTGGGCAGCGATCACCCTCCCAAGCGATGTCCCCCAGGGCATAACTGATTGGGCCGAAAATGAAACCGGAGTTTGGTTGACCAGCGATCGGGGAACCTATCTTTATGAAAATGGAGGCTGGGGGATAATTTCCGATTTCCCGGCCGCGGCCATAGCCATCAACGGATCTCAGGTTGTGGTGGCCGGTGAGTTTCCAGATGCCGGATTGTCCCTGTATGATGGGACATCGTGGTCTAGGCAAGGTTGTGATACCGCCGGACCCAACACCAACACGATATCGAGCGGTGCTTTGGCCCCCAATGGTTGGGTATGGTTTGCCAGCGACTGGGGGGCGATGGGGTTTGACGGGGCTCGATGGCACTCTTTTTCGGCCGGCTGGCCGGCCGAAAGCGTCGCCCGCTCAATTGTGGTTGATGAGGACAATCAAGTCTGGGTCGGGCTAGAAGAAGGGCTTTTCCGTCTGGACCCTGGCCAGGGGCGTTGGGAATTAATTATCCCTGAAAATGTCTTCCGCCTGACGGTTGACCCGGCTGGATTGGTGTGGTTTGTTTCCAACAATGGTATCGCTCATCTTGTTGACGATCGGCCCGCGTTTATCCCGTTTCCACCTGTTGAATCCCCGACTTATGGATTTGTTTCAAATGAAAATGGTCTGTGGTTATCCAGCAAGAAGGGGGTGGTTCACTTTTCTGAAGGGCAATGGGAGAGGTACGATTTATCGGATGGGTTAGCCAGCGAAGAAGTTACGACCCTGGCCATCGATCAGGAAGGTGATGTTTACGCCGGATACGCCAACAGCCGTTTAGGGTTTAGCGTATTTGAAAACGGCCGCTGGAGTACGATTCACAATATTATCGATCCGCAGGCGGAAAATGGGGGTCACGGCCCATCATTTGGCCCTCGCCGGGATGAAGTGATGACAATGGGGGTCACGGCCGGTCAGCGCGTTTGGTTTGGTACTTATTTTGGAGAGGTGGGCAGCGTGGCTCCTGATCAACTGCTTTATCAGCCCGATGATTTTCGCCTGGTATGGTCAAGCGCTCGATCTATCGTGGTCGATCAGGAAGGATCGGTTTGGATTGCGGATCGAGAAGCTCGGCTGGCTCGTTACTGGCCGGAGCAAGATCAATGGGTGCGTTATGAGAGCGATTTATCCCGAGCGGCCGTGAGTGATGTGATCGCCACTTCCTCAGGGGTATGGTTGGGCACCGAACTCGGCATTGTGGCCCTAAACGACCAGCGGTGCTCATTTGTCGAGCATCGGGAAGAGTTACAGGTTGTGTCGGGGATATTAGAAGAGACCAACAATCGAATTTGGTGGGCAACCGCCAACAACGGGGCGATTGCGCTGGATTTGGAAAGCGGCGAGCTTGATTGGCCGATCTTGGGTTTGCGCGGCCGGACATTTATCGATTTTGCAACCGATCAACAAGATCGACTCTGGTTTTTGACCAGCGATCAACTTTTCCAGCTGGTCAATGAGCGGGTGGTAACGATTGACCTAGATGAACGCCTGATTGAAAATCAACCTCATGCACTGGCTTTGACGTCATCCGGTCAGCCATGGGTCGGGAGTGAAGAAGGGATTTATTTACTGGGTCGTTCGGATTGGGAAAAATTGGATTTTGATCGGAAGCTGGCTGATCAAAACATTTTTCGAATTGAGATGGCCACTACCGGGGATATTTGGTTCATGACGGCCGGTGGCGTTTCGGTTTACTCCCCTTGAAAACTTAAATATCGTACATCATCACGTTGTCGATTAATCTGGTTTGGCCAAAAAAGACGGCCAGCGACAGCAAAACGTCTCCTTTAAGCGTGTCCAATTCCTCGAGGGTGTTTAAATCAGCTGCACTGACATAATCAATACGGGCCAGCGGTTCACCCGAGATTAATTCACCCATCGTTCGCCTGATAGTATCCCCCCGGGTTTCTCCCTCTTTGATCAGCTTAGCGGCGGTTTGAAGCGCTTGATTTAGGACGGTAGCGGCTGCCCGTTCGGCCGGTGAGAGATATTGGTTGCGGGAGCTCAAGGCCAATCCATCACTGGCCCGCTGCGTGGGGCAAATAACCAGTTCGAGGTTGAGATTGAGGTCCTGCACCATGCGGTTTAAAATCACCGTTTGTTGGGCATCTTTTTGACCAAAGTAAGCTCGAGTCGGTTGAAAAATATTGAACAATTTGCAAACGATTAAAGTGACGCCGGCAAAGTGAGCCGGTCGGGAAGCCCCTTCGAGAAAGCGAGAGAGCCTGGTTACCTCGACTTTGGATTGAAAACCGGCCGGATACATGATGTCCGCTGTTGGGGTAAAAACCAGATCGACCCCGGCTGCGTCTAACATCGCCAAATCTCGTTCTAACGGGCGCGGGTATGTGGATAAATCTTCCCCGGCCGCAAATTGAGTGGGGTTGACAAAAATCGATGCGGCAACCCGCTCATTTTCCATTCTGGCCTTTTTGACCAGAGCCAGGTGCCCATCGTGCAAAGCACCCATTGTGGGAACCAGCCCCCAACTAACGGTTGGGTCTTGCCAACGCTTTTGGCGAATTTGATCGATATTGTCTGTGACGACCATCTACTTCTCCTATCTGATCTGAGTGATGAGCTATTGCTCAAGAACCGGAATCAACCGATCTCTTTGGGTGTTTTATGTCTTTTGGAGAGCAAACAGCGGCTTGATTTTGTGCAAATCTTCACTTGGGACGGCTAAAATATCAACAAACACCGCCTCTTCAGGTTCTAAATAATGCATGATTTCATTGGTTGTGTGCGCAGATTGACTTAGACCTTGGTCGAGAAGCATTCGCAGTTCATATCCCAGGCTGATAAGCCCATCAAGCAAATGGGTAGGGTTTCCTTGCGAGGTTTTTTCAATGTAGTCTGGAAAAAATTCAAATATGATTACCGGCCGGTGACGTTTTAGAGTCTCCTTCATCCCATTAAGAATCATTAGCTCGGCCCCTTCCGCATCCATTTTTACAAAATCTAACTTTTCTACGCCTTGTAACGCCTTATCGATTTTTGTGACCTTTACCGGTATTCGGGTGATTGATCGGCTGTTAAGATCGGTCTGATTGAATAAATGAGCATTTGATTGCCACCCTTCGATGACCAGATCCAGGACGGTTTCTTCATTCCCGACCGCATACGGGAATAGCTTGATATTGGTAAACCCATTTTCCGCTTTGCTGAGCTCGATTAACTCCAAATTATGAGGATTTGGTTCAAAAGCAAAGACACGGCCGCGTGATTGAACCAGACGAGCAAAATTCATGGTGTGATAACCAATGTTGGCTCCGATATCAATTACAAAATCTCCCTCTTTTATCAATTTTTCAATGTAACTCGTTACTTTAATTTCATACACGCCATGTTCAGCCAGGTGTGCCCCCGCGAAATAATCATTGGGTCGAATAAAAATCCTAAATTTTTTAGTTTGGACAAGGTGAGGTTGATTTTCTTTTTCCTGTAATAACTCATATTCCTTGCTTTTGAGAAACCGGGTCACAAAATCCGAATAAGTTGGCGGAAGGAAAATGATGCGAATAAATTCGATGCAATACTCTATTAAAGTTGCCGTTCTTTTGAGAAACAGCTTATATGCCTTCCCGATAATGATTGGATTTTTGGGAACGATCGCGTGCTGGAGATTTTTCTCTAATTTTTGCAAATGCTGGTCTGAATATTGAAGATGATGGACGATCATCATTGAATTAAAATTGAATGAGGTGACGTGGCGATATAACTTTTGCAGCACTTGCTCACTGGGTTCATGTAGACAGATAAACCGAATCGCAAATAAAACATCGAGCCTCGAAGCGGTTTGAGTGGGTTTTGGATAGCGTTTATGAGGTTTATTACCGCCCAGAATATCCCAAATCCACTTTATTAAGACTGGAGCTTCTTCATAAATTTCGTTTCGGGTCTCTCTGGTTAAATGCGGTTTTTTTTCTTTTTGTTTGCTCATATAAACTTTTCCATGTACCTTTCCCAGAGTCATTGTTATATTACATTCTTTAATAATTTGACAAGCTAAATAACGCAAACAAAATGGCTGGCTGTCCGCTTTTCAACACCGTAATCATTGTCATCACCATTGTGACTCGGCAAAAGGCTGGTATGATATCAATAGTTGCGTCGTTGAAGGAGAAATTGGTATGTCCCATGAACAATGGCTCGTGCTGGGCACGCTAGTTGTAGCTGTTGTTTTATTTGTGATAGACCGGTTGAGGGCTGATATCATAGCCCTGATTGTGCTGGTGACGATTGTATTAACCGGTTTGCTGACCCCGGCCGAAGCTTTTGCCGGGTTTGCTAGCCCTGCAGTAGTAACAGTTTGGGCGGTTTTTATCATCAGCGGTGCCTTATTGCGCAGCGGCGTGGCCGATTTGCTGGGGGATCAAATATTGAAGGTAACCGGCCGCGATGTCTTGCGGCTGCAGCTGGTCGTCATGCTGGTTGTCGGGGGGATGTCGGCCTTCATGAACAATATCGGTGCGGTGGCGATCTTGATGCCGGCCGTGGTGGCCATCAGCAAACAAATTGAGCTTGCACCTTCAAAGATGCTGATGCCGATGGCATTTGCCGCCCTTTTGGGGGGAAATATGACCTTAATTGGCACCCCTCCAAATATATTGGCCACAGAAATTCTCGCTCGTTCGGCCGGAATTGAACCGTTTGGCTTTTTTGATTTCTTCCCCTTGGGTTTCTCATCTCTAGTCGTTGGGGTTTTGTATATGACCTATCTGGGCAACCGTCTGCTGCCGGAGCGCTATTCCGGATCGCCGATAAAAGGTCAAACCGCAGATCAAATTGTGACTGAAGTGCGGGTTCGCGAGCGGGCCCCGATATTAGGTCAAACGATTCCTGAAAGCGAAATTGAACAAAAATACCACCTGCAGGTCATTCAAATTCGGCATATGGGGCAAGAAATTGACCCTCAAAGCGATTACCGCCTTCGCGTTGGTGACGTCCTTTTATTGGAAGGGGAGCCGGAAAAAATTGTGGAGGCCGGCAAGAATGAAAAGCTGAGGATTTTTCGCGGGTGGGAGCGGGCGGAAACCGATCCAAAAGAGTTAACGCTGGCCGAAATTACACTGGCCCCCCACTCGCGGCGGGAAGGGCAAACCTTAAAAGACATGAATTTTCGCAATCGATATGGATTGTCCGTGGTGTCGATCCAGCACGATGGCGATGTGCATACCACTCATTTAGGTGACATTCCTCTGCAGATCGGGGATGATGTGATGGTTGAAGGACCGCTCGATCGCATTGAGGTCCTGCATGAAAATCCCAATTTTTTGGTTTTAGATACATCCCCTTTGGAGCTCAAGAAAACAGAAAAGATTCCGGTTGTGTTGGGTATTTTGGGGGTCACGCTGCTGGCGATCACCATGGGATTAATTGACACGGCCACCGGCATGCTGGTTGGGGCGATTGCCATGGTCCTGTCAAAGTCGATTTCGATGGAGGATGCGTACCGATCAATTGATTGGCAGGCGGTTTTTCTGATCGCCGGTTTGCTCCCTCTGGGAATGGCTATGGAAAATACCGGCACGGCCGCATATTTAGCCCAGCGAGCGGTTGACGTTCTGGGTGCTTATGGGCCGCTGGCGGTTCTGGCGGGGTTGTTTATTTTGACCTCCCTGTTAACCAGCTTTATCTCCAATGCGGCCACAACCGTGCTGATGGTTCCCATTGCCATCGCCATCGCTCAATCTCAGGGGATCGACCCCAGATCACTGGTAATGGGTGTCGTGCTAGCGGCCTCGACCTCGTTTATGACCCCGGTTGGCCATCAGGTAAATGTGATCATTATGGGTCCAGGAAATTACCGCTTTATGGACTACGTGCGGGTAGGAGCACTGCTCAACCTGCTTGTCCTGATTTTAGCCTTAACGATTTTGCCCCTTATCTGGCCATTTTAACTTTTCCCCTGATGCGGATTAACGTCAACAAAACGGCCGCCGCAGCCGAGAACAAAGTCAGACCGAGTTTGGTGACGTCTACAATTGGTTCAACACGAACCCCATCCGGACCGATAATGACAGAGGCCACCGGCCGGCCGAACGCATAACCGCCGCCACCGCCACCGCCTCCTTCGCTGTGCTCATCAGTGGAGGAGACACTTCCTCCAAACCCCACACCGCCGGACAAGCCAACTTCCGCAGCCTGAATAATTGTGTAGCCATTGGCTTCTACCCTGGCTGTAAAAACCGATTTGGCCCGTCCTGTCTGCCCCAGGTGATCTAAAAATTGATGTGCTTCGCGTGCACCGTAAATTTGGGAACCATTTTCCATTTTTTCACTCATTTTTCCTTTTGCCCCGAACGCCAAATGATCAAAACGGCCGCCGCCGCTATGACCCATATGGCTAGCTGAAATATACGGGTAACATCAACAATTGGATAAGAGAATGACTGTCCATTTTGAGCCACAACAACGGCCGTGGGGCGGTTCCAAACCGCCTTCCCATAAGGAAATTCAACCGTATAGGACTCAGCTTGGCCGGATACTTCAAGCTGCTCATTTTTGACCAGCTGAACTTCATCAGAACCCGCCGCTGCATGAATTGTATTCATATAGGGTTTTCCTTTTTAGGTAAGTTACAAATTGTTTTCTGAAATAAGGTATCCACAGATTACGCAGATGGCCGCAGATTTTCACTGTAATCTGCGAAAATCTGCGTAATCTGCGGACGATTTTTCTTGTAACATTTTTTGTAAACTACTTGAAGTGGATCACGATAAAAAAACCAGCTATTTGACCTTGGTCAGGGTCATTTTAACAGTTTCCGCCGCCTGCTGAACACGGTCCGGTGCCCCAAGGACAACGACGGTGCCCTCATCACGCACGGTTTGGGCAACATCGACAAAGCGATAAAAATCTTCCGGACCGGTCCCCAACACTTCATTTCTGGTTTTTTGACGGTCGGCGGTGGTAATGCCGTGTAAATGACGCATCAAGGCGGTTTTCCCTTTGGCTTCGGGCAGCTGGTACCCATCCATATTGCCGATGACGCCAATAATCGCTTTGGTGATCGCTTCCTGTGTCCACGTCGTATTTTTGAGGACGGCGGCCGCCTGATCGTACACACTCAAAGTTTCTAGCAGATTGGGATCTCGATAAGAGCAAAATGCCAGCAGGCCAGAGTGGCTGCTGTAGGACATAAAGCCGCCATAAGCCCCGCCCTTCATGCGCACCTGTTCCCACAAGTAGCCGGTCTGAATCATATTGCTGATGACGTTGATCGAGCCGTGTGTTTCAAACCCTTGGGCCTTCAGGTCAATGCCCTTGGCCACGTAGTTGACCTGAGCCGGCATCGTCAATCCTTCATTTTGGGGTTGAAAGGCAAATTGCCAGGTGGTTTTTTCCGGTTTAAACGAGGGTAGTTGATTGAGAAACCCATCGATTTGCGGCCGGAATGTCCGGTAATTTTCCTGGTCGAGGGTGGTATCCACGTACATATTTTGCCGATTCACCAGCAGTTTGCGGATCGTTTCTAATTTTTTCAGGACAGTTGGCCAGCTATTTTCAACTTCGTCAACCAGGCGGCGTAGGAAGAAAAGATAATCGATCCCGCCCATTTGCTGATTGATCCACCCGGCCTCGGTAAACATTCCCCGTAAACGGCCGAGAACGATTCCATGGCCACTGGGGATGAGGCGCGCTTCTTCTCCCGCTTTTTCTTCCAGCACCATTTGGCGGAAACGGGACTGATTATCAAGCTTAACGGTTAGCAGGATATCCCGCATGATGGCCAGCATTTCCGGTGCCTGCTCCAGAGTGGCTTTTCCACGCATCGTCAAATAACTCAGGGCCTCCCTGGTCTTAAATTTATCGGTCACAACCCGAGAGGCATTAATCCCTCCGGTAGAGCGACCGATGCGCTGGGTTAATTTAACATAATCTTCGGTTTCGGTTCCTATATCGGTTAAAGCATAGCTAAACAAAGGGAGAAATGGCAGCAAATCCTGCGGCAGCACCTTTAAGTCAAACCCCAGACGAAAATAAACGATGCCGTTGGTAAATAAATCGTGATGGATGATTTCCAGCCCGTGCTCATTTTCGATGGCGATCGGCAGTTCTTTTGCCTCTTTGTCCAGATCATCCAGCGTTAGAGAAGGCAGCTTGGCCAAATCGGCCGGATCATCAGGGGTTTCCTGCCGCACATTTAACTCGGCCGTATTGGCGATGATTGATTCAAGTTCCTCGTCAGTGAGCCCGGCCTTGATTTCGGCCAGGCGGGCTGCTTCATCCTCCAGCTTGCGCTGATTGAGCTGGGCGTCCGGTTCCAGGGTCACCGCCGTGCGGTGCTGATTGTCGAGCAAAAATGTTTTGATAAGGGATTCAAAGTAGCTGTCAGCGGCCACGGCCTCTTTGATTGCGGCCAGCGGTTCTTCATAGCGCAAACCGTCAAGCGGGTTGCCTTCGTGCAGCCAGAAGCTCAGGGCGTTGAGCATATAAACCAGACCGCGAGGAAAGCTCCCGGTATTCGCTTCTCGCAGGCTGAACTCAACGGTATTGACGGATGCTTCAACTGCGGCCGGGTCGATTCCTTCATTGGCCAGCTGCGCCAGGGTATCGAGGATAAGCTGCTCGACTTTGTCCAAGTTATCTTTTTCGACCCCTTTCATGCCGGACATAAACATCGGCTGCCGCATGTAGGTCGAGAATCCGCCCCCGATTGTGTCTTCACCTAATTCCGATTCAATCAGGGTTCGTTGCAGAGGCGACCCGGCCGTGCCGGATAAAATATGAGAGAGGATTGACAGGCCCAATGCCGTTTGTCGATCTGTGATTTCCGGCAGGAGCCAATTTAAGGTTAGGTAATATTTGGGATCTTCTTCTCCCGCCTCGTCAACCGCATAGGGGATGGTGTGACGCTGGAATTTGTCTCGAAGAGGGAAAAGAGGCACTTCGCTGGGCACCGGCCGGTTATCAAAATCACTTAGGTAGCGATCGAGCATGATCAATCGCTCTTCCGGATTATCATCTCCATAAAAGTAAATTCTGGCGTTTGAGGGATGATAATAAACGTCGTGAAACCGCTTAAACTCCTCATACGTCAGGTCGGGAATGACGGCCGGATCGCCACCGGAATCAACCCCATACGGATGATCGGATGAGAAAAGTGATTCCCGGCTGTATTTAAAGAGAATGCCATCTGGAGAGGAGTACGCCCCTTTCATTTCGTTAAAGACGATCCCTTTGTAGGTTAAGGGCTGATCGGGTTGTTCAAGTTCATAATGCCACCCTTCCTGATCCAAATGGTGCCGGGTGATTAACGGGTAAAAAACGGCGTCGAGATAGACGTCTACCAGGTTGTAAAAATCTTGCAAATTGGTACTGGCAACCGGATAACAGGTCATATCCGGGTAGGTGAAGGCGTTCAAAAATGTGTTTAGGGAGCCTTTTACCAATTCAATAAAAGGTTCTTTGACCGGAAATTTGCGCGATCCACCCAGGACAGCGTGCTCCATAATGTGGGGAACTCCGCTGGAGCTGGTGACCGGCGTCCGAAAGGTGATGCCAAACGTTTTATTTTCGTCATCATTGATGATTGACAGCAGCTCCGCTCCGCTTTTTTCATGTTTGTACAGGCGGGTAATGCTGTTTATTTCGTCAACTTTTTCCTCGGTGATTAGGGTGAAACCGTGGGCTGTGGTCATGAAAAATGGTCTCCTTCAGGTCATTTTAACAGGGTAAATTGTACCACAGCACCTGGCTTCGCAGGTGTCGGAGAGTTGTTAGAAAAGGGCCGTCATGGCGGCCATCTGTCATTATTCAGGATGTTTTATTCGAGCAGTTGTTCGGGGCTCAACTTTCTCTAGAGGCTGTGCCCGGTGTCCACACCGAGCCACCAGGCGGCACGGTCAGAGACCGGCCGGAGCACCTGAACAGCCACTATTTTGATTGATAATGGGGTTAATCCGCATCTCTCCCGTCCCAGCGGGTCATAAACGTCAGTAAAATTTCCAGCATATTGTCGAATACCGAGAGGCGCGTGACTTCAAACCCGTGGCTGTTTTCGCGCGGATGGCCAAAGCAGGCGATCCGGCCGACCCCACCGGCCGTCATGGCCATGCTGGCGTCACTGGCGTTGCTGCCGTAGGTGGCGGTTTGGACCCCAATTTCCAAATCGCGGCCGATTTCGATGAGGTCGACGATCAGCTGACCATCATACGGTCCAAGTTGATCTTTGGCCCAGGCGACCGGTCGGCCGTCAAGCTTTAAATCGGTTTCGGCCGTCATCGGCGCGCCATCTACGGCGATAAAAATATCGGGCATGTGCAGGCTGGCCAGATAGCGAGCCCCGTATCCGCCGACTTCTTCGCGGGTGGTAAAGGCCACAATAGTTGGGCACAGAGGATCGTTGCCGTCATCTTTTAATCGCTTTAGGGCGCGGAGCAGGGTGGCGCAGCCAAGCCGGTCATCAAAGGTCCAGGCGCCCACCAGCGGATCATCATTTGAGCCAAGAATGACCGGTTGACAGACGTGTCTGGCCAGCACGCCCGGTGATCCCGGCCGCACCCCTTTTTCGTTTAACTCTTCCGGGGTCAAACCGGTCATAATCGAAGCACTTTCCCAGGTTGGAGTTTGTGATGGGCCGTGTGTTGAACCAAATGATAGGACTCCCATCAGCCGCTCTCCGCGATCGGTCAATATTTCAACCGGCCCTTCACCCGCTTTCCAGGGCATCAGCCCTCCATGTCGGATCGCTCGCAGGCGGCCGTCTGCTTCGATTCGGTTCACCATGAAGCCGATTTCATCCATGTGAGCCGCGTAGCAAACCAGAGGAGCTTCCGGCTGACCATCAAACATGACAAATACGTTCCCGGCCGCGTCGGTAACCGGCTCATACCCCCACGATTCCAGCTTGTCCATGATGAGGGCGGCGATTTGATCTTCAAAGCCGGAGGGGGAGGGTTCTTCTAATAATTCCTGAAACAATTCCAACGTTGGATGATCATAAGGTTCAGTCATTTCCGCTTCTCCAAAATAATGGGTGAGTTACAAGATGTTTGATGAATTGTACTATCCGCAGACCCCGTCGGGGGGAACCGCATATATTCGCAGATTGATAACGCAATTGAGAAATCAGGTCATCCGGTGTTGAGTGTTAAACATGCGTCCGCGGCTGTTTTGTGACACAATAAGCATATCGATGTTGAAAAGTTCGATAAGCGTAGCGGATTTATCATGATGAGCAACATCCATTTAAAACCTTCCCACAAAAAGAAGATGATTTATGTTCGGCCGATCGACGCTGACAACTGGAAAGAGGCGCTTACCTTGCGGGTTCACCCCCAGCAGGGGCAATTTGTGCCCTCAGTCGTTATGTCGTTAGCCAAGGCGTATATCAGGCCAAACGGCGTTCATTACGACCCGTGCGGCATTTACAGTCAGGAAACCAATGAAATGGTTGGCTTTTACAGTTTTATGTACAAGCCGCATGATACGCGAGTCTGTTATATTAGCGGGTTTTTAATTGATCGGCGATTTCAAGGTATGGGATATGGCAAGGCGGCCATGGAGGATTATCTAGCGGCCGTTCGTCGACGGTTCCCCAACTGTGAAGGAGTGTACCTGACGGTTCATCCTGAAAATCGCGCGGCCGAAAATTTTTACAAGTCGTTTGGGTTTGCCAAAACCGGTCTGGTCATCGCCGGGGAGGACGCCATGGGACTCACTTTAACCTAACAAGCAACCACACACATGTACCATATATTCCTCGACCTTGAATGCACCTGCTGGAAAAAAAATCACGTCCGTGAAAATATGGAGACCATCGAAATTGGAGCGGTCAAAACCGATGATTCTTTGACGGTCATCGAGGAGTATGATCGTTTTGTTCGGCCGGTCCTCAAACCCAAATTGAGCCCTTTCTGCACCCGGTTAACGTCTATCGAGCAAAAAGATGTCGATCAGGCGGCACCGTTTGCAGAGGTTTTTGCCGACTTTCTCGGGTGGGCAGGGAATTCCCCATTAATTTGGTATTCCTGGGGCAACTTTGACCGGGAGCAGCTTACCCTGGATTTAAAGCGGCTTAACCTGCCCTGGGGGGAATTTCTATCTGAAGCCAATCACGTCAATTTAAAAGGTGTGTTTGCCGCCCAATATAATTTAGACCGGCCGGTTGGGATGATGAAAGCCCTTCGGATCCTCGAAGTTGAGTTTGCCGGACGACACCACCGGGCGATTGATGATGCCCGTCACGTGGCTAAAATCGCATTGGAAATCAACCAGCGGGAAAAAATTATCAATCGTCAATAATCAATAGACAATGATCAATTGGGTTGACGTGAAAATTGACCATTGACTATTGATTATTATTCATCCGTTGTCTTCGATCAAAACCACCGTTTTCCCGCCAATCATAAAGGGGGATGGATCAAAAAATGGCGCATTGGGGCTGTAAAAATTATGGCCGTTTGTATTGGTTGCTCCGGGCAGAGACAATACGTATTCGCCATTAACCGGGGTGACTTGCTGCTGGGTCCCATCGGACCATAGGAGTAGGGCACTGCTGCTTTTAGCCGGTATAACTACCGTTTCGGGCTGGTTGGTTAATGCCCAGGCTGCCACCAGCCGACGATTGGTTGTGGGCTGATAGAGCTGAATAATTTCGGCCGTGCCGTTTGGTCGAGAGCGGGTGAGCGGTTGTACACTCTGTGCATAACCGGTCAATATTTGAAAGGCGGCCAGCCCAGAGCGCGGGCTTTCCGGATTGGGGTGTTGGGAGAAGCAGATCATGTCAGAGGCGTTGCGAAACAGGCCGTGGGCATCGCCGGAGCACGGTTTTGAGGGATCATTGGTTAGGTAGCCATTGGCATCGCACAATTCCCCATTGTGCGGTGGGAAATCGGTAAACGCCGGCTGATTGCCGCACCCGTCATAAAGTTGAAAGTAAAAATACCCATCTGCCCCTGCATAAATTGAATAAAAGGCGGATTGCAGGACATAATCCGCTTTTTCAGGGGCAGACCCGCGCAACCAGCTGCCGGCATCCCACACCGGGCCTGGATAATCATCCCAGACCGGTACACCGGTTTCGTTGAGCCAAATCGGTTTTTGAATGTTAAAATCTCGCAGGTCTCGTTCCGCCCGGAACACGTGCAGCCAGGAACGAGAGGCGCGGGAGTAGCTGTGGGTTACGTAAATATCGTGGAAGTAGCTGTTGGTCGGACCCAGAGGATCCCGATCAAAGATAGTCAGAATGTTTTCGTAAAAATTGAGGTCACCGTTATTGGCCAATCCGCCAAATAAAACCACGGCGCTGCTGTCGGCGTGTTTGGCGGCCAGGTAACCCACTTTGAGCAGGCGAGCATAATCCGCCTGGCTGGCATCCCAGAAAAGCGCAAAATCCGGTTCGTTCCACATTTCCCAATGGGTAATGCCTGCATTTCCTGGCCAGTTGTTTTGGCGGGCCAGCGTTCCCCCTGGTTTGTAGCGATTGACGATTTGATAGACGAAGCGGGCCCAGCGGTTGGCGGGATTGATGGTTTTTCCTGCGCCTGGGGCGTCATTTCCGTCGGTGAAAACCGGTTCGTATAAGCCGACCGGTGTGGCTCGTTGTACCGTGTTGAGGGAGATTGAATCTCCAGGTTCCAGCGTCAGTGTTTCGAGTTCATCCGGCCGCACATCCGCTGTGGTATAAAAAGAGGGCGTGCCCAGCAAAATCGCATTTGTGCGAAACCCGTTGGTGATGTCAGCTTGCACAATTGGATCGTGAGCGGACCAATCAAAAACCCCGTTCCCTGTTTCGATGCGACTCCAGTAGAGGGGCCAGCGATTCCACACGGCTCCGGTTAACTTGCCGTTGGCAAACATCTGAGCATCGGCCGGATGGTCAACCGAATTCATAAAATTGACGCCGTAAGCGATCGCCCCTTCATTGGCCGGATTTTGTGCCCCGATGGGCAGATAAAAATTAGATGGAAGTGCTTGTGACTGTACGGTGCTGCCCTGATTGAGTAGAAAGACGCTGATTAAGAGCGCCAACCCGGCAAGAAACGACCCACGCTTAAACATAATCATACTCTTAATTTTATGAGAAAACTCGATTGTGGAAATGGGGAAAAGGTATATGTTAATGATGTTTCGGGTAGGGAAATATTTTTTTAATGAGAAAGACTCTATTTATTAACGGCCGTTTTTGAAATTAAGATCGGTTGAAATTGTTTGTAATTGAAGGAGCGCCACAACCATTCCAGTGGTCCCATGATGAAAATTTTAAGCCAAAATTTACTAAAAACAAGGAGCAAGAGGTTGATCAAAATCGCAAGGAGAATTGTCGTCACGAGTGACAGCTGACCAACAAATCCTAAGCCGTAACCATAAAAAATCAGAGCGCAAATAAGACTTTGCATCAAGTAATTGGTTAACGCCATTCGCCCATAGCTAGCTACCCATTGAAACCCCCACCAGCGAGGGTAATTTTGCACGAGAATGCCGAGTGTGGATGAGTAGCCTATTGCTGTCAAAGGGCCTGCGATTGCCTGGTTGAAAAAAGCCACAATCAGGACATTGGTTATGGGCAAGAACAGACTTGCTAAGCCGACAGCTGAGGCGATCGGCAGGCCCAGGCCCAATCCCCAATTTCGCCATCGTTTTAGCAAAGTGGGTTGTTCGAGGATCGTCGATAATAGACCTGATTTTGTAACATATAACCCTAAAAGAAACATGGCCAGCACGCTTGGTATTCGAGTCACGAGCAAAAAACCTGTTTCGGCAAAGGATCGGATACGGTTCTCCAAGATTATGCTGAATTGTTCGTTGCTATAAATTTTGGCGGCAGATATTTGGGCCTCAGTGAAAATTCCTAAAATCTCCATATCAATTTCGGTGGTTAGCGTAGCTGTTGCCGGCAGGTTCTGCGCAATAAATAATCCGCTCAACATAAGCGAGTATAAAACGGTTGGAACGAGCAGCAAGCCAGCAATCCATCGCAGCAGCTTCTTGGGAGACATTTCTCTAAAAGGCAAGATGAGGAAACCAACAATAGCGTATAACAGAAGGATATCCCCTTCCCATAGGATTATGATGTGGGCGACTCCAAACAACCCCAAGAAGAAAAGCCGTCTTCTGAAAAACGGGACGAATCGCCCATTATTTTTTGCCTTCCCTTTTAAAAACTGAATGGCAAACCCAATTCCAAATAAAAAAGAAAAAACGGTGAAAAATTTTGATTCCACGAAAATAAGGAGACCGATCAAGACGATTTGGTCTGAGAGGGAACGGCCGGCCGTGAAAAAAGGGGGTGTTCCAGGACTAGCAAAAGCAAAAATGTTAATGAGAAGAATGCCCATTAGGGCAAAGCCACGAATTATATCAAGGGCTTGAATTCGCTCCTTAGGCAATGTAGGAGTAGAAAAATTTTTACGGAGATTCGGATTTGTTGACATTTTAATTTCTCACCATGAAAAGAAGTTGATTGGCGGGTTTGATCCCCACAAAATTTACCGCTTGGTAAAAAATGTTTGCAAAAAAAACTTATCGAGAATACAAACCGTTTAATAACATGTCAATGATGCTATTTACGATGCTTTGGCGTTGTTCAGCGTCAAATGCTGGCTGGGTTGCGTGGACGGTTTCGATCAGCGATACAAATGATATAGCTGCTAATCCCGGGTCCTCGACCGTAATAATGCCGATATCATTTGCCCGTTGAAAGGTCTTTGTGAGCGGCATTCGCAGGGAATCGAAGGCCAGAACGGCAAGCCTGCTGGCGTGTTCAGGTTTAAGATGTGTAAAATCTGACTGCATGAGTTGACCCAGGTTCAGAGGAGGTTGAGATAATAGCCACTCTGCGACGACCTGCATTTGCTCTTTTAAATCATCTCCTGCATGGAGGATGGCTTCCTCCATCTTCTGCTCGTGACGTTTAAAATTGCGTTCCATCACCTGCATGTAGAGAAGCTCTTTTGATTTAGCGTAATAGAACAATGCAGTATGTTTTAGCCCAAGTGAGTTGGTGATTTCTCGCAGAGTAACCGCTTTGAACCCCTTGGTAGCAAACAATTTGTCCGCCACGTCCAAAATTTTGCGATGGGTTTCGTTTTTCTTGCTCATTTTTTACCAACTGGTAAAATGTTAATGAATTTGTCTTCTTGTGTCAACTCTTTTGCAGGTTGTGTTGACATTTAGGATAATTCTCCACTCCCGCATTTTTGAGTTTTGATAAGCCAATACCGATACAGCAGCGTCATTCCCGCGAAAGCGGGAATCCATTGGCTTGCTACCGGTGGATCCCCGCCTACGCGGGGATGACGGGCTTGTTTTTGAAGATGGTTCATATCCGCATTTATTTGTAAATCTTCAATAATGCGGGGCTATTTAAACAACCAGCATAACGGCGTAGTAAAATTTTATGGGGAAATCTCTCCCGGCTCCCCAAAACCATTAACCTCAAGTTTATAGGTTTGTCCCTCTGAATATTCCAGCCATTCTGAATAAGAAAATTCAAGGCGGTAGGTTTCCCCATCGGCCGCGTTAAAAAGGATGCCGTAAGACTCGGTTTTTGCCCCTTCCCGTTCGTTATTTTCCAGGATGAGGACCGGCCATTCGGCGGTATGGGTCTGGCCAGAGGCGGTTGCGGTGCGATCATACACCCACTTGTCGATTTCATAGCTGTATTTCATTTGATAAACCGGCACCTCCTCGTACTGAGGCTCATCATAAAATTCAGTGCGATATTGTGTTTCGTATATTGAATCGCTGCAGGTAATATCCTCAAAAAAGCCGTTGCCTAAATCGCGCTGGCCGCACACGTACGTTTCTTCACCCACGTAAACTTCTTCGGCTACCTGGCGAGATTTTTGCTCATAACCGGTTAAAACCTGATCATAATGGTGAATTTCTTCCGCCTGACCGGTCACTCGGCCGCCGGCCGGGATTTCCCAATCAGATTCATCAATGGTGCGATATGCCTCTACCTCAACTGTGCGCTCCCATTCATAAGATTGGACTTCAACATCAACGGTTGAATTGATAAAAAAGCTGGAGGCAATGAAGCCACAAATCCCAAGCACCAGAATGATCGTTAACGCACCCCCGACGGTAATCCATCGAGGGAGGCGACCCGGCGCTTCTTGACTGAGAGAGGATGATACCGCCTTTGGTGACTCTCCAGGCTCAAAGGTCATGTCGCCGCTGGTGGGTGCGTCAATATATTCTTTGACTTCCTGTTTAACGGTGTCTTCCTTTTTTTCCGCAAAACAGCTTTGACAAACTTTGTGGCTGGCCCCGTTGCTGCTGCCGCAAAAAGCGCAAATCCAATCCGGACCCATCAGCGCATAGCCGAGGCGATCTTCATCGGTAACGGTTTCCGCATCGGCCGGCAGATAAAATTTTGTGCCCGCCGGTCGGCTGGTGGCACAAACCGGACACGACTTGTGACGGCCGAACACCCCCTTTGTGCCGCAATATTGACAATCCCAACGCCCTTCTCGAACAGCCATATTTTAATTTTATCAAAAAATCCAGTAACTAGTGCTCTGTTAAATAAAATCGTGTATTTTTCATCGAATCGGTAGAGCTCTAAAACAGCCCAACACGCGCCTCTCCCCGTTACAGGTTCAAGAGCGGACAGGTCGTTCAATGAATGGAAAATCCTCATTTAAGCTCTACAAATCCCCCCTTCCGTGTCGGGAGGGGGTTAGGGGGTGGGTCTTTTGCCGTCATCTCACCCCTCCCCCAGCCCCTCCCCGACGCAGGGAGGGGAGCTTGTCGGTCAGTAACCTAATTGCCACCGACAAATTGTCAATTACCTACCCCTCATTAGAAATCGTTGCTTTTCTGCATACACCGATTATAGTTCTTGTTATGACACAACGATTTAATCCAGATGATCCACATGCCCGGCCGTCATTGGAAAGTGGTGATGACATTCAGCCGGCAGAGCCGCCTCCAATCCCCCCCCGACCACCCCAGGTAGGGGATTTAATTAATCCATTTGCTCAGCCGTTTACCCAACCAGTCGCCACATATGTGCTGCTGGCGGCCATTGTCCTGATTTTTGGTCTAACGATGCTAAACGGCTTGCTGGTGGATCCATCGAGCACCCTTTTTCGATTTGGGGCAACCTTCGGACCCTCTATCCTCATCGAAGGGCAATGGTGGCGCTTTTTGACGGCCATGTTTTTACATGCCGACATCACCCACATCCTGTTTAACGGGTATGCCCTCTATATTTTGGGTCTGGATATGGAGCGAATCTACGGCCGGGGTCGATACTTGGCCCTCTACTTCCTGACCGGTTTATTTGGCGGCCTGGCCTCTTTTTGGGTGCGCGGCATGGATGAATTTTCGGTCGGCGCGTCGGGCGCGATTTTTGGGATTTTGGGCATGAATCTGGCGTTTTTTGCCTTTTATCGCAATAAATTGGGGAAATTTGGTAAAGATCGGTTGAACCGCACCCTGCAGTTGGTTGGAATTAATCTGGTTATCGGATTTTTAATCGTACGCGTCAATAATTTGGCCCACATGGGAGGATTGGTTTCCGGTTTCTTACTCGGCTATTTGCTGGTGCCGCAATATGTGGTTTCACACGTGATTGGCACCCAGGTGAAGGTGTATGATCGGGCCAGCTTAACCTATCGATGGTGGGTAGTTTTACTGGCCACGGCTGTTTTGCTAGCCGGATTTTTTGGCGCATTTGTCATCTGGCGGTAAAATGGTGGTCTAGCAGTTGACACGTTCATCAATGGCGTATAGCATTTATCTTTAAGCCTCAACCTGTTTAACATTAAATTAAATCGTGATTTTCGGAGCGTTGGTCCAAAAAAAGTCATGGCCTGACGCTTTCTTCGTATCAGATCCTTGGAAAAACTTGCACGTGATCTTGTGGATTCTGGAGCGTATGAAAACACGATAAATTACTCTATTCCCAGCGATAGTGATTAACAACGTTGAAATTTTGGTGCATCCATCTCGCCGAGTTGGCTAATAAGGAGTTTGGTGTGCGACGCGAAGTACTGACATGGTCAGATGTAGATAAATTAATTGATTACCTTGTTCCCCAAATCCAGGGGCGGTTTGATTCGATGATGATTATCACCCGTGGTGGCATTGTGCCGGGGGGGCTCTTGGCCGAAGCGCTCAATATTACTTATTTGCTGACGGCATCGATTCGATTTCCGGCCGATTTTCCCGGAATGTTTAGCCCGCAGGATAAATACGTCATCCCCGAATTTATTCAATTTCCGGATGACGAATTAATTGAGGGGCGGCGAATTTTAGTGGTTGATGACGTGTGGACGCGTGGCCGAAACGTGGTCACGGTGTGCAATCGCATCGATGCGGCCGGCGGCACGCCGGAAAGCTGCGTATTGCATTACAAACCTGCCTCATCACTTTACCCGGGTCACGCACCGACCTATTATGCGGCCGTGACCGATGCTTATATTGTTTATCCCTGGGAACTCGACCGTGGGCCAAGCGCCATGCGGTTGATGTGGGAAGGGTAGAGAAACCGCCCAGCGGTTTGGTGATAATCGGGGCCCAGGCGGCGAGGGCCGCTGAACCGTGTCAGGTCCGGAAGGAAGCAGCACTAAGGCGACCCCCTCGGGTGACTTGGACACCCTGGTTATCACCAATCCGCTGGGCGTTTTTATTTTAAGAGATTCGATCTACGAGATACGAAATACGATAGCTTGAATCGTATCTCGTAAATCGTACGTCGTAGTTCATAACATTCTTAAGCAATTTGCCCTTCACTTTCTTTTCCCCCATAATTGCTCGCCTATGTCTCCTGCCTCCCTCAAAAGAATCGGATATTTGCTTTTAGGCGCATCAATTTCGCTGCTCATTGCCGCTGGAGCCATTTTGTTTTCCCCGCTGCGCTATGTTGTTTATGCGGATGGCGAACCGCTGGTAGTGCGCGGTGAATATGAAACGGTAGGAGAGGTGGTGGCCGCGGCCGGGGTGGTCCTAAGACCGGTTGATGATGTGGCCCCTTTAGCCAACGAAGCCGCGGCGCCGCAGGTGCCTATCCGGGTGAGCAGCGCGCGCGAGGTGAGGGTGACCATTGACGGCGTTTCCTCCACCTATGTGTCTAGTGCCGCTACGGTGGGAGAATTTCTGGCGGAAAACGGCATTTCCCTGATGCGGACCGATCGTCTGACGGCCGGCAGCCGGCTTGTTGATCTGTTTGATATTGAATTTGAACCGCTCCCGGCCGAAATTGAAATTGCCCGAGCGATGACGATCACGATTTTGGATGGAGGGCAGCAAATCTCGCTGAGCACGGCCGCCCAAACGGTTGGAGATGCGCTGGTTGAGGCCAACATCGCCCTATATGCGGCCGATGGCGCGACACCCAATTTGGCTACCGCCCTGACCCCTGGGATGACAATTACGCTCGATCGAGCGATTCCGATAACCATCCTGGTTGACGGTCAAAATATTGAAACGCGCACCCGGCCGGGCACCGTGGGACAAATCCTGGCGGAGAGCGGCGTGGGTTTGATCGGGTACGATTACACGATTCCCGCCCTGGATTCCTCAATTACGACGGCAAACCAGATTCAAGTCATCCGGGTTACTGAGGAATTTCTGGTTGAAGAGACGCAAATCCCCTTTGAAGCCCTTTTCCAGGCTACCGATCAATTAGAAATCGATCAGCGGGCACTCCTCCAAAACGGCGTGCCCGGAATCGAACGGACGCGCGTTCGGGTGCGCTATGAAAACGGAGTTGAGGTGAGCCGCACCCCAGACGCCCGCTGGGTTGCCCAGGAACCGATACCTGAAATTGTGGGGTACGGCACAAATATCGTGATTCGCACCATCGACACCGAGCAAGGGCCGCGTGCGTATTGGCGAAAAGTCAGCATGCGCGTGACCTCTTATATGGCCCAAACCTCCGGTAAACCAAGAGGTGCCCCGGGGTATGGGATTACCGCCAGCGGGGTCACGGCCGGTTATGGGGTGGTGGCCATTGATCCCCGCGTTGTGCCCTTTCGTTCTGAGGTTTTTGTTCCTGGCTACGGGGTTGGTTTTGCCGGAGATACGGGTGGGGGCGTCAAAGGGCGCTGGATCGACCTGGGCTATGAGGATGATTGGGATACCTTTGAATCGTGGAACGGCTATGTCGACGTTTACTATTTGACCCCGGTTCCGGAAAATGTGAACTACCTCATTCCCACGACTCTGCCGTAAGATAGGCGCTCCTGCCTCTCATTTTCCATATTGAATTTTCAGATTGGTCCAATCTACGAGGATGAAAATTTTACCTGTCCGCCCTTGAACCGCGTCGGGTTCAGCGGTAGAGGTGGCCAGGATGAAACCAAAGACTTTGTGTAAGGGCTTGGCTAGCCAAGCCCCTACACATGTGGATTGGTTAAATCGCCCTTGAACCCGACGCGGGGAGGGGAATTGGTTGGGCTTTTCAAGATTTGCATTTAAGGATTTAGCTGGGAACCAGGGCAATCACCCGCAGCGGGCTGCCGGAGCCGTTGACTATTTTGAGTGGTGCTGCAATCACAACCGCTCCGGTTGGCGGAAGCTGATCGAGATTTGCCAGGCTGGCTAACCCCAATTTTCCCGCTCCGTGCATGATGTTGTGGGCTGGAAAGGGTGGATCAAAGCCCCCGGCCTGCCCGGCATCGGTGCCCACCGTTTCTACTCCCACTCCCAGCACATCTCGCTCATGAGCCAAGAACCGCACGCAGTCCGGATGAAAACCGGGCGAGTGAGGTCCTTCTTCGTCGGCATTCAAAAATGCGTCACGGCCGGTTCGCTTTGACCAGTCGCTGCGCAGCAGCAGCCAGGACCCCGGCTGAATTTTGCCATTTTCCCCTTCCCACGCCAAAACGTGTTCCCGAGTCAGGATAAAATCGTTAAATTGGGCCGCTTCCTCACTGACATCGATGACGCATGCCGGGCCAACAAATTGGCCGACCGGAATGGTATCGGTGGTGTTGCTGGATCGCTCTCTCCCCGTGATCCAGTGAACCGGGGCATCAAAATGGGTTCCGGTATGCTCTCCCAGGGTGATGGTGTTCCAATACCAGGCTGGCCCATTGTCGTCATATTTGGAAATTTGTGAAATGGTTAAGCCCGGCGATTGGGCGAACATGTCCGGGAGCTCAATCACCGGCGTGTCCGGACCAAGCGGCTGCGTCAAGTCCACTACCTTGACCCGGCCGCTGCGCAATTCTTCGACTAAAAGTGATAACACGGTTACTTTTTGGTTCATGGGAACATCCTTGTTGATTTACGATTGATGATTAACGAATATTTCCAACACCTACCACCCAATACCTATTACCCAACACCCATCACCCATCCCCCAACTTCATCTCTCGAATCGCCCGTTTAAACATAAACGCGTTTTCCGGGAGCTGAAAATCCATGCCGAAGTGATCCGGGCCGACCGCTTCTACCTTGGCGACAATGACGCTGAGGTCATCGCGCTCAAACGCGTCTCCAACCGCTTCCATAAAATCGAAGGGTGTACCAACACGGGCCACGTGGGGGATGCCCGCGCCCTGGGCGATAACCGCCAAATCTGTCGTTCCATCGGTTGTGTGGGTGGGGAAGCCACCGGTGGACAGCAGACTGCCATTATCAAAGATTATGTGCACCAAATTACGCGGCCGATAGCGGGCCATTGTCGCCAGGGTCCCCAGATTCATTAACACCGAGCCATCCCCGTCTAAAACAACCACTTTCTGCTCTGGAGAATGCAGGGCGATCCCCATCCCAATCGACGAAGCCAGCCCCATCGCATGCTGCAGATAAAAGAAGTTTTCCTGATGGCCTAAATCGTACAGTTCCTGGGCGCAGGCACCCATGATGGTGACCACAATTTTGTCATTTAACTCCGAATAGATCGCTTCCAGGCATTTTGAACGCAGCATGTCTAATCCTCCATTAAATCGCGAGAGAGAAGCAGGGCAACCGGCCCCAGCGAGCTGTGGGCAAATGTCAGGGCTTCTTTGATTTGTTTTCCGACTTTGTGGGGATCGCGGGCGTATTCAAAGGGGATCCCGAGCGCGCGCAAAACTTCTTCGGTGACAATGCCGCCTCGGGTGTGCCACGGGTATGGCTCTCCCCAGTGGCCGCGGTGGGCCACGAGCATACAGAGGGGGATGCGATAGAGCTGGGCCAGCGAAACGATGCCGTTTATCGCGGCCAGAAAACCGTGGTTTTGCATCAGCAGGATGTGTTTGTCCCCGGCAAAGTATGACCCGGCCGCAATACCGATCGCTTCTTCTTCTTTGGCCACTTCAACGAGCTGCATGTGCGGATCATCATCAGCCATTTGTAAGAGATAAACCAGCCATGTTTCTGGAAGGGCGGAAATCGACCGAACGCCAGCGTCCCTGATTCCCTGATAAACAGCTTTTGAGTTTGTTAATGAGACGGTCATGAGGGGGTTTTACTTGATTTTAAATCGGATATCTTTGTGTCAATTATCAATAATCAAGGGTCAATCGTCAATTGACAATTAATTATTGATCGTTGATTATTGAAAATTTACGCAGGTTGTAAATAATTCTTCTTATGAAATTTTGGCGCAAAACAGCGGCCTGGCTAGTGGTTTTAGCGGCCGTACTCATCTTTTTGTGGCGAGGGCCTCGAGTTGAAGTGGATGAAACGATTCACTCTTTTCCGCTGCCGGAGGATTTAGAAAAGTATTTGAAGCGATCTGAAGGCCGCTTTGAAGATATCCGGCCGAATACCGAGAAAAAAATAATTTGGGCAGACCCGCAAAAGAAGCAAAAAACCGCCGTGGCATTTATTTATCTGCACGGTTTTTCCGCCTCTCGCCAGGAGACAGCCCCCCTGCTTGATTTGGTTGGACGGGACTTAGAAGCCAATATTTTTTACACCCGCCTGTCCGGGCACGGCCGCAGCGGGGAGGCGATGGGGGAAGCAACGGTAAACGACTGGCTCAATGACGCCACGGAGGCATTGGCCATCGGCCGTCAGCTGGGCGAGAAGGTCGTGGTCGTAGGCACGTCCACCGGTGCCACTTTGGCGACCTGGTTGGTAGAGCGGGAACACGATCTTTTGGCCTGCATCATGCTTTCGCCGAATTTAGGGTTGCGGGATAAGCGATCTGAATATTTTCTGTCACCGTGGGCCAACGTGTTTGTTCCTCTCGTTTTTGGGCGTACCCGTTCAAGACCGCCCATGAATGAGCTGGATGGGAAATACTGGACAACGAGCTATCCCTCCGTCTCGATGCTGCCGATGATGGGCATCGTAGATCACGTGCGCCGGTATGATTTTGACCGTATCAAAACGCCGCTGATGATGATTTATTCCCCAGATGATGTGGTCATCGACATCGAGGAAATGACGCGTATTTTTAACGATTGGGGGACTCAAGACAAAACGCTGCTGCCGGTGAAAACCACTCACCCGACTCATCATGTTATCGTTGGAGATTTGCGCGAGCCGCAAAATAACGAACCGGTCAAAGAAGCGATTGCTGATTTTCTCACCCCTCTAATTCAAGCTGCTGCCTTATCCTCCTGATAAATAGCCGGGTTTTAAAAATTAAATGGACAAAATGCCGACTGTCCTTGCCGCGTTCAAGCTGTGGACAGGTGGCCAGGATGAAACCAAAGCTTTTGTGTAGGGGGTTGGCTAGTAGGGGCTTGGCTAGCCAAGCCCTTACACATGTGGACAGGATTTGGGAGCCCCATCGACCGGCTCGATGAATATTAGCTATTAAGCATTTCCCTCAATGATGGGTTGATCAGAGCGGTAATGCACCCCCTGAAGGGAAGCGATCCTTTCACTGGCTGTGTTGGTTACCGTCACCTGTCCATTGACGACTCGCCCCTCAGTCGGTTGTATTTCGGCCGCGGCAAGGAGAGTTTCTCCCAATTTGGCCGGCCGCTCGTAAACAATTTGGGCCGACAAGGTTACCCCGCTCCGATTGCTGCCCATCGCCGCGTAGGCAAAAGCGTGGTCGGCCAGCGCATAAATCAACCCACCGTGACAATAACCGTGGCTGTTCACCATGTGAGGCTTGACGGTTAACGTTACGGTGGCTCGATTTTCCGAAATCTCGATTTCTTCAAAACCCAAATGCTCGATCACCGCGGCATCGAGTTGGGTGAGTTTTTTAACAATCTTATACTCAGACATCAGACTTCAGACGACAGACTTCAGAGGCGACTACTGTGGTCTGTCGTCTGATGTCTGTTGTCTTGTATCAGTTAGGCGCTGGATTTTACCCCCTTGTGAGCGGGGGGCCTGACCGGGAGGCAGCAGGGTGACCTTGGTATTGATCAACAGGGCGTCGCGCAGGGTGTGGGTGATGCGATTGGTCAATTCAACCACCGCCTGATTCTCTGGCGAGAAGTGTGATTCTCCAATCGCTTGATAATACGCTTCGGTTACTTCCGGCTGGACTTCAAGCTGGTCGAGCCGGTTGTGGCGCGAAACGATCAGGCGATAATGGGGTGAAATTTCGGCCAGCCCCACCATAGCCGCCTCAATCTGCGTGGGGAAGACGTTGACCCCGCGAATAATCAGCATGTCATCCGCTCGGCCGAGCACCCGACTCATGCGGGCGGTGGTTCGGCCGCAGCGGCAGGGATCTTTATCGATCGTGCAGATGTCACCGGTGCGATAGCGAATCAGAGGCAGGGCCTTTTTGGTCAGCGTGGTTATAACCAGCTCGCCGACCGATCCCGTGGGCAGGTGTTCACCGGTTTCCGGATCGATAACTTCGCATAGAAAATGATCTTCCATCAGGTGCATGCCGTTTTTCCCTTCTACGCATTCATTTGATACCCCAGGACCGATCACCTCACTTAATCCGTAAATGTTAACCGCATCGGCATGGAGGACCGCTTCAATTTCATCGCGCATTTCTTCGGTCCACGGTTCGGCCCCCAGTATAAACGACCGCACCGCCAGATCGGCCGGGTTGATCCCTTCGCTGTGCAGGGCATCAGCGAGAGTCAGCGAATAAGAGGGGGTGCAGGCCATGATGTCTGAGCGAAAATCTTGCAGGAGGGTGATTTGCCGGGCGGTATTCCCACCGGAAACCGGAATGGTGTTGAGACCGAGCTTCTCCGCCCCGTAATGCATCCCCAACCCTCCGGTAAAAAGGCCGTACCCATAAGCGTTTTGAAAAATGTCGCCGGGCTTTGCTCCGCTGAGGGCAAAACAGCGGGCGCATACTTCCGCCCAAATATCGATATCTTCGCGCGTATACCCCACAACGGTTGGTTTGCCGGTCGTACCGGAGGATGCATGCAGGCGAATTACTTCGTCCATCGGCACAGCAAAAAGGCCAAAGGGATAGTGATCCCGCAAATCGTTTTTACCTGTAAAAGGGAGCTGGGGTAAATCCTTGATCGATTGAATGCGATCTGATTTTACCCCTAATTTGTCAAATCTTTGCCGATAAAAGGGGACGCGTTCATAGACATATTTAACCAGCGCACCCAGCCGATCGCTTTGCAGCCTTTCGAGCTCGCTCCGCGGCATTGTTTCTAACGGTTCGTTCCAAATCATAATGTTTTAGAGACTTCAGACCACAGACTTCAGACCACAGATGGCGCCTGATTTAAAGTATCTGTCGTCTGTGGTCTTTACGCTTCTTGGGCGATCATCAACGTCATAATATCGGCCGCAAAGCGATTGGCGTCTTTGCCGGTGGCGGCCATTTCGGCGCTGTTCATGGCCGCTTTGAACGTTTCCTTATCGGGGAAAATCATTTCGGCCATCAAATAAAATCCGGCCCCACCGGCCAGGGTACGTGAGAAGCGGGTGATGCGGGTTTCAACCAGACCGGGTATTTGATCGACCAGCTTGAGGTGAGCGGCGTAGTTGGCCTCAAAGGCCTCGACATCTTGGGGGTGAGCATAAAGAGCAACGAGTTTCATGGGGTTCTCCTGGGGTAGCTCGGGGCTAAAGCCCCTCTCAGCAATTAGTACGGCGCTGTGCGGCTTTCAGCGCGGCCTTCGGCCTTTCAGCTGTCAGCAGCTACATACTAATCGCTAAGAGGCCCGCAGGGCCGAGCTAAAAGCTAAACGGGGCGCAGCCCCGAGCTTAAGCATTAAAACAACGATTCATAATTGTCCTGACTGGGGTAATCCGGCTTCTTTTTCTGCCGAATTCCTTCCACCCCGGCCATCATGTCCGAGGCGAAGAAGCCCAACATCTCCAGGGCCAGAGAGTGGTCAAATATGGGGCCGGCCGCCAGCGCCCACTGGTTTAACGCCCGCTTGGTAAATTTAATGGCGTGTCGCGGGCCGGTGGCGATTTGGGTTGCGACTTCCATCGTTTTTTGCAGTAGGTCCTGGTCCGGGACGGTCAAGCTGACCAGACCGATCCGTTCGGCCTCTTTGCCGCTGATAAAATCGCTGGTCATCAAGTAATATTTGGCTTTGGCCATCCCGCACAGCAGTGGCCAGATCACGGCCGCATGATCGCCGGCCGCCACCCCCATCCGCACGTGCCCATCAGCCAGCCGCGCATTTTCGGCGGCGATGCTGATGTCCGCCAGTAGGGCAACAACCAGGCCAGCCCCAACGGCGGGTCCGTTGATGGCTGAGATGATCGGGGTGTCACACTGCAGCTGGTTGTACACGAGATCGCGGGCCTCGTTGAGGATGCGGATGATCTCATCGTAATTTTGGTAGGCGTTTTCCACGAGCTTGAGGTCTCCACCGGCCGAAAACGCCCGGCCGGCCCCCGTGATTACCGCACAGTGAACCCACGGGTCGGCATCGATCGTTTGCCACAAATCGACAAACTCGGTGTGGAGCTGGCGATCGGCCGCGTTCAGGACCTCCGGCCGATTAAGCGTGATCCACAAGATGTGGGGATCGCGCCGCTCAAACAGCATGTGTTGATAATCTTCGTATTTTCGCATATTTAAATGATGTTTGGTTACATTCCTTTAAATTCAGGGGCGCGTTTTTCTAAAAATGCGGTGACCCCTTCCTGGTAATCTGCGGAGTGGCCGGTAACATCTTGCAAATAGGCTTCATAATCGATTTGTTCGGCAAAAGAGACCCCTAACGAATGGTTGAGAATTCGTTTGGTGAGACCGATGCCCAGGGTGGGTCCGCTAGCCAGTTTTTGAGCCAGGGAGCGGGCTTCATCTAAAAAGGAATCGGCCGGGAACACTTTATTGACCAGCCCCATCTCCGCAGCCTGTTGGGCATTGATCCGCTCGTTGGAAAACAGCACTTCGGCGGCGCGGCCGGCCCCGATCAGCCGCGGCAGCCAGTAGCTGACCCCGGTATCCGGAACGAGACCGATGCCGATAAAGGCGGGTACAAATTTGGCATGTTCGCTGGCGTACCGAATATCGCCGGCCAGCGCCAGCCCAAACCCGGCCCCGGCCGCGGCCCCGTTCACCGCCACCACAATCGGTTTTTCCAATGCGCGCATGGCCATCGCCATTGGATTATAGGTTTTGAGGAGATGGCTGCGGAAGGAGTGATCACCGGCCCGGTCATCCACTTCCTCCAAATCCTGACCGGCGCAGAATCCACGGCCGGCACCGGTCAACAAAATCGCCCGCATTGAGGCATCGCGCCCCACTTTTTTGCACACGTCCATGATTTCACGGGCCACCTGGGCGGTGAGGGCGTTGTACTTTTCCGGCCGGTTGAGGGTGACTTCGACAACCCCTTCAATCTGCTCGACAAGCAATGTTTCGTATGTCATAAAAACCTCTTGGGAAGTAATTGGGTAAACAGGAACTTGAGCTGGTATTCTAACCCGAATTTGGGTTAGATTGTATCATCTTTCTTGTTTCGTTCCCCAGGAAGGCAATTCTTTCTGAAGTGAAACGAAGAAAGTCACCCCGGGTATGAAAGATTCACTCTTTTTATTTTATAATTTCGAGAATGAGCAGAGTTTTTCACCATTTTTCTCACCAAATCTAAGTGGTTCATTTCTCAAGTTCCTAAACAAATTTAGCCACAGATTAACACGGATTTTCACAGATTACAGAGAGAAATCGGTGTTAATCTGTGATAATCTGTGGCTATTTAGTTATTTAGGAAACGGACCACTAAGTCCCTAACAACCCTTTTAGATAAGCAACTGTTTTATCGGCGACGCCCAGACGGGATGCTGCTCTGGCTTGGAATCGTACTTCATTGGGCGGTGAGGATTAATCAGGATTAAGCCGCCGGGAGGTTTATATGATCAAAAGTGCACCCAAAATAGATAGATCACGGGCGAAAACAGCCCTTGCGCTTATCGGACTGTTTTTTCTAACGTCGCTGCTCCTTTACATCGGGTCTTACTACCGTATTACCCGCTCTATTCTAATTCCCGCCTGGCCTCTGCCAGAAACGCCCCAGACCAGCACCGCTGATTGGGTAAAAATCGATGTGATCTCCCCGGCAGAAGACAATGAAATTCCGACAGATACCAACAAGGTGGTCTTGCGAGTACGCTACAATCTTGAGTCAAAGCCCTCAGCGACGCTGCTGATCCAATTAAGAAGTCGTTTGGATTTAGATCGAGTTGATCGGGGAAGTAATTTCTCGAATCTGCTGGCGACGGTTGATATGGAGGTTCAAAAAGGATCGGGTGAAGAGGTCGTGGAACTGTCGATCGATCCAAGAGAGCTGTTTCGATTTCCTCCAGATTCACAGATTGTTCCAATTGCTAGCCTGCAAGATTCACTCTATCCGGCAATTAGCCCAACAAACCAGTATTTTCACTACGTTTTTGACGATCTGGCCCTTAGGGTCCCCCAAAACGGACAATCTTGTATTTTGGATCCAAATCAAGAAAGTTTGCAGGTCACCCAGGTATCTTCGCCCGCCCAATTCACCGAGTCAACCCCCAAAGCGCAGGTGGTTATCGAGTATAATCTGCAGCCCGCGCATGCCCAAATTGCCAGGCTTGTTGTCGGGCTTGTTCATCCAGAGTCCGATGGCCAGTTTACCGACTTCAGAGATTGGAGCCGCCAAACGGGAACCTGGGAGTATCGAGATTTAGAGACTCCCAGCGGGTCCATTGTCCTCGATCTATATTCCTGGTTCCCGTCCGAGAGTACGCGCCAAATTATCGATGAAAACAATCAGGTGGTATTGGCCTTCGGATTGGTCTGCAACGCCGGTTCTTATCATAAAACGCCGGAGTTCTCGTATTCACAGGTGCTCCCAGAGCACGTGTTTACTTTTTCACCCGATCTATTGAGCCCGGCGCAGGCGGCTATCCAGGTTGGAGATACCAGTGAGTGAGGTTTCAATAGGTATTGTTTTTAACTCACCACTGTCTGAAACAGTGATGCGAAAACGGCTGTTATTCTCTGAACGAAGAATGACCCCAGCTTCCGCATCTGCTAATTCAAGATTCCCAAATATCATTCCTCCCAATTCATCTACCGGACGGGGAGTGTAAATTTGTGGAACCTCCAAACCCGCATTTACAGCCATCATATCGAGGAAAGTTGTTTCTCCTTCAGGACACTTAAATCCAAAGTTTGTTTCATCTTGAGTGGCTATGAAACTGCGGCAACTAACATGCCATTTATCATCTTCATCGATAATAATGGAAGTGGCCTTATTTCCTACAAATTCGCCTTTGTCCAGTTCAATTGACCCGATGCCGCCAGAGACGCGATAACGGACGTAGAAGGTATAAACAGATCCAGGGATGGTGGTGAGTTTTTGGGAGATGAGAACTTCTTTCTCTTTCTTCAACGAAGCTTGAGAATCAGTATCATTCTCCTCAGGCAAATTTTTGATTTTCAAAACACAGGACCCGTGCAAAGGTGCATTGTTATCGTCAGGATCATTAACTTGACAGATTGAATAATTGTCTGCACCGCTCAGTTGCCAACCAATTGGATGGTCCCCATCAAAGTAAGTGAAGGCTGAGTTTGTAATTAATTGATTGCCAATAAGCGGTGGGGAGGCATTGCTTCCTTGGCTGCCAATAGAATAAATAGGGGCAACATCAGTTTCGCTTTGAACGAATTCTGGACCTTTGCAGCCAATCAAAATGTGTGGGCCGGCATTGGCCAGGGTATGAAAGGTATACATAGGCGTATCCCACTTGCCACACTCTTTGCCCATGCTTCTGGTTACAAAAACACATCCGGTAAAAACAGCTGACTTGGCCGCACTGTACACTAAATACTTCGTATTTTGATGTTCGGGAGGATTTTCAAAACGACAGTCTGTAAAAACGTTATTGCCGGCTGTTTCGGCCATTTCAAGATTTCGCTCCGTATCTCCTTCAAAGGAGCAGGCAATAAACCGGTTATGACCGCCATTTTCAATGACAACATTGCGTGAACCACAAGCTCCTTCGATATTTGCGCCGTTTGCCCATGTACCGCCAATAAAAGTGTTGTCATTTGCCCATGCTCCACCTTCGCCAGCTTGCAGGCGTAACCCCACCTGATTTCCTTTCATGGAACCTATGATGAAACGATTATAAGCGGTGGGTTGATGAAAGGTTCCTGGGGCAGACAGCTCAATACCAGTTGTAAAAAACCTGACGTGTAGCGTATCAAACGAGCTCTGCACAACGTTTTCTACTCTTATGCCCGTAATATTGTTCTTCCACCCGTTTTTTACCTTTTCCGCAGATCTGTCCGGGCCGTTCTCAAGAAATAAGACGCCTTGTGTTCCTCTGAGGAGCTTATAAGGGGTACTATCGGTAGGAGCCGAGAAAGTGAGTGCTGTTTGACAACCCTCACCGACATAGCGAAGTTTGGTGTTCTGAAACTGCAAAATAATAGACGCGGGCTGGTTAACGATAATGCTGTTATCAATTTCGTAGGTGCCAGGTGAGAAAACAACAGTGCCTCCACCATTATCACCCACTGAATTGATCGCTGCTTGAATGCCAATGGCATTTGCCGAGGCATCTCCCTCTACTGAAGCGCCAAAGTCATCAACATGACTTAATTGTTTCGTTGCAATATGGGGATTGTTGATTGTAGATTCTTCTTCCCCTGCAGGTTCTGAGCCAGAATGAACAAAAACAAACCCAGGTGGCTGATCATTTAAGGTGATTTTTACCGGGCTTTCATTCCTGAGTAGGTCGACCAATGCCGGCAAATCACGGCTATTGAAGTACGCTTCGGCTCCTGTCAGACCCGCCCAAATGACCGGCGGTGGCACATCGGTATGGTCATTGACAAATCGGATATCTCCAACAAGTCCACTCTCGCCCCATAATTGAATTCGATCCGGACCAGAACCGGCCGCGAAACTATAACTATACTCTTTGATTACATGCTCTTTGTAGGCCATTTTATTCCTCCATGTAAGTTCATTAAGCAGCCTCATGATAAATAGCCAAACCCCCCGCTATTCTTTTTCATCAAGTCAAATTTTTGCGGACACACACGTAAGCCCGGCTGTTGGTCTTGGCCTGGGCGCTTATCTGACGGGTCGGTGGGATATTGTGCTCCGCGCAAAATACGAATCAGGGATTGGACTGGGCATCGAACAGAAACCGGCCGCTTAGGTTATATTATTTAGAAAAAGCCCGGATGAAATCAAAAATAAAGGCGAGGGTGCACAAATTGATGAGTTAGCTGATTGTAGGGATTTGGAGTGTGTTAGAACTCAGCAGGCTGGATTGAAAAGAGATTTAACAAATAAAATTGCACAAAATGTCCTTACTAATATCATAATAAAAAATTATGTAGCTAAATACAATCTCATTAATACTGCCCACATTTTGTCGTGGCTTTATTTAGGCCTGAATTCGAGATGGAATGTCGCTGATCATTCATTAACGAACGCGATTTTGAAGATTTACTAATAAATGCGGATATGAACCGTCTTCCAAAACAGGCCCGTCCTCCTGGCCCCCGTCTTCACGGGGGTAAACGACGGCAGGGATCCATCGGTGGCAAGCCAATGGATTCCCGCTTTCGCGGGAATGAAGATGCGATATCGGTATCTATTTGTCAAAACTTAATATCGCGTTTTGATCCCTTTGGCCGATGAATTTATTTATCGGGAAGGTTTGGATCATATTGTCAATATTTTATCGATCCAGCGTGCTCGCCAAATCGAACGCAGCAGCAGCGCCCAAACCAACACCCCTGCCCAGACGGAAATCAATAAGTTTTGTCTTATTGGGGCAAGCCCAAAATAAGTGCTGACGGCATCCGCTTCGACGGCAACTGAAAAAACGATCCACAATACCAGCGCCAGCCAGCCCGGCCAGCGCATATCGCTCTTGGTGGTCCATCCTTCAAACCAGCGATGAGGTGGCTCTAAGAAAAGCACGAGAACGATGCCCGCATAATTCACAAAGATCGACATCATCGTTTGGGCCATGATGGTCGCGGCCGCTGTGGTGAACAATTCAGGATCATCGCTTGAATAGATGATCCCCGTCTGTTCTTCAAACATTTGAATTAAGCGCGGAGGAATATCCGCACCCGACAACAGGTTGTTTTGGATGCTGTAAAAAAAGAACGTGTAGTAGGCCAACCCAAAGAGCATCACGAGCAGCGCGGCCGGGACGGTAAACCGGACAAGCGAACGTAGCAGGCTTTCCCTGAGCCGAATCGGCCGCCCCCACATCGTCAAAAACAGACCCGGAATACCGACGGAGAAAAGGGTCAGGGAGACCTGCGCCGGTTCAAACGGAAAATTTAACCCCATCATGGCGATACCAATGACAATCAGGGCGTACGCCAGGGATCGAGAAATATAGAGGTACATCGTCCTCATCAAGCCCCCAACGATATTTTTCCCGTCATTAAACGCCGGCCGCAGCGCCCCAAAAGAATCCTGCAGCAGCACCATATCCGCCACGTTGCGCGTCGCCTGGCTGCCGCTCTGCATGGCGATCCCGACCTGTGCTTTTTTGAGGGAGAGGACATCGTTGACCCCATCTCCCATCATGGCCACATAATGCCCCTGCGCAATCAGCGCATCGACCAACGCCTGCTTCTGTTCAGGGGTAATCCGGCCGAAAACCATGGTCGTGTTAACCACCTCGTGCAGCTCGGCCGGAGAGAGTTTAGCCAGCTCAGGGCCGGACACAAGCTGAGTGTTCTTCATCCCCGCCTGTTTGGCCAGCGCCGCCACGGTTCGGGGGTTGTCGCCGGAGATAATTTTGAGGTCGATGCCGAGTTGCTCAAACGTGCTGAGCGTCTCTGTCGCAAACGGCCGCAAGGCATCCCGCAAACTGATCACCGCCAGCGGGGTTAACGGAGGCAGCTTGATCACTTCCCCGTCATGAAGCGCAGTCACCGCTTCGTTGTAGGCAAAAAGCAGTACCCGCAGTCCGCGGTCTGACCATGCTTCGGCCTGCTGCCGCAGACGGGTATGGGCCGCGATCGTTTCCGAACCGAGGTAGGGGGTCAGGTTTTCGATGGCTCCCATCACATAGGTGCCCGACTCAAAGGCAAGGGCGCTCCATTTACGAGAAGAGGCGAACGGGATTTCGTCGAGCGGTTCCTGGGCGTTGGCGGGAAAGGCGGCCGCAATCGCTTCACTCGTTTTGTTTTGACCGGATGCGCTGCAGGCAAATTGACCTAGCCGACGGCCGATTTCTTCTTTAGAAAGGACCTCGGTTACTGGAGCGATCGCTTCAAATTCCAGCCCGTTTGTGGTCAAGGTGCCGGTTTTATCCATACACAGCACGTCGATATTGCTTAACGATTCGATGGCGTTTGTTTGCTGCACCAACGCCCCCTCATTGGCGATGCGAGAGGCACCCAGCGCGTAAGAGACGACAATCATGGTGAAGAGGCCGTAAGGGACCAGGCCGGTGAGCACGGCCGCCATTTCCACCAGGCGGCTAAAGGTCAGCCCTTCCAAAATCGCAGCCGCAAAAATAACCAGCGACATGACCCCGACCATGACCATCACCAGCCGTATCACATAATTGACCTGTCGCTGAAGCGGCGTGTAGCTGACCTCAAAGGCGCGAGCGCTGGCCGTCACCTGATTGGCGTAGGTATTTGCCCCGACCGTCGTTACCTCATACAGTCCCTCACCGGTCACGCAGTAGCTGCCGGACATTATTTCCGATCCTTCCACTTTGCGGATGAGGTCTGTTTCGCCGGTCAGCAGGGATTCATCCATTTCGACGGGATTTTGGCTGGCAAGTCGGCCGTCGACCAGCGCCTGTTCACCGGCGCGTAACACCACAATGTCGCCCAGGACCAGTTTCTCCGGCCGGATCGTTTGCTCCTGGCTGTCACGCACCACCCTCACCTCCGGCTGATTTAAGAGGGCCACCTGGTCAAGCTTGCGCTTGGCCCGTATTTCCTGGACCGTGCCAATAATCGCGTTGATGACTCCCAGGCCGACGCTGAGAAGAGCGTCTGACGTCTGACCCAGCACCACCAGCAAAATGCCAACCGCATAGAGAATGTTATTGAAAAAGGTGAATAGGTTGGTGCGGACAATGTCGAGGTAGGAACGACCACTTTTGACCTGGGTTATATTCCCCTCTCCTCGCGCCCGTCGAGCGGTGACTTCTGCCTGGGTTAAGCCTGTCAGCATAAGATTAATCCTATTTTGGGTCAATGAGATTGTGACCGGTGCATCTTAGGTGATTCTAGACCAGTCAGGTATTTACTCAAAACCTAACAGGGTCTTATGCTAGTTGGTTAAATTGAAAGGAGCGTAGGCGTGATTTCCCAATCTCGCCGATTTGCGATGCGATGCGGTCGTTGGCCCACCCCCACAGCCCAACTTCATTGACAATAGGAGGGCAGAAGTATAAACTTTTTCTTACTTAATTAGCCAGGGGAAGGGTTCACATCAAGAACAAACCTCCTTTCACCCCAAACAGTCGATATACATCAAATTATGACAGCAACCCAGGCAGGGAAATCATTCTCTTGATACCTTGCTGAAGTCACCCACTTTTTGAACACCAATTTGCTTAGCAAAATGGAGGTGATGTTTATCAAAAAGACCACATAAGAAGCCTTATTTTTAGCAAATACAGAGTTTGAAAATTCTTACGGAGGACGATTGAAGAAAATGAAGACGATAAAATTATATACTATTTTGTTTATGGTCATGTTTCTTGTGGTCTCTTGCGGTGGCGCGCAAGTTGCCGAAGAGCCAGCTGTTGAAGACACGTCGGCCGAAGAAGTAGACAGCCAAGAAAGTGAGACCGCAGACGAAGAGATGGAAGAGCCCATGGATGAGGAAATCACCATGAGTTACTTCATGTGGGATCCCTCATTTGAAGAAACAGAACAAATCATGGTTGATAAATTTATGGCCGAAAATCCCAACGTCACCATTGATTTTCAAGTGATTGGCACGCCCGATTATTGGACTAAATTGGAAGCCCTCTCGGCGGCCGATGATTTGCCCTGTGTCTTTAACATGAGCGCTGGTTTTGTCGATCAATGGATCAGTGATGGTTTGCTGTATGATATCCAGCCTTACGTCGATGCTGATATTAACCCTGATGATTATTTCACCGGTGTTTTTGACGTTGTTCGAAACAAAAGTACCGGTAATATGCACGCCTTCCCTTTCGCCTTTGTAGAAACGGTCATGTTCTATAACAAAGATGCGTTTGATGCGGCTGGCGTTCCCTATCCTGCTGAAGGATGGACATGGGATGAGTTTCTAACTGCTGCGCAGGCCCTGACTGTGGATGAAGGCGATGATGGCGTGGTTGAGCAATACGGATTTTGGTTTTATGGTCGTTACGCTCATATTGAATCTTGGGTCTACCAAAATGACGGCCGTCTTCTAAATGAAGACGCCACCCGCTTTGCTGCTGACGACAATGCGGTAGAAGCGCTGTCGTTCTTGGACTCCCTGATTCATGAACACGGCGTTGCACCCGAACCCAAGGAGATGGAAGGCATTCGCCAGCAAGATGTGTTCCCCTTGGGCTTAGCCGCCATGTGGGTAGATGGTGCCTGGAACATTAATGGAAACCGCGAAACGATTGGGGATGATTTTGATTGGGGCATCGCCCCTATTCCACGTGGGCCACAAGCAGCCGGCGATACAGCCTATGGCTGGCCGGATAGTATGGCAATTGGAGCAAACTGCCCGCATCCCGATCTGGCTTGGGAATTCATTAACTTTATGACCGGCCCGGAGCGGACGATTGACTTAACCTTTGGGGGGAAAATTCCGATTTACTCCCCTGTCGCAAACTCGGAGGAATTCCTGGAAGCTGATCAGCTGCCAGATAACAAGGGATTCTTGCTGGAGTGGGCCAACAACACCGGTCCAACAACTTTCACCCCTGGCTGGGGCGAATGGCGTGGTTACACAGACGGTGCAGGATTTGAAGGACAGATTGACGAGGTCTTTAATGGTG
Organism: Ardenticatenaceae bacterium; assembly: GCA_030065875.1. Lineage (GTDB taxonomy): Bacteria > Chloroflexota > Anaerolineae > Promineifilales > Promineifilaceae > WTJY01. The sequence goes on along the minus strand of JASJCR010000010.1, from coordinate 21,597 downwards.
AGGCTGATTTGGAAACAGCCTTAAGTAACATTACTGAATACGCCAATGGGGTTCTGGAACGATTCTATCCATAAATGCGTAACGGCCGCCCGTAAATAACAGAACAGAAATTTGCGGGCGGCTTAAAGTAAGCGGCCTTCAAGGTGAGGGAAGTAAAAGTTGGCCGCTTACTTTCAATGTAGTAAGAATCGAAGGAGGACGCTATGAGACATGGGAAAATAACTCCCTACCTATTCATTCTCCCCACCATTATAGGTGTGTTCGTTTTTCGGTTAGGCCCAACCGCCGTTGCCGCCTACGCTAGCTTCACCCGTTGGAATGTGCGCACGCCTCCCGAGTTTTTGGCATTAGGGAACTACATTGAACTCATAAATAATGAGACATTCTGGCTTGTATTTCGAAACACCTTGCTTTTCACCGCCATCTTTGTTCCGGGCGTGATGATCATCTCTTTGCTGATGGCGATGATGGTCAACCAAAAATTGCCCGGAATCGCTTTCTTCCGAGGGCTTTATTTTCTGCCCTATATTACGGCTATGGTTGCTGTTGCCATGGTTTGGCGCTGGATATTTGCCACGCGATTTGGCGTATTAAATTATGTGTTGACAAACTTCTTTATGGTTGCTGATCCACCAGCGTGGTTGGCCGACAAAACCTGGGCACTGCCGTCATTGGCGATTGTGGCTATTTGGAAGCAGGTTGGTTTTCAAATGCTAATTTTTTTAGCTGGTCTACAGGGTATTCCCGCTACTTTATATGAAGCGGCTGCGATAGATGGGGCTAGCAAAACGAAGCAATTCTTTAATATAACATTGCCTCTACTGTCGCCAATCACCTTCTTTATATTTATCATAACGGTCATTGATGCGTTCAAAACTTTTGAGGTCACATTTGCGATGACTGGCGGTGGCCCTAATAACGCCTCGACGACGCTGGCGTTTTACATTTATCAGAATGCGTTTACCTTTGGGCGTATGGGGTACGCTTCGGCCCTGGCGATGTTTTTAATGCTTATTGTTGGTGCGGCTACATTTATCTCGTTTCGGTTGAAAGATCGACTCGTGGACTACGCATTGTGAAGGAGAGCATGCAATGACGACAAATTATTCGACAAGCTCCAACACCACATTCTTGAATAAAGTGCAGTCGATGATAAATCTACGCCTGTTGCGCTCTTCGATGGCATATGTTTTCCTTATTGTTTTTGCGTTTACGACGATTTTTCCCTTCCTGTGGATGATTTCAACGACCCTGAAATCACGGGGTGCGATCTTTTCCTTACCACCAACGCTGATACCTGATCTTCTCTTCCAAGAGGGGATGTGGGACGCCTATGTGGAGGTATGGACACAACACAATTTCCTTCGCTATACGCTTAACAGCTTCTTCGTGGCGGGTGCGGCGGCCGTGGGGCAGTTGGTGACGGCTTCAATGGCTGGGTTTGCATTTGCTCGCATGAAATTTCGCGGCAGCGGATTTTTCTTTGCGCTGCTTCTTTCTACCACGATCATTCCGGTAGAGGTGGTTATTATCCCGGAATTTTTGTTGATGGCTCGACTCAACTGGTTAGATACTTACCTGCCGCTGATTGTTCCTTCTTTTTTGGCAGCCTCTTTTGGCACGTTTATGCTTCGAGAGTTTTTTGCGACCGTGCCCGAAGCGTTAGTTGAAGCGGCCGTTTTGGATGGCGCTACGACTTTTCAAATTTATAAGGACATATTTCTGCCCATTTCGATTCCCGCTATGACTACCCTGTTTTTGATTGCATTTATCAACAATTGGAACGAGCTGCTGCGGCCGGTTTTATACATTTCTACGCCAGAATTGCGCACCGTGACGATTGGCATTACAACCTTCCAGAATGAGTTTGGGGCGCAGTGGAATCTACTTTTGGCTGCTGCAGTAATTTCAGTCCTGCCGTTGATCATCATCTATATTTTTGCCCAGCGTTATGTCGTGGAAGGGATTGCCACAACGGGATTAAAATAGGGAGTCTGACGAGATGAAACACCAAAAATTGAAAGTTGTCATCTTGGCTGCCCGGACAAAAGAGGCGACGCTAAAGTTGTTGGAGCGATTGGGGGAAAAACAGATCATCGATTATGTGCTGGCTACGGCGCTCCGCTTTGTACCGTCTGAAGATATTTATATCGTCGTTGGGGAGCAGGCCGAGCAGATACGCACGCATTTGGGAGATGCGTTTTTGTACATCGTGCAGGATAAGTTAAGGGGAACAGGTGATGCGGTGCTGCAAACGGCCGATACCCTCATCAATTACAAGGGCGACCTGCTCATTTTGTATGGGGACACCCCTTTGTTCCGACCGTCTTCTATTTTGGGAATGCTCCATCGCCAGCGCCTGAAAGAGGCAGATATGACGCTGTTTACGGCCGTTACCGATCAGGCACTGCCGTACGGTCGTATCCTGCGCGATGCAAACGGCCAAATTATCGATATTATCGAGGAATCTGATGCTTCCATCTCCATGCGCCAAATCCAGGAACTCAACCTCGGTGCTTACGTCGCCAAAGCCGACAAACTGTTTGCCGCTCTGCGCCAAATGGACATACAGGGCGTTGAGCAGCTGCGGATGACAGACGCCATTCATCACTTTGTCCGTTCCGGGCTGCGGATTGCGGGATATCAAAGCCATGATCCTGATGAGATATTGGGCATCAATACAGCGGACGATTTGGCACAGGCAGAATTTATTCTGAAAAAAAGACAGTTTCGCCCACATCGTGCCGAAGAAGAAAGCAAGATTTATTTTGGCACCGGGGGATGGCGAGCCATCATAGGTGAAGGCTTCACGATGAACAACGTGCGTCGCCTATGCCAGGCTTTGGCGAATCAAATTATATGTGACGACAAAGAGGAACAAGGGGTTCTTATTGGATATGATCGCCGCTTTCTCTCTGATCGTGCGGCGGATGTCGCCACTGAGGTTTTTGCCGGCAACAATATTCCGGTCATCTTGCTGCCTGAGGATGCACCAACCCCACTGGTAACCTATGTCACAGATCATAAACGTGCGGCCTTTGGCCTTGTCTTCACCGCCAGTCATAACCCCCCAGAATGGAATGGACTCAAAGTTTTCCATCAGGACGGTTCGCTGTTGCTTACTGACGAGACAAACCGTCTTGAAGCTGAAGCCAACGCTTTGACCCCAAATGATGTTGCCAAACTGGAGCTTGACCTTGCCTTGAAAGCCGGAATTGCCCACTACGAAGACTTCACAAATCTATATATCGATGCGGTTGAGGCTCATATAAATATGGGGGCGATTCGCGAAGCGGGCTTGCGCGTTTTATTGGACCCTATGTACGGCACGGGTCAGGGGACACTCGAGACCATTTTGACCGAAGCCCGTTGCCGGGTGACAGCTATCCATGCGCGACACGACCCGCTATTTGGTGGGCGTTCACCCGCGCCAAATTTGCAAGCTTTGGGGTTGTTGATTACGACGATGAAAGACGGCCGTTTTGATTTGGGTATGGCAATGGATGGTGATGCAGATCGTATTGCCATTGTTGATGAACAGGGGGAATTTATCCATATCAACGATATTCTTCTGCTTCTTTACGATTATTTGTACCAGATAAAAGGCATGCGCGGTGGCGTTGTGCGTAATCTGGCGACAACCCATCTGTTGGATCGGCTGGCTGCCCATTTTGGTGAAACTTGTACGGAAACGCCCGTTGGTTTCAAGCATATTGTACAGGGAATGCAAACCCACAATGCCGTGTTGGGTGGGGAAAGCAGCGGGGGCTTAACCATTCGAGGACATATTTTGGGAAAAGACGGTATTTTTGCGGCGGCTTTGATTGTGGAGATGCTGGCCGTTACCGGCAAAAAAATCTCAGAACTACGCCGTCAACTGTACGACATTACCGGCCGTCTGTATAGCGTGGAGAGTAATTTACCCGCAACATCAGAGATGAAAATAATTGTTCCACGCCGGTTGCAGATGGATCCCGTCAACCATATTGGGGCGTATTCCGTCAAGAATGTCTCCCATATAGACGGCACCAAGTTTCTTCTGGAAAATGACAATTGGGTGCTGCTTCGCTTCTCAGGCACTGAACCGGTCTTGCGTATTTTTGCTGAAGCAGACAGCCTAGAAAAAGCCGACGAACTGGTGACTTGGGCGAAAGGGATGGTGATGGGCGAATCTTCCGAAAATGAGGATGAAAGCGGCCATGGTCAGTAAAACGAATCGGCGACGGTTCCATGATGATGGCTCTTTTTCTGATTACGTGATATTTTCCATTCCCCCATCTGCCCTCAATTTTATTGATATTGATCAAGAGAATGAGCGTGTCAAACTGCAAGATATTGCCCATTACCAATATGGAAAAGCGCAAATGCGGGGAGAGGCTGCACCTGTAATAGTAACGTTTACTCTGCAGCAGCCCGATCGGCCGGTGGCGCAGCTGTTTCCCAGCCTTTCATTTGAGACCGAAGAAGGTGAGCGGCTGTTAAGTGCCAACTCTGCTATCACGTACACGATGCAAAGGTTGTTTCAGCGCGGCTGGATTTGTTTCGAGGAGGGCGTTTGGCAAACGGCCGTTCCGCCAACAGAGCGAGCCTGGCAAGAGAGGGGAACGGCGGTTTTACGATATCTCACCACAAAACACCGCCTTTGTCTAAAAACAAAAAGAGCCGGCAAGCTGGATTTTGCTCAGGTAAAGATAAACCCTAAACAAGAGTTGATACCCGTGGCTGAATCCGGTTTTCTGAGCAATTTTAGCCAGCGAGAACAGCCTCAGCTGGCTTTTAACACAGCTTACTTCCTGTTTGAGACCGAAGATTATTTTAGCCATCATTCGGCTATGAACGAAGCGTACAGCTTTTGGATGTTCGATGGCGTCGTCCAGCGCCCCCCACTATTTCGGCGTGGGGCAATATGGCAGCATGAAAACGGCCGTTGGGAAGTGGGGCTGCTGGGGCTGGATGACTTGTGCCTGGTTTTGCCTAATGGGTGGCGATTGGTTCATCGAGAACGGCCGTTATCTAAAAACGATCTTCCCTATACGCTCAACGATGAAGGCCCTTCAGATATTACCCTTTACACACGTTACTACGGAGTAGCAAGACAGGGAAGCGTGTTGGGGTTTACGCCTGTTGAACCAGGTCGTGTCGAGTTAACCATCATCGACCGGCGTATCGTTGGCTGGCAAGTAAACGGTGGTTTGCCACTGCCCCACAACGGCATTGTTATCTCTTTTTCCCAAAATATACTCTCAAGAATCGCACAGCAACCACTGCTCGATATGCTTTCCCATCATTTTTGGCTGAAGTATCAATTTGTATCGGAAGCGCATCAAACGATTCGACAGGGAATTCAGGCAGGGCCAATTTTGTTGCAAAATGGCCAATCTCCGCTCACAAATAGGTATCTTGAAGAGGTTGAGCAGTTCTGGCCAAGCCGCACCGGTGAGGACGGCCTTTGGCAAATGGGTGTCGTCTCAACCCAGTATGATACCAACGTTGACCAAAACCGTACCGGACGTGTTGGTATTGGGATTGACAGGACCGGTCATTTGATATTAATCGCCGCCCCTGGGGTCAACAGCGGTATGGAAGCACCGGGTGTCGATAGCAGTGGCGTTACGCTGTTGGAATTAGCTGAATTATTAAGGGAGGAGGGAGTGGTCACGGCCGTTAACCTGGATGGGGGCGGCTCGACCCAAGCGTATTTTATGGGAGGACAAGCGGTCATTCCGGGCGACCGACGCGGTATTCCTCAGGCCATTTACCAACGCATGATTCCATCTGTAGGGGTTGTGAAATAGCGTATGAATGATCAATTCAATCAAATGAGAATGAAAAAGGTTTTAGTTACAGGTGGGGCTGGTACCATTGGTAGTCATACTTGTTTGGCATTGGCAAGCGCAAAACCCGCAAGGATACACTCATTAAAAAGAACGCAAATGAGCAAGCCGGCATCAGTGATCATGGCGGCAGGCATTAGTAGCCGCTATGATAGATTAAAACAGATTGATCCGGTCGGAATGGTCGCTATCCATGAGATGTGGTGAATTCCGCACGTTTACTTATAACGCATTTATGATTGACGCTATAGAACAAGCAATTAAGCTGCATGATCAGTATCAAATTGAAATCAAGCTAGATTACCAGCTGCTGGCAGAACAAGACACACATTATCGTGTGGCGACCTACATTTTTATTCCGCAAAGCTTAGGCATCACGGCCGATAGTTATCAAAAGCAAGATTTTTATCGAGATGTGCAAAATTACATTCGCCTGAAAACCCCAGTTAAAAATTTGGTGGCCTTGTGTGAAAATGAACAAACGCCATTAGCCAATATCGAGCGCTTGCTTCAAATTGAAAATTGGAGCCAATCTGCGGATTTGCACAGACAGCTGGTGACTAATTGCAAACTGTTGAGCGCCATGCTCAAAAGTGCCTTGCGTGACCATTTTACGCTCATTGAGCGACGAATTAATGAGGCCTCCTCAACAGCTCAAATTGAGCCACTCATTAATAATTTGGTAGAAGAGTTTTTGCTGCGTAATGAACAAATTACGACTCGATACCGTTCTTTTTTTGCATCTTTCAATTTGCCCTATGTGGATACCGCGCTCTTCACCGCGTACAAATTGACAGATGAGGCAATTAGCTTGTTGATTGAAGAAGGCGCAGTAGAGATGTTTCAAATTGTATCGACCCAGTTGGTGGGCACACAACAAAAGGAGTTTTTACGGCGATTGGAGAGGCTGGTAGAAATCGAAACGGCGCATCGCTCGCTGCACAGATATGGCTCTGTATTACGGATGGGGGACGAGAATGAACAGTACACCTTTCGAGCATCAGTATTGAAGAAGTACGCTGCGTCGGTGCTGTATTTGCAAACGGCCGTCTCCCGCGAAGGGCGTACGGTACAACAATTACTGTTTGCCGTGGCCGCTGGAATTTCCATGATATTTGCCACCATTGTGGCCTTTTACTTTCAAAATCGGTATGGGAACTTCACCTTTCCCGTTTTTATTGCGCTTATTGTTGGCTATATGTTTAAAGACCGCATCAAAGAGTTAGGGCGGGATTTGTTGAGTAAGTATTTACAAACTCAGGTGTTTGACCGTCGGACTCATATTCGAAGCTCAGACGGTCGCCATAAGTTAGGTATTTTGCGCGAAAAGGTTAGTTTTGTGAAGGAAGAGGATATTCCAAAACCGGTGCTGCGTGCCCGCAACAAAAATTTAATGGTTGATTTGGATAATGACGGCCAAAGTGAGCTGATCATTCGATACACCAAGGAGATCACCCTTTATGCGCGAGCGTTCAAACGGGCGTTTGACGACTTCCCGAAGGTAACCGGCTTGAATGATATTATGCGTTACGATATTCGACCATATCTGAACAAAATGGCGGAGCCAGTACAGGAGCGATTGTATGTAAAAAACGGCCAGTTGCAATCTATTCCTGCCCACAAAGTGTATCACCTCAACATTGTTTCCCGCTACCGCTCATTTCGTCCGACAAAAGAAAAACTGCATACGCGTACCCGCCTTGTGCTGACGCGGCATGGTCTTAAACGGGTTGAACAAATTTCCCTTTGATTTGGCGACCTTCGCCACCGTGTCAGATCTACCTGCACCGGTTCAAAAATCACGAATTTTATATTATTCTGTAAGCTATGATCCCTAAACCACTCATAAATTTGCACCATGAATTAGGTGAGGGTCCTTTATGGGATGCTCAACGCGGCTGTCTCTGGTGGGTGAACATCATGGCTGGTGAAGTACATCAATATCGCCTCGCCAGCTCGACCCACCGCATGATTCAGCTTGATCGGCCGGTGGGAACGCTCGGTTTGACAAAAACAGAGCGGTTGATCATCGCCTGGGAGAGTGGATTTGCCTGGCTTGATCCACAAACGGGAAACGTAAATCCCATCAAAAATGAAGAGACAGCCCAATCGGGCATACGATTTAACGAGGGCAAACCTGGACCGGATGGAGGATTTTGGGCCGGGACGATGGCTTATGATCAGCAACCGGGAGCGGCCGCTCTGTTTCACCTAAAACCCGATCTAACTATCGCAAAAGTGGTTGACGGGTTGACGATTTCGAATGGGCTAGCATGGACGGCCGACAATCAAACGATGTACTTCATTGATACACCGACCCATGAGGTGGCCGCATTTGATTTTGATGCGGCCGCCGGGCGACTGACCAATCGTAGGGTCGCGTTTGCCATCGATCCTGACCTGGGATATCCGGACGGTATGGCAATTGACGTGGAGGGGATGCTGTGGATCGCCATGTATGGCGGCCATGCGGTCCACCGCTGGCATCCGAAAACAGGTGAAAAACTGGAGACTATTGCCGTACCCACGGCCAATGTGACCTCCTGTGTGTTTGGCGGCCCGGAATTGAAGACGCTTTTTATTACCACGGCTGGTGGCGGGAGCCAGGCTGAAGATGATTTGGCTGGGGCCGTATATGCCGTTGATTTGCCCATTCAGGGGACAGCTCCTTTTCGCTTCCATCTTTCTAAGGCAAATATATAAAATGGGTTGGGCTTCAAATTCACCCTTGGACAACAAAAATCCGGTTATGATTCACTCTCGTGCAGTGTATCTGCGACCTCATCAAATCGGGAAAGATCTCCATAACAGCGAAAGATAACAACTCCCTCATTAATTTCAGCCACCAATGAATTGGAATGACCGAATGAATATTCCTCTCTCTTGATACCTGTTTGGCCTGTTAGAAGAACAACTTCTTGTTCAGAAATGACTTCAAATGAATATTCCTTGTCGCGATCCTCTTCCGATTTTTGCAGATACTCTTCCATGGTGAGTGAAGTGAAAAACAGATCACACTTCATGTCTCCTGGTTTGAAGGTCTCTCCTCCAACATATTTACCTGCTGGATAAGAGTAAATATGCACAAAATGACCATGATCAGGCGTCTGCACTCGCCAATTTTCAGGGATGAAGAGAGATACTTTGGCGGCTGGATTCAGATATTCTATGAACCCTGCAGGTGGTCCCATTGAAACGGATATATTTTTTCCTTCTGATGTTGAGATTGGGAGTTTAGTTGGAACAACAGGTGAGGGGATGGGCCTCGTTTTTGTCGGCGGTTTGGCCTTTACTGGTCGTATTGCCAAGGTTAATTTGTTTTCTATTTCTGAAACCTCCACATCCGAAACCAATGTGTTGTCTACTTCCACTGAGGAACAAGCGCCCAATATGAGAAGGGAAATTAATAACAGGAATAAGTTTTTTGACATTGCAGCGACCCCTTTATTGATGTCTAAAAATAATAAATGAAATGTACCAAAATGGGACCATCGCTTGCCTGATGCAAAAACGATTTATAACCTGTGAATGTGCTCTGATGCCCCGATGATGCGCCTCACGGGCTCTTCTCTTTCCTTTAAACCCCTACTTATTTGAAAATTGAGCAAAATAACATATGGTTGACATCCGCTTTTTGGGCTTTTCGCCCCTTGTCGCAAAGCGCCGCTGGGGATATGCTCGTACGAGCGTTATGATTGAACTCCTGCAAGAGAGCCAGCTGCTTCTCCTCTTCTTTGTAACCGCCGTCGGGTATGCCATCGGCCGGTTACGCATTTTTGGGTTTCAGCTCGGCGTGGCGGCCGTGCTTTTTGTGGGTCTATACTTTGGTTCCATCGATCCAAACTTAACCTTACCTTCTTTTGTTTCTCAATTAGGGTTGGTGATTTTTGTATATGCCATTGGTTTGAGCAACGGGGCCAGCTTCTTTGCCGCGTTGCAAAAGAACGCCAACGTCAACGTTTTTTTTATCGTCTTGTCGGTGGTGATACCGGCCCTTCTCCTGGTGCCATTTTATTTCCTCACGATGCTGGATGCTTCCACAATCGGCGGGATTTTTGCCGGATCGCAAACCAATACACCGGCTCTGGCGGGTGTTCTGGACATCATTGAAACCACCTTGACCGGCCGCATACATGATCAAGAAGTTGCCCGGGTGGTCATTGGTTATTCATTAAGCTACCCGATTGGCGTGGTCGGTCGCATGGTTTCCCTGGCTCTGGCCCAGCGCTTCTGGCGGGTGGATTTTGCGGCGGAAGCGGAAGCACTAAAAGAAGAGTTTCCCGTAGCGCGCACTATCGTCAATCGCAGCATCAAGGTCACCAATGCCGAGGCGACCGGCCGGTCGCTGCGGGATCTGAAAAGGGTGCACCGGTGGAATGTGCTGTTCGGCCGTCTTTCGCGCGCCAATCACATTTCCCTTATTGGAGGTGACACGGTATTTCAGCTGGGTGATGTGGTGGCCATCGCTGGTGAAGAAGAGGATTCCCAAGATGTTATCGGTTTTTTTGGCAAACCATCAGAAGAAGATATCACGATTGACCAGACGGTATATGAAAAAAGGCGTCTGTTTGTCTCGAATCCGGAAGTGGCCGGGAAATCACTGATCTCACTTGATTTGCGGGAAAGTTATGGCGCATTGGTCACCCGAGTACGTCGCGGAGATATCGATTTGCTGGCCAAGCCGGATACGGTTCTTGAACTTGGGGATCGCGTCCGTGTTTTAGCCCATCGCAATGAAATGCAGCGGCTGGTGGATTTATTTGGGGATTCGTACGTGGCAGTCAGCGGAGTCAATTTGCTGTCGTTGGGTTTTGGCGTGACCATGGGCCTGCTGCTGGGGATGATCAATTTAACCTTTCCCGGTGGATTTGAATTTCGCCTTGGTTTTGCCGGGGGTCCGCTGGTCGTAGCCGTCATCTTAGGAGCCCTGCGGCGCACCGGGCCACTGGTGTGGAGTCTGCCGTACAGTTCCAATCAGACTTTGCAGCAGCTGGGGCTTATCCTGCTTCTGGCCGGGGTGGGGGTGAGTGCCGGTAATTCGCTGGAGGACAGCTTGCTCAGCATCACCTCCCTCGTCGTGCTGGGGGCGTCGTTTGTGGCCGTTTTAGGCACGATGTGGCTCGGTTTGGTCATAGGTTATCGCCTGCTTAGAATCCCGTTTAGCTTGGTTTCCGGAATTTTGGCGTCTCAACCGGCCGTCTTAAATTACATGACCGAACGATCTGGGAATCAGCTCCCGCAAATCGGTTTTACGATGGCCCTGCCAATCGGCATTATCCTCAAAGTTGCCCTGGCGCAGCTGCTTTATCTACTTCTTGGCTAAAAATGGAACAATTTTTGATTTCCATCGTTGAGTAGCATAAACACATATGTTATTCTACAAACGTCTACCAGGGCGTCTAGCAAAGGAGGAAAAAAATGAGGCACAAACACCTGTTCATCGTGTGGACAGCAGCAATTTTTTTGGTGGGAGCCTTTCTACTCACAGGGATTTTTCCAATAAATTTGATAAATTCTGCAAATGCTAATCAGGTTGAGATCAACCTTGAGGATCATCCATCATTTATTCCGCATACGACCAGTCTAACCACCACAATAAATATGCCGATTCTTTTGAAGAATTATCCTCCCCCTCCCCAAATTTTGTTCTACTCAAATCGAGATAACTTACCCAACTACATTTATGATATTTACCTAATGGAAGAAGACGGTAAAAATATCAAGCGTTTAACCAACGATGTTGAATCTTCAATTGCACCATCATGGTCTCCAGATTACAAAAAAATCGCCTTTGAACGAGGGGATCAGCTGTATGTCTATGATCTAGAAACAGAGATCGAAACTCAGCTCACGCCGGATTCAAATTATAGAGTTTTGCCGTATATCTCATGGTCTCATGATGGATCAAAAATCGCCTACACCACAAATTACTACATTAACGACAATTCAATCGATGGGTCTAAAGGTGGTTTAACTGTTTATGATTTTGACTCTGGCCAGAGCAGTGAAATTTGGCAAACGTTCATTAGTAATGACGGTTTAACGATTCTCTGGACAAACGACGATAGCCAAATTTATTTTGGGCATAAAGACGCATATGGCGTTTATGTCACCACCGTTGATGGAGGAACCAAAGAAATATTGTATGATTCAGCTAATCTCAATATTCTTCCAGCCTCTATGGATATATCGAGTGATGGCAGTAAAATCGCTATTGTAAATAACAACTTTGAACTGTATGTAGGGGAATTAAATGGGTCAGACCCCGAAAGTGTTTTTAACATCTACGGAGAGGTGTATCTCATCGGCTCGATCCAGTGGGGGCCAAACGATCAATACCTCATATTTAACTCGATTGACTATTTGTTTCCAAGCAATACGTATCCGGTAGCGCTCTATCCGGATGGTACCGGTTTAACTCGGTTTCCCACATTTCGGGCCGATGATCCTTTTGAGGATGAAAGAATTATTAGCTGGTCTGGGGATGGCCGCAAATTTTTACTGCAAACCAGCGGTTTTGTGTCAGGTGGCTCCAGCCTTGCTGATATTTATATCGTTGATTTGGATGAGCAAACGGCCGTCAACCTTACTGCTGATTTTCCTGTGGCCGGCGATACTGCAACCGGATGGTCTCGTCGATAAAGCTGACAAAAATTACTCACCCCCACCAGGCGTCGGAGTCGGTGGCACGACCAGGTAGTTACAGGCGGCAAATTTAAATTTGCCGCTTGATTCCGCCTGAGCAACAAGTTCCCCATCGACAAATATTTTGCACGAAACCGTTCCAGAGTTGTTGCGATTAGAAGCGCGGAGGTTGATGTTGTAATATGACTCCACCTCAAACTCTCTCACCCAGCCTGAATTAACCACGGTCGTTTCAACCCCGTTTAGCTCGTTTCGGTAGCGAATATCAAATTCTGGAGAGGTGCCGCTGACCTCGTATCGCACCTGGTGAATTTGTTTTTCACAGCCCACGAATAAGAAGCCGCTAAGCATCATGATGGTGATGATGATTGTTTTGACGTTTATCGAAATTTTCATAGAAACCTTCTCGGAATTAATCCGGCTTGATCTAGGTAAGTTACAAAAAGTTTTCTGAAGAAGGTGTCCGCAGAGCGCGTAGCGCAGAACCGTAGGTTCGGAGATTTTCGCAGATTAGAGAGAGAAATCTGTGAAAATTCGTGTTAATCCGTGGCTTTTTTTAACAATTCTTTTTGTAAACTACTTAATAATTTAGACGACACAAACCATTCTATCGGGCCGCACCATGCTGCGGCCCGGTAATGCCTGGGAAATCTGTCCTGCTATACTGGTTAGGCAATTTTTTGTGACACACTTTGAAGGGGTTACCCCATTTCAACCCTAAAAGTTGCAGGAAGATTAATTTGAATCAAAGGTGGTCCGTTTAGGGTAAGGGCATGGTGAAAACGTTTTTAGCTTATCTTGGCTGCTGCGCCATTTTTTTAACCGCCTGTCAATCACCCTCCGCTTCAAATGAAAACCCAGCGATCAGCGGCGATCCAGTGACGCTTGATTTGCCCGCTGGTTTTTCGGCCGTAGAGCTGCCGTACCGCTTTGACCGGCCGACCCAATTCACCCTCGTTGGCGACTTCTTGTGGGTGGCTGAGTTAAACGGGGGTGAAAATGATCAGCAGGGTCGAATTTTGCGTATTGATTTAACCACCGGGGAAGAATTGATTGTCCTCGAAGGGCTTGATAAACCCACCGGATTAGCGGTCGTTGACCAAACTGTTTGGGTAGCAACACGGGATGCCATCCTGCAATTTAATGTTGAAGAGGATCTTGAGCCGCAGGTCGTCATTGGCGATTTGCCCAACAACGGCCGGTCAAACGGCACCTTAACAGTGACCCCTCAACAGACGATCATCTACGAAACAAGCGGCAACCGTCGCGATGCTGATTCTGGCAAGCTGTGGGAGTTTGACCCGGCCGATGGGGAACATCGCCAAATCGCGGCCGGTCTAAAAGGCGGGTATGCCCATGCGTTTGATGATCAAGGTCGTCTGTGGCTGACTGAAATTGTGGATGGCTCGGTGGATGGGGTCACCTTGCCGGATGAGCTCAATTTATGGGTTGAAGGGGCTGATTTTGGCTGGCCACGCTGCTACGGCCGCGAGTTAGCCGGCCCCGACTGTGCGGGGGTGCGACCGGCCGTTGCTGTATTTGAGCCCCACAGCACCCCGACCAGCGTTGCCATTTCTCCATTTGCAGACCAGACCCTTCTGGTTGCTTTGTGGGTGAGTGGGGAGGTGGTCTCCGTTCGAGTAAGTGAAACGGCTGACAACGCCGTGGGAGAAATCGCCCCATTTTTAACCGAAATCGGCAACCCGCAGCATTTGTTAACTATCGCTGACGGGTCACTGCTGGTTAGCGATTATGCCGTCGGCCGGATATATCAGATCACGAAAGATAGTTCTGATTAAGTGCATGACCTTGCTCAAGTCAAAAGCGTTTCAGCAAGGTTCAGAGAGGAAATGATGAAAATATTTAGATGGCTGTTATCTGCCGGCGGTTTGGCCACAGGCCTTTTCTTGATCTGGCGTTTTGGCCCGCTGAAAAGCGGGGTTGGGGCAGCTCCGCTTGGATACTTTCCCGAGGTATCGGGCACAAATCTCGATCGTCAGGACTTCACATTTCCCCAAGACGCGCCCAAAGAATTCAGCCTGATTTTTGTGGCCTTCTTACAGCGTCAGCAGGATGACGTGAACACGTGGATTCCGTTTGCCCAGAGATTAGAACAATCAAACGACCGCATCATTTACTATGAATTTCCGACGATTAATGAGATGGGGCCGATGCGGCGCACCTTTATCAATGAAGGGATGCGAGCCGGGATACCCGATCCCCTTTCCCGTCAGCGCACGATTACTCTTTATTTAAACAAACAGCGGTTTTTGAAGCAGCTTGAGATCGACGATCAGTCTGAAATTCAGGTTTATCTGGTTCGGCAGGATGGTGAGATTGTCTGGCGGACACGCGGCCGTTTTACCTCAGAAGCCAGAGCCGCAATTGAGGCGCTGATCGAGGAATAAGTAGCTGTTCAAGTGCTCCGGCCGGTCTCTGACCGTGCCGGCCGGTGGCTCGGTGTGGACACCGGCCACAGCTTTTGGCGGTGAAATTGAGGCGCTGACCGAGAAATAAGTCGCCTACTGTGACAAATACTCTTCTCGGACGGGTGAAAACACTTCGATAATCACCGCGTCTTCCAGTATTTCCGCTTTGTGAATGACGTCACCGGGGATGCACCAGCTTGAGCCTGGTTCGGCGATATGCACCTCACCAGCCACGGTAAATTTAACCCGGCCGGAGATCAGATAGCCTGTTTGTTCATGGACGTGTGAGTGATCGGGAATGACCGCCCCCTTTTTCAGGAAGAAGTGGGCCAGCAGGCTTTTATCGCCATAAACCAGGGTTTTCATATCGATGCCCGGCAGCATTTCCCGGTACCCTTCTTTTAAATTTTCTTGATAAAACATTTTCTGTTGCTTTCCTCTTGTAACCGTTTACTTCTCTTCTCGCCCGAACTCATCCGGAACCCCCTGTGTGCCAACCTCATCCAGCCGTTCATAAGTATGTTCGAGATCCTTGGCGTGAAAGCGAGCGGTTTGACCACTGGGCTGCAGCGGCTCAAGATAGAAAAATTCCGGTAGTTCGTCATCTTCTGTTTTAAACCCAGCCGCCTGGTTAAACGCCTTTTCCATGAGCAAGGTTTCCCGGCCGATTTTGTGAAAAAAGGTGGGGTCGACCTCCGCCCCGACGGCATTTTTGATCGCTTCGGCCATAAATTCGACGTGTGGATTGGTCACCGTCCGCCCAAATATGCAGAGACCGATTGAATCAGCGGCCGCGGCTCCAATTTGGGCTTCGAGGCTGCGCTCCACCAATTCAGACAAATCTTTATCCCGCGAGGCGTATCTCGGTACATTTCCGGCCGTGTGATCGGCCCCCTGGGCGGTGACCATCATTGAAATACCGGTGATTTCGATCACCCTGGGATCATAGGCGCTGATCGCCTGCTTTTTGATGGTCGGAATGCGGTGGAGGCCAAAGTGCCGGCCGACGCGGTAAGTGCCCTGGGCATATAAACGCCCTTTTTCACTGCCGGAGGCCAATTCTTTAAACACCATCCGCATAAATTCGATGTCCCCAAATTCCGCCTCTCCGGCGTCCATCATCACCGCAATCATCGCCCCCGTTTCGATTGTATCGATGCCTAACTCGTTGCAATGTTGATTCATTTCCGCCAAATCATCCGGATGGGTTAACCCGCAGTTGGTACCCAGCAGGGCTAGCGTTTCATATTCGACCGGGGAGGTAATTTCCTTGCCGTTCTCATCGACGTAGACGTTGCTGCACTGAATGGTGCAGCCCGGCATGCAGGCGTGGGTGTGTTGGCCACCGCGGGAGACGTTTAAATCGCGAATAAACTGTCCACCCATTTTGAACGTTTCCTGATCGTCCTGAACCTGGGCCCCCAGGGTAAAGTTATTGACCGGGATGCCACCGACATGGTTGGTGTAATCTCCCATGGCCATGGTCCCGATTGGGCTGTATGTATTTTTGACTGCCGGATCTTCCCGAATCCATTTGGCGTACGTTCTGACCGCTCCGAGGGTCTTCTTCCGATCGTGCAGATTGGGCATTTTGTGGAGGTCGATTACGATCGCCTTCACTTTTTTGCTGCCCATGACCGCTCCTACGCCGCCGCGAGCGGCCAGGCGCGACGGCCGGTTGTCGTTGTCGCTAAAGGCGATACCGGCCAGTAACCCCTCATACTCTCCCACCGGACCGCATAGGCCCAAACTGACCTTTTTGCCGTATTTCTCGTGCAGCATTTCGGCTGCTTCAAAGTTGCCTTTGCCCAGGTACGGGGCCGCGTCATCAAAGGTAATTTGCCCATCTTTGTGAAAATGAATCACAACCCAATCGTGCGAACGGCCGTGCAGCGTAAACCCGGCCAATTCCAGGCGGCCGAGCGCATAGGCAAATGTACCTCCACCGTTGGCCTCTTTGATCCCTCCGGTAAGCGGGCTTTTACAGCCGACGCTGATGCGGTTGGCGTTAGAAAAGGTCGTGCCGGCAAACGGTCCGGCCGAAAAAATGAGAGGATTGTGCGGACCAAGGGGATCCACTGTGGCTGCCCCTATGTCGTTGAGGGTCTTGGCGATAAAATGTCGGCCGGCTTTTACCAATTGCTCGCCCGAAAAATCTTCTGCCTCAATTGATTGATCGTCTAAATAGATGTTCAAATATTTTCTCATGGAATTTCGCTCTAAAAGGGTGTTTAAGGCGGTATTTTACATCGAAATGCGGTTAGGGGTTAGATGAATTTATTCATCGGCAGGGCGTTGACATTTGATTCATTCTGATCCTCAAATTTGCGATATTTTCTACAGCCGTCGATTAAGACCGACGGCTAAATGGTCGGTATACCACCAGGTCAGGCCCTTTAAGTGGTTTACAAAAAATGTTATGAGAAAAATTGTCCGCAGATTACGCAGATTAGAGGAAGAAATCTGTGAAAATCCGTGTTAATCCGTGGCTTTTTTAAACAATTCTTTTTGTAAACTACTGAATACGAACCATCTTCCAAAACAGGCCCGTCATCCTGGCCCCCGTCTTCACGGGGGTAAACGACGGCGGGGATCCACCGGTAGACAACCAATGGATTCCCGCTTTCGCGGGAATGACACTGCTGTATCGAACATGATTTATCAAATCTCAATAAGCAGGGTTGAAGAAAAATCCCGCATGTCAACACAACCAGGTAAATAGTACCCAATACCTATACAATTAAACCTTATCTTTATATTGGACAACAATCTGCTGTTACAATAGAGTCTGAAAGAAAAATTCTCCTTGAATTTTTATTGAACTCTGGTGGTGGTGTGAGAATTCCCATGATTAGAAAACCGGGATTATTAAAAGATATAATGTGGTGGGGTTTATCCCTGATATTTTACCTCATTCTCTTTTTTGCTTTGTATCCACTAATCGGCAATTCAGTGGCCATGGTCGAATTGATCCCCATTCTGTTGATTGCCTGGTTTTATGGGTTGGTTCCTGGATTTTTCTTCGCTTTGTTTACCGCCTTTCTCAATACATTTGTACTGTTTCCAATGGTTGGCGAAACCCCGTTAGGATTTTTACGGCCGCAGGGAATTATTGGTGAAATTGGGATTTTGGTGGTCACTCTGCTCGTGGGGTATTTTTCCGAGGTGCGCAAACAGCTCAAACAGGAATTACTCGAGCGGGAAAGGGCGGAGATGGCCTTACAGAAGCTTCGTCAGGAATTGGAAGAGCGGGTAGAGCAGCGTGCCCAGGCGCTCGAGATCAGCCGTCAAAGTTATAAGCTCATTATGGAGCAAGCCTCTGACGGGATATTAATTACCAAAAGATCCGGCCGGGTGGTCCAGGTCAACCAGCGATTGAGCGAGATGTTGGGATATTCAGAAGAGACACTTCTGCAAATGAATTGGTTTGATCTGGTCGGTGATTTTCCCAATGAAACCTTTTCCACCGCGTCTCTTACCACAGGGAAAATGATTATCGGGGAACAGACGTTACAAACAGCAAAAGGAAAGGGGTTAACAACGGAAATTAGCGCCAGGATGCTTCCTGACGGCCGGTTTCAGGGAATTATTCGCGATATTTCCCATCGCAAAAAAACAGAGGAAGTTGTTTACAATATCGCGCGAGGGGTATCCGCCACGACCGGCGTGGAATTCTTTCGGTCTCTTGTTGTTTATTTGAGCAAGGTTTTATCTGCGGATATCGTTCTTGTGGGTGAATTAATTGGGGAAAAACAGGTTATTCAGACCACGGCCGTGTATGAAGATGGCCAGATCGTCGACAATTTTGAGTATGATTTGACCGGCACTCCCTGTGCCAACGTGGTCAGGGTGGGCCCGGCCGTTTATACAAGCGATGTCGCCAAATTGTTTCCCTTAGATACGCTGCTGTTTGAAAAAGAAATTGAGGCGTATGTCGGTTATCCGCTGCTTAATTCAAGCGGTCAAAGTTTAGGGCTGTTGCTGGTTCTGTATAAATTGCCGCTGCAAAATACAGAGCTGATCCAGGCGACACTTCGTATTTTTGCAGCACGCGCCGTAGCCGAACTGGAGCGTCAGCGTGCGCAGCATGCCTTGCGAGAAAGCGAAGCCAAATTGCAGCAAGCACAAAAAATGGAGGCGATCGGCCGGTTGGCTGGTGGCGTGGCCCATGATTTTAACAACATTTTGACGATCATCATCAGCCGCAGCGATATGGTTATGCGGCTTCTAAACACGGAAGACCGATCTTTGCGCAAAAGCGTAACCCGCATCAAAGAAGCCGGAGAACGGGCGGCAAAATTGACCAAACAACTCCTGGCTTTTAGCCGGCGGCAGGTGATGGAGCCCACAATCATCGATCTCAATACCCTTATTTCTAATTTGATGGATATGTTGACCCACCTCATCCATGAAAATGTCCATCTGGAAACCAATTTGGCCCCTAACTTAAGCCTGGTAAATGCGGACGCGACCCAATTAGAACAGGTGGTGATGAATCTCGCTCTCAATGCCCATGATGCCATGGCGCATGGGGGTATTTTGAACATTGAGACGGCCGATGTTGTGATTGATTTATCCTCTCCAACAGAATTAAACCCTGGGAAATATGTGTTAATCACGATTAGCGATACCGGCATGGGCATGGACAAAGAGACGCAGGCTCAAATCTTTGAACCATTTTTTACAACCAAAGGTCGGGGAAAAGGAACCGGGCTGGGCTTAGCGACAGTTCACGGTATTGTCAAGCAAAGCCAGGGGCATATCGAGGTGGTCAGCGAACCTGATGTGGGCACAACTTTTCGAGTTTATCTACCGGCCGTGATTGAGTCCGAGCATGAAAGCCGGAAAAATAAAACTGCTCCGGATGATTTAAAAGGATCTGAGACAATTTTGCTGGTTGAGGATGATCAAGAAGTGAGCGATCTAGCCCAACAAATCTTGGAACATCATGGCTATCTGGTCCTTCCAGCCAGCGGAGAATCGGCTGTTTCCCTCTGTCGCAGTTATGAAGGCCCTATTCATTTGCTACTGACTGATGTAATTATGCCCGGCGTTAGTGGGCCAGATTTAGCCCGCTACATTTTGGAAGAGCGCCCAGAAATTGGGGTTTTATACATGTCCGGCTACACCGATAATATTTTGAGCTTACACGGTATTGATGAGGGGATTACGCTGCTTTCCAAACCGTTTACCCCTCAGACTCTGGCAAAAAAAGTTCGCGCAACTTTGAATGAAATTCAGGAAAACAAGGTGATGGGGGATGGGTGACGTCATCGGGTTTAGTAATTACCATCTGCTGCTGATCGAAGATGATTCGGCCGTAGCCCAGGGCTTGACGACCGCCCTGGAACGTGAAGGATATCGGGTTTCATGGCGCAGTCGCGGCCAGGAAGGTCTCATGCTGGCGCGAGAAAGCCGGCCGCAGCTGATCATCCTCGATGTGCGCCTGCCGGATGGATCGGGCTTTGATTTTTGTCGCCAGCTTCGCGATCAAAAAATAACCGCCCCAATTTTGATGTTGACCGTCCAGGATGATGAAGTAGACAAGGTTTTGGGATTAGAGATGGGCGCGGACGCCTACATGACCAAACCGTTTAGCCTTCGGGAACTTCAGGCCAATGTACGAGCGCTGTTGCGAAGAGCATACGGTCAATTGAGTCCGGCTGACGCGCATCATCTATCCGCCGGGGATCTCGAAATTAATTTGGCCAAAAATGAGGTTTTACGCAGCGGCCGGCCCCTGAACTTAACTCCGACAGAATATCGCTTACTGGTCTACCTGATGCAAAACAGGCAAATCGCCCTTTCTCGGGCCCAAATATTGAGTGAAGTTTGGGGGTACGATCACGTGGAAAGCGAGCGAACCGTCAATGTGCAAATTCGACGACTCCGGGAAAAAGTGGAGCTTGACCCTGGAAAACCGCAGCGGATCTTAACCGTTCCCGGAGTGGGCTACCGGCTCGTTTAAACAAAATATTTTCAATATTTCCCTTACGCCGAGATTGAATAGACAAACCCGTGCTAATCCACAGCGAATATGATAACTTGCGGGTTACAAAATTGAAACATTCTGGATACCATTTTGAAACCGGTATTCGTTACCGTTAAAGTGGTTCTTTCTCCTGGAGTCCATGATCTATCATGATGTTTAAATCAATTCGCAGCCGCTTATCTCTTTCCCATGGCCTGGTAGCCATGTTTTCCACGCTGCTTCTGGGGGGCTTGGTAATCGGTTCACTGGCCACCTATTATCGCTGGCGTGAAGCGGAATATTTGGCGGATAATGGCGCGGCCGTCAGCAGCTTGCTGGTAGGATTAATTTTGGAGAGCAGCGACCTTGAATTAGTAGAGGCCCAGATCAACATTTTTTCTATCTTGACCCAGACCCGGGTCAAGCTGCTGGACACCAGCGGCCTGGTTTTGGCGGATTCCGGTTCTCCCAATGACCAGACGGCCGTGGCTCAAATTACGTTGTCTGTTGAGGATGACAACACCTCACAATCATTGAGCCGCACCATTGTCGCTGAAGAGGAAGAGGTGGACTATACCGCGGAACTGCTCATCAACGATGGCGTTCAATTCTTGAGAACCTCCAGCTCCGTCACCATTGCCCGAACCAATCCGGGTGAGATTTTTGCCACCCCGTTGAGTTTGTTTAGCGAGGCGTTTGAGCTTTCCGGGTCTTTTGG
>JASJCR010000186.1 GCA_030065875.1 Ardenticatenaceae bacterium | reverse complement strand
ATCGACGCGGCCGTGGCCTCCCAGCCGGATGGGCTGGTGGTCTCGATTCCCGATCCGGATGCCCTCTCTGATTCGATCACCGCGGCCATTGAGGCCGGTATCCCGGTGATCTCGATGAACTCCGGCAGCGATGTCGCCAAAGAGCTCGGCATTCTCGTGCACGTTGGTCAAACCGAATACGAAGCCGGATTTGGGGGTGGTGAGCGGATGGCTGCGGCCGGAGCCACCAACGCCATCTGCGTCAATCAGGAAGTGGGCAATGTGGCCCTCGATCAGCGGTGCCAGGGCTTCACTGACGCCATGGCTGAAAGCGGGGGAGTGGTCGAGGTGCTGGCGGTTGATCTGGCCGATCCGATCGATTCCCAACAGCGCATCGCCGGAGCCCTGACGGCCAATCCGGATATCGACAGCGTCTTGACCCTGGGACCAACCGGTGCGGCCCCTGCCCTGGCGGCCCTCGAAGAAGGCGGTCAGCTGGGAGAGATCACGCTGGGAACGTTTGATCTGTCGCCGGAGGTGCTGGAAGCGGTGCGTGATGGCAACATGGAGTTCGCCATCGACCAGCAGCAGTATTTGCAGGGATATTTGCCCATCGTGTTGCTGACGCTGTTTAACACCAACCTCAACACCATTGCCAACGATGTGCTGATGACCGGTCCTGGGTTTGTCACCCAAGACACGGCCGCGGCGGTCATCGACCTGAGCGCTGCCGGAACGCGTTAAAAGGCTCAAAATTTATGAAAAAATTTGTCCGCAGACCTGGTGAACCGAAGGTTCGCAAAGGCCCAAAGCGCCAGAGAAAAGACCTAGATAGTCTGCGGGCAAATTATTCTTTTTTTTCATGTCAAAAAAATTAATTTAAGTGATTTACAAAAAATGTTATGAGAAAAATTGTCCGCAGATTACGCAGATTTTCGCAGATTACAGAGAAAAATCTGCGGCCATCTGCGAACCTCTGGTTCACCCCTACGGGGTCTGCGGACACCTTCTTCAAAAAACTTTTTGTAACTTACCTAAGTGGTTTACAAAAACTACTCAAAAATAATTTGTCCACAGAGCGCGCAGCATAGAACCGTAGGTTCGCAGATTTTCGCAGGATCCAGAGAGAAATCTGTGATAATCCGTGTTAATCTGTGGCTTTTTTTAACAATTCTTATTGCAAACTACTTAGGCGAATTGATATGTAGAAGCCGAAAAGAGGACATTTGGCTTCTAACGAACTCACGGAGAAAGCGTATGACTACAACGGCGCAGGCAAATCAAGACGAACGTGTGGCTGAAGTTGGTGGGCTGCGGAAATTTTTGTCGCGGCCGGAATTGGGGGCTTTTGGCGGGGCGATTTTGGTCTGGCTGTTTTTTGCCATTGTGGCCCCCGTTGGTTTTTTAAGCCTGCGCGGGACAGCCAATTATCTGGAGGTTTCGGCCCAAATTGGCATTTTAGCCGTTGCTGTCGCCCTGCTCATGATTGGTGGGGAGTTTGATTTATCGATTGGCTCGCTGGTGGCCTTGTCTGGAGCGGCAACCGCGATTCTCACCACCCAATATGGACTTCCACTGTATGTGTCGGCCATCATTGCCCTGATTTTCGCCCTGCTGGCCGGCATGCTCAACGGCTATCTGGTGGTTAGAACCAAACTGCCCTCGTTTATCATCACTCTGGCGGGGCTGTTTGTCTATCGCGGTTTGACCATCGCCATGACCCGCTTGATCACCGGCCGTACTCAGGTCGGGGGGCTGGACGATATGCCGGGCTATGGATTAATGGAATCCCTTTTTGCCCTGCGCATACCGATTGGGGAAGCAAACTTTCGTATATCAATTTTGTGGTGGTTTCTATTTGCCGGGATCGCCACCTTTATTCTCTTACGCACCCAAATCGGCAACTGGATCTTTGGCCTGGGCGGCGATGAAACCGCTGCCCGCAATGTAGGTGTACCGGTTGACCGCCTAAAGATCGGATTGTTTATGACCACCGCTTTTTCAGCCTGGCTGGTATCAACTATCACCGTCATCCAGGTTAAGTCGGCCGATACCCTGCGTGGCGACCAATTTGAATTTATCGCCATTATCGCCGTCGTGATTGGCGGCACCCTGCTCACCGGAGGCTACGGCTCGGCGATTGGCGCCGTGTTTGGGGCGCTGATTTTTGGGATGGTCAGGCAGGGTCTTGTTTTCTGGGGGGTCGATGCCGACTGGTTTCAGGTGTTTATGGGGGCCATGTTGATTGTGGCTGTTCTGGTCAATAATTTTATTCGCAAACGTGCGGAGGTGGCAAACCGATGAGTACGCGACAACCCATTCTCGAGGTTAGAAATATCAATAAAACCTTTGGCAGCGTGATCGCTTTGGCCGATGTGTCGATGGATTTATTACCAGGCGAAGTTCACTGCCTGCTTGGCGATAATGGCGCTGGAAAATCAACCCTAATCAAGACCTTTTCCGGCGTGCACAAGCAGTCAAAAGGGGAGTACCTTTTTGAAGGCCAGCCGGTTGAATTTGACTCGCCGCGCAATGCCCTCGATATGGGCATCGCCACAGTTTATCAAGATTTGGCCATGATCCCATTGATGAGCATCGCCCGCAATTTTTTCTTGGGATCCGAACCGAAGCGAAAGGTCGGTCCGTTTAACCTGTTTGATCATAAATTTGCCAACCGCACAGCCCGCGAAGAAATGTCCAAAATGGGGATCGATATCCGCGATCCATCTCAGCCGGTAGGAACTTTGTCTGGTGGTGAGCGGCAGTCGGTAGCCATTGCTCGGGCCGTTTATTTTGGGGCGAAGGTGTTAATTTTAGATGAGCCCACGGCAGCCCTGGGGGTGAAGCAGGCCGGCACGGTTCTGCGTTATATCGTGCAGTCGAAGAGCAAGGGAATCGCCGTCATCTTTATCACTCATAACCCACACCACGCTTATACGGTTGGCGATCGCTTCACCATCTTAAAACGCGGCCGGACCCTGGGCACTTTTACCAAAAACGAGCTGCCGCGAGAAGAAATGGTGCGCATGATGTCCGGTCAGGATGAGCTGGAAGCGCTGACCCACGAGCTGGAAGAGTTTAGACACAGCGATGACCTGAAAGCGGCCGGTCAGAGTACGGAAATTGATCAGCAGCTGGCCAGAGGCTCATAAGAGTAGTGAAAAGTATAAAGTTTAAAGAGGAAAGTAAAACCACCAATCTTTAAACTTTGAACTGTCAGTTTGTTAACCGAACAAAGGATGAATCAATGGCTGATTTAACACCCGCCCAAATATATGATTTGTTAAACCGGCCGAAGCCGCTGTGGCTGGCCGGTATCAATTTGAGCAACGCCCGTTTAAGTGGCGCCAATCTCCGCGATTCTGATTTGCGTCAGGCCAATTTGCAGGGGGCAGACCTGAGCGGTGTCTCCCTGCGAGGGGCCAATCTGGAAGGGGCTGATCTCAGGGGAGCCAACCTGTCGTTTGCCAACCTGAGTGGGGCCACCTTGAATGCAGCCAATCTGGGGCACGCCAATCTTCAGGAAGCCAATCTGCGTGAGGCTCACCTGATCCGGGCCCAAATCCAGCAGGTTGATTTCACCGACGCCCTCCTGTATCAGGCACTCTTCACCCATGCGGATTTGACCGGTTCAATTTTTGATGGGGCTCACTGTAAAGGGGCCAATTTTTTTGGAGCCGTGATGAACCAGGTGAAGCTCGAAAACGCTCATATGACCGGCGCCTTGCTTCCAAGCGGTGAATTTACGGCCGATACCGAACTCAATCGCGAAGAAATATAGCAAAACATGACGCGACAAATCGGGGTTTGTACCTGGACCTTTGGCGACCGGCCGCTTTCTGACGTAGCCGGCCGGATTGCCCGCCTTGGCTTTGATGGAGTTGAACTGCTGGGAGATTTGACCCGTTATTCAGCGCTGCAGGCAAAGGAAATTCTGGATGATCACGGACTGCGCGTTTTCTCGCTGACCCCGGAGAACGTCGACATTTCTCATCCGCTTTTGCATCAAAAGGGAGTAGATTATTATAAACGGCTGCTTGATTTTGCGGCCGAACTGGGGGAACCTTTGGTTTCCTGCCATGGGCTTGTTAGCCGAATCGCTGCCGTATCCTCGCCAGCCGAGGAAGAGCAGCTGTTGATCGCTGCGGTCCAGCAAATTTGCGATGAAGCGCAGCAGCGGGGCTTGAGGATCGTATTTGAGCTGCTTAATCGCTATGAAACCCACCAGGTTCAAACGGTGGAGATGGGATTAAAGCTGCTTGAGGATGTAAATCAACCTAATCTTGGCCTCCTGCTCGACGCTTATCACATGAATATTGAAGAAGCCAACCCGGTCGAGGCGATACACACGGCCGGGAAGAATATGTGGCTGTATCATGCGGCCGATTCAAACCGTCAGGGGATCGGCCGGGGGCACACAGATTTTCCGGCCCAAATGGACGCCTTAGCCGCCGTTGGCTATACCGGCCCGCTTATTCTCGAGTGCACCGCTCCCGGCCCCAATCCGTTTACCCCGGTTAAGGGAGGAAATTGGCTGGAGATCCTTGAGCAACATTTGATAGAGTCAATGAAGTGGCTTACGTCATAATTGTTTTAATGAATTGGAGAGTTTTACCCAGATGACCCAAAAATTAAGCATAGGCCTCATTGGGGCCGGGCGCATTGGCAAAGTACACGCCCAATCGATAGCCAACCAGGTTGCGGATGCCGAGATTGTGCGCGTGGCTGATGCGCTGCCAGATGCCGCGGCCGCTATCGGGCAGCAATACAATATTCCTTTTTCAGATAATTACAAAGACGTTTTGCAGGACGATGCTGTCAAAGCGATTTTAATCTGCTCGAGTACCGACACTCACGCTCAAATGATGATCGAGGCGGCCGCGGCCGGCAAACATATCTTTTGTGAAAAGCCGATCGATCACGATTTAAGCCGCATCGATGCCGCCCTCAGCGCCGTTGAACGGGCGGGTGTCAAGCTGATGATCGGGTTTAATCGCCGCTTTGACCTCAATTTTCAAAAGGTCAAAGAGACGATCAGCAGCGGGGCCATCGGAGAGCCGCATCTGTTAAAAATCACCAGCCGCGATCCGGCTCCGCCGCCAATTTCGTATATCAAAGTGTCCGGCGGGCTATTTATGGATATGACTATTCATGATTTTGATATGGCGCGCTTCCTGTTTGGAGAGGTAGAAGAGGTTTTTGCCACGGGTGGAGTGCTGGTTGATCCGGCGATCGGAGAAGCCGGTGATATCGATACGGCGATCATCACCCTGAAATTTGCCAATGGGGCCATGGGGACGATCGACAACAGCCGCCAGGCCGTCTATGGGTATGACCAGCGGGTCGAGGCTTTTGGCTCTGAGGGGATGGTTGAAATCAAAAACAATCTGCCCAACACCCACGCTTTTTATGGGGCTGACGGGGTGGTTTCAGAAAAGCCGCTTTATTTTTTTCTTGAACGGTATATGGACGCGTACGGCCGGGAGATGGCGGCGTTTGTTGATTGTGTGGTTCACGACAAACCTTCACCGGTAACCGGGCAAGATGGGCGAGCTCCGGTGGTGATCGCCATGGCGGCTTTGAAGTCGCTGCAGGAAAATCGGCCGGTTAAATTGATAGAAATTAGTTGAGAAATAGGGGAATTTCAAAAAAACGGCCGCGGATGGCACGGATTTTCGCAAATAGAAGTTCAAGAATTTAGGGGATATTGCGATGTCTTGGGGAAAATCCCCTAAATCCCCAAATCTTTGTATAAGTGGTTTTCAAAATGTCCGCAGATTACGCAGATTTTCGCAGAGCTCCGTCGGAGCAAGAGAGAAATCTGTGCAATCCGCGGCCAGTTTTGAATTTAAGCTGTCGGTTCGAGCAAGGTTTCCTGGCGAGCCACTCGCTCCGCCTCAAATGCTGTCCGCCGGCGAGCGAGATTGCGCAAAGTGCTGATCGTTTGCGCCGGGTTGAGCCCTTTAGGGCAGGCGGAGATACAGTCGGTAGCCGTATGGCAGTTGTAAATGCCGTAGTGGTCGAATTCGAGATCGTTCATCCGTTCAGTTAAACCGCCGTCGCGCGGATCTAACACCCGCTGAAACGCCTTTTGCAGGGCGTGGGGTCCCATGTATTTTTTGCTGGTGGCGATCACCGGACAGGCCGAGTAGCACGCCCCGCACATAATGCACGTTTCCGCTTCAAGCAGGGCCTCCACTTCTTCTGGGCTCATGCGATACTCTTTTTGAGCTTCCATTTCCGGGGGAATGAGCCACGGCTTGACCCGCATGTATTGTTCCCAGAAGCTGGTTCGATCGACGACGAGGTCTTTGACAATGGGCAAGTAGGGAAGCGGCCGAATCGTCACCCGGCCGCGCCGATCCAACACGTCTTTTAAGGGCGTGTGGCAAACCAGCTCGTTGCGGCCGTTGATATTCATGGCGCAGCTGCCACAAATCGCGTGCCGGCACGAGCGGCGAAAGGTCAGGCTGCCGTCCATGCCGTTTTTGATTTCCTGCAGGGCGTCGAGCAGCGTTTTGTCTTCCCGGTAGGGGACTTCAAACGATTGTAAATACGGCTTTTTATCAACTTCCGGATTAAACCGTTGGATACGAACAGTAGCGGTTTTGGGTTTTGAATTTCTCATCTTTTTCTCTCTTGATAGCGGCGCTTTGCGCCTTTTAGCGTTTTAGCTCGGTGCTGCGCACCTTTTAGCTTTT
>JASJCR010000082.1 GCA_030065875.1 Ardenticatenaceae bacterium | reverse complement strand
AACTAAAAAGCGCATTTTCTCATTGATCAAGCAAACTGTCAGACCCTGAACCGTGTCGGGGAGGGGCAAAATGACCGGCAAAGACCCACCCCCTAGCCCCCTCCCGAATCGGGAGGGGGAATTTGTCGAACTAAAAAGCGCATTTTCTCATTGATCAAGCAAACTGTCAGACCCTGAACCGTGTCGGGGAGGGGTAAAATGACCGGCAAAAGCCCCCCTAGCCCCCTCCCGAATCGGGAGGGGGAATTTGTTGGAGTAAAAAGCGCACTTTCTCATTGATCAAGCAAACTGTCCACCACTGAACCGTGTCGGGGAGGGGCTGGGGAGGGGTAAAATGACCAGCGGAAGACCCACCCCCTAGCCCCCTCCCGAATCGGGAGGGGGAATTTGTCGGACTAAAAAGCGCATTTTCTCATTGATCAAACGAAGAGTCCGCCGTTGAAGAATTGGGGGGTGGGCGAAAGTAAAAAAACCGGTTTAACAGACCAGTAAGCTAGATCCTGCACCCCAAATCCCAGATAAAGAGAAAGAAAACGGAGAGAAAAATTACCGTAAATAGTATTGCAGTACCAAGATATATCTGATACACTTTTTCTTAGGAAAAATTAAGGAAACCGGCTCACATATTTCCGGACTCGCCCGGGTCCGCGCAAGGAAGAGGAAAAAGTGAGCCACACGGAGGACAACAAAATGAAGGTTAAAACCAATGTCAAGTCTGGCGGTGGGGATGCTTGGAGCGGCTAATTTTTGCCCAGACTAAATGCTACCTGCGAATGGGAACCCATCGCAGGTTTTTTTTTGCCTTCTTGGACTCCATGATTCAGCACTGTACGAACTTTTGCATATTCTGGCAATTGTGATTATCGTTTGCTTTACTCCAAACGATTTGAGGTGGGATGAGGCTAGAAGAATCAGCCTTTTTTCAAACTGAACATTTACTGCGCAAACGGCCGTTTCAGCGCTGGCTGATCGCCGCGGCCCTTTGCCTTCTCCTGTGGGGCGGCTGGTTCTTTGGATGGCCCCTGCCTATAACCGCCACCAGCCAGCACGCCGAATTTTCCTCCCCGAACACCATTACCGCTCAATTCTCCCCGGACACAGCCCTAGCTCTGATCTCTAACCAAACCGCCGAAATCCGCGTTGATCAATTTCCCTGGCGTGAATTTGGCAGCGGCACCGGCATCGTGGGGCGTAACGACAGTCAAATACGGGAAGAGCTGGTGACGGTGGAAATTTTTTATCAGCACGGCCTGGAAAATCTCCCCCTCCAGCGTGGATTAACGGCCGAAATTATCGTCACGATCGAAGAAGCGACCCCGGCCGAACTGCTATGGCAGCGGCTGGTGGCGCGCACCGCCGGTGGCTAACTTCCCCTCATGACCCGCCCGCGCCGCAATATTCCGGAAATTATTCAAACATCCGCCATGGACTGCGGCCCGGCGGTGTTAAGCGCGGTACTCAACGGTTTTCACATCCACGCTGACTATGATCGCCTGCGTGAAGCGTGTCAAACCGATCTGGACGGAACCTCGATTGACGTCCTGGAAGAGATCCTAAACGAGTTTCAGCTGGATGCAGAGCAGGTCATGCTGCCGGTTGACCATCTGTTTTTAGAGACCTCACCGACGGCACCGGCCATTTTTGTGGTGCGACAGCCCACCGGTCTAACCCACTTCGTCACCGTCTGGAAAAAAACGTGGCGCGGCCGTTTGCAAATCATGGACCCGGCCGTCGGCCGCCGCACGCTTTCCATCGCTGAATTTAAAAAGAAACTGTATCATCATCGCTTTGACGTGCCGGCCGCAGGTTGGCGCGACTATGCCGGCAGCGACGATTTTCTCAACCCGCTGGCGGAACGGCTGGAAAAATGCGGCCTTAATCGATCAGAACGCACGAGCCTCATTCAGGCCGCCTGTCACGACCCCTCATGGGCCGCCCTGGCGGCGCTCGATGCCGCCGTGCGCTTTGCTCAAGCGCTCAAAAAATCCGGCATTGTCCGCCGTGTTGACCGGCCGCTGTTGGAAAAGCTCATCGCTACGCCAGCCGCTGACCAGCCACCGCTTATCCCCTGGAGTTACTGGTCTGTAGAACCCGCTTCAACTCATGATGGAGAAGGACAGCTGACCCTAAAAGGCGCGGTTCTCATCAAACTGCCGGCCCAGGGACCAGAGCCATCCTCCGAAGCCACGCCTGAGGTACAGGCGCTTTTGACCGATCGCCCGATCCGACCGGAGCGACTCATCTGGCGCCACCTGCGTCAGGACGGGCTGCTCAACCCGCTGCTGCTCCTGGCGTTGATTGCCCTGGCGGCCGGCGTCACTTTTCTCGAAGCCCTTTTTTGGCGAGGGACGCTGGAGTTGGCCAATTGGGGATTGTCGCTTAATCAGCAAACCGGGCTGCTTTTCGGATTTTTGTGTTTGCTGATCATCAACTCCGTGCTCAAAAAAGAAAAAGTCAGTCGGGTTCTGAGTCTGGCCCAATATCTTGAACTGCGTCTTCGCACGGCGATTTTAACCCGGCTCCCCTACACAAATGTACGTTACTTTGGCACCCGGCCGGTTTCAGACATGGCCGAGCGCAATCATAACCTCTATCGGGTTCGAGAAATTCCGCTGCGGGGCAGCCGCTTTTTAGAGCTTCTCTTTTTAATTGGTTTTAGCACGGCCGGATTAATGATGATTATTCCCTCGCTGGCCTGGCTGGCCCTGCTCAATGCCGCGGTGGCCATCACCCTGCCGTTGGTGGTGCAGCGCCTGCTGCAGGAAAAAGATCTACAGGTGCGGACCCACGTTGGGGCGCTTACTCAATATTACCTCGATGCGCTGCGCGGCATCGTTCCCGTCAAGGCTCACGGTGCGGAGCAAAGCCTGCTGCGAGAGCACGAACATCTTCTGACCCATTGGGGAGCGGCACGGTGGGATTTGCTGGAAAAGATGATTTCTTACACTGCTATCCAACATACCGTAGGCGGTGTCATCGCCATTGGCTATATCTGGCTGCACCGGCAGCAGGGACTGCCGCTGGGTCAGCTGCTGCTGGCCGCCTACTGGCTTCTCAACACGGTTGATTACGGTCAGGAGCTATCTCACATCGCCCGCCTCTATCCAACGCTGCGCAATTACCTGCTCCGCGCTGGTGAAATGATCAAAGCCGAGCCGGCTACGATTTCAACTGCAGGGGCCGCACCTCCTCTGTCCGAACCTGAGTTTGAGCCCCCCCGCGGGATTGAAATTTGCGGCCGGAAGATGTCCGTCAAAATCGGGGGGCAAACCGTTTTGTCCGATATCGACATGGACATTCCGGCCGGGCAGCATGTAGCCATCGTTGGTCCATCAGGGGCAGGTAAATCCACCTTGATCGGCACTCTCCTTGGCTGGCACGTGCTGCATGACGGGACGTTGACGTCAGACGGCCACCCGCTAAACGATCGGCAGATCGAACGGCTGCGCCAGGAAACCGCCTGGATCGACCCGGCCGTGCAGTTGTGGAACCGGCCGCTGTGGGATAATGTCACCTATGGGCTTTCTGATGGAAAGGGAATTCAGGCGGCCGAAATTATCACTCAGGCGGAGCTGATCAACTTTTTAGAGCGACTGCCCAACGGCTGGCGCACTCCTCTCGGGGAAGACGGCCGGCTGATCTCTGGCGGAGAAGGGCAGCGGGTGCGCTTCGCCCGCGGGCTGAGCCGGAAACATCCGCGCCTGATTCTCCTCGATGAGCCGTTTCGCGGGCTTGACCGGCCGCAGCGAGCCCGTTTATTAACCCTGGCCCGGCAAAAATGGGCTGAGTCGACGCTGCTGTGCGTTACCCACGACCTCTTTGAGGCGGAAACGTTTGATTGGGTCCTCTTTTTCCATGGTGGACGCCTCATCCAGCAGGGTCCTCCCGATGAGCTGAAAAAAGTCGAGCAGGGGCCATTTGCTCACTTCTACCGGCAAAATCAGGCGGTCGCCCAGCACATCTGGGCACCAGATCAGTGGATCCAATGGAAATTAAATGAGGGGGAGGTCAACGATGGCTGATCGCCTCCCTGCGCACGCCACCTGGCCGCTGACAGAGCTTTATCGCTGTCTGCAAACGCTGTCCCTGGCGGCCGGTTATCCACTGGCTCCGGCCGGGGAAGCAACTCCCTCCGGACCGAAAGCAAAAAATCGCATCCGGCTCGATCGGTGGATGCGAGCGGCCGGGCAGGCGATTCAAGTTGCCGCTGAACCGGTGACGTTGCCGGTGCAGGCATTTGGTGAGGCGATCGGAGCCTCCGCCCCTCTGCTGCTTCATCTACCGGGCACCGATGCGGCTGCTGAGCCGGAATTTCTGGCAATCCTGTCTGTTTCCGACACGAAGGCCGTGGTGATCGACACCCACGGTCAACCGCTGCAGGTGCCGCTCAAGACAATTACTTCTCACTGTTTGGGTCAGGCGGAGCAGGAGAGGCATGCTGAGCTGCACCGGGCGGTATTGAGCATTAACCCCAGAGCGGATGAAACACACCTTAATCGCCTTCTGGAAAATCAGGAAGGGCAGCGGCCGGTGGCTTTTGGCTGGCACATCCGTCTGCCGGCCGATACGTCGATCCGTCACGCAATTCGGCAGCAGAAGTTGACCGGGGCCGTCTGGGGATTTGTAATCGCCCACGGTGCGGCTCACGGCGTATGGCTGGCCGGCTGGTTCTGGTTGGGGAAAGCGATTTTGACCGGCACATTTTCACTCGGCTGGTTTTTCGCCTGGGCGCTGGCTCGTTTGACTTTGATTCCCTTGCGGGCGATGAGTGAATGGTTTCAAGGTCGTTTTTCGATTGGTCTGGGGGCCATTATCAAGCGACGTCTGCTGGCCGGGGCGTTTAATCTCGATGGCGATCAGATCAAGCAGCAGGGGATCGGGCAGCTCATCGGGCGGGTGCTCGAATCGGAAGCGGTAGAAAATTTGCTGCTGCAAGGTGGCTTCCTGCTTCTTTCAGGAACCATCGAAATCTGTTTCGCATTTTGGATATTGAGTCAGACGGGCGATCCGGGATTTCTTTTGGGGCTGCTGGTTCTCTGGCTGATTACGATGGGAGTCCTGAGCGGCTTCTACTACCGGGCGCGCCACCGCTGGACCGTCCATCGGCTGGGTTTAACCCATGACCTGACTGAAAAAATGAGCGGCCATCAAACCCGCCTGGCCCAGCTGGCTAAATCGCGGTGGCA
Organism: Ardenticatenaceae bacterium; assembly: GCA_030065875.1. Classification (GTDB taxonomy): domain Bacteria; phylum Chloroflexota; class Anaerolineae; order Promineifilales; family Promineifilaceae; genus WTJY01. The sequence continues at coordinate 21,900 of JASJCR010000082.1, read as the reverse complement.
CGAGGCGGAAGATGAGCAGCTGGCCGCCTATGGCGAGGCGATTTTGGGCATGGATCGCTGGTTTGCCTGGCTGCAGCCGCTAATCGTTTATGGCTGGCTGATCTCTGCCGCCCTGGTTCTCTTTGGCAATCTCTCCTTTTATGTCAACCAACAGCCGCTGATGGCGGCCACGATTGGCGGCATTCTGGCCACGGCCATCGCCCTCAGCAAACAAATTCGAGGAATCAGCCAGCTTATCGATGCCTGGATCGCCTCGACACACATTCGAGAATTTTTGACTCAGGCCGCACCGCAGCCGTCTCCACCCGTCCCAACCGCTGCGGAGGGGGAATTCCCGCTGTTAACCACCCATCAGCTCAATTTTCGCTATCGACCAAACGGCCCACCCGTCATTAAAAACCTTGACCTCAATTTATTTACCGGTGATCGGGTTTTGCTTGAAAGTCGCTCCGGTGGGGGAAAATCCACCCTGGTCTCGCTGCTGGCCGGTTTGCGCCGCCCTCAATCCGGCCTGGTGCTGCTCAACGGGCTCGATCTGCAAACCGTCGGCCGGGAAAGCTGGCGCCAGCAAATCGCTATCGCCCCGCAATTTCATGAAAACCACATCTTTTTGGGCACCCTGGCGTTTAATTTGCTTTTGGGCCGCCGCTGGCCGGCCACCGGAGAAGACCTCGCTGAAGCGGAAGCGCTGTGTGCCGCCATCGGCCTCCAGCCGCTGCTAAACCGGATGCCGTCCGGCATGCAGCAGGTGATCGGTGAAACCGGCTGGAAGCTATCCCATGGGGAACGCACCCGCATCTATTTAGCCCGCGCGCTGCTGCAAAACGCCCCCATCACCATTCTCGATGAAAGTTTTGGCGCTCTCGATCCGGTGACGTTGAAAGAGGTGATGGAAACCGCCCGCAGCTGGAACACCGCCCTGGTGGTGATCGCCCACCCGTAGAAGACGAAAGACCAGAGACAGGAGACTGGAAATCAAGATACCTTTCTCCTGTCTCTCGTCTCCTGTCTCTCGTCTCTTCTCTCTGGTCTTTAAAACTTTCTCTCGTCTCTGGCCTCGACTCTCCTGTCTTTATACAATTACGCCATGCTCCGTCCAAGACCCGCACTCACAGCCGCCATAATTTTTTTTGGTGGGTTAACGCTTTACACGATCACTCTGGCTCAAAACGTATTAACGGCCGATAATGGAGAATTTCAGTGGATCGGGGCCACCCTCGGTCTGGCTCACCCCCCCGGGTTTCCACTTTACACCGCGCTGGCTTTTCTATTTTCAAAGCTGCCTTTCTGGACCGCTGCGGTCAACATTAGCTGGTTCTCGGCCGTAAGCGGCGCTTTCGTGCTGATCATCGTCTATTACACCACGCTCGACCTTATTCCTGACCATCCTCGGCCGTCGTCGGCCTTAATCGGGAGCGCGATCGCCGCCCTGGCCCTGTCCACCAGCACCACCTTTTGGGCGCAGGCCACCACCGCCAATATTCGTATGCTGACTGCGCTCTTCGCCGCCCTGGCGCTGTGGGCGCTGGTGCGTTTGGCTGCTTCCGGACCGTTTCGCTCACCCTGGTTTAATCCCCTGGCCGGTTTTGCCCTGGCCATCGGCTTTGGATTAACCCATCACCTATCCCTGGCGTTTATGGCCCTGGTCATGGGCATTTTTGCCTTGTGGATCGGCCGTGATGATCTCAAACAGCCCAAAATGTGGGGAGTAATTGCCCTTTACGGCGCATTTTCAGCGGTTCCATGGGTCTATCTGCTCTTGATCGAACCCGAATTACGCAGCTGGCAAGAATTTTGGACCTACGCCCTGGGCCTGGGATTTCGGGGGGACTTCTTTTATTTTCGCACGCTCCCGGAGCTGGTTGACCGGCTGGTGGTGATGGGGAATGTGTTGATGTTTCAATTTTCTCCGATCGTGCTCATTGGGGCTGCGGCCGGGTGGGTTTTGCTGCTGCGCCGCCGCCTGGCCCTGGGTTTGCTGTTAGGCGGCGTTTTTGCCGTCCACACATTGATTACGGCTACATACCGCGCGCCGCAAACGGTTGAGTATATGCTGCCGGCTTACCTTCCCGTCGTGATTTCATTGGGGTTTTCCGTTAGGGCGTTAATGGACGGGATGGGTGAGGGTCATCGATGGCGTCTGGCGGCCCGATGGGCGATTCCCGTGCTGTTTATCGCCGTGGCCTTGGGACAGGGCGTTGCCCGTTATCCATCGTTCGCTTATCTCAGCTCATCAAGCGACACACAGGATTATGTCAACCAAATTTTGGCTGGCGCACCTGAAAATGCGGCTGTGCTGGCGGAATGGCATTGGTACACCCCTCTAAAATATGCGCAGGATGTAAACGGGGCGCGGCCGGACGTAGATATCCTCTTTGTCTTTCCCCAATCCGCCGATTACGGCCGCGATTGGGCCACAGCCATCGATCAAGTTCTTGACGACGGCCGAGCGGTTGTGGCCACCCACTTTGATGAAAATGCCTACCGCGATTTACCCTCGCCAACCCCCCTGGCCGAAGCGTACCTGTTTGCGGCCGCCCCACCTTTGATTCCAGCGGAAAATCTATCACCCCCTACCCCAAAGACCTCGCTCAAATTTATTAGCTGGGAGATGAGCGGTCAAGGCAATGCTGATTTATCTGAAGGGGTGACCATTCACGTGGCCTGGGAGCTAATTGCGACCGCTCCTGACGATCTACGTCTCTACGCTCAACTCATCTCTCCCGACGGCCGATTGGTCGCTCAGGACAATCAGGCGATCTCCGCTGAGGTACGCGATTTAAATTTAAGCCGATTCCGCCTTCATCCATTTGCCGGTACCCCTCCAGGCCTCTATCGGCTGGTTGTCGGTGCTTATGTGCCAGATGATCCAGAGCAGCGTGATGAACTCACCCTGACTGAAATTGAGGTGCACGGGAGCAGATGGCGACCGGTAACGCTAAATCCCGTTCAGTGGGCGCAGCCGGCCGCCAAACGCACCCTGGTAGGTTATGATTGGGACAACACCCTGCCGGGAGCAAGCCGTCTGTATCTCCATTGGCAGCTCGAAAACGGCCGCTATTGGAGCGAAACGATTGATCTGCCCCCTGACACCCCCCTGATTTTAAACAACGTTGAGCGCGGTTTTTCACCACCTGACGCGATTACCTTACAGCCGGCTTCTAATGCGCATTACGTGCCCTTTGGTCAGGGGATTGTGTGGTTGGGAAACCAGCGCCCTCTGGCGGAACAATCCACGCCCCCTGGAAGTGAGCTGTTTACCACACAGCGGTTTGCGGCCGCTCAGCCGGTGGCGCGCGATATCGGGTTCGCCGTGCGCTTGATCGGTTTGCAAGATGACGATTATACTTGGGCGTGGCTCAATCCGGACGACGACGCTGACATCCCGGCCATGGGTGCCATTCCCACTCTCAAGTGGATTGCCGGATCCGAAATCTACCACCCGCGCCGCTTGACGATACCCGATGAAGCGATTGCCGGACAGCGCATCGAAGGGTTTTTAAGGCCGTATGACGTTTTTACCAACGCGCCCCTGCCCATTCTCGATAACCGCCTCTCTGCGGCCGGCAAGCAGTGGGTTCCTTTTGATTCAGCTGCGGTTGAAGAGCCGTAAGTTTTGAGTAAAGAATTGTTAAAAGAAGCCACGGATTAACACGGATTTTCACAGATTTCTTTCTCTAATCCTTCGGCTGCGCTCAGGACAGGTTCTGCGCTGCGCGCTCTGCGGACAAATTAATTTTAATCGTGATCCACTTAACTGCATTGTCCCAGAATTAATCTTTACCAGTGAGTGAATGGCTTCGGCAAGCTCAGCCACCGCTGCTCTAGAGGCCTGAGCCTGTCGAAGGCCGGACAATCAATTTAATGTTGCTTGAAAAAACTTTTGGCACAACGTTTTAACCACTCTGTTACAAAAAATTTCTTGAGGGGAGAGATCTAAACATTATGTTAACTACAACGATCCACGACACCGTTTATACCTTTCAGCCAGTAGAAGCTGTTCAATCCGAGCTGCCAGCCGATTTTACGTTGGCTGACGTGATCACTCACCGGCCACCCCAGCGCCTTTTTTGGCAGGCGGCCGATCGCCTCGACACGGTTCGCGCTAAATTGTTGGCCGCCGTTCCCTGGCAATTTACCGCCGAGGCGCTCCCGGAACTCGCCGACAGATTAACGGCGATTCTGCGGTCTGAATTAATCGCCCAATCGGGGAGCTTCGCCATGACGGTCGACGCCGTTGACATGATTGTCCTTGATTTTCGCGACCTGCTCATGTCCGGAATATACGCCTTGATCGAGCAGTTGGTTTCCCCCACCGAGGTTCAGCTGGAAGCGCCGCAATTTTATGTCAACAAATTTTTGTCTGACACGAGCTACTGGGGCAGCGACACTTATCCGGTTAACGATGCTGAAGGCGATCAGTGGGTTTTGCAAATCGCCTACAACCACTTTGGGCCGTTTGGCGGCCGGCTCACGTCTGATAAGAACGAACAGCCGCTCTTCCTGCTCGATCTTTCTTTGTCCGATCCGGCCGGGCAACCGCTGCAGCAGCTGGCCACCGCCATATTGGGCCGTCTTTTTGAGCAAAAAGGGGATCGTTAGACATATGACTCGCTTAATTTGCGTGCGCCATGGGCAAACCACCTGGAACAAAATCCAGCGGGTTCAGGGGCAACAAAATTCACCTCTTGATGAAACCGGCCGCCTGCAGGCGCAGCTGGTTGGAGAGCGGCTAAAAAGTGAAGCGGAAATCGCCGCAGTATATGCCAGCGATCTGCAGCGGGCTTACCACACCGCCGAGGCGATTGTGGCCCATCATCCTCATCTGACCATTCAGGCTGACCAGCGGCTGCGGGAAATCCACCTCGGCCGTTGGGAAACTCGCCTGTGGTCTGAAATCCAAGCCACCGATCAGGCCCTCGTCAAACGCTGGCAGGAAGACGTCTCTCAAATCATTCCACCAGGCGGGGAGTCAATCAAAGCGATGGCGGCCCGGATTTCCGCTTTTCTCGACGAAATGGTCCTCAACCATAATGACGACACCGTTTTGCTTGTGGCTCATGGGGGCACCATTCGCTGTATTTTGACGATTGTCCTCGAATGCCCTCTCAAAATGGTGTGGCGTTTTGGCACGGACAACACCTCAATCACGGAGCTTACCGTCGGCGAAGACGGCCCCTTCCTGTCCCGTTTAAACGACACTTTTCATCTGATGAATTTACAGGATTAGCTCGCCTATCCCCTTTTGATGGTGCCTTTCTCCTTCACGATTCATACCCGTGTGGATGGGTGGAATGCCACTCCCAGGCGCTGGCGATAATCGACTGCAAATCGGGGTATTGCGGTGACCAGCCGAGCTCTCGCCGAATCGACTCGCTGCCGGCAACAAGCACGTCCGGATCGCCTGGACGGCGCGGCCCAACTTCGGCCGGAATCGGGTGACCGGTGACTACGCGGGCGGTTTCAATCACTTCCTTGACGCTGTACCCGGTCCCGATTCCCAAATTAAAGCGCCGGCTTCCGCGGTCCAGCGCCTCCAGGGCCAAAATATGAGCGGTCGCCAAATCGACCACGTGCACATAATCGCGAATGCACGTGCCATCCGGCGTGTCATAATCATCGCCAAAAATCATAATTTTATCGCGCTGCCCCAGCGCCACCTGCAAAACAAGGGGAATCAAATGGGTTTCCGGATCGTGATCTTCACCGATATGGGGCAAATCGCCGCAGGCGTTGAAATATCGCAGGGCCGCATAGCGCATGCCATAAATTTGATCGCACCAGTGGAGCGCCCGCTCCAGGAAAAATTTTGACTCCCCATATGGGCTGCCCGGCACAATCCTTTCATTTTCATCAATCGGCATTTTTTCCGGATCATCAAACAAATTGGCTGTCGATGACAAAATGAAGCGTTTAACCCCGTATTTGACGGCACTCTCCATCAAATTCATGCCGTTAATGACGTTGTCCCGCAAATATTTAAACGGCTCAGCCATCGATTCCGCAACCAGCGTAAACGACGCGAAGTGCATAATCCCTTCCGGCCGATGTTCAGCCAAGGCGGCCTCAACCGCAGTTGTGTCAGCCAAATCAGCTTCAATAAAGACCGCCCGATCGTCAACCGCCTGGCGATGACCCTGGTACAAATTGTCGAGAACCACCACTTCATACTCTCGGGCCAATAACTCATGCGTAACGACGCTGCCGATATAACCAGCTCCACCGCTGACCAGTATCTTCATAACACCTCTCCCAAATTCAGGCTGCCACCTGAGTTAAAATGATTTGCAGGGTAATAGTATATGATTTACCGACATTGAGAAAATGCACTCCCTTTTTGGATATTCATGCAGGCAAAAAAAATGAGGTGAAGATTAAGCGGGCGCTTAACCTTTCACCTCGGGGGGGAGCCTATGCACTTTTTAGTATACTCAACTAAAGTACTATGTCAATAGCTTTACAGTCAATCTGTAATATTTGGGACAACGGTACTATCGATTTAGCGATTTTTACGCGGTTTTTTGCGAATTTGAGGGTGCTTTACACCGCAATGATTAAATAGATTTCATTTTGGGAGGGGTAGAAGTTAAGCGAAATATCCTATTCATCATCTGCGGGAGGCAAAATTTCGCGGGCTTTGTTGTTGCCCGGCATCGGCCCGATGATGTTTTCTTCTTCCATGCGATCGATCAATCGGGCGGCGCGAGTATAGCCGATTCTAAAACGTCGCTGCAGAAGAGAGGTTGACGCTTTCCCCAATTCGCGAACTAGAGCGACCGCATCATCCCACAAATCATCCTCGCCAAACTGCTGGGCAAGAAGCGCTTTTTCCTGTTCTTCAATGAGCTGCTCCCGCATCTCCTCCCAAAGAGGAGGCTGTGGCTCAGCTTCCTGAACTTTTGATGGCTTCTCTTTTGGTGTGGGCGCTGTGGCTTTGGCGGCCTTTTGCCGCCGCTGCTGCTTGGCCTCTTCTTCATCGTCTAAATCATCCGGTATCAGTGGATTGGCGTCTTCCGGAGCTTCCTCAGCCAGCATGGTCACCGGCTCTGGAGCAGAGTGATCCTTTTTAATCTGTTCAAGGGCCGCTTGTTTTTCTTCTTTTTCGGCCGATGAATCCCGATCCCACACGTCAGAATTGAGCTCTTCTTTGGCCACAGCATCGGTTTCGGCGGTAAATAAGTTACTTTGCCGTTCCTGGGCTATTTCGCTTGTGGCCCGTCGCCGCTCCTGTTTCCAATACTCGATAATTTTGTTTAATTCAGCATCACTGACAAAACACCCCTGCATGCGCACCGGGGCCGGGGCGGTGGGGCTTTGGAAAAGCATATCGCCCTGTCCAAGCAATCTTTCCGCTCCCACCGTGTCTAAAACCACCCGGCTGTCGGTGCTTGAGGCCACGGCAAAAGCCACCCGGGCCGGGAAATTAGCCTTGATCAGGCCGGTTACGACATCCACCGACGGCCGTTGCGTGGCTAAAATCATGTGAATGCCGGTCGCCCGCGCCATTTGAGCCAGTCGGGCGATGCTCCGCTCTGTATCTTCGGGAGACATCATCATCAGGTCAGCCAGCTCATCGATAATAATCAAAATATACGGCAGTTTTTTCCGCTTCTTTTTGACCGCTTTGGCGTTGTAATCTTCGATATTCCGCGCGCCATTTTCGGAAAGCAGCTTGTAGCGGCTGTCCATTTCGCGCATCGCCCACTGCAGGGTACCAACCACCCGATCCATATCGACCACCACCGGAGCGGCCAGGTGTGGAATGCCGTTGTAGCCGGTTAATTCAACCCGTTTGGGGTCAACCATGACCAATTTTAAATCTTCCGGTGAGTTTTGCAGCAGCAGGCAGGCGATAATGGCGTTGATGCAAACCGATTTACCCGAGCCGGTGGCCCCGGCTACAAGCATATGCGGCATTTTAGACAGGTCGATAGAAATCGGTATCCCGGCCACATCTTCCCCAAGACCGATAGCCAGAGAGGTTTTTTTCCCGAGCTTGCCAAATCCGGATGACTCCATGACGTCGCGCAGCGAGACCAGCGCTTTCGCTTCGTTTGGCACCTCGATGCCCACGTACGGCCGGCCGGGAACCGGCGCCTGGATCCGCACGGAGCGGGCCGCCAGCGCCAGAGCCAAATCATCGGCCAAACTGGCAATTTTACCCACTTTGACCTTGGTGCGTTTGCCGCTGCGCTGCACCAGGAATTGTGGTTCAACACAATATTGGATAATCGTGGGTCCGTGATTCACATCAACCACCACCCCCGGTGCGCCAAAACTGGTCAGGGTTTCTTCGATGACCAGCGCCTGTTGGTGAATGTGTTGATCGTTGGTGGAGGAGTCGCTGCCTAGATTGAGCATATCGCTCAGCTGCGGCAAGCGCCAGGAGCGAACGCGGTCTGTATCGCTGCCGAGAAATATCGGCTGCGGAGCCTCGGCCGGCTGCGTCTCTTGCCGGCTGCCTCGTCCGCCCCGAGCTCCTTTCTCTTTATCCTCGGGTGATTTCTTTTTTAAGGTTGCCTTTGATTTACGCCGGCCGCGAGCGGGCGCTTCAGTAATTGGTGCAGATCGCCTGGGAGCGGTTTCTTCGTCTTCCTCTTCTTCTTCATCAACCGCTTCTACCCCGGCCGTCACGGCCCGTTCACTGCGGCGTGGAAAAGGGATTAAGGCTGGCTGGACGGGTGCTTGATCTTCTCGTTCCCAGGTGAAATAGTCGCGCAGATCGGCCCACCGGATTCCGGTGGCCATAAACACGGCCGCGATTCCCAAGACAATTAAGATAAAGACCGTCCCAAATAATCCAACCGCATCAATTAAGAAGTTTGAAGAAATATAGCCAACCCATCCTCCCCCAATCTGGGCGGCCAAAACGTTGTCAAACGTGCTGTATCCATTCTCCCATAAAACGGCGAGTATTGTCGCAAATGTTTGAAAAACCAGGAAAAGAAACACACCACCCGTCAGCCTTAAAATCGAAAGCGGCGGTGGGTTTTTAATTCCCCATAAAACAAGCCAAAAACCCGACAGCAGCAGGGCGGTCAGGGCCACAGGCATCCCCCATCCAAAAAGCGACCATAATCCATTTAGAAGGGCACCGGTTAAAAACCCTTGATTGGTTGAAAGCAATCCAAGAAGGGCCAAAACCCCAACGGCAATCAGCAGAAAGCCGGTGATCATCCCCCGCAGACGCCAGTCGCCACCAGATCGCTTGCTTTTTCGACGCGTGGATCTTTTTTTTGCGGATCGAGAAAACGAAAGCCACTGTGGCCAGGATCGCTTGCTGCCGCTCTTTGTTCGAGTTGACGACTTCCTGGTTTTTGATTTTTGCGAGGTCGATTTTTTTGCAGAAGATCGGCCGCTCGTCTTTCGTTTGGTTTGTCTTGAGGTCTTTGAGGATGTCCCGCCACGGGTTGTCGTTTGACGGGATTCGCTCCGCCGCCTTTGCTTTTTAGGTGGAGTTTTTGCCTTCTTTTTACTCATAGCTCAAATGTTTCACGCCATTATACCATAATTTTATGTCATACTGCAGCGCCTGAGCCCTGTGACAATAGTCCTGGTAATTCACCATTTTAAGTATTTCGCTTAAGAACCGTGAAGTGAATTGTGGAGAAAGTGGAGATCATGTGGAGATTTTTATCACCGATCAACCGCTGTGCTAAAATATCCTTACTACCCCAAATTTAATTCACCGAAACCGAATTTTCCATTTTGCGTAATGGCAGTAAGTGGCTTCAAATTCAAATTTGAAAACCCTACATCCTTCATCTTTCACGCGAATCATACTCACTCTAACCATCATCACTGCCCAAATAAAAGCAAAAACAGGTTAGGAAGTATTTATGTCCTCCCGACAAAAATCGACGTCACCCTCTCAGCTAACCGCTCTTGCTGGATGGTTTTTTTTATATTTCTTGCTGGCCATCGTGATGACCTGGCCGGCAGCCGGCCGTTTGGGCACGCACATTCCCGGCAGTGAAGGGGACGCCTGGGTTCATTTATGGACATTTAATTGGGTCAAAACCGCTCTGCAAAGCGGGCAAAACGTTTATTTCTCAAATGAGCTTTTTTATCCTCAGGGTGTTTCTCTCATTCAACACAATTTTGCCTGGTTTCATATTGCCTTATGGCTTCCTCTCCAGGGGCTGGTTGGAGAGGCGGCCGCCTACACGCTGGTCTTTGTGGGTGGCTTTGCCTTCACCGGCGTGACCACCTTTTTCCTGGCAAAATATTTGACCGGGTCTCAGCCGGCGGCTTTTATCGCCGGCTTTATTGCCGCCTTCTGGCCATACAATTTATCCCACCATAATCACCCCAATTTGATCTTTATCGGTTTTATTCCCGTTGCTCTTTATCTTATCGACCGGTTAATTAAACTCCCAAACCGAAAAAACACCGTCAATTTAGCAATCGCTGTGGCCTTAATTGGGATCGTTCGCTGGCAGCACTTTGCTTATGCCGCTCCCCTGCTTATCGGATTTTGGTTGTGGCGCTGGTGGGAAACCAAGCCCCACAAGCAGCAGCGTTGGTTATTTATTTGGCGCGACAAGCGAATTCGTCAAACCGCCGTGGCCCTGATTATCGGCACGTTGGTCATGTCCCCATTACTACTCCCTTATTCGCTTCCTTTATTTAGCCAATCACTTTCTTTTACCGGGCTCAACGCATCGGAAATTGCTACCGGGTCAACCGATCTACTCGCCTATCTAACCCCCAGTCGTTACCATCCCTTATGGGGGGAGTGGGCTTTTAATCACACCGCCAACTTCTTGATCAACCGCGTCTTTACCCCGTTTCTGGGTTATACCACCTTGGGTTTGCTCGGAGCAGGAATTCTCTGGCGACGAAAAGCGATTCGGGGTTGGCTGTGGATGGCTGGGATTCTAATTCTCTTAGCCCTGGGGCCGATCTTGATGATCAACGGCGCGCCGTTTATACGGTTACCTTTTTCGTGGCTTGAGAACAGTTTTTTTGCGGCCGTTGTTCGCCGGCCGGACCGCTTCAACGTTATGTTAAGTATCCCGGTGGCGGTTGCCGCCGCATATGGATTTCAAGCGATCCAGCTCAGGCTAAAAAATTCTTACAAAATGCTGTTCACCGTGCTTATTACCGGGCTAATTTTGTTTGAGTACATCGTTACTTTTCCGACCTTTCCCTTAACGATGCCCAGCTGGTACACCACCTTGCTGGAAAAGGTCCAAACGGCCGCGATCCTCGACTTGCCAATGCACAACCGTACCTTTGATGAACAATACATGTATTATCAGATGTATCACGGAAAGGCCTTGGTAGGCGGGCACGTTTCACGCCCCCCAAATGAAGCATTTCAGTTTATCAATCAAATTCCCATGATTCAGGCGGATATTTGGGGTGAACCTCCCGAAAGCGTTCTCAATGTTGGATCTCAGCTAAAACAGCTGGCGTCCAATGAAATTGATTACGTCATATTACACAAACAATTTCTCAGTCAAGATAAATTAACCCGCTGGAAAAATTGGCTCACCATCGCCCCGGTCTTCGAAGATGACCAGCTCGTGGTTTATGAGACCGCAGTCGATCTTTCACGGGATCTCAGCTTGACTTCCCAACAAAGGTCTCGCCGCCTGAACGCCGTTTCTTCAAATCTAATTCAATCCGAAGTTGGGCAGGATGACTGGCTGAAAGCGAACGTGACCTGGGGCAGCATACGGCCGCTTGGAAAAGATTTAAAAGTGTGTTTTGCCTTAATCAGTGACCGCCAACAGGCAGATCAGGACATTCAAGCGTTGGGGTGCCAACCGCTGTCTCCTGACTACCCCACATCGATGTGGCCCAGTCAGGAAATCGTCCACAGCCACTATGATATTCACGTCTCCCCCTTTATAACGGGAGGGGAGTACCAGCTTGCGGCCCAGCTGCAGGGAGAAAACGGACCAATTGAAGGGCACCAGCTGCTAGGAGAAGTAACGGTTCGGGCAATGGAGCGAGTATTTTCACCGCCGTCACCCCAAAAATCGGTTGCCTATACCTGGGAAAACAATATCAAACTGGTTGGCTATGATTTGGATGAGGGGCAGCTCTCGCTTCACTGGCAAGCCACGGAGCGCATAAAAAGAAGCGCCGTCGTTTTTGTCCATTTAATCGACCGGGCGACGGGGGAGATATTGTGGCAGCATGACGCCATCCCTCGCGATTGGAGTTACCCAACTACCTGGTGGGAGACCGGGGAATTTGTGACCGAAACGATCAATTTTCCAACAGACTTACAGCAGCTGCCTGTTCAAGTTTATATCGGACAGTACGACGTTGAAACACAAGAGCGATTCTCAGTTACAGACAGCACCGGGCAGGAAATGATCAATCACACCATTTCCCTTTTTGCACTAGACAATTAAGGTCTGTTCACAATTCAACGCGGGGATACAACCGACCCAACTTCTCTAAATCCACTTATTGATGAGTCACCATTTTTGGTCCGCAGCGTGGTGCGGCCGGCTTCTAATTTGCAGCCGCGCTACATCCCTGTCGGATAATCAAAAAAGCGACACTCAACACCAAATTCCGATGTCAAATGACGTCCTAATGCTTGAACGCCCACGGTTTCCGTGGCGTAGTGCCCGCCAAAAATGACGTTTATCCCATAATCGGCCGCCTGCCAGAAATGCGCGTGTGATGTTTCTCCGGTGATATATGTATCCGCTCCCAACGCTTTGGCCTCACCCACTTTATCCGCCCCGGCACCCGATAAAATGGCGATACGTTGCGCCAGTTGAGGACCAAACCCAAGTAAACGAGCGCTGGTTTGCAGGTTTGTATTCAATCGATTGACCACCTCCTCAACGGCGATGGGGGCGCGCGTACCAATTACCGCCAGCGGTGTACCCTTTATTTCCGCCCACCACGATCGATTTTCGAGCTCCAGTAAATCCGCCAGCACGGCATTATTGCCAACGGTTTGATGGGCATCCAGGGGAAGATGCGCCGCATAAAGATGTATATCATTTTTTAGCAGCCACCTGACCCGCTTCCCCAGCGGACCGGCAATGCGCTCCGGGCCACCCCAAAAAATTCCGTGGTGCACCAGCAGCATATCCGCCCGCCATTCAACGGCCGCTTCGATAATATCTGGGGCAACATCAACCGCCAAAGCAATCCGGCCGACGACCGCCTTATCCGCTTCAACCTGTAATCCCTGAGGACCATAATCAGCAATTTCTGCCACGCGCAGATATCCATCTAAATAGTCAGCCAGCTGCGTAACGGGTACACCTTTATCAGTAAATGAATTTTTCATGCAAATTTGCTCAACTAAATCTCTTATTTATCACCACAATTATTTTAGCGTTCCCCTTCAATACCGTAAACAGAAGTTGATAAATGACAGCAATCTTGGTCGAACCATTAAGATTGTGGTAAAAAAACAGCTGAAAAACCGTTCAACATTTAGAATTAAATAGGAACCATGACAATTAATGCCAACATTAAGTCGGACCCTTTAAGGGAACCGGTTCTCATTTTGAACGCGAATTTTGAGCCCTTGCATGTCAGCACCACCAAGCGCGCTTTAGGGCTTCTTTTTTCGGGTAAAGCCGAAGTGATTATCAATGGTCGAGGATATATACACTCGGCCACGGCCAAATTTGGCATCCCTTCCATTATTCGGCTAAGTCACATGATCCGCCGCCCACGCCCCAGAGTCAATTTGACCAAGCGGGAAATCATGCGGCGCGATAACTTTACCTGTCAATATTGCGGGAGTAACACCAGTATTTTAACCATTGACCACGTCATCCCCCGCCATTCGGGGGGGCAACACCGCTGGGAAAACGTCGTCGCCGCCTGTCAGACTTGCAATCGTCGCAAGGGCGGCCTAACCCCTGAACAGGCAAATATGCCTCTGAGGCACACCCCTAGAGAACCTAAACCAACGGCGCTATATCGTTTTAGTAAGTATTTAAATCATCGTGAAGAGTGGAATCAATTTTTGAACGGGTGGTAATTTTCGTTTATCTTTCCGGATTTGGGGGACGGCCGGCCAATTCAATGATCTGAGGGAGCCCTTTGTCAACTAGCTGCTGAACTTCCCGAACCATCTTTTCGTAATTCAATTTAGCGCTCCCATATGGATCTGAGATGTTGTACTTTCGATTCTCTACCATTTGGGACAAAAGATAAATCTTGTCCGCGGCAGCAGGAAATTCAACCCGCAGTGCCTCTACATGCCCTTTCTCCATACAAACAATTAAATCGCTCTGGTTGATGAGCTCCTCGTTGACCATTTGGGCCCGATGATTTGAAATATCAATTTTTTCCCGCTCCAGGAGAACTTCGCGACTAAAGCGTGAGGCTTCGCGCGGCTCAACTGCCCAGGTGCCGGCCGACACGACTCTCCAATCTCCACGTCCTTGCTGCGTCAGGCGGTCTTGCAACAGCGCTTCAGCTACCGGGGAACGACAAATATTTGCGGTACAAACAACGAGAATTTGGGTCATATTTCTCTTTAAATCAGAAGCATTAGGCGATGTTGGCAATTGAATAATTATGTCAACATAACCCAATCTATGGGGGCCGCAGCATGCTGCGGCCCCCTGTCTATTTATGCTGATGTTCTAGCTCAGATTTTTGACTTCAGCTCTACGGCCTTTTGCTAATTAGATGTTGATCCTTGAAGTAGGCGCGTTTTCCCAATCGCGCCTATATGCCTATCAAACAAACAAGCAGCATTAGCCCGTCATAGATCATTATGAGAGTTCAGGCATGAGCAGCCCATAATTGCCGTCACGACGACGGTAGAGGACATTTATCATGTCTGATTCTCGATTAAAGAATACAAAGAAATCATGACCCAGGAGCTCCATTTGCTCGCCAGCCTCTTCCAGGGACATCGGCTGCAAGGAAAACTGCTTCTGCCGCACGACAATCGGTTCACTATCCTCTTCTTCCAAATCAATGGGTAGGGGCTCAGCCACGACGACCTCATCCACGCCGCCATTGGCCCGCCGGCGCTGGCGGCGTTTGCCGCGGTAGCGATTAATTTGCCGGTAAATTTTGTCTAAAACGGCATCCACGGCGGCGAAGATATCGTTGGAACGCTCTTCCGCGCGCAATATTGTGCCCCGATCATCACGCACGGTGATTTGGGCGATTTGACGGCTGGTTACCTGTTTAGACTTCTGCTCCGCCAAATCCACCCGCACATCAGCGAGGGTTGGCATATATCGATCTAGACGCTCAGTTTTCTTTTCAACATACGTTTGAAGGCGGTCCGTTAATTTCAAACCGGTGACGTGAATTGAAAGTTCCATGAGAATCTCCTTTTGATGCAGATGGTTAATAAAATATTTTTACCAAGTCAACGGCCGGTTGTCGACCCGGTTGACAACGCTCTGGCGAGGCAAAACCCACGCACAGAAGCGGCACCGGCCTGCTGCAGCACGACGGCCGCCGCAGCCAGAGTTGAACCGGTGGTACAAACGTCGTCAATTAATACAATCGCCCGGCCGGCAGCCTGCGCTGCATCAACGGCAAACGCATCAGCTACATTTTGACGACGCTCAACGGCGTTGAGATGAGCCTGGCTTGGCGTATCCCTCGTCCGCCACAGCATATCCGCTGCCAGCGGCCAGGAGCGATGGGAGGCCAAACCTTGGGCGAGAAGATAACTTTGATTGTAACCGCGCTCTTGCTGCCGCTTATGGTGAAGGGGGATGGGCACGAGAGTCGGTGAAAGTTGATTCCACGCCATTTGGTGACAGTATGTATCCATCAACGCAGCCAGGGGTTGTGCGAGGCCAAACTGCCCACGGTATTTAAATGCATGAATGATACGTGATAATGGGGAAGCGAAAACAAATGGCGCATAAATAAGGTTGTCAAAACGGGAAATGTGATGGCAACCACAGGTAGAAGGCACTTCCTTCCCACAGCGCAGGCACATTGGCTGGGGAGCAAGCCCCATTGCAGCTTGACAGTCGCTGCAAATCAGGGCACCAGGCATCTGACAGCCCGCACAGCGTGGAGGCAGTACTCGATCAAGTAACCGGATAAAAAAACGATGCACCATAAACCAATAAACGTTTATCCGGCAAATTATCGACAAAATTAAGTCGTTTTTTAAGAATGGCTCATTTTTCGGCCATTAGCATTACCCGTAAAAATTGTAATTTCTGGTAATTTGCATCTGATGCAAAAAGCAGTTGTTATTAAATATATATTTTAACCGTATTCTGGCGATTTTTCTATAGAAAAAACGTCTTATAAACTCGGACAGCGGCCGGACCCAGCAGCACCACAAACATAGCGGGAAAAATCAGAAAAATCATTGGAAAAAGCATCTTGATGGGCGCCTGCTGCGCTTTTTCTTCCGCTCGCTGCCGCCGGCGAACCCGCATTTGTTCCGACTGGATCCGCAAAACGTTGCTAATCCCCACACCCAATTGATCAGCCTGCAAAATCGAGGCCACAAAACTCTGCACATCGGGCACATCCAGCCGTTCAGACATATCTTTTAGCGATTGTCTCCTCGTTTTACCCAGCTGAATTTCAGTTACCACCCGGCCGAACTCTTGGGAAAGAGGGTCGTCCCATTTTTCATCAACTTTTGACATCGCCCCGTCAAACGTCAACCCTGCATCAACACAGATCATCATGAGATCAAGCGCATCGGGCAGCTTTTTGATGACGTCATCTTTGCGTTTACGCATGGCAGAGGTCAGCCAGGTGCGAGGAAGGATAAAGCCAAAACCGATCCCACCACCCAAAAAGATCAACCGCTGCCCCGCCGGAGCCAGATAAAGACCCACCGCCGTAAAGAAGATCACCGATACGACAACCACCGTATAAAATTCGGCCGCACTCATCGTTTTACCGGCCGCTTCAAGCTGTTTGGTCGTGCGTTCAAGCGCTTCATTGGGAGCCAGTCGAGTCACCAGCCCGCTAATACGCCGCATGTAGGGCACGATGACTCGCTGGCTAAACGAAAGCGAGAGCTCAATGTCTTCAATCGTGGCAATCTCTTCCCGGGCCGCAAACTCGTTGATGCGATCCGTCAAAGCGTCTTGGTCTGATCGTTGAACCAACACCACGCTAAACACAATCAGCGCAATGGCCAGGATAACAGCTCCACCAATGATCAAAATCAATGTTAAATTCATAACCCTACAACCTAAACTTCGATATCGACAATCTTCAGAATGGCAAAACCACCCAGGCCGATCATGATGACCGCCACCCCTACCATCAACCAGCCACAAGGTAAAATACCCGGCAGGATAAAGGGCTCACCAAAATTGAACAGCTCCATGATATATTCGCGGTTGATGAAATAAAGGAAAAACCCCAGGGCGATCGGCAAAATGGTAATAATCAAACCGGAAATCCGACCCTGGGCGGTCAAGGTTTGAATTTCACCCTTAATGCGCACCCGTTCTCGAATGGTAAAGCTAATAATATCGAGAATTTCAGCCAAATTACCACCAACTTCTCGCTGGATTTTGACCGCAGTGACAACCAGGTCAAAGTCTTCACTGGGCACGCGGCGAAGAACGTTATCCAGGGCGGTTTCCATATCGATACCTAGTCGAACTTCTTGTAGGACCCTTTCAAATTCTTTTGATATAGGGGGCGGAAGTTCGTTGGCAATGGCTTCCATCGCCTGTAAAACGCTAAAACCGGAGCGCAGGGCGTTGACCCATAAATTTAGCGTGTCGCTTAACTGGTTATCAAATGCCTTGCGACGTCGGGTGGCCATGACATTGGCATAGATTCGGGGAACCTGGGCGCCCAGGACCATGCCCACGATGGCAAACAGCGCCCCACCGAGGAGAAAGTATCCGATCAGGCCCCCAACGGTGATCGCCATCAGAACAACGGCCATATATTCACTGACCCGCAATTTTAGGTCAGCCCGGCCGATTCTTCGTTTAATGGGAGCGACAAAGCTAAAACCACGACCCGACAGCTGTTGGTCGATTGAATCAGCTATCGTCGCTTTTTCTTGAGGCCCTTCTTCCCCTTCTCCACCCAGAAATTCCGGCTGCCAATCACCAGAAAATTGGTCAAGCCGTTCTTCAACATTGATACGACCACCAGATCCTGACAACAAGGCCACGCCCGCAGCGATGATCATCAACAGAATCACACCGGCAACGATCACAATCAGAAGTGTTGTTGACAAATTGACCTCCTACAATGAACTATGGAAACGATCAACCGGTTTACCGGCCGCGATTTCCAATACCAAAGACCGAAGGGGGCAGCATAATGCCCGCTTCCTGAATCTGGCCCATAAATTTCGGACGCAACCCGGTCGGCCGCAGGCGGCCGATTACTTTGCCATTTTCCATACCGGTTTGTTCAAAACGGAAAATTTCAGACATGGTGATGACATCGCCTTCCATACCCTGGATTTCACTAATCGAAATCACCTTACGAGAGCCATCACGCATACGAGATTGCTGTACAACAAAGTCAACCGCGGCCGCGATCTGTTCGCGAATCGCTCGCACCGGCAAATCCATCCCGGCCATTAAGCACATCGTTTCAATACGAGATAAGGTATCGCGCGGCGTATTGGCGTGAGCGGTAGTCATACTGCCTTCGTGACCGGTGTTCATCGCCTGGAGCATGTCCAGCGCTTCACCGCTGCGACACTCTCCAACGACGATTCGATCGGGGCGCATACGCAGAGAGTTCACCACGAGATCGCGGATTGAAACCTCACCACGGCCTTCAACATTTGGCGGGCGGGATTCCAGGGTGACCACATGTTCCTGGTGGAGCTGGAGTTCAGCGGCGTTTTCAATGGTGATGACGCGATCGCCTTCGGGAATAAAGCCGGACAAAATATTGAGCAGCGTTGTCTTCCCAGAGCCGGTTCCGCCGGCCACAACCACATTGGCTTTGGCCTGCACAATCGCCTTGAGGAATTCAGCTGATTCAGGGGTAATTGAACCCCATTCGATCAGATTTTCCATGGTGATCGGTTTGCGGGAGAAAACGCGAATGGTCAACGTGGGGCCGTTAAGAGCTAGCGGCGGAATAATGGCATTAACACGAGAGCCATCCGGCAAACGGGCGTCTACCATCGGTGAGGACTCATCGATACGACGGCCGAGCGGCGCCACGATACGATCGATAATGCGCATGACGTGATCATTGTCTTCGAACTCGACATTCGCGCGCACAATTTTGCCGCCGTGCTCCACAAAAATATGTTTGGGGCCATTGACCATAATTTCGCCAACACCTGAATTTAAAAACTGCTCAATCGGGCCAAATCCCAAAATTTCAGCAACGATCTGATCAAACAATTTGTCCTTTTCTGAGCGGGTCAGCACGATTTGCTCTTCTACTAACATCGCCTCGAACAATTCGCGGATGGTCGACTTCATCTTCGCTGTTTCGGTGACATCCATCGTGGGATCTAGTTCGATGATTAAACGCTGTTGGATTCGCGTTTTAAGATCCACATAAGCATCGCGCGAGGCGGAGGTCGGTGAAGAACGTTTCACGCGCAAATCCTGCAGCTTTGACTGCTGGCTGGCGTTGGTCGATTCTTTGCGACGCTCCGGTCGGGCGGACTTATCTTGTTTACGCTCAAGTCGTTTTAAAAGAGACATAGCTATTTTTACCTTAGGCTCAAAAATTTATCGGCTGAAGAGGCG
The DNA here is from genome assembly GCA_030065875.1 of Ardenticatenaceae bacterium. GTDB lineage: Bacteria > Chloroflexota > Anaerolineae > Promineifilales > Promineifilaceae > WTJY01. The sequence continues at coordinate 2,260 of JASJCR010000082.1, read as the reverse complement.
ACCCAGCAGTGATTTTGATGCTGAACCATCATCCAAAACGGCGGAAACAGCTCCAGGGCCGCTGGATAACTCTTCATCGATACGATCCACTAATTTTAACAGTGATTGGACAGCCACATTGCGGCGGGTTTTGATCAAAATCAAAGGTACTCCCCGATCAGCGGCCGATGTTGCCGTAAATTCATCGTGTTCAATGGCTCCAACGATCGGGCGTTTCAAGGCTTCGGCCACATCTTTCACCGAAATGCCAAACTTATCAGATACGCGATTTATAATTAGTAAGGCTTTATTCAAGTCGTAATTCAATTCGGTCATCAAATCAAAAAAGCGGCGTGTTCCGGTTAAGCTGGAAAGGCTCTGCTGTGAAACCAGCAAAATCCGATCAGAGACATCAAGTGCTGTCAGTGTAACATCATTCAAAGAAGATGGTGTATCGACGATTACAAAGTCGTAAAGTTGGCGCAGGCGGCGCAGCAGCGCTTCCATTTGGTCAGCCAATATCAATTCAGCCATTTCCGGCCGAGGTGGAGCGAGCAGAACATTTAAGCCAGAATCGTGTTTTAACAACACGCTTCTGGCCAAATCTTTGTCAATTTCTCCCAGGCGATCAATCAAATCGACAATTGTCGTTGTCGGCCGCATGTTTAGCGTGACTGAAATATCACCAAACTGCAAACTGCCATCAATTAAGGCGGTGTTGTATCCCTTGCGGGCCAATCCTACCGCGGTATTGATGGCTAATGTCGTGCAACCCGCGCCCCCTTTTGGGCTAAATACAGTTAAAATTTTACCTTCTTCAACGGCCGCTTCCACCCGTTGACCCCCGCCATCAGCTGATTCTGCAACGACTTTTTGCTGAATCATGGGTCGTGTTTCATAAACCCGACGAATGGCGGCCATCAACTCATCCCCGGAAAACGGCTTCATCAGGAAGTCGCGGGCCCCAGCCAACATCGCTCGACGCAAATAATCGGCCTCGCTCTGTACAGACATGATAATTATCTGCGAATGGGGAACCGATTGTACAATCTGCTGACTGGCTCCGATCCCATCGGTACCGGGCATGTTGATGTCCATCAAAATGACATCGGGAACCTGTTGACGAGCGGCTTCAATTGCCTGATCGCCAGACCCGGCAACCCCCACAACTTCGACATCTGGTTCAAATTGTAATAATTTGCGAACGTTTTCTCGGGTTTCGGGAAGGTCGTCGACAATAAGAATACGGATCTTATCGGACATGATCACCTTGTGTTACTTATATATATAATTTGGATAATGACAAGCAATAATAAACAAACATGTGATGGCGTCAGGTGACATAAATCATCTGTAACAGTCATCATACTCTGAATGAGCTATAAGTCAAGGTTCTTAAGTACCACCCAGACGAACCAATACGGCCGAGGGTAGATTTCCTTAGACTCGATGTTTTTTCATTAGGCTGTGTTGACATTTGGGAATTTTCTTCACCCCGCATTTCAATGGCGAGGCTAAAGGGCCTGACCTGATTGGTAACCAACCCTTAGGCCGTCGGTTTTAATCGACGGGTATAGAAAATATCGCAAAATTGACGATGAATCCCTAAAATCAATCAATTGTCAACAGAACCTAACTTCTCTTGGGGAGATTCCGGGGCAGTGAGTCAGCAAAGTTAGCCGGGTGTTGAAAATGCAGCCAGCCGCAATCTGGGTATCTGGCTATCAAAGCGGATCATGAAAATAAAAAAAAGAAGGGCAGCGAAAATCGCTACCCTTCTCAAAAATCACTAAAAACTGCTGGGTAATTTGAAATTACCGAGCTGACAGAGTGCTCTGAACGTCATTGAAGACAGCGCCAATTTCATCACCGAGCAGGCCCATGATAACGATAACGGTAATAGAAATCAGAACCAAAATGAGAGCGTACTCAACCAAACCCTGTCCATCTTCGCGCGGTAAATATAACATTATATTAACTCCTTAAATATATAAATAATTATTTGTTGTGCGCCAATTGGCCGCACTTCTTTTGTGAATATGTGAACATTATATCAGTTCCCACACTCCCCACAATAGTAGATCGGTACGCATTTGGATGATGTAGCCCTGTTTTCATATGGGAAAAAAGTACTATAGGGGAGACGGGAGATGGGAGATGGGAGATGGGAGATGGGAGATGGGAGATGGGAGATGGGAGATGGGAGATGGGAGATGGGAGATGGGAGATGGGAGATGGGAGATGGGAGATGGGAGATGGGAGATGGGAGATGGGAGATGGG
>JASJCR010000081.1 GCA_030065875.1 Ardenticatenaceae bacterium | reverse complement strand
AGTTTAAGAAGCTCCTAAACGGATCATAAAACACGCACTCCCTGTCATTCCGAACGAAGTGAGGAATCCCGCCAACTCCCATCGCTTATTCATCCCACTCCAGGCTCAAATCCTCCCATTTTGGGTTTACCGTTTCAATAAGGGCGATTTTTTCATTCGGCTCCATCCCTTGATTTGCTTTTCCCGTGCGATGACATCCTTGATGTTGGTTGCAACCTCAAAATAAACAAGTTGGTCTACCTTATATTTGGCAGTGAAACCTGAAAATAATTTGTGCTTATGTTGGAAAACTCTTCTGATAAGATTGTTAGTTACACCTGTGTACAGGGTCTTGGAGTTACTGGCGAGAATGTATACGTAGTAGTTTTTCATGCAGACTTGTCCCTAGTTTGTGAGTCCCTCAATCAGCTTAGAAGTATTACGAAAGATGGTTGTAAATGCAACTTGGCGAGATTCCTCACTTCGTTCGGAATGACAAAGGGTTCGTTAAGATGATGAATAAGTAAAGCGGGGTAGCGGGATTCCTCACCTCGTATGGAATGACAAGGGGTTCGTCGGATGATGAACAAGTGAAGCGGAGTAGCGGGATTCTTCACCTCGTATGGAATGACAAAGGGTTCGTCGGATGATGAATAAGTAAAGCGGGGTAGCGGGATTCTTCACCTCGTTCGGAATGACAAAGAGTTCGTCGGATGATGAATAAATGAAGCGGGATGGTGGGATTCCTCACCTCGTTCGGAATGACAGGAGGTTGGTCACATGATGAACAAGTGAAGCGGAGTAGCGGGATTCTTCACCTCGTATGGAATGACAGGGGGTTTGTCGGATGATGAATACATAAAGCAGGGTGGCGAGATTCCTCACTTCGTTCGGAATGACAAGGGGGTTGTTGGATGATGAACAAGTTAAGCGGAGTGGCGAGATTCATTACTTTGTTCGGAATGACAGATGGTTTGTCAGGTTTGGTTGTATATATTTGCCCCTCGTCAATCATTAATCGTCAATCGAATTAATCGCCCAATGGAAATATCGTTGCTTCGTGCACCTCGACGATCTCAGCTTGCACTGCTCCGTGAGATAATTCACTCAGAGCAAGGTTAAACGGCTCAAATTCGCTTTGTAGCAGCTGAATGACCATCGTCACGTCGGCCGCAAAGCTCTCCTCCTGTAAATCTCCACGATGTTTGGCCACTAAAAGGCGCACCTGCTCCAGCAGCGGGTAGGGCACGGCCGCCATCACCGTGTAAGTCGGCCGCTTGACCGCCCTGGGCAAAGCCGCCAGTACCTCCCTAACGCTGTCGCTGTATGCTCGCACCAGCCCCCCGGTGCCCAACTTGATTCCTCCAAAGTAACGGGTCACCACCACCGCAATATCGCCAAACCCGCTCCCTTTTAACACCGCCAGCATCGGCCGGCCGGCGGTGCCGCTGGGTTCGCCATCATCGGTGGCATGAGCGGTTACGCTGGCTCCATGACCAATTATAAAAGCAGGCACGTTGTGGCTGGCGTCCGAAAATTCCCCCTTAACGCGGCCGATAAACGCTCGCGCTTCGTCAACAGAAAAGGCCGGGGCGGCGGTGGCAATAAAGCGAGAGCGCTGAATCTCCAGCTCAATGCGGGTTTCGGCCGCGGGAATCATATGCATCTCGTTGGTGGGGTCGCTCATTTTTCCAATTCTAACGCCATATGAGGATACTGGCATAATAGCTCGGTGCTGCGCACCTTTTAGCTCGCGGCTTCACCGCTTTCAGCTATCAGCTAATAGCTAAGAGGGCCGCAGGCCCGAGCTGAAAGGCCCATAGGGCCGGGCTAATTAGCTTTTAGGGCCGGAGGCCCAAGCTAATCTCGAGAAGAAACCCATGAAAACAATACCTGAAACAATAATCAACCAACCCATTAGCGGTCTAAATTTGACCGGGCACACGCTGGGTGAGCAGCTTGGATCTGATCCGACGCTGCTGGTCTTTCTGCGCCACTTTGGCTGAATCTTCTGTCGTGAGACCATAGCTGATCTGAAAAAAGCGGCCGCTCACTACCCCAATATTCTCTTTTTCTATCAGGGAGATGAGGAACAGGGCGAAGCTTTTTTCCGCAAGCTGTGGCCGGAGGCTCGTGCAGTCTCTGACATGCCAAAGAAATTTTATGGTGCTTTTGATATCCAGCGCGGCGGCTGGAAAGAGATGTTTGGCAGCGGGGTGTGGGCGTGCGGCGCTCGTGCCGCGTCCAAAGGACACATGATCGGCGCACCGGTTGGTGATCCGTGGATCATGCCGGGTCTGTTTTTTGTCGATAATGGCCAAATTCTCTGGCAGCATGATTTTGCTCATGCGGGTGATCATCCGGATTGGGAAACACTGCCGGAAACATTTGCGAAATACGATGTACGAAATACGAAATGAGCTTGAGGTAGTTGGTTCGTAATTCGTATTTCTGATCTCGTATTTCTGATTTGACATGTCTTCACCCATCAACATCATCGCCCTTCACGGCAACGGTGGCGGCGGTTTTCGCTTTGCCCGACTTGAACCGTATATTCCAGCAGAGGTGCGGTTTGAAGCGGTCACGCTGCCTGGTTTTGCCGAAAAGCCGCGCGATCCGTCGCTGCGGTCGATGCGCGATTACGCCTTTGCCCTACGACGAGAATCTCAGCTGGTGCACGAGAGCGGACCGAAAGTTTTGCTTGGGACAGGTATCGGTGGTTCGTTTGCGCTGGAATACCTGCAGCATTTTGATGATGTTCAAGGGTTAATCTTGCACGCCCCGGTTGGCACCCGGCTGGATGAGCGGTGGTTTCCGCGGCTCATGCGGCTGCCGGGTATGACCACCCTCGGGCAGCGCGTGTTTAGCAGTCGTTTGACCCGGCCCGTGTTTAAAAAACTACTTTTTGTAGACAGCTCGACGGTCCCTGAAGATTATGTCAATCAATTTTTTACCGCATATCGCCGCTGTGACGCCTTTGGGCAGATGTTTGAAATCCTCAATCGAGCATGGTGGGAATCACTCCGGCCGCTAAACGTGCCGACCGCCCTCTTGTGGGGGGAGCGGGAACGGGTGTTAACGGTGGATCAGCTTGAAGATTATAAATCGCTGCTGCCCCATCACATCGTGCGCACGGTGCCGAACTGGGATCATTTTCCGATGATCGAGCAGCCGGAGGCGTATGCGCGAGAGATCATCAAGCTGGCCCGGGATTTAGTATGAACCGATCAGATTAGAGACCTCCTAACGGCAACCGCCGTTTTGATGAATGTTGGCGGGGTTCTTCACTTCGTTCAGAATGACAAGAGGTCCGCGCGCAATGGTCCAAAAAACTAAATCAAATTTCGTTTTACGGCTCTACGGACAGAATGTGAATGGAGAAGATTATTTCAACTGATGAGTACATCGTTTTGGGGCAGAAGCCTCTCAATTTAGGTCCGGTGGGCAACAAGGCGGCGCTGCTGCACCAAGCGGCCGCAGCCGGTTTGCCGGTACCCTCGGGCTTCATTATTCCGCATTCGCCATCCCCTCACCCTCTACCCTCCTCCATCTCCCTTAACGGGTCGCTGGCCGTCCGCTCCGCTTTTTCGGCCGAAGACACCGCGGGGCAGGCGCTGGCCGGGTTTTTTGAGACCCGCCTCAACGTGGCCAACGAGCCGGCGGCGGTTTGGGATGCGTATCAGGAGGTCTATTCTTCGGCCGATCGGCTTCCCGCAGACGGTCCCATCAAAAAAGAAGATGTAAGGCGGGACGTGCTGGTGATGCAGATGGTGGCCGCCCAAACGGCCGGGGTAGCTTTTACCCAGCCTGATTTTGCGGATGATCTCATCAATTTTACGGCCGGTTTGGCCGACAAGCTGGTGGGTGGACAGGTTGAGGGAAAGGCTGATTTTCTGCCAAAACGAGAAAAAGCGGCCGCAAAAATCGGCTTTGAGCCGCGACTTCAGGCACTTTTACAGCAGGTGCGGCGAGTTTTTGGCGATCAGCAGCCGGGATGGGATATCGAATGGGCGGATGATGGGGAGCGGTGCTGGCTGGTGCAGATCCGGCCGATTACCCGGCCGCCGCGCCGCAACGAAGCGTTTACCTACGCCAACATCCGCGAAATTATGCCGGATCCCCCTTCTCCGCTGATGGCCAGCATCGTGGCTGAGGCTTCCAGCGAGCTGTACGCTTATTATCGATCGTTCGATCAGACGCTGCCGGATGGCCGGCCGATGATCGAGCTGTTTGCCGGCCGGCCGTTCTTTAATCTGTCCCTTTTGATTGATACGATGCGCCACTGGGGATTGCCAACATCGCTGGTAACCAACTCGATTGGAGGCTCTGCGGATCGGGAGTTTGGGTTAAATCCAGGTCGTTTTTTGGCAAAATCACCGGTCCTGCTCAAACAAGGTTGGGCCCAGCTGACGGCGGTGCGCCAGGCGGAGCAAGCCACGCTGCAAATTTTATCTCGCACTCAGGAGCCAGGAGAGACACTGGCCGAAGTCGGCGAAACACTGCGCTGGCTTTTTACCCGGCTAGTGACGGAAATGTTTAATTTGACGGCCGCCCTGAGCGGTCCGCTCCTCCTGCTGAGATTGTCAAATACCTTAGCGGAGCATAACGGTCGTCATCGAGCCGTATCCACCGAGATTTTTACCGATTTAGCTCCTTTGCAAACGGCCGTGGCTGAAAAACCGGCTTGGAAGGCGGCGCTGGAAGCGGGTGAACTGCCTCGGGACCCCAGATTTCAGGAAGTGTGGCAGCGGTATCTAGACAAACACGGCATGCGAGGTATATACGAAAGCGACATCGCTCGGCCGCGCTATCACGAAGATCCGTCCCCGCTATTACGCCTTCTCCTCTCTACACCGCCCGCCCCCCGTGATCCACCCTCGCTAACGTGGAAAGCCCGGCTCACCTGGCCGATCTGGTGGCAGTGTCGGCGGGTTCTTTCAGCACGGGAATGGTGGCGCTATCACGCCATGATTTGCTATAACCGCATTCGACAGCGGTTTTTGAAGCTGGCCGCGCCGGTTGTAGAAGAGGGTCGTCTGCCTTCACCTGACCATCTGTGGCAGCTTGAGCTGGGTGAACTGGCGCAGCTTGATGAGGGGTGGCGTCCTGACGATGCGTTTTGGGACCGGCGAGCGGCCGAGTTTGCGGAGCATCAAGCGCTTGATATCCCCGATCTCCTTTTTCGCTTTGACGACTTGGAGCAGTTTGGCCAAAGCAAAGATTTGATCGCGGTCGACCGCCTCAAGGGCATCAGCCTGACCGGTGGCACGGTTCACGGCCGGGCGTGGGTGTTATCGGAGCCGGCGGTTGAACTGCCTGAAGGATTTGTTCCAGAGGACACCATCCTGATCGCTCGCTCGGTTGACGCCGGCTGGATAGCTACATTTAGCCAGGTGGCCGGAGTGGCGATCGAAATTGGGGGTGATCTATCTCACGGCTCAATCATCCTGCGCGAAATCGGTCTTCCGGCGGTAACCAACGTCAAAGGGTTAACCCAGGCGGTCAAAAGTGGGGATGAGATCGAGTTGAAGGCGGGGAATGGCATTGTAAAAATAGCTAAGGGTTAATTGCTATTGGCCAATAGCTAATGGAGATCTTTCATTTACGTGCCAAACTTAGCTATTGGCAGTTGGTTTTAGCAATTAGGCATTTATGAAGTCTTTCTTTCTCTTCGCCCAAGCAATCTCGTATCGTCTCCTTTCGTGGAGCGTGTTTAGCATGGTTAGCGGTGCGTGGCTGTACCGGCAAAACGAGCCGTTTCGGCGGGGAGTCGGTATACACTTTTTTACCTGGGGGTTAATCGACGCCATTATCGCGGTGGTCGGTCTGATCAATAACGGCCGCAGCGCCCAAAGCGAGCAAGCTGACGATCCGCAGTTTGTGGCTGATGAGTCACGCAAGCTGGAACGCCTATTATGGCTCAATGCCGGACTCGATGTTTTTTACGTCCTGGGTGGGGTATGGCTCTTCCGCAAAAAGGGAGAAAACGACCCGAACTGGCGCGGGCAAGGGGTTGGGGTCGTTATTCAGGGGCTATTTTTGTTTTTATTTGACGTGTGGCACGCGCTGGTTTTGAGAAAGAAATAGATAGTGTATTGGTATATTGGTTATTAGTATATTGATGTTTCGTCACATAAACAGCTAAACCAATACACTAATATACGAATAAACCAATAACTTTTTTTATGCCTTCCGTCCCCCCTGCAGCTTATCCTGCAATCTTTCCAGATCGTCCCAATTGCCCGCAGCAGCCATCCCTGCCTGTTGGGGCCAGGTATCCGGATAGGCGACCTTGATCCCTCCATCCTCCCGCACAATTTTCTCGAGCGTGGCGACCGATGTGCGGGCCAGATTGGCAAAGGTTGTGATGCCGGCCTCGTTTAAAATTTGCTCGATTTTTGGCCCAATCCCCTCAATTTTTTGCAGATTATCCGGTTCTGGAGGGGCTGGTGGATCGGGGTCGGTCATCGTTTCCAGTTCATCAGCAGCGGCAGGCGCATCGCTTAGAAAGGGGGGATTAACCGCCGGCATCTTGGCCGTGTCATCATCTTTATCAGCTGTGCTTTGAGCGGCCGCTACGGCATCTTCCAGCTCAACCCTCAGTGATGCCAATTCCGCCTCTGCATCGGCCAATTTTTCTTCACAACCGGCAACCTCGGCCGCATGTGAATGCTTTAAAGTCTCTAATTCCTGCTGAGCCGCCTGTAATTCATCTGCGGTGTGATCATCATGTGCATCACCCTCTCCGCTCCTTAGAACAGAGTAGAGGAACCACTGCAGCAGCCACATAATTAGTGCACCAACACCAAGGCCCACTAGCAAACTTGTATCAAGGGTCATCCTATCCTTCCTGCATGCACTTCTTTGTTTAGAAATCTATGAGAATTTCTTTATTCTACTATCGGGTTAGAAGATAGGGCAAGCAAATCAAATAATTTTTGATTGAATTGGGGCGGTTAAGAAAGGGATTGGGCCTCTTCAATCCATTCTTCAGCCGAGGGGCGCTGCCAATCGCGAATTTTTGTGATTTCACGAAGACGTTCCGGAGCGGCTTCGGCCACCTGCTTAATTGTTTTGATACCGGCCTCTTTTAGCCGCTTGGCAAATGTGGGACCGATCCCTTTAATAGTCGTCAAGTCATCCTCAGCTGATTTTTCAGATGGGGTCAGTTCAACATGCGGCGCGGCTTGAGCGGGCTCTGGTGCTGTTTTGGGCGGTTCAGCCGGTAGCGGAATATTTGCCGGCCGAAACGTCGGTTCCGTGGCCGCTGACGGCCTCTCCAAAACCGGCTTTTGCTCCTCCCGCTGAGCGAGCCACTCGCCTAACAGCAATCCACCCACAAAACCCACTGCGGTCCAAAATAGTGCTCGAAACATAATGTGACCTTTATTAGCAATTAGCAATTAGCAATTAGCAATTAGCAATTAGCAATTAGCAATTAGCAATTAGCAATTAGCAATTAGCAATTTTCTCAAACATAAACCACTTATTAATTTATGTCAACTAAATTGACCATCGATTATTGACCATTGATCATTGACAATTTATTGATCGCTTCTCGGGCGGCCGGTAAATGCTGCAGGGCTGCCCAATTATCCAAAAATTCCTCGAGATCGGTTGCGGCGAGCACAAAAGAAAATGGATCTTCGTGATCGGCCGTGCCGGCTACCAGCGATTCCTGCCACAGCGGCCGCAGCTGATCCACAAAACCATCGTACGCCTCAAGAAGCCAGGCCCTGCTCTGGCGATAGCGGGCCGCATCCGCCTGATCCACTTTTTTTTGGCGATAGGTTTGAATGGCGAGTGCTTCCACAACGTCCCAGTGGGCGATAAATTGGTGCAGCTGCTGATCGTCAGACCACTGAGCCAGAAAGCGAGAGAAAATGTTCATATGGGCAATTAGCAATTAGCAATTAGCAATTAGCAATTAGCAATTAGCAATTAGCAATTAGCAATTAGCAATTAGCAATTAGCACAAAAATAAACCACTTTCAATATATGTCAACTAAATTGACCATTGACAATTGATTAATGCCCATTGACCATTGATCAGGGGCAAATCATCACCGGCAGCCATGAATTGCGCAGGACATGCTCAACTGTTCCGCCGAGAAACATTTCCAGCAGAGGATTAGATTTTGAGCCCCCCATAATCAGGAAATCACATCCGTGTGATTCAAGCGTGACCAAAAGATTGGTATCCACTTTCCCTTCAACCGCCACCGATTCGGCCGTTAATCCAAAGTGACCCAAAAAAGCCTGGGCTTCCTCTAGGTGGGCAGCGGTGACCTCGGGTTTGCCAATGCTGGTTACCACCAGGGGAATATGCCAGCGAATTGCTAAATAAGCCCCGATGGTTAACGCCTCCTTGGCGCGGTGTAAACCGTTATAGGCGATAAGTGCTTTACTTAGCGGAGAAGGTTGACCGGGAACCGCCAAAACCGGCTGCTTGCTAATTTGCAGAATTTGACGCCACTCGGCCGTCAAACGGGTTAATATCGTGCCGTCTGGAGGTTGATCCAAAGAGAGGACAAATAAATCGGTCCAGGCGGAGCGACGGGTCATGATTTTGGCCCAGTCACCGCTCTCGTCAGCTAAACGGCCGGCAACCCCATACTCGGCCAGCTTCAAATTGAAGTATTCGTGCGGAGCCTCATCATGGGGACCGTTGGCCTTGATCAGAGGTGTATAATGCAGGCCGCGAATGCGACCTTTTTCTTTTTGAGCGACGATTAACGATTGATCAAAGGCGAACCAGCTGGCGGGACTCTCCCCAACCGAAACCAAAATATCGGCAAACAGCTGATTACTCTCAACTGCAGCCACGACGTCCTGCACCAGCTCTACTTCAGACGGCTCTTCTTCACCGACGATGGCTGACCAGATCGAATTGCTCAGGCGATCGAGCAGCGGTTTGACCGAATCGGAAAGGGCATCAACCGCCTCTTCGGTTGACAAATCCCAACCCAACTCTTTTTCTAAAACCGCTCGATTTTCGGCCAGCCAAATGTAAAAGTCGGTGGCCGTTCGTTTGGGGAAATCATTCATGATCCCCCGGTCGCGCACCATCCGGATCGTAGGCAGGTAGACGTTGTCATACCAGTGCCCCACCGCCTCTTCCCAGGTGATATCTTTTTGGTAATCGATGCCCATGAAGTAATGATGGGTTTCAATGTGTTCGAGAAGGAGCTGATATTTACCGGGAACAGTGACCAGCAGGTTGCTGCCCGGCCGCAAAACATCGAGTTCAGTTTGCCCCAGAAAATAGGCATACTGCTCGGCAATGATTAAATCATCCGGCTCGAGATCGGCCCCAACCGGCACTCGGCTCATCACCTCGGTGACATACGCCTGGATCGAAGCCAACCCCATTTCTTTGGCCACCGACACCCGATGATTGCCGTCGGCTACAAAGTAAGCGTCGCCAATTTTGTATAGATCAACCGGAGGCAAACCGCTTTCCGCCAGGTTGAGGGCCTTGACGTTTGCCCAGCGATATTCGTTTGTCGACTCTTTGGGCAAAAAGGTGCGGGTAAAATCTTTGTAGCGGCCGACCGACCCAACAATGGCATCGAGCGGCACATCCTGCAGCCCGCGTTCAACCTGCTGGCTGGCCCCGACGCTGCGGCGGACCTCCTCATACGAAAGGAGGTCAGATGATCTACCGGTGAGACGAGACAAAATTTGTTCCAGCGCGGCTCGGCGGCGCAATCGCTGAAAATCGTTAATGGCGCGAACAATATTCCCAGACATAGCGAACCCATTATAAACAACCTCGCGAATTTAGTGAATGCACACATGTTCCAAATTTTCCTTGCTACAATTGTGGGGTTGTGCTACACTGCCCGCGTTATGATTAATTTGCCCGCGTTTGCTCATCATTACCATCATTCTGTAACCAAACGGTCCCTCGAGTTGAGGTAGCGTGAGCGAAACGCGTTTCAAATTTATTTAAGAATCAGTAAAGAAACCAAACACGCCCTTTTCGAAAACTCGAGAAGGGCGTTTTTTTGTTTTGGAGGCTTGGTGTGGAAAGAGATGATATACGACTGGCGATTCCCAGTAACGGCCGATTAGAAAAAGACGCCCTGCAATTTATGACCGCCTGTGGTCTGGCGGTTCACCGCCGTGATCAGCGCCAATACACGGCCACGATACCGGCCTTACCCGGCTTGACGGCCGTCTGGCAGCGGCAAAATGATATCGTACGCGGGATCGCCATGGGCAGCCTGGACCTGGCAATCGTCGGCCAAGACGCCCTGGAAGAGCGCTCCCTGGGCAATATGCCCACAGAATCGATTCTGGTTCTGCACGACGCCCTCGATATCTCACACTGTGAGCTGTATCTGGCGGTGCCGCAGACGTGGGGGCGGATTTCCTCGATGGAGCAGTTGGCCCAAACCGCGCGAGAAATTGAGGAGCAGGAGGATCGGCCGCTGCGGGTAGCCACCAAGTTCCCCAATTTAACCGGTCGTTTCCTGACCCAACACGGCATTAACCACGAGCTGGTCAAAGCGGACGGCACCCTGGAAATCGCCCCCTCTCTCGGTTATGCAGACATGATTGCCGATCTCGTCTCGACCGGCACCACCCTGCGTGCCAATCAGCTGCAGCAGATCGAGGATGGCCTCATCATCCATTCGCAGGGGGTATTAATTGGCAATCGGCGCGTTTTGCAAGAGCGGCCGGAGGTGCTGGCCATCACCCGTGACCTCCTGGAATTTATTGAAGCGTATTTACGCGCCCAAAATTGTTATTCGGTTGTGGCCAACATGCGTGGTGAATCGCCGGAAGCGATATCGCGGGCCATGATCGATCAACCCCATATCCGGGGATTGCAGGGACCAACCATCTCACCCGTCGTCCCTCACAACGGCACCGCAGCCGGCGCCTCCAACTGGTATGCGGTACAGATTGTCGTCAAAAAAGATGAAATGTCAGCCGCCATTCGCGAACTGCGGGCGATTGGTGGCAGCGGGGTTATCGTCACGCCGGTGCGCTATATATTTGAAGAAGAGCCAGAGCGGTATCAGGCGATGATTAAGGCAATTAGCAATTAGCAATTAGCAATTAGCAATTAGCAATTAGCAATTAGCAATTAGCAATTAGCAATTTTCTCAAAAATTAACCACTTTCGATATATGTCAACAAAATTGACCATTAATTATTGACAATTGGTTATTGGTTATTGAAATGATAAACATCTACGATCTTCCAACAGCAAAAAACACGATCCTGGACCGGCGATTTTCGCTCGAAGTGGAGATGACCGACGGCTTAAAAGCGGGGATGAAACGCATTTTCGGGGAAGTTGTTTCTCCTCAGGAAGCGGTTCGTCGCATTTTGGCTGATATCCGCAACCGGGGGGATGATTCCCTACGTGAGTGGACCCAAAAAATCGACGGCGTCCAGCTGGAAAACATGGCCGTTCCGGCCGAGCTCATCGAGCAGGCACCACAAAAGATTGACGGCGAGCTGTATGAGGCGCTGCAGCATGCGGCCGGGCGCATTCGCGCCTTTCACGAGCAGCAGCCGTTACCCAATTGGACCACGTCAGACGGTACGCTGGGCCAGCGGGTGACTCCCATTAATCGGGTAGGGGTTTATGTCCCCGGTGGTACCGCTCCGCTGCCCTCATCTCTGCTCATGAGTGTTGTTCCCGCTCAGGTGGCCGGGGTCAAGGAGGTTGTGGTGGCGACACCCCCAGGGCGAGCGGGGCAGGGGGTACCGGACGTTATTTTGGCTGCGGCCGAGATCGTGGGCATAAAAACAATATATACCGTGGGAGGGGCTCAGGCGATTGGCGGTTTGGCGTTTGGCACCCAATCGATACCGGCGGTTGACAAAATTGTGGGGGCCGGCAACCTGTTTGTGACGCTGGCCAAGCGAGAGGTTTACGGTTTGGTGGGCATAGATGGGCTTTATGGTCCAACCGAAACGGTTGTAGTCGCGGATGACACCGGTGATCCGGCCTGGATCGCGGCCGATTTGCTGGCTCAGGCCGAACACGACGTCCTGGCCACGGCGATTTTACTCACCCCGTCTCGCGCTTTGGCTGAACGGGTTCAGATTGAGATTGGGCAGCAGCTTGAACGGCTTTCCCGGCCGGAGATCATCATTCAGGCCCTGGCCGGTCAGGGGGGGATTGTGATAACGGCCGATATGGCGGAGGCGTGCCGGCTGGCCAGTGAATTTGCCGCAGAACACACGTGCATTGCCTCAAACAAACCTCAACTTTATGTCGACCTGATTCCCAATGCCGGGGGTCTCTTTATCGGTGAACGCTCATTTGAAGTGCTGGGCGATTACGTGGCCGGGCCCAGTCACGTGATGCCTACCAGCGGCACCGCCCGTTTTGCCTCTCCACTCAACGTGCTCGACTTTGTCAAGATAACGAGCATGGTCGCTCTGGATGATGCGACCTCGGCCGCCTTAAGCCCGATCGCGGCCCGTATTGCCCAGGCCGAGGGACTCACCGCCCACGCGGCCGCGGCCAAAGCGAGAATTATCGAAGAAGATTAACCACAAAAACACGAAATTAAATCACCGCAGAGATCGGAGAGAACGCTGAGGGAGTACTAAATGAAAAAAATAGGAGAAATGAATCGGCCTGAAGATGAAATTACAAAAAAAATTATTGGGGCCGCAATAACCGTGCACAAAGAGTTAGGTCCAGGGCTTTTGGAATCAGCTTATCAAAAGTGTTTAGCTTATGAAATGAGTCAATTAGGATTAAATTTAAAAATTGAGCACCCTCTACAGCTGAATTATAAAGGCAATCAAATTGATGCTGGTTATCGGTTAGATTTTCTAGTTGAAGAAAAGGTTATCGTGGAAATTAAATCAGTTAAAAAACTTGAGCAAATCCATAAAGCGCAATTGATAACCTATTTAAAAATCTCTGGTTTAAAAGTAGGCTTGTTGCTAAATTTTAATACCATACTTCTGAAACGTGGAGGTATTCAACGTGTCGTCTTCAATCTCTGATTCTCACTCTAAATCTCCGCGTTCTCCTTTTCTCCGCGGTGATTTTCCTGCAAATATGATTCGTCCGGACATTATAGACATGGAACCATACACGCCAATTGTGCCGTTCGAGGTACTTTCGCGACAGCTCGGGCGCCGGCCGGAAGAAATTATCAAGCTCGACGCCAACGAAAATCCGTACGGCCCGGCCCCGGCCGCGCTGGAGGCGTTAAAAAACGGCCGTTTTTTTCACATCTATCCGGACCCTGAAGCCACCGAGCTGCGGGAAGCTCTAGGCGGGTATCTGCAGCTGAATCCGGAGATGCTGCTGGCGGGAATGGGGGCCGATGAGTTAATTGATCTGGTGCTGCGGGTGGTGCTCAAACCGCAGGATAAGGTCATCGACTCCCCTCCTTCTTTTGGGATGTACCCTTTCAGTACTTATGTCAACTCAGGTCAATATTTAACCGTTCCCCGCCGGCCGGATTTCTCGATGGACATCGACGCCATCGAAGCGCTGGTGCACGGCGATCCGTCCGTGAAAATCGTCTTCGTTTGCTCCCCCAATAATCCCGACGGCAGCGTTATACAGGAAGAATCCCTAAAACGCCTGCTCGATTTGCCGGTTTTGGTGGTCCTGGACGAAGCGTATGTTGAGTTTGCTGCCTTGACCGGCACCCCTTCGCGCATCTCCTGGGTAGCTGAAAGGGAAAACCTGTGCGTGCTGCGCACATTTAGCAAACTGGCCGGGCTGGCCGGGCTGCGCGTCGGCTATGGGGCTTTTCCCGACTGGCTGCTCCCCCACATGAAAAAAATTAAGCAGCCGTACAACGTGAATGTTGCGGCCGACCTGGCTGCTCGCGGCGCACTCAGCGATCCGGCCTGGCTGGAACGCACGGCCGCGGCCCTGGCCGCAGAACGAGACCGTATGATGGCTGCCCTGGCTCAAATCCCTTATTTAACCCCCCTACCAAGCCAATCAAATTTTGTCCTTTGTCGCGTGCAAGACCGCAGCGCCGGAGATTTAAAGCTCAAATTGCAAAATGAGTTTGGCATCTTGGTTCGCTTTTATGAAAAACCAAACTTAAAGAATTATATTCGAATCAGCGCCGGCAAACCGGAAGATACCGATCGGCTGATGATGGCGCTGGGGAAGATTTGAAATACGAATTACGATGTACGAAATACGAAATACGATTGATGATTTCCGATTTACGAATACATGATCGCGTATCCAACCTGACAAACAATAACCAATAACTAATAAACCAATAAACAAACAAACCAATCCATGACCTCTCGAACATCCACCATCACCCGCCATACAAAAGAAACGCAGATTACCATCTCCCTGGGGTTAGACGGCAGCGGCCGCCACTCGATCTCAACCGGGGTTGGATTTCTCGATCACATGTTAACCGCCCTGGCCGTTCACGGCCTGCTGGATCTGGATGTACAGGCGACCGGTGATTTGCACATCGACGCCCATCACACAATTGAAGATGTCGGGATCGTGCTCGGGCAATGCCTCGACCAGGCTCTGGGAGATCGAAAGGGCATCCAGCGCATGGGTCACGACTACGTGCCCATGGACGAAGCCCTGGGTTTTGTGGCTGTGGATTTAAGCGGCCGGCCTTACGCCGTTTTTGAAGCAGAATGGCACGTGCCCATGATCGGACAATTTCCAACCTCTCTGGTTGAACATTTTTTTGAGTCAATCGCTTTCCACGGCCGGCTCAATCTGCACGCCCGAGTGCTGTACGGGCGAGATGATCATCATCAGGCTGAAGCGCTTTTTAAAGCCCTGGCCCGCGCCCTGCGCCAGGCGGTTGAAATTGATCCAAAACGCCGCGATGTGGCCTCAACCAAAGGAACGTTAACTTAGCACGGCCCTAATGGGCCTTTTAGCTCGGCGCTTCACGCCTCTCAGCCGATCAGCTGACAGCTAAAAGGTGCGAAGCACCGTGCTGAAGGCTAAAAAGCCCGCAGGGCCGTGCTTCTTAAGGAATAAATTATGTCCACAAAAATCACCATGATCGACTACGGGGCCAGCAACATTCGCTCGGCCCTCAAGGCGTTTGAACATTTGGGAGCCGATATCGAATTAACAAACCGGCCGGAGGCGGTGGCGAATGCGACCAAATTGGTGCTGCCCGGTGTGGGGGCCTTCGGCTCCGGAATGGCCGCGCTGCACCGGCTCAACCTCGTCGCCCCAATACAAGATGCGGTTGCGCGAGGGATCCCCCTGCTGGGGATATGTGTCGGTATGCAATTTTTGTTCGACAGCAGCGATGAAATGGGCCATTATGAAGGGTTAGGGGTCATCCCCGGTCACGTCACCCGCTTTGTCCCCAACGGGCTCAAAATCCCCCACATGGGATGGAATCAGATCCACCACGCCGCTGAAGATCACTGGCTGTTAAATCGGGTTCCCAGCGACAGCTATGTCTATTTTGTGCACTCATACCACTGTATCCCGGACCAACCTCACAGCACAATCTCATCAACGGAGTACGGTATTCGTTTTTCGGCCGTGGTTGCCCATCAAAACGTGTTTGGCATTCAGTTTCATCCGGAAAAAAGCCAAAAACACGGATTGCAAATGCTGCAAAATTATATCGACTACCGGTCAGCATAAGCGGCTTATTGACTAAATTTTCGATGAAATTGAACTGCGCTAGTCAGTAGGTTAACGCCTTCAAGCTTGAGGAGAAAAGATGATGGTGCGGCAGTTAAATATGGCTGATTTTGAAGTGTTTTACTTCATTCGACGGGAGGCGCTGCGCCAAAATCCGGAGGCGTTTTATACCAGGCTGTCTGATTTTGATGCTCGGCCGATCGAAGATGAAAAAAGGCGCTTCGCGATTTCCGTTTCCAAGGCGGATCGCTTTATTTTGGGTGCATTTAACAAACAAGAAAAAATTGTCGGCATGACCGGCTTCGCTCAGCTGCATCAGTCTGGTTATCGGCATACCGGGGTGATCTGGGGGGTATTTGTCTCTGCAGAGGCTCGTGGGCAGGGGTTTGGCCGTCAACTCATGGAAGAAGCGATTGCCCTGGCGCGAACAATGCCCGGTATCGGGCTAGCCCGCCTCTCGGTTATAAGGGAAAACCAGGCGGCGATTCTATTATACAAACAGTGTGGCTTTAAACCGTTTAAACCGCTGGCGGCCGATCCGCTGCTCAGCGGTTTGTGCGGCAGCGAACTGCACATGCAGCTTGATCTAAAAAAATAAGGTAAAAGGACAAAATGATGGAAATTTATCCGGCCGTTGATCTGCGAAATGGGCAGGTTGTACGTCTGAAATATGGAGACCCCAATCAACAAACGGTGTTTGGGGATGATCCGGTTGCGGTGGCCCAAAAATGGGTTAAAGGGGGAGCAACATGGGTCCACGTGGTCAATTTGGATGGCGCGTTTGGAGAAAACAGCGCCCGAAATTGGGAGATTTTACCCACTATGACTGCACTCCCTATTCGATTACAATTCGGGGGAGGGATTCGTTCTTTGAGCGACATCGAACGAGCCTTAAACGCTGGCGCAACCCGAGTTATTTTGGGAACCGCCGCTGTCGAGAACCCCACTATCGTCTCCGAAGCAATTGAATCATTCGGAGCTGAACGCATTGCCGTCGGGATTGATGCCCGTGACGGTGAAGTAAAAACGCGCGGCTGGCAGGCCGGGGCAGGTTTATCGCCGGTTGTGCTGGCTCGCCTGATGAAAAATTTAGGCGTGCAGACGATTATTCACACGGATATCAGTCGTGATGGGGTGTTAACCGGCGTCAACGCCGCAGCTTCAGCCGCTTTGGCCGAACAGTCCGGCGTTCAGGTGATCGCCTCAGGTGGGGTCAGCTCGTTAGAGGACATTCAAGCGGTAGTTGATCATCAGCTGGCGGGCGTTATCGTTGGCCGGGCTCTGTATGAAGGCAAGTTTACGCTTGAAGAAGCCGTTTCGATTGCCGGCGAAAAACCCCGGGCGGCATAACGTCTGAATCCAGTTGTCTGAGAAAGAGGTACAATGAACTTGAGTCTTATCGAAATTTTTGACGTGATCAAATTCTCCCTTATTTAGGTCAAACCGTACAATATGCTAGCTAAAAGAATTATTCCGTGTTTAGATGTAAAAGACGGCCGGGTTGTCAAGGGAATTAACTTTGTCAACCTGGTTGATGCCGGCGATCCGGTCGAACAGGCGAAAGTTTACGATCGGGAAGGGGCGGATGAACTCGTCTTTCTCGATATTACCGCCACGCATGAAAATCGCGAGACCGTGATTGAAATGGCGAAAGCGGTGGCGGAGCAGGTATTTATCCCGTTTACCGTTGGTGGAGGGATTCGCTCGGTGGAAGATATGCGGGGGATCTTGCGGGCCGGAGCGGATAAGGTCAGCATCAATTCAGCGGCCGTCAACAATCCAATTCTGATTACCGCCGGGGCTGAGGCGTTTGGCAGTCAGGCGATTGTCGTGGCCATCGACGCCAAGAAAAATGAAAGCGGGAACGGTTGGGAAGTGTACGTCAGCGGCGGCCGCAAACCCACCGGCCTCGATGCGGTGGCCTGGGCTCAGGAAGCGGAACAACGGGGGGCCGGGGAAATCCTGCTGACCAGTATGGATGGAGACGGCACTCAGGAAGGGTATGATTACGAGTTAACGCGAACTATTTCTCAGGCGGTTTCGATCCCGGTGATCGCTTCCGGTGGGGCGGGCAAGCCGGCCGATTTTGCCCGGGCTTTTACAGAAGGAGAAGCCGATGCTGCCCTGGCCGCCTCGCTGTTTCATTTTAAACAGCTGACCATTCACGACGTCAAGGATTACCTGGCGGAAGCAGGCATTCCGATTCGCCGCTCGTAAGTAACGATATAAGAAAAATCGCTCTAACTTCTAATTTCACCGCTGAGGCCGCAGAGAACGCAGAGTTTTCTCTGTGAGGAGATTCTTTGCGCTCTCTGCATCTCCGCGGTGAGCTAAATAAAGTCCTCAATCATATGCAAAATTTAAATAACCAACACCCCTCGTTTTTAGAAGATCTGCAGTTTAACCAGCAAGGGCTGATCCCAGCCATTGTCCAGGACAGCGTCACCAGGCAGGTCTTGATGATGGCCTGGATGAACCGGGACTCTTTGGCTTTGACCTTAGAGCAAGGCGAAACGGTTTTTTGGAGCCGCAGTCGCCAGGAAATATGGCATAAAGGGGCCACCTCGGGTAACGTGCAGCGCGTGCAGGAAATGTATTATGATTGTGATGGGGATACGCTGTTGATTGTCGTTGAACCGGCCGGACCGGCGTGTCATACGGGAGAGGTAAGCTGTTTCTTTCGCAAACTGAATTAGCTCGGCGCGCTGCGCCTTCTAGCATGACGCTGCGCGTCTTTCAGCAAGTAAGCTGTCAGCTAGAAAGTGCAAAGCACTGTGCTGAGAGGGGCTTTGCCCCGAGCTAAAAACTTTATGTCAATTATAGATCACTTATTCCAACTTATCGAAGACCGCAAACGCCATCCGCAGGAAGGCTCCTACACCAATCAATTATTTAATGATTCCGACAAAGCGGTGCAAAAAATAGGCGAAGAAGCCACTGAAGTGATTATCGCTGCCTTAAACCAGGGCCCCGAGCGGCTAACTAGCGAGGCGGCCGATCTGATTTATCATTTGCTGGTGGTGCTGAGCGCCAACGGTGTCACTTTAGAGGATGTGAAAGCAGAGTTGTCCCGCCGCCATCAAAAGAAAAGCTCCCCATAGTTAATTCACCGCGGAGATCGCGGAGAACACAGAGTTTTCTCTGCATGAAGCTGTTCCCTGCGTCTCCACGGCTGATACTTTAATTAATATCTGCGTTTTACCTAATCAATTTTGGGAATCGTGAGCACCTGGCCCACCCGAATCAAGCTTGGGTTATCGCCGATAACCTCTTTATTCGCTTCATAAATCGCTTTCCAATGATCTGCTGAACCGTAAAATTTCTTGGAAATGAAGCTCAAATTGTCTCCGGAAACAACAGTGTATTCCTCACCACCACCGGCGGCCTCTTCAATCATTTCTAAAGCAGATTCCTCAACGGCGTCAATCTTTTTTTTCATGAAGTCCGGCCGGCCGGTTTTGGCTTTTTCAGCGGCCGTCTCCACGGTTTCTTCCGCTTTTTTCTTGGCCGATTTCATAAAATTCGGTTTGCCCGCTTCAGTAGCGGCTTCTTCCGCCTTTTTGACCGCTTTTTTCATAAAATCGGGGCGGCCTTTATCTTTTTTGCCCCCATCATCTTTGCCTTTGTTATCCATAAAATTTGGGCGTGACATTGTGGTGAACCTCCTTGAACATGGTTTGAATCAACACCCGACATCGCTTTAATAGGTCGGGCAATACCGGTAACTTATAACGAAATAAGGCGTCAAGCCATAACTTACGCCTCACTCCCGGCCATCAACAGCCCCAATTTCTCCTTGTTGGCTTTTGCTACCGGCATTTCGGCCACAAGTTCTCCGTGAAACATAACCAAAATCCGATCAGCCAGACCGAGAATTTCATCCAGCTCGGCCGAAATTAACAAGACGGCAACCCCCTTATCGCGTTCTTCGATAATTCGCCGGTGAATAAATTCAATTGACCCAACATCCAGACCGCGGGTGGGCTGGTTAACTACCAAAAATTGGATCGGACGGCTGAGTTCTCGGCCGACAATTACTTTTTGTTGATTCCCGCCCGACAAATTGGAAGCCTGGGAAAAAGGTCCGGAGGTCCGCACGTCAAAGGCCTCGATGATATCTGTCGTTGCCTCCAACATCGCTTCTTCATCCCGCACCAACCCTTTGCGAAACGGCGGCTTGTAATAGGTGTTTAAAGCCACATTTTCAACCAAATCATATGGAAGAACCAACCCATGCTTGTGCCGATCTTCCGGCACGTGAGCCATGCCGTGCTCAAACAGATAGCGCGGGTTGCCTGCAGGAACCTTCTGGCCATCAATGATGATGGTGCCCGATTCCGGCGCGCGAATGCCGGTTAACACCTCGGCCAGTTCAGTTTGACCGTTGCCCTGCACGCCGGCTATACCTAAAATTTCTCCCGCTTTGAGGTCAAAAGAGATGTTTTTGACGGCCGTTAAACCGCGTTCATCATGCACGGTTAAATCTTTAACCTCCAGCACCGTTTGGGCAGGGTGGGCTTCCTCTTTTTCGACACGCAGCAGCACTTCGCGTCCCACCATCATCGCCGCTAAATCGCTTTCCGATTTGCCTTCAGGGGAGGTGGTGCCGACCACTTCTCCGCGCCGCATCACCGTAATGGTGTCGGCCACAGCCAAGACTTCCCGCAGCTTATGGGTGATAAAAATAATGGAAACGCCGCGCTCCGTTAATTCTCGCATGACGATAAACAGATCGTCCGCTTCCTGAGGGGTCAACACGGCGGTGGGTTCATCCAATACAAGAATCTTGGCATCCCGATACAGCGCTTTGACAATTTCAACCCGCTGCTGCATCCCTACCGGCAGATCTTCGACAATCGCGCGGGGATCAACCTCAAGATTATAGCTGCGGCTCAACTCGCGGATTTTTTTGCGGGCGGAACTGATATCAAGTCGGCCGCCCTGCAGCTCCTCCGCCCCCAACATAATATTCTCAGCCACCGTAAAAACCGGCACCAGCATAAAATGTTGGTGCACCATCCCAATCCCTTTGCGGATGGCGTCATTGGGATTGTCGATTTCCGTTTTTTGCCCATCCACCCAAATTTCACCTTCTTCCGGGGCGTAAAGCCCATAGATGACGTTCATTAGGGTGCTCTTACCCGCCCCATTTTCACCCAAGAGGGCGTGGATTTCCCCCTTGCGCAAAGCGAAGTTGACGTCTTTGTTGGCTATGACCCCACCGGGGAAACGCTTGGTGATATTTTTTACTTCAAGGGCGAATTCGCTCATGATCTTGCCTTGTTTTGTTGTTGGACATTTTGGATTGGCGCTGTGCCTCACATAACCGTCAGCAATAAAACCGAGATAGGCTATACGAAGCAGCTACTCTTTTGAATAGGCGGTACCCAACGCTTTGGGGTCCCGCGTGCGGCCGACGAGACCGGCAACGACTAAAATCGTGAGGACAAACGGCAACAGCCCCACAAATTGGTGTGGAATATTGATATCGGCAAACTGAAGCTGGGTATTTAAGGCGGTGGCAAACCCAAAAAGCAGGGCCGCGCCCCAGGCACCAAAGGGGGTGCGTTTGCCAAAAAGCATCACCGCCAGGGCGATGAACCCCCGGCCGTTGGTCATCAGGCGCTCAAAGGAGCCAACCGCCTCGAGCGTTAAATACGCCCCGGCCAGCCCGGCCAGACAGCTGCCCAAAATCACATTGACATAACGTATTTTGTAGACGTTAACCCCCACCGTATCGGCCGCCCGAGGATGTTCTCCGACCGCTCGCGTCCTCAACCCCCAACGCGTATAGTAAATCAATAAATGAACCAGGACAATTAACAAAAGCGTCAGGTAGGTCAAAGGCGGATTGTCAAAAAATACGCGGCCGATCAAAGGGATATCAGCCAGGGGGCCTAGTGGAATCGCCCGCAGCTTATCCCCGGCCGTCAACCCCTGCTGATAAAAGTAACCGGTTAAACCCACAGCCAGGATGTTGATCACCGTCCCGCCGATAATTTGATCCATCCGCAAAGTAACCGACATCCACGCCAAAAGCAAACCCATCAATCCGCCGGAAAGCACACCAATCACCACACCAACCCAGATGGCTCCGGGGCCAAGGGCATCTTGAAGCAGAAAACTGGTGATGAATCCAACAAACGCCGATAAAAGCATCGTCCCTTCGATCCCGATATTGACAATGCCGGATCGCTCACACAAAATACCGCACATGGCTCCCAAAACAAGGGGGGTTGACTGGCGTAGGGCAGCAGCCAATACGGCCGTAGTAACGATCGCGTTCTGGTTGTAAAAGTACAAAATTAAAATCAGCGTGACTCCCAAAACTGAGAGCAGTATCCAATTGTCCCGCAAAAAGGATTTTTCTTCTGTCTGAGAAATTGTTGGTGATGCAGTTGCCATTAAAAAATCTCCTCACCGTGGGCTACACAAGCCTCATTATTCCACTGTTGAAATTTACGAGTTGCTTCCCCAGCCGGAGCTCAGAGAAATGCCGTCACCCGCAGCAGCACGCTGGCGAATGATCCAGCGAATAATCATATCGGCTGCAACCAGGAATAGAATAATCGCCTGAATCACGTCGATAATTTCCGTCGCCACATCAGCACGAAACTGCATCTGGCTTGCCCCGGCCCGCATCGCCCCAACCAAAAGAGCGGCCGGGATCACCCCAAACGGGCTCGTTTTACCCAACAGGGCGATCGTAATCCCATCAAACCCTAAATTGACGTTAAAACCAGGCTGAAAACGGTAGACAATCCCCTGTGTCTCCACCGCCCCTCCCAAACCGGCCAGCAAACCGCTAATCACCATCGTCAGAATCACCGTTTGGGCCACCCGCATACCGGCATATCGAGCGGCGTTGGGGTTTTGCCCTACCGTGCGGATTTCATAGCCCAGCGTGGTTCGCCACAGTAACCACCAGGTGATTGAGGCCATGAGGCAGGCCACTACAAACCCTAGAGGCAGCCATTCTATAAAAGGCAAATCCGGGATGACGGCCGAATCAAAAATTTTAGGGGTGCGGGCCACAATATTTCCTGGCGTGGGGTCCTTGAGCGGTCCATTGGCCAGATAATCGGTGATATTGAGGGCGATATAGTTGAGCATAATTGTGGTGATCACCTCATGTGCACCGGTAAAGGTGCGCAGCGCCCCAGGAATCGCCCCATAGAGTGCTCCGGCCGTGGCTCCGGCAATCAAAGCCAGCGGCACGTGGATGATGGCCGGGATGCCGCTTATTCCAAACCCGACAATCGAGGCCACCAGGGCACCAAAAATTAGCTGTCCCTGTGCACCGATATTAAATAAGCCGGCCTTAAAGGCAAAAGCAACCGCTAACCCGCTAAAAATCAGCGGGGTGGCTTTTTCCAGGGTACGGCGAA
This sequence comes from Ardenticatenaceae bacterium, assembly GCA_030065875.1. Classification (GTDB taxonomy): domain Bacteria; phylum Chloroflexota; class Anaerolineae; order Promineifilales; family Promineifilaceae; genus WTJY01. The sequence continues at coordinate 4,139 of JASJCR010000081.1, read as the reverse complement.
TCCCACCCGCATCCCCCAATGCTCCTTCAAGCAAAGCACCATAAGCCCTCAAAGGATTTGATCCGGATATCAGCAAAATAATGGCCCCGATCAACAGGGAAATGATCACGGCCACAACCGGAACGCTAATTGAGCTCCAGATTTCGGGAATTCGAGATTTAAACGAGTCCCAAATTCTAAGAATTCGAGAGTCAGAAGGATTTGGATCTGCCACAAGTCACCTCATATATGCAAACGTGCGGGGTGTACTCCTGGTACAACCCCGCACGTATTCTAATCACGTATCGCGTTTAAGGCCAAGTGAATCGACCTCGCGTTTCTCATTTGCTCTACGGACTGTAACCGGTGGAGATCGAACCATCACCCAAGCCGGTCTCGATGTCGCTCAACGTATCTTTGATATCTTGTGAAACTTGATCGTCAAATTCGTGGAAATCAGCCAGCCCTACTTCGCCAAAGAAGTTTCCTGAGGGGAATGAGCCTTCCTGGGCTTGAGTAACCAGACCCAGAACACCTGGGGTAATAAGTTTCATCGCGCTAGAAACCAGGCAGGGCTGTGCTTCTGGGACGGTTTCCCACTGATCGGTGTCAACTCCGATACAGAAAGTCCCTTCCGAACCGGCAACTTCAATCAAAGCGCCGTTACCGGTGATGCCACCGGCTCCAAAAATGACGTCCGCACCCTGATCCATCGCCTGAGCGGCCGTGCTGGCCCCCCATTCCGGATCGGTAAAAGCGACGTCCAGACCACCTGGATGATAGGTTGAGATCAGGTTGATATCGGGATTAATCGACAGGGCACCGGCTTCATACCCTTCTTTGAAGGCCACAACCGGGGGAACCAGGTCAGTTCCAAGCACGGCCGCAATCGTCCCGCTATCACTCAACATGGCCGCCAACGCACCAGCCAAATAACCGGCTTTGTCTTCATTAAAGATTAAACCGGCGAGATTCCCTACCGGTTCAACTTGGAATTGATCGACACCGATAAATTTGATGTCGGGATTGGCCGCAGCAGCTTCTGCGGTTGCTTCACCAAGAGCAAACCCGACGGTGACGATCACGTCATAATTTTGCTCAACAAACAGGTCGATATTTGCCAAGTAATCGGTGGCATCTTTGGTTTCTACAAAGTCGATCTGAGCGCCCAGCTCCGCTTCTGCGGCTTGAACACCTTCCCAAGCGGATTGATTAAATGATTTGTCGTCAATTTGGCCCACATCAGTTACCAAACCAACACAAAAAACCTCTTCTGATGAACAATCGCCTTCAGCAGCGGATTCTTCACCACCACCACATGCCACAATAAAAATCATGGCCAAAACCATCACTGCTGTTGAAAAAAACAGTTTTTTCATTCTATTCGTTCTCCTCCAAATTAATATGAACGATTTCAACGTGGCGCCGCCCATTTTCCTCATCAAATTCACGGACCTGGAACAACTGGTTTAACGCGACGAAACAATAGAAAAAGATAAACAGGCCACAAAAAAGATTATATATCACTACTTTTGGAATGCCTAGTAAAGTAGGGAGTGATCAATCCCGACTGCCGCACTTGATTTTTTATTCATTAATATAGTTGATATCACAATTATATAGGTCTAAAGTAATGTGTCCCTGGGGCTTTTTTTCTTTTATGATAAAGAAGCCTGGTGTATGATGAGTAGACCTAATGTGAAAACTCCATTCACATCAGCCCTTGTCAACCTGGTGGTCATGGTTCATTGAGCAACAAACGGTATTCTGATTAAAATAAAAAGATTCTTTCATGATTGAAAGGCGTCCATCCTCCTCTTCCAAAGCCCAGCAATCCGAACGCGTTCAGCCCGATCAAAAGGGACAATCGCCAATTGCTTCCCGCATGACCACAATTGGCAGCGGCGTACCCTTTTCCAGTCAAAATCTGGAAACGCGTTACGCCCTAACCAGGCAGCTGTCTGATGAGGGAAAGCTGCGCCGAATATCCGCCTTTGACCGCCAAACCGAACAGCCGGTTATCATCAACATTTTTAAATCTGATTTTGTTGAGCATTCCGCCGTTAATCATCAGCAGTTTCTAACAAATTTGTCACAGCTGACGGCGGTTGAGGATGCTCAGATTAACCCGATTTTAGCTGTTGGCAGTGATTATTTTGTGGTAGCCCAGCCGACAGAACCCTCCTTACGAGCGCTTATTGATGCTCCACAACCGCTGACCATGGAGACGGCCGTCAAAATTGCCAAGTCAATCGCCAAGACCTTAACGCTAACCCATGCGGCCGATTTGCTGCACTACAACTTAAAACCGGAAAATATTTTTGTCGCTGACGATCATCAAGTAATTCTCGACAACTTCCAATTTTTAAATCCAACCGATCTGTCACACAACCATCACACGCCCACCACATCGACAAACTACGCTTACCTCAGCCCTGAATCATGTGACGTAACCGAAGTGGATGCCCGAGTTGATATCTGGGCGCTGGGCATCATTTTATTTGAAATGACAACCGGTCAGCTGCCCTTCTATGATGACAATCCGCTGCGGTTGATGTTGTCAATTATGCGCCAGCCGGTTCCCGACCTGCAGCGGCTCAATCCGCGGATTCCCAACAGCGCGGCCGATCTGATCTACCGAATGTTGGCCAAGAGCAAAAACCATCGCGTCCCTCAGATGCAGCTGGTTTTAGATTTTTTAACCCATATTGATTCGCATTTGGGTGTTGATGATCCACAACCATTTTCCTTTGCAATGGATCAAGCGGTACAAAGAGAGGATTCACTCCCCTTTATTGGACCGCTGATCGGCCGATTTAGTGAATTTGAAATGATCGAGCAGCAGCTGCTCGAAAATAACGCCCGACTGGTGTCTTTAATCGGCCCCGGAGGCATGGGGAAATCCCATCTGGCGATTTCCATCGGACAAGCGCTTAAAGACACGTTTGAACACGGCGTGGCGTACGCCGATTTTGAGGCGGTTGATGATCCCCACCTGGCTGTGGCCACGATTACCAACAGCTTAAACTTCCGCACCTTCGGCCGGGAAGACGCTCAAATTCAGCTCCAGAAATTCCTGCAAAACAAACGGCTGCTGCTCGTTTTAGACAATATTACGTTCCCGGATACGGTTACCCCGATCGTGCAGGCCATATTAGATCATGCCCCGGCGGTCAAAATTTTGACCACCAGTCATGAACCACTGAATATCCTCCAAACGGTTCCCGTTCCCCTGCAGGGTTTGCCGGTCAAGCAAAGCGACGATGGCGCGTATTTAAAGGACTGCCCGGCATGTCAGCTGTTTGTGTTGACCGCTCGCAAACAGCAGTACGACTTCACGCCCGATGCCAATTTATGGCCGATTATTCGCAGGATATGCGAAATGGTCGGTGGGGTGCCGCTGGCCATCGAGCTGGCGGCCGGTCGGCTTCAGCAAATGACGGCCGAAGAAATATTTGTCGAATTGAGCGGGGATTTAACCGTGCTCGACTCAAATTCAGCCAAAATTCCGGCCAAGCACCGCAGTATCCACACCCTGTATCAGCAAACTTGGCAGGAAATGTCTCAAGAAGAGCGCGACACGCTAAAGATGCTGTCGGTCTTTGTAGGCGGAATGCACTTTGAAGCGATTGAGGAAGTAACCGGTTCCCGCTCCGGCACAATAAACCAGCTGGTGGCCAAATCTCTGCTGCATCGTTCGGCCGAGGATGGCCTTTATTATTTGCAGCCGCTTTTGCGCAAGATGGCCACGGAACGGCTGTCGGCCGCCCCCAGCTTAAAAATCGCCTCCCGCAATCGCCATTCCCGCTATTTTCTTAAAAGTTTAGCCCGCCTAATCAGCGGGCTGCGCGGTGGAGATCAGCTAAACGCCCTGACCCGTATCGATCAAAATTACGGCAATCTGCGCAAAGCAGCCCAATGGGCTCTGGCCAATTACGACCTTGATTTGATCGATATCTGGCTTGAGGCGATGTACCTTTACTTTATTATGCGCGGGCGTCACAGTGAAGGGTTTAAAATATTTACCGACATCGGCCGGCAAATCAATTTAATTTACAACGATGAGCCCAACAGCTTCTCCCTTAAAGCGCAGCTGCGCCGCCTGGCCCTGGCCCGCTTTGTCTCGCACGACCTCGATTTGAAGCAGAGGCTCATTGAAT
>JASJCR010000080.1 GCA_030065875.1 Ardenticatenaceae bacterium | reverse complement strand
CCTCATCTTCCGGGGTCACATCATTGACGGTCGGAATTTCTTTGTTGGGTACGATCAAAATATGGGTGGGAGCCTGGGGATTAATATCCCGAAAAGCGGTGACGGCTTCATCCTGATACACAATATCGGCCGGTATCTCGCCAGCGATGATTTTGGAAAAGATGGTACTCATTAATTGATCCTCTTTAACTTTTATTCTTAATAGTGCAGGGCCAGGCTATCTGCTGTCAAAATACGCGGCCAAATCACGCACCGGATCTTGATTGATATAGCGGCTGGCCGTTACCAGTCGGCGGCTGAGGTTTCGGCTGCTGTAGTTTTCTGCCGTTTGATTGACCACATAAGCGCGGATCAACTCAACCGCGTTGACAAAATCTTCAACCGACATTTTCTGTTCTTCGCAGCGGAGCAGCAAATTAAGCAGCAGCGGATAAGCGGCGTTGATTTTAACCAACCTAACTTTATGTAAAGCGCGATTGATCTCTTCACTTTGGTGAGAGGTCAGGCCGCGAATGGCGTTATATTTTTCGGCGATAACCCCTAAGTTGGCCGTCAACGGCCGAGGATCAAATCCCGGTTTGTGATACCGACGCTCAAAATGGTAAAAAGTAGACGACAGGGGAATAAATCGGCCGGAAGCCATCAAAAAGTCGCGAAAGAAGGTTGAAAACGCCCGACTGTCCAGCTGATTTTGATCGTCAACAAACAGCTCTTCAAGCGGCCGCCAATGATGATCGTCAAAGTAATCCTGCTCGGCCGTGTCTGACCCCACCGACATTAACATAAAATTGCGGATTAAATCGGATTCACTTAAATTCATGCCGGTTGAATTGAGGCTTTTAAAAATGCGGTATGGGTTCTCTTCGTTAAGGTTGATGTAGACAAACTGCAGGCCGATTTTTATGCGCTCTAAAAATCCTCGAACGGCCGCTTCAGAAATTTCTTCTTCGACCCGCAATTGTTTTTGAATCAACCGCAAAAAAAAGATCAGCGCACTGGTCAACCGGCTGCGCGCACCGGGAAAGGGCTTGTGCTCCAAAATCGCCATGTATTCATCTCGATCCCTCTGGCGGGGATACACCCGATACCGCTCCATCTCCCTTTTATAAGGATGAACCAAAAAAGTATCGGTAATTTCGGCCGCGAGCTCGTGATATTGATTGGAGCGGGCGATGTTGCGCACCGCACACAGCAAGATCGAAAGGGTGATCAAACGCTGCTGACCATCAATTACCTGATAGGTCGGCATGGTGTGCTCTGTGTAAGTATCGGGCACAAACACCAGTGATCCCATAAAATGAACGTCTGTCCCGTCCCCATCTTCATCCGGATCGCACAGCTCCTGGACATTTTCCCAAAGCTGCTTCCACTCCTTTTTACCCCAGGCATAATACCGTTGAAAAACCGGAATGAGATAACGATTAGGAGAGTTTAAAATCCCTTGCAGCGTAACATTATCAGCTTTCATATGCGCCTGACCGTGAAATGGTTGATGTTTGGCCTATGGTAGCATGGTTTCAAAAAAAGCAGAAACGTATAGGCACGTCTCTCGTATCTTGTCTCCCCTCTCTTATCCGATGTATCATTAACTTATGCCAGTTCAGCGCCTCAACAACATAAACTACACTTATGAGATTATGGGCAGCGGCCCACCAGTGCTGCTGCTGCACGGCTTCACCGGATCGCGTGAGAATTGGCGAACGGCCCTGCCACAGCTGGCGGCCGATTATCGGGTCATCGCAGTTGATTTACTTGGCCATGGGTTAACCGATGCCCCCGATGATCCGCAGCGATACTGCATGGAGCGGGCCGCGGATGATATCATGGCCCTGTGTGCGTCTTTAGAAACCGGACCGGTTCACCTGCTGGGCTACTCGATGGGTGCCCGACTGGCCCTCTATACCGGTGTGTTTCACCTACAGCAAATACGCTCGCTTGTTTTGGAAAGCGGCAGCCCCGGTCTGGCCATCGAATCGGCTCGGGAGCAGCGGCAGGAAACGGATGAAGCCCTGGCCGCCCGTATCGAGCGAGAAGGCATTGAGGCATTTGTCGATCATTGGGAAACCCTGCCACTGTGGAAAAGTCAATCGAAGCTTGACCCGGCGATCCGGGCGGAACTGCGTGCGCAGCGGCTGCAAAATCGGCCGCGAGGTCTGGCCAACAGCCTGCGGGGGATGGGTACCGGGGTGCAGCCCTCCCTGTGGCTTCGCCTGGCCCAACTGCACCGTCCAACGCTGCTCGTTGTGGGGCAGCGCGACAGCAAATTTGTAGCCATCAATAAACAGATGTCTGTTTCTATCCCGCGCTGCCATTATGAGATCGTATCCGGTGCGGGGCACACCGTTCATCTGGAAAAACCGCAAGTTTTTTGGTCTCTGGTGCGACATTTTTGGGGGGAAGGATCGGCCGTTGATCAGTAAATCGCGGTGGGGGCAACTCATCTGCCTGGTGCTGTTGACCTCAGCCGCAGCCCTGCCGCTGCAGCCGCTCCTGACCGGTCACGTACCGTGGCAGGGGGACGGTCTGCTCCACATTTACCGGCTGGGTGCCCTGGCAGAGGCCGTGGACTGGACTTGGCTCTACCCGCGCTGGGTGCCCGATTTGGGGTACGGTTACGGGTTCCCCCTGTTTAATTACTACGCCCCTTTAAGCTACTATGTGGTCTTGCCCGCCCACCTGTTGGGTATCTCGATGGGCACCGCAACCCGCCTCAGCTACGGCCTGGCGCTGATGCTCCTGGGGGGATCGGTTTGGGGGTGGGGGCGGGAAAACGGCTGGGGCTCGTGGGGGCTGCTGGTCGTTTCGGCGCCTTATCTAGCGTACAACCTGTATCATCGGGCGGCATTGGCCGAAATTTGGGGAATAGCGATGCTGGCCCTGACGTTTTGGCTCGTGCAGCGGCTGGTAGACAAACCGACAGCCGGCCGGCTGTTTGGGGCCACACTGGCGTACGCATCTCTACTCTTCACCCACAACATCACCGCATTAATCGGTACCGCGCTGCTGATCGGTCTGGTTGTCTGGCTGCAGTTCCCACCACAACCGAGGAAATCCGGCTGGCCGGCGTGGCTGTGGGTGCCGCTGGGTTTGACCATATCGGCCTTTTTCTGGGTTCCGGCGATCTTTGAAAGTGATTTAGTGCAAATCGGCCGGTTAACCGACGCCGCCAATTTTAGTTATGTCAACCATTTTTTATCCTTTTCTGACTGGTTGAGCTGGCCACGACCCGCCGATCCCGCCCTGATCAACCCCCCACTGCCGCTGGCGGTCGGTACCGGTCAGCTATTTTTGGCGGCCGTTGCCCTGCTCCTGCTGATCGTTGAACGCCGCTCGCGACCACCATCGACAAAAAGCACCGGCCGAGACCGGCGGCTGGTTATCGGTCTCCTTCTGGCCCTTGCCCTCACCTTATTCATGACCACGGAGTCTTCCTCTCTTCTCTATTCTCTCCTCTCTCCTCTTTCATTTGTGCAGTTCCCGTGGCGCTTTCTTGGCCCGGCCGCTATTCTGCTGGGGATGCTCAACGCCTATGCCCTGCACACGCTGTGGCACACGCAAAAGGGGTGGCTGCAGGCGGCCGCCGTGCTCCTCCCGCTGGTGATGATCGCCCAGCAGCTCCCGTATCTTTTCCCACCACCCAACCCATCGCTCCCGCCACGCGCGGCGCGGGCGGAGCTAAACAACTTTGAGCTGAGCAGCGGCTGGCTGGGGACCACTTCAGCCGGTGATTACCTGCCGGTCGCGGTCACAGATATGCGATTTTGGGCGGCCGAACGGCCGGAATTTCAAGGCCGTACCTTGATCGTTGAAGCGGTGCCGGAAAACGGCGTTATGGTCCTGCCCCAGCTGGCTTTCCCTGGCTGGACAACGGCGGTCGACGGTGAACCTGTACCCTGGACGTCAGAAGAAAGAACCGGGCTGCTGCGCGTTTCGCTGCCCCCTGAGGCCCAAATGGTGACCCTCACCTACCGAGGCACCGCGCTTCAGCGCACCATGAGCTGGCTTTCCGGTCTTTCAGCTTTGCTCCTGCTGGGGGTGATGGCGTGGCGACGGCCAGCGTGGTCATTCCCAAAATGGTCGTTTGAACGGCCCACAGTGATCACCATCCTGCTTGTTTTCCCCCTTGTTTTGCTGTTAAAAACCGCCGGATATCGTCAGGTCGACAATCCGTTTAGACAATCCCGCTTTGACGGGATCGTCGTGAGTGGTGTGCCTCCCCAAAACATCAATTTTGCCAACAAGCTGCGCCTTATCGGCGCTGAGGCACCAGCGGAGCCGCTGCCGGCCGATCAACCGCTGGCCGTCGACCTCTACTGGCAGGGCATCTCTTTTTCAGAAGAGTTGAGCGTTGGTCTTCATTTGCTCGATCAAAACGGGAGACGCGTGGCCCAGAGCGATTCATTTCACCCGGCCGATTTTCCCCTGCCGCGCTGGCGGCCGGAGCAGTACGCGCGCGATACCCATCAGCTCATTCTGCCGCCGGGAACACCCCCTGGTACTTATCCGCTGCAGCTGTTTGTCTACACCGCAAGCGGTCAAATTCGCCAGGAAATTTTAAATGAGGGCGGGTTACCCGTGGGGGTGGAAACATCATTGTTTCAAATCGAAATCGCTCCACCCAACCAGCCGGCCACAGCGGTTGATATCCGGCAGACCCTTAATTACCCGTTAACCAACAACATCTCAATTTTAGGCGCGGATTTTGAAAGTTCGCCGGCCAAACTGCCGGGAGAGTCGCTATTTTTGCGCGTTTACTGGCAGGTCAATCAGCCTCCTTCAGAGAATGAGCGGCCGGATCAGCCCATCACGCTGGTTTCGCGGCTCGATCAATCGATTGTGGCCGAATTTCCCTTGTCAAGTCATATCCCAAACGGCAGCTGGCGACCCAATGAAATCCGATATGATGATTATCTTCTGCGGGTGCCTCCAGATGTGCCAACCGACGTGTACGATGTGGTGCTCAACGGCCAGCGGCTGGCCTCAACCGATATCTACGCCCCTGAGCGACTGACCGTGCAGCCGTCGATTGATCAGACGCTCGACCAGAATTTGGGCGATATTGCCAGGTTGGTCGGGGCCACAGTTGACGAGTGCGAGATCGATCAGGATCGATGTCGGCTGACGGTCCAGCTGGTTTGGCAGGCGCGGCAGGAAACACATGTCTCTTACAAGGTGTTTCTACAGTTTCTGGGGGCAGATGGGCGGCCGGTTGCTCAAGCCGATCAAATACCAACCCATCAGCAGGTCGATCTGCCTACAGCCCTCACGCGACCCACAACCAGCTGGCTGGCTGGAGAGTACCTGATCGACAACCACACCTTCACCATTCCTGTCGAGCAGTTCGAAAGCGGTTTAACCTTGATTGCCGGTCTGTATGATCCCCAAACCGGCGAACGGCTGCCCACGGCCGAGGGCGGGTTTGTGACGATACCCGTCAGATAGATACCAGATTTGTTCAACCCCGGTTAAATTGAGTAAACTCCCTGACGAAGGGCTGGCGATGAAAAATCAGAGAACCACATCCTTACAGCTGCTGCTGACCTATCTACGGCCGCAAAAATGGACGGTGGCCTTGCTGACCGTGCTGATGCTGGCCGCCATTGCCGTGCAGCTGATAAACCCCCAAATCATGCGCACCTTTCTCGATGGGGTGCAAAATAACCGGCCGCTGAATGAGCTTATAAATTTTGCCGCCCTGTTTATCATCCTGGCCGTGGTGAGACAGGTGTTTCAGCTGGCTTCGACGTATGTGGGTGAGGTCGTCGCCTGGACGGCCACCAACGATCTGCGGGCCGATCTGGCCTACCACTGTCTTAAATTGGACATGGGCTTTCACAAAGTTCACAAACCGGGTGAGCTTATCGAGCGGGTTGATGGGGATATCAATCAGCTGGCCACTTTTTTTTCTCAGCTGGTAATCCGGCTCAGCGCCAACCTGGTTTTGTGTACCGGGGCGATCATTTTGCTGTGGACAATTGATTGGACCATTGGGCTGACAATCAGTGTGGTGATCTTCAGCGGCATCCTGATTATTCGCTTTCTCAATACCATGGCCATTCCCCGCGTGCAGGCGCTGCGGGAAATTGAAGCCACTCTTTTTGGCTATGTCGAAGAGTGGCTGCACGGCACGGAAACGATCCGCAGCAACGCGGCCGAACCGTTTGTCATGCAGCGCCTTTATCAGCTTCTGCGCGAACGGTGGCACCGCGGTCACGCCTCCATGAAATTAACGGTAGCCCTCAATGGGGTACCCAACACCGTCTTTTCACTGGCGTACATCACGGTTTTTACCCTTGGTGCGTGGCGCTTTTTTGACGGCCGTATCTCGATCGGCACTCTCTACATCACTTTTTACTATATCGACCTGCTGCGCGATCCGCTGTGGCAGCTAACCCGTCAAATTGAGCAGTTGCAGCGAGCTCAGGCCAGCATCAACCGCATCAATGAGCTGTTTGCGGAACAGCCCACCATCCTCGATCGGCCGCGCTATACCACTTTGCCATCCGCGGCTGAAGGGATGATGGTTGAGTTTGATCAGCTCGAATTTGCCTACGCCGACGAGCCGGAAACCCCCGTTTTGCAAGGGGTAAATTTTACCCTTAAACCGGGCACAATCCTTGGTTTGCTCGGCCGCACCGGCAGCGGCAAAACAACGCTGACCAAACTCCTGATCCGCTTTTATGATCCCACCGGCGGAGCGATTCGGTTGGGAGACGGCCGCACCCAGATCGATTTGCGCGAGGTGGCGCAGAGCGATCTGCGACGTCAAATCGGCGTGGTGACCCAGCAGGTGCAGCTGTTCAACGCCACCGTGCGGGATAATTTGACCCTGTTTGATGACACCTTCGCGGATGAAAACATTGAGGCTGCTTTGCGCAAAGTAGGTTTACATAACTGGTTGGATGAGCTGCCAAACGGCTTGGATACCCATCTGGCGGCCGATGGCGGCCTCTCGGCCGGTGAAGCACAGCTGCTGGCCTTTACCCGGGTCTTCCTGGCCGATCCGCAGCTCATTATTTTGGATGAAGCATCATCCCGGCTTGATCCGGCCACCGAGCAGCTCATCGAAAAAGCACTCGACAAGCTGCTCGAGAACCGCACAGCCGTTATCGTGGCCCACCGTCTGGCCACCGTCTATCGGGCGGATGAAATTATGATCCTCAGTCAGGGTCGGGTGGTGGAACACGATCGGCGCGAAGCGCTGGTGGCCAACCCCGATTCCCATTTTTATCAGCTGCTGCAAACCGGCATGACGGAGGCATTTGCTTAAGCTTTTTGCTAAGGGACCCTCTTCCCGCTCCCGTGTCGGGTTCAAAGGCGGATAGGCACCTTGTTGAACGGGAATTTGCTCTTTTTCAGCCCATCAAATTCCCCCTCCCAAGTTGGGAGGGGGTTAGGGGGTAGGTTTTTTGCCGTCATCTCACCCCTCCCCCAGCCCCTCCCCGCGTCGGGGAGGGGAGCTTGTCGGACCGTCTTAGGGCAGAATAATTATCGGGTGACATTTTGAAAACATATCAGTATTTCTGGAAATTAATCACCTATCGCCCCAAATATTACACCATCGACGTGGTCTCGATGGTGCTCAATCTGGGTTTATTTACAATCCAGGGGCTGCTTCTGCGCGCCTTTTTTAATTATTTGACCGGCGATGCCCAATTTTCACTGGCCTGGATTACCGCCGGTCAGGTGGGGTACTCTTTACTGGTTGTTTTGGGGATGGCCGGGGCGATGCTGGCCTTTAACCACTTTCTCTATCACGCCACCGCCCTACTGATTCGCAACCTGCTCAACCGCATTTTGCACATGCCCGGCAGTCGGCCATTGCCGGTACAAAGCAACGGCCAGGTCATGTCGACCGGTCAGGCGATCAGCACCCTCCGCGACGACACGCAGGAGATGGCTTTTGGCATCGCCCTAATCGACGACCTGATCGGGGCCAGCGTGGGAGCGGTCACGGCCGTGGTCGTCATGGTTTCTATTAGCCCTCTAGTGACTGCCGGAACCTTTTTACCCCTGCTCCTCGTTGTTTTTATCGCCCATCGTTTGGGAAATGTTGCCGAAAAATTTCGGCGGGCCGGCCGGCAAACCACCAGCAACGTCACCGGTCTCATCGCCGATATGTTTCACAATACCGAGGCGATCAAGGCGGCCGGGGCTGAGGAGCGCTTGATCGATCATTTTCGCACGGTAAATCATCAGCGCAAAACCGCCATGATTCGGGATAAATTGATGACCGAGTTTGTGGACGCCCTGTCGGGGGGGATTTCCGACATCGGCATCGGCCTGGTTTTGCTGCTGGCCGCGCAGAGCATGTACAGCGGGTCGTTTACCGTTGGTGATTTTGCCCTATTTGCCTCGTATGTGTGGCCCATTACCCACATGATGCGCATCGCGGCCGGATTAGTCACCCGATACCGACAGGTGGGGGTATCCACCGTGCGGATGGATGAGATGATGCAGGGGATGCCTCCTGGGGCGGCCGTGGCCCACAACCCGATCTATCATCACGAAGACCCACCCCCTCTGACCCACACGCCAAAAACAGCGGCCGATCAGCTGCAAAATTTGACCGTTTCTGATCTATCGTACACCTATCCAGGTTCAGAAAACGGGATCAGCAGCATCAATCTGCGTCTGCCGCGCGGCTCCTTTACCGTCGTTACCGGCCGGATTGGCAGCGGCAAAACAACGCTGTTAAAAGTGCTGTTGGGGCTGCTGCCGGCCGACTCCGGCACAATTTTATGGAATGAGCAGGTCGTGACGGAGCCTGATCGCTTTATGGTGCCGCCGCGGATCGCCTACACCGCCCAGTTACCCAACCTTTTTAGCGATACCCTTCTGAGTAATTTACTCATGGGGCTGCCGGGGGAAGAGACCGCCGTCGAGCAGGCGATCCATGCGGCCGTAATGGAAAAAGATGTCCTCTCCATGGAGCAGGGACTGCAGACGATGGTTGGGCCGCGCGGGGTTCGCCTTTCCGGTGGACAGATCCAGCGCAGCGCGGCCGCACGCATGTTTGTACGCCGGCCGGAGCTGTATCTTTTTGACGATTTATCAAGCGCCCTGGACGTCAATACGGAGAAAATATTGTGGGAGCGGCTTTTTGCGCACGGCCGGCCAACCTGTCTGGTAGTCTCACACCGACGGCCGGCCCTGCGGCGGGCGGATCAGATTATACTCCTGCAGGGCGGTCGTATCGCGGATGTTGGATCGTTAGAGGAACTGCTCGAGCGCTCGGCCGAAATGCGCGAGCTGTGGCAGGAAAAAGAGTAGCTAACGGCCGCGCAACCGCAAGCGCAGCGCCGGCTGTCCCGTTTGTTCATGGATGTATTCATCCTCCAGCACAAATCCGTAGCGATCGTAGAAGCGTCGACCAACGCGGTTTGCTTTAAAGACTTCTACTTCCAGCTCCCCTCGCAGCGCCCGGGCATGATCCATCAGGGCCCGGCCGATACCCTGTCCTTGAACGTTTGGATCCACAAAGATGGCCCCGACTTCATGGCCGATCAGAGAGATGAAGCCCACAACGCGCGCTTCCCTGACGTAAACCCAGGTCTCCGCCATGGGGATATAGATCTTGGCGACGTTTTCCCGTTCCTGGTTTAAAAATGCGTCATCGAGAAAGGGATGCCCTACAAGTGAAGCGTGATACCAAACCTCGAGCAAGTCATCTAGATCATCTTTTTGATATTCTCTGATCATCCAAGCTGAAAATTCCTCCAGGAAGCTGAGTAAATTGATAGGCCCTCGTTTATTTTGAGGCAGGTTTGTTATCCGTATTTTGGTTTATAATAGTAAAACTTCTCTCAACCACCAAATTGACGGCGGCTAACAGGCCACCTGGTTGTGTTTATCAAACCTTCGCTAATTTTAACCGGATGGGTTCGGACAACAGCATAATTCATGCCAGACAAAATTAATGGTTAACGCAAGCTGCGGTCTTATTGGGCAAGAAGTCAAGCGATTTCCGCCGCTTGGCACGGTCGGTCCACTCTTCAAGATGCCGTAGGAAAGATGCCACAACTTGCGCATCGCCACCGTGCCGACTGTCCTTACCGCGTTCAAGCTGTCGACAGGTGGCCGGGATAAAACCAAAGCCTTTGTGCAGGGGCTTGGCTAGTAGGGGCTTGGCTAGCCAAGCCCTTACAAATGAGGAAAAAATGAAGACAAATATAGCCCAATACATTGAAGATACGCCGCTTATTGACACCCACGAACATTTGCACAAGGAAGATCATTATGTAAACAACGGCCCGGATGTACTGGCTGATTTATTCGGGATGTATATTGGTGATGAACTCCTGATGGCCGGTGCCCCGTTTGACAACGTCGTCCGTTTGCTGGACAGCCGCGATCCTGATCTCGAAGCCCGATGGTCTGGGGTAGAATCCGCCTGGCAGCTGTGCCAGCACACCGGCTATGGAGAAGCCGTGCGCTCTATGGCCAGTCTTGTTTATGATATCGACGAATTTTCGCTCGATGCCTTTGCAGGAGCCGCCCAGCGCAATCGGGAAATCCGTCAGCCGGGTGAAAGATTGAAGCTTCTTCGCGAGGTAGCCAATCTCGATCACGTGCAAATTGATGATTTTGCGTGGGCGTGTCTTCCCGATCAATCGGGACCGGATTTTTTTCTTTATGACCTGTCGTGGGCGGCCTTCGCCAACGCAAACTTTGATGTGGAAGCGTTGGAACGGGAAACCGGCACGGCCGTCACAGATCTCAAAACCTTAAAAAAGGCGGCCGCCGAGTTATTTGCCAGGTATGGGCCGATGGCTGTGGCTATAAAAAGCCAGCATGCCTACGAACGCACGTTGGCCTGGGAACCGCGAGACGATGCGGATGCGGAACGGGTGCTGCAAAAATTTCTTTCCGGATCGTCTTTGAATCAGGCGGAGCGACTCTGTCTGGGGGATTGGTGTCTGGCGATCGGGATCGAACAGGCCGTTGAGCACAATCTGCCGATTAAGATCCATACAGGTTTGCTGGCCGGGCACGGGCAATTCTTTACCGAACCCGATCGGACGCGGGCGGCGCATCTGGCTCCCCTTTTGGCCCACTTTCCACAGGCAGCTTTTGTGTTGATGCACATCGCCTACCCATACAGCGATGAACTTATTGCCCTGGCCAAACATTTTCCCAGAGCCTACATCGATATGTGCTGGGCCTGGAGCATCAATCCACGCCACGCCGTGGAGTTTGTCCGACGGGCACTCCATGGACTGCCCCTGAATAAACTGTTCGTTTTTGGTGGAGATTGTGTCTGGCCAACGGAGGTTGTCGGGTTTGCGGCCCAGGCAAGACATTGGCTAACGGTGGCTTTGCAAAGCGAGATTGATGATGGCTTCATAAGCGAGCCGCAGGCCATACAAATTGCCACGCGCATGATGCAGACCAATCAGCGCTCGGTATTTGATCTGGATCGTACCCGAAGTGCCATCGCTTCATTTAAATCTGAAATTTGATGGATAAGCCATTTTTTATAGGAACGCCCATAAGATTGAGGTTCAGATGCCGACGCTCTTTGACCAGCTGGTTCAATTGATCGAGCAAGAATTTTATGACGTTGACTTTCTCGATCACCAATGGCCTGACATCAAAGGTAACTTGGCCGCCCAGTATCGGACAGCCACAGGGGTAGATCAACAGGAAGCACTGCTGCAGCAGGCTGTTCAATCACTGCCGGTCTCACATGCTGTCCTGCTAACTCCGGCATTGAAAGCCAAAATTGCCCAGCATGAAGAACACCCTCGGCGGCTTCGCCCGGTGATAACAGCTTACGGCGATGTCGTGGTGGCTCAAATCCGGTCGTTTAAGGTGCGCACAACAACCGTGGCTGATATACAACAGTTCGCAGAAGCCTGTCAAACAGCCACTCACTTAATACTGGATCTGCGCCTCAACGATGGCGGTGCCGGGAGTGTGGTGGTTGAACTGGCGAGCCGGCTGTTGCCGGCCGATACACCCGTCCTGCGGATAAGAGATCGGTTGGGTTTTCACATGGCGCGTCCTCACCAAGTCACGTCATTCCCCGAGAACCGCAATCTCGATCATGAAGCAGAAGTGCAGGCTATTCAACAGTATCACTATGTAGAATATCGCACCAGAGCGGCAGCTGATCCTCTATTTCGTGGGGAAATCATCGTCGTGGTTGATAGCCGCTGTTACAGCTGCGGTGAAATATTTGTGCAGGCGATGAAAGAACATACCCAGGCAGCGGTGGTTGGCGCCCCATCGGCCGGTTTTGTCGTCGCGGCTACAGATTATCCGCTTTCCCACGGGTATGGCGTCATGATCCCGTTTGCCGAAATGCGAAGCGGCCGTGATGTCATGCTTGAAGGCACGGGCGTCGAGCCCCATATCAAGGCAAACGTGACCGACCTCGACAACGACCCGCTTTTAAATTTCCTGGCTGGTCTCAATCTGCTCGGGTAGCCTCGCGGAAAGTTTTTCGCTATTCTCGGAGCGGAGGCAAAATCAATGGCCAATGTTCAATCAACAACCATTGTCAATGTCGGCTACCGCTCAACCAACTATTGGGTGGTCAGCGCAGGGACCTCCCGCCTGCTCGTCGACATCGGCTGGCCCGGAACCCTGGGAACGATGAAGGCGAATCTCAAAAGGATGGGCGTTCCCCTACAAGAGATTCGCTTCGCCCTGGCCACCCACTATCACATCGACCATGCCGGTCTGGCCGAGGAATTAAAACGGGAGGGGGTGCCCCTCCTCGTACTAGATGTGCAGGTGAAGGCCATCCCCGTCATGAAAACCTGGACCAAGCCAGAGGACAATTACATCGACATCACAGAAGAAGGCAACGTGGTCATTACGTTTGAGCAGAGCCGCCACGTACTTAGCCAAATCGGCATTGGCGGAGAAATTCTGCATACCCCAGGCCACTCCGATCACTGCGTCTCGCTTCTGCTCGATGACGGGTCGGTTTTTACCGGAGATCTCCCGCCAAAGGAGTTTGCCTTCGACAACCCGACAGCTCTGGCAACCTGGCAAAATCTGGAAGAGCGCGGCGCCAGGCGTGTGTATCCGGCCCACGGTCCCATCAGGCCAATCAACTGGGAAAGACAATGACAAAGCTGCATCATCCTTTTGGGTGGTTATCCCCTAATGCACAGAAGAATGGGTTTGTCCTCCTGTTGATATCAACCCTGGCGGTTATGGCCAGCCTGCAGCTGCTTGGTGGTCCCCTGGTGACCGAGGCCGCACCGGCCGGGATCGTTTCGTTTGAGTTTGCCGGAGATTTGGCCACGGCCCGGGAGATGGTCGCGTCATGGGGGCCGGAAGGACAAATCTACGCCGGTTTAAACCTGGGTCTGGACTATCTTTTTCTGGCGCTTTATCCCAGCGCCATCGGGTTGGGGTGCGTGCTGGTCGCTCAGCGGCTGCCAGAAAAGATAAAGTTTTTCGGCGTCATGCTGGCGTGGGGGCAGCTGGCGGCAGGATTTCTGGACGCCGTAGAGAATTTTGCCCTGATTCAGGTGCTGCTCGAGACAGAGCTGCCGGTATGGCCCGTGGTGGCGTGGTGGTGTGCCGCACCCAAATTTCTTTTGGTCATTGCGGGCCTTGTATACTTTCTGCTAGGGGGTGGGACAATGATTTTCATGAAGGTTCGCCGATTCCGTTCAGGTCAGGCCCTTTAGCGTTCAATTTTGATCGAACCTTGCAAACCGATCAAACTGCTGATCAACGGTTGTAACCAGCTGTGAAAAATTCACTGCCAGCGTATTGGATGAAATTTGTATCGGGCTGCCATATAAACGTTGATTCCCGCGAAGCAGCATACGCTTTATCCAACCCCTTTCGTTCATAAACCGCTCCGGGTGGCGCACGTGAATCGCCAAAAAGCTTTGTCCTCTTGCTGTTTTCACAGAATAACCGGTGATTTCCTCCCAGGGTATGAGACCCACAGCAACTGCACTGGATCGATCAATAATGCCCTGGCTGTTGATCAGCAAACCGGGAGATTGATCACCGAATCTTGTCAGTAAATAAATCAGAATCATGCCAAAAAACAGGATGGTGACCACGCTGATTGCCGCCAGAATGATCGACTCAATCCCTGGGTTATTAATGGCAATTCCCAACAGCCAGGCACCCCCTATCACAAATACCAGGGAACCAACAGCGGATAAAGTGATTTTCGCTTTACTATGGGAAATGACAATTTCATCATTGAGTCTCATTAAATCTCCTTAGCGGCCGAATTTTTATAATCAAGTATCCAGTGCTTCCAGAAATACCGCTTCCATCATACTGCTAGGGTGACATTACGCCAAGCACCAGGCCGCTGAGGGGCATTAGCGTCAAAGCAGCTCCATCACCTTGGGAAATCCACCCGTTTTGCGGATCGGTTGACAGTAGAATCTCTCCCTGTCCAGAGTCCTCGCGCTGCAGCTGACGGATTTCGCGGCTAAAATTAAAGACGACGTGAACAGCGGCGCCATCCAAAAGCAGCGCATACCCCAAGAGCTGTCGCGCCTCGTCAACCAGCAGCGTCTCCCACCGGCCGCGACGCATCACCGGTAACCGATGGCGGAGGGCGATCGCTCTCTGGAAAAAGGTGCGTAAATCGTGGTCCCACAGCGCCGGGTCCCAAGGCATGTCCGAACGTATGACGTGATCCCCACCAAATCCACCGGCATCTTTATCGGCCGTCTGCGTCAAACCGATCTCCGTCCCGTAATACAGCACCGGCGGGAAGGGCAGCGTCAACAGGCACAAGGCGGCCATTTTCAGGCGGCGCACATCCCCATTGGCGACAAACAGGAAACGATTCATGTCGTGGTTTTCGAAGAACGTGACCCGGCCCGGCCCGACCTGCAAATAGTGCAGGTGGGCACGTAGGGCCCCGCTTAGTTCGGTCACGCCCCACTCACCACTGCCGAAGCTCATGCGCAGAATTTGGGCCAGGGAAAAATCAAGCACGCCCGGCAGCCGGCCGTGATAGCGGCGCAGCATATCGGGCGTATCGGTTACCTCGCCAAACAAAGCCACATCCGGTTTGGCTGTCTTCAGAGCGGTGCTAAACGCCACCCAGAAATCCATTCCCTGCCCAATGGCGTGATCAAGCCGCAGCCCGTCGAATCCCACATCAACCAGCCAGAAGCGGCCGCTGTCGATCAGGAACTGCCGCAAACCTGGGTCGGTGCCATCCAGAGACACGAGAAAGGGCACCATGCCGAGAAAACAGCGATAGCGATCCGGCCACTCATCAAACACGAACCACGGCGCCGTCGGAGCGGTCCGGTCCTCTTGTGCAGCCACAAATTCCGGCATTTTCCACGAAGCGTGGCTGGGTACAAAGTCGAGGATCAGGCGCATGCCGAGCTGATGGGCGGTCGCCACCAGCTCGCGCATGACGTCGAGATCACCTAAATCGGGATCGACGGCAAAGAAGTCGGTTTGGTCGTAGCGGTGGTAGCTCTCCGACGGGCCAACGGGCGACAGCCACAAGCAGTTGACCCCGAGGTCGACCAGGTAAGGCAGGGCGGCGATCACGCCGCGCAGCGTGCCCCCGTGTCTGGCCTGCGGTGGCAGGTCAGAGGGGAAATCTGTCCCATCCGGGCGAAAGCGATCTAAAAAAATTTGGTAGATGACAGCATCCGCCATCCAGTCGGGCAGGGTATGCGGCTCGTCGGCCACACAGTAGGCGAAGTTGGTCAGCCCAGCCTCACCCAACCGATACCAGAACCCGCTGCCGTCGTGAGCAAACCGGACGGGCGTGTCCCGTTCCGGGTGGCTGTAACCGGCGATCCGGTAGCGCACAATGGAACCTGCCGGCTGCGGGGGGAGGGTGGCCTGCCAGCGGTTGAGGTAGCTTGTTTCGGGTGTCCAATCGACCTCGGCCAGAGTCATCTCGACTTTGGGTGACGAGACATCGGGCAGTCGGCCGTCGGTCGTATACCAAACCTCTGCTCGTCGGACGTTGACCAACGCGCCGGAAATTGCCGTCACGGTGACCGGCTGATCCGGTTTGGGTGCGCTGGGCTCGATCATATTGTCATGTCGGAACTGCGTTGCCTGCAGTGCGTGGCGTTCCTGCAGGGCCGGCATCGGCAGGTCACCGGGAGCCGAGGCGATAGCGTGGGCAGCTGTTTCTTTTTTATCAATCATGGTCTTCTCCAGGTAAGGTCAGATGTTCCCGCAGCTGCAGCAGCAGCCCGGCCAGTTGCGTTTGCTCGCTTGTCTCGAAGATGGCAAACTGCTCCTGCAAA
Organism: Ardenticatenaceae bacterium; assembly: GCA_030065875.1. Lineage (GTDB taxonomy): Bacteria > Chloroflexota > Anaerolineae > Promineifilales > Promineifilaceae > WTJY01. The sequence continues at coordinate 10,917 of JASJCR010000080.1, read as the reverse complement.
AAACGGCGATGGGCCGTGCCAGCCTCCTCGCGCAGCTGCCTCCCGGCCGGGGTTAGAAAAATGGCCCAGGCCCGCCGGTCGGCCGGGTCCTGGCGTCGCTCCACCAAACCCTGGGCGACCAGGTGGTCGACGACCCGGGTCATTTTGCTGTTGTCAACCAGCATCTGGTTGCGCAGCTCACCCATGCGCTGGCCATCCCGTTCGGAGAGCAAGCGCAGCGTGTCGTATTGGGGCAAGGTCAGATCAAAGGTCTGAAGCACCTGCTGCCCCCCAAACTCCAGGTAAACGAGCGTCTCCCGCAGAAATGTGTAAAGATCTTGTTCAATCATGCGACTATTTTACTACCAAATGAAAATATTTCAAATGAAAATAAAATCGGCGGCATTCATATTTTGCAGCGTTGATTTACAAAAGAGCCTATCCTATGATTGCCAGGCCCCAGTCTCAATCAGCCAAGAAGGATTATTTCATGCCGGACAACAAACTATCTCATACCCATCATAATCTTACAGCCAATGAAAAAGCACTCCTCGACAGTGTGGGCAACCCCATCCTCAGAAACCTCTTGACCGCCGTTTGGTGGATTAAGCTTCGCCTCCAGTTTACCGGCTGGCTGCAGTACATTCCACCTGCGATATTAGCGCTTGCATTCTTTCTTATCGCCGGGGTCACCCGGTTTCTTGGCGGCATCCAGGTGTCCAATATAATTGGTTTTGTAGGATTTTTTCTGCTGGGGCTCCTAATCTTTGACCTTGTTACCGTTAAGTTTCATCTGCGACCTCCCGAGCGTCTGCCAAAACGCAACGAGGATCTGGGGACGTTTGATTTGATGCGGGCCAGACGTTCCTGCCGGTCATTTCAGACCCGAAAATTGACGTCTGCCGATTACGATGAACTGATGGAGTCCGTGCGTCTGCACAGCAAGGCACCGGGAATCGGCAAATCTCCCGTGCGGTTCGAGTATGTATCTGCACCGCTAACCGTTTGGCCGGTGGTCAACGCCACGGAGTTCCTCGTCGCCCTTGCCCCCAAAAGATACGATCGTCTGGCCGTAATCGATGTCGGCCGAAGCTTACAAAAAATTGTTATGGATGCAACACGCATGGGATTGGGCACGTGCTGGATCGGACCTGGCGCAGATCACGCCAGCATTATGCAGCAGTTGGGTGAGCGCTTTGATCCAAAGGAAGACCACATCATCTGCGTGTGTGCCGTTGGATACCCATCCTGGTTTATCCCCTTTTTCCTGCGCATTTTTAACAGACAGTTTCGCCGACGATTACCCCTTTCATCGCTCTTTTTTGCTGATTTGCAATTCAAAGAGCCCTTAAATTTGGAGGTCTACCCTTTTAACCGCTTTGGGCGCACCTACGAGATATGTCAGTGGGCGCCATCTTCTTATAATGGACAAACGACGCGCTGTGTCGCGGTCACGGAGAAAAATGGAGGAAGCGACAAGCAGGCGGTTTTGGCCAGGTTTGACTTTTTTGCGGTTACAGAGTCGCGGTACTACGCCCCCGTTGCGGTCGGAATCTGGTGTGCAAACTGGGAAATGGGGTGTGAGGCGCTGGGCATTCACGGGCACCTGGCCGTTGTATCAATTGGGGAAGGAGGCACCCAACATGAGAAAAATCGCCGCCAGCTACCCAGATACGATATAAGCTGGGTGCTGGACGAAACGTTGCACAATAGCGAATTCAATGCCTCAAGCAAAGCCGTATCAGCTTAACAAGGGGCAATCACGTTGAACAATTTTTCACATCTCACAGATTCAAAATTCCAAGGATCAACTTCCCAATCCCAATAGTGGGAGAGACATATTTTCTTCCGCATTGAATTCACCCCACGGCTTGACCTCAGGTGTTTTGAGACGATCGGTCACCAGCGCAATAATCGGGATCAACAAGACATATCCACCGAGGAAAAACCCCAGAAAAGGTCCAAATTCCGTACCCGCTTGCAAACCAATACTTGTTTGGATGAAGAGCACATTGAAGATGCCATTATTGATGGTATGCCCCACAAACACGCCCCAAAGATTATCGGTTTTATAGTAAAAGTACCCGTAGACGACACCCGATATCAAAGTGGCCAGAAGCAAACCAGAAGCTTCAAAAGCTGCCTCGCCCAGTGTGACTTGCCCATCTAGCAAACGCCGAAGGGGCCAGCTTATATGCCATAAAGAAAACAAGACAGCCTGAAGAATAATCGCACCCCAACCTGTAAATCGAACCATTAACTGGCGAATCATAACCCCACGGAAGAGGCCATCTTCCATGGCAGAATTCACCAGGTTGGCAACCAAAAGCCAGGTACCAAATAACAGCCCGCCTGACATTCCAGTCCGTGGGTCCACTGCGGTAAGTACAAATCTGGCGTCTTCTCCAGATGACCGCAAAAGAAGCAGCTGCGTGCCAAAAGCAATGGCATATAGAGCCCCAAATCCTACAAAGGCTGTGAGGAGTACTTTCCCCAGGTCTCGGGAATGAAAGCCAATGTCTCGAAGCTTTCTCCCACATACCCACACATAAACAACAACCAGGACAAACCCCAGCGACTTCGTCAGGATGGCTTCCCCAAGCAGTTCATCCAGGCGCAAGACAAATGTATCGAAGTATTTGATGATCCAGGCCAGAATGTACAGAACGAAAGAGACAATAACAGGGTGTCTTAAAGAATAGGCTAGGATCCTATTCGGCTCACTGCTAGATCGTGTATTTGACATGACCACTCCTCCTGTTCTTTTGGACCAGATTTGAAGATCAGACCTGATGGTCCTAGCTGACCTGCCTGGCGACCCGGACCCAGGGCGTTGTTGGTCTACCTCATTACCGCAGACGGCCATTCACGGCATCCAAGAACAGTGCCTCAAATCGCTCCCGGTCAGCTGTCATCGCCACTCGGATGATGCTTCCCCTCTCACTCTCTAGCGTTCGTCCGCTTTCTGCCCCCTCTTCCTCAACCACGATCAAGGGTATATCCCGGTAGGTGCCTAACCCTTCTTCAGTCGCGATAGCTGCTGCGATCGGATCCCAAAAATAATACCATCCGGAACCAACGTTTTCTTCCTGTGCAGCTAGCACGCGATACGCAAACTCCGCTACAGAGGTCGTTCGATCTCTCTCCAGACGTTTGTAGAACTCCATCGTTAAAGGTGCGTAATTGGTCGCGTCTAGCGGCACCAGCGTAATCGGCGCTCCTGAACCAAAAACCTCTGCTGCTGCTCGGGGGTCCACATAGATATTCCACTCTGCTACTTCATTTTCGATGCTTGAAGATGATCCGACATTACCTCCCACCTCCACCGCTCCACCCATCACAGTGATCATCTCCAAATTCTTCACCAACGCAGGCTCAGCTTCCAGCACCTCCCCTACATTCGTCAGCGGACCCAGCACTATGAGATGTACCTTATGTGGTGATCCTTGAATAATTCGAGCCAGCATTTCGACTGCCGACTCGCTAGAAGCTTTTCTGCTATTCTCTGGAAGCTTCAGACCAAGTAAATCATCGACACGTTCCCGCCACTCTGTTGGGAATGCATGATCTCCTTCCAGCGGTACCTCACGCCCACAAGCAACAGGTATTTCGGGCCGGCCGGCCAGCGCTACCAGGTCAAGGGCATTTCGTTGACCTGCAGAACAATGCGCCTCACCTGCCCCTGTAACAGTAATCGCCTGGACATCGACATCGGGCCGTCCTAGCAGGTAGAGAATTGCCAACCAATCATCCGCTGCCATGTCCGTATCAATTACAATCTGCTGTGCATCTGCCGCTATCGCCTGTGGCGTAATCGGTTCCAACGAAGAAGGGGCTGTACTGACACATCCAAATAATAATGCCAGCATCAAACCACCTGAAATGATTATGAGACGATTCTTGATCATAGACCTGATTCCTCCTGGCACAGAGGAAGCCTAATAATTGACTCACGAGAGGTCTTCTTTAGCAAGAAAATTTCTTATTGATGTAGCTCCAATCTCTTGTTAGGTAAGTTACAAAAAGTTTTCTGAAGAATGTGTCCGCAGATTACGCAGATTTTCGCAGATTAGAAAGAGAAATCTGTGAAAATCCGTGTTAATCCGTGGCTTTTTTTAACAATTCTTTTTGTAAACTACTTAAATAATTTAATTATATCAGAAAAAGAGGGGCCCTTTGCGGGACGATCTGCCAAAAAGGCTGCCGGAAGAAGGCAGTCTGGGACGGCTCGAAAAAGACAATCACAGCCGAAGTGTAGCTATACAAGCAAACCACTGCCGCTTTCAACCAGCTCCTTGAAACGCTGCGCAAAACGCGCGGCCGGTGCCCCATCAACGATATCGTGGTCAAAGCTAATGGTGACGCTTAAGTATTCACGGATTTCCACCCGGTCGTCAACGGCTCCCGGTTTCCTGGCGATGCCGCCCAGGGTCACCTGAAGGGTGTGGTTGGGCACCGGTATGCCCCAGCCGCCCCCTGAGCCAAACATCCCCACGGAGCTCATCGAGACGGTGCCATATAAATCTTTTACGAGCGATGGCCGCTTCAACATAAACCGCAAAAACAAGCGTCTGACAAACCCGGGCAGTCTGACAAACCATTTAATAGCTTTTGCTTCCTGGCTGCTCTCATGCTCCTGCTGGAATGCCCGAATTTCTCGGTGAAGTTCGTCAAAACTTTTTTTATTTACCCCTCTGAGAATATGCGGCCGAATCGTCTTTCGGCCGTCCACTTCGACTTCAAACAACGTATTGACATCTACCTCATCAAAAATGACCAGCTGATTCCGCCAGCTGCGATAGGCGTGCATGTGCCGATTCATCTCAATCGCTTTCCCCAAACAGCTCAAGATAAAAGCCGTGAACGATAGCGCCTCGCCGGTCCGCATTTTGTGTTGTCGCATCGATTCCCGGACTTCCGTGACGTCAAACTCGACCATTCCGTGAATGGTGTGCTTGCGGCGGGCGAGCCGGCCGCCGTCAACCATCAGCAGCCGCTCACGGGGATAGGGTAATGTCGTGTGCTTATCGTGTTTTAAGTTCATCCATTCTGCTCCCATGCAATGCGTTTCTTGTTCATGAAACAGTCAAATCAAATAAGGAAAGTTAGAATTAAATTTGCAACTGCTTTCCTAAAAGTAACAGATCATCTTCAGATAATCGCCTGTCATTCTGAGCGAAGCGCAGCGAAGTGAAGAATCCCACCAACTGACATGGAGGCGAAACAAGGCCAAAATGAATCAACGTCTCTCCAAATCAACCGTTACTTACTGAATCTTAACGAGATTCTTCGCTTCGCTCAGAATGACAGGAAGTTAGAAATAGGCGGTTTGCCACAGCTTTGGAGCTGTTATCAGATTAAATTTTAAAACTTCAACATTTATCAAATTGAAGGGATTGTCAACAATAATTTTTATGGTTCACCAAAATAGCCCCTGATGATTTCCACGGCCGCGCCAACACCATCCTCGCCCCGAATCGTCTCACCCACGGCCGCAGCTCGTTGCCTCATTTCAGAATCACTGACCGCAGTCGTGATGGCCTGGGCGAGCCGATCCGCAGTCAGTTTCTTTTGCGGAATAGGGTCTGGCCCCAAACCCAATGACTTGACTCGGGCGCCCCAAAAGGGCTGGTCGAGGACAAATGGGATGATGATGGTGGGCACACCGGCCCGCAGACCTTCTGCGGTCGTTCCCGCTCCACCATGATGAATCACCGCGGCCGTGCGCGGAAACAGCCAGCTGTGAGGCACCGAATCGATCACCAGCACGCTGTCCGGTACCAACCGGGTGCGCAGCCCGCCCCAGCCGGTCAGCAAGATGCCCCGCTGGCCGCTGCGGTCCAGCGCCTCCAAAACGAGGGTGGCTAGCTTTTCCGGATGTCGGCCGGCCATGCTGCCAAAACCGATATAAACCGGCGGATCGCCCGCACCTAAAAATTCCTGGAGTTCGGGTGATGGCTGCCAGTCAGGTTGCGCATCAAGAAAGAGATAGCCGGAAACGTGCATGCTGGCCGGCCACTGGTGCGGAATCACGCTGGGGCTGTAGGCGCCGATCATGGGTGCGGTGCGCATGACGCGGAAAAACCGGCTGAACGAACTAGGGGGCAGCCCCAGCTTCCGCCGAAACTCATTGACAAACGGCCGGTACCACAGCCAAACGACTCCGAGCATCGCCAGACCAGATAAATAGTTGTGATGTCTACCCCAATTGCGCTGGATAGGCCATGAGGCGGCCGGGAACGCTTTTGTCGGCAGGAGCGGTGTGGGCTCCACATGGATCAGGGGGATGTTTAGCGCTGCGGCAATTGCCTGCCCAAAGGCGCTAAACACACCCAGGCAGATCATCGCCTCCGCATCGCGGCAGGCCGCGAAGGCGTCTTCAGCCATTTCCATGACCACCGGCCGAATCATCTTCCGGACCGCAAAAATCGAATTAAGGGGATTTGATCCGCCGGTCTCCATAAACTTCCGGCCGGTGTCGCTGGCCATGATCTCTTGAACATCTCCACGCAGCGGAAAAAAGTCTAAGCCATGTGGCCGAACAAAATCAGCAAAATCTTCGGGTGCGGCCAGGCACACCTGATATCCAGCCTCCTGCAGCCCCCGGCCTAAAACAAGACAGGGTTGGATATCTCCTCTCGATCCTGCTGCAAAAATAGTGATTTTCATCTGGTGTGCTCAAGGGTGTGTTTATAAAACCATTCGGAACGCAGAACCAAAGGTTCACAGATTGGCGAAATTGTATCTGTGGGTTCCTTTTCGCTAGACATCAACAAGACGCTCAGCCGCAGCCAGGGTCACAGCGCCTCCTTCCTTCATGCCGATCTCCAATTCTACCAAACCGGTGGAAACCCGCTCGACAAACCCCCACTGCCAGATCGCCTGAGTATCAACGCCGGTCAAATCGGCCAGCAGTTCACACCGCTCCCGGGCGAGGGCAACGGTCGGCCCAGATAGCAACTCTGCGCTCCAGTCGCGCATCGGCACGGCCAGGTCACAGGCCGGTTCAGCAAAGAGCCCGTCCGGGTCGACAAACTTGAACTGTCCGCTGTCGCGGCCGTCTGTCGTCAGGACAGCCAGGGCGTTGAGGGCATGTGCATCCCCATGAACCAAAACGGAGCTTTCCGATGAAAAAGCGGCTTCACGCTCCGCGGCAAATGATAAAGCACGATCGACAACCCGCCTGCTGCAGGGTTGATCGAGCATCGCCCATCTTTCAACAATAAAATCGGCCAGCCAGCGAGCTTTTTCTGCCCCGGTCATCAAACCGTGGGAAGCATCCAGTGGAATCCACGCTTCGCGCAGCATGGCGCAAATTATCCGAATTTGCTTCTCAATTGAGGTGATCTTTTTTTCCAGCGGCCGACCCAGCTTCTCGACAAGAAGAGCATTGGTTGATGGGTCGTCGGCGATCAAGGTGGCGTAGCCCCGGCCGGCGGCCAGGCGAAAGATCTGCGCCTCCTTAGCCAGGTCTGAAGAGCCGGGCAGGCCAACTTTGAGCACGGCCGGTTCGCCATCATCGAGTAAAACATTGGCTACCAGGCTCTCGGTGCCGCCGCTCAGCACCTCGCCGACGCGGATCGACCACAAGGTTTCGAGATATTTGATGGTTTCATTCAGGCCGGCCATCCACCGGCGGCCGGGTTCGCCCAGGCTCTCGGCGCGCATTCGCACCGGTTCAGGGAGTTGAAATTTTCGAGAGGACATTAGCAAAAACATTCACATTTGCGATTTTCTCGCACTTTGAGAGAAGAAACTTCAAAATCGAATAAAATTAAAAAGGGAATTTTAAAACAAGATTTCACGAATGACACGAATTTCCCGCCATTAAAGTGAAAGTTCGGTTGTGGCCTGCACCGGGAGTACAAAAGTTTTGAAAACTTTTGTACTCCCGGCGGTATTTGAGCGCCGTCTCCCACCAACCGGACTGCGCCTGGTTCGAAAGTTCGACTTTAAGCTTCATCTCTTCCTGGATAGCTCACATTGGCAAAAGGCCAGGACGCGTCTAGCCACTGTTTAACCGCATCAAATAAAATGGGATCCAAGCCCCTTTCAAATTCACTTTGCCTGACCCACATGACCACCGCAGCATCAACCTCGTCGCCGTCGGCCGGATTGATATACACGCAGCCCAACACCCGACTTTCGTCTAGGGCCACAACCGTGTAGGCAAACGCCTGGCGATCTAAAAATTCCTGCTGATGGCGCTCCAGATCGGCCAGATTCTCTTCGATTGTGAATCCTTCTCTGGGCCAGGAAGACCCCATGGCGTGGAAACGCGCCTGGGTTTCCATCACCGCCTCGTAATCTTTCTCTACATCCTCAACCGACAGCATGCGCAGCCGAAAGTGGGGTGTTTCTAACTTTGAAGGCGCGACAAAATTTTCCGGCACGAATAATTTTTCACTCATCTGACTTCCTTAATTGCTCGATAAAATCTCTCTAGCCAAATGTTGTGGGATCAACTTCGAATCTCCGGTCGATGCCTTCAACCGCCGCCAGGAATTCACGATATCTCTGAATTCTTTTCTCCGAATTGCCAGCCTTCATGACGATCACGCGGATATTTGTTCGCCACCCATCTCCCGGATTTAAATCACGGCCAAAAAGTGAGAGGTAAATCGCGTGATGCTGCGCAACATCATCATACCTGGCTCCCTCAGCGGCATAAGTAACCCCAACGGCTGCAACATCTTCCGTTTTACCCATTACCAAAATTTCCGTCGTCTCGTTGGTAGCAAAGCCCATAGGATACCCATATAAACGGCCGCAAACAGGCCGATAATACCAGCGCCCCTTCCGGCTGCGCCCATCATTGAGCATTTGAGCAGCAGACAAATCCCGTGGGAAAAAAGGGTACATCCCATGAAAAAGATCGTTGTCCGTGATCATGATTTCTTCGATGATTTCATTATCGCTTACGCTTTCTGTTTTTACATAAGCACCACCTTTAAGAGCCGGGGCGTGATAATTACTAAAAACCAATTCATAATCTGGGTAATGATTGTATCCTTCAACTGTCACTTCAATATCGATGATATTGGGCTCCTGAATGGTGTAGGTTGCTTCAACTTTTGCCTGGTGCTGCAGGATGGGATTCCATTTGAGCTGAACCCCACTTTTTAACAAGGTCACGGCCGATGGCATAGCCCGAGGTTCAGTTAACCAGCTGTTCCGAGCATAGGCACGGAAAAAATTGCACAGGCCGGAATGATGTTTTTGAGCATCTTCGGTGGGCGTAACGTAAAAACCGGTTGGTTTGTGGAGCAAATTCCTGATGTGATGTCGATGATTCGGGCTATAAGCCTCACTGTCGGCTACAAATAACCCTTTAAGGTCAGCTGTCTCAAAAGAGTATTCCATTTTTTCTTCGTTTAATTGATAAATCATACGCTTTAGGCCTGAATAAGAAATTCTAACGCCTTGTTTTTGATCTGCGCCACGGTTTCACGATCAATCGCCTCTCGGGCATATTCGACGATCAGGCTGAGTTTGCCGTCAAAGGTCACGGCCCCGACTACCAGGTTGATATGCGATAGGGGGAACCCGCTGCCCGGCTGGAAGATCAGTCGATCCAGCTCGAGTGAACCATATGCAGTCGGCAACTCAAATCGGCCGAGATTGGTGATCACCAGACCCCAAAGCTTCTTCTCCAGCTCATTCATCCTGCTGCGCCGCAAAAATTTGGCCACAGAATCCTCTCGCTGACCAAACCCAGACAGCTTTTCATACCGGGTCGAATCCGGCAAGACAAGCGCGGCCAGCTGCTTGACGTTCATCGCCTCAATAAATGTGGGTTCCAAAGTCAGCCAGGTCAGAACCTGCTTGAATATCTTGCGGTTGGTGGTGTTTGGCTTAATCTGTTTGTGAAACCGTCGGGCATTTTCCCAGAAGTTTTTTCGATGATTGAATTTCAGTTTTAGCTCAATGCTGGAAGCGAAGAAGCCCAGGGCCTCCCCAGGGGGATGGGACAGCCGATCGCGCACGCTGGCAGCCATGAGAATCTGTTTGTGATGCGGTTTTTTCCCCTCAACCACCCCCTGAGCGCCACAAAAAGCGGCCGTCAGGGCGGAATTTAACGAAATGTCCTCATCTCGGCAGCGCGTCACCAGTGTATGTGTCTCCTCTTTTGACAGTTCAACACATAAAATATCGTGGTGGTAGTGATTCCAGTACGCCCTGCTGAGCTGTTCGTAATCCTCCTGGTCAAAGGGCACGCTCTCGGCCGCCCAGCGCGGATTCATCTGTTGAATCAGGAAATGGGTCAATCCAAATCGGGGCGCATCGGCCGGTAAATTTTCTAATGCCAGAGGCTCGGGGGGCGGCAGGGCTTCAACCACTCGGGACGGATCACCCATGTACCCCATTATATCGCGGGCCAAATACGCCAAAGACGTCCCGTCACAAATCGTGTGGTGACACAAGATGATCAAATCCGATGCATCTGGTCCCCGGATCAGGATAAAACGCACGGCCGGCAGGGTTTCAAATTCAAATGGCATTCGGGCAGCAGCCGCATGAATCTCGATCCAGTCGTCGGCCGATTTTCGAGGCACCACCGCGACCGGAATTTCCCCGCACCCATCTGAAGTAAACCATTGAGAACCATCTCGCTCTGTCAGGCGCACGCGCAGCAAAACGTGCCGCTGTTGGGCTTTGGCCACCGCCTGTCGCACCAATTCCTCTGAAACGGCTCCCTTGATGCGTGCCACCATCGTGACAACCGAAAAGGGAGCCCGGGAAAAAACCCGCTCCGCAGCGCTGACCTGCCGCTCGTAAACTTCTGATTCTATTCTTTCTTCCATAAAGTACTTGGCAACTGAACTTACCTTAACTTATGATCCGGCCGCTACCTAATGCTGTGTAACAGATGTTTTCTTAACTTTTGACCTTGCTGCCCCCTTTCTTAGCCGATGAATGAATCCATCGGCCATGGAG
>JASJCR010000079.1 GCA_030065875.1 Ardenticatenaceae bacterium | reverse complement strand
ACTTCAGACTTCAGACTTCAGACTTCAGACTTCAGACTTCAGACTTCAGACTTCAGACTTCAGACTTCAGACTTCAGACTTCAGACTTCAGACTTCACTTTGAGCGTAATCGCCCCCTGATTAAAGTCAACATACATTTTGACATCTGAAGTCTGATGTCTGTGGTCTATAGTCTCTTCATGGTCTCTAATCTAATTCAAGGTAAATTCTCTTATTAATCTTCCCTTTGCTCTTATAATTTGTCACTCGCAAAGGACCAACTTCGCGGGTGTTGGCCACGTGGGTGCCGCCATCCGCCTGCAGATCCAGCCCTTCTATTTCAACCGTGCGCACTTCAGAAATCCCGGCCGGCAGCAAATTTATTTTGGTGCGAATCAAATCCGGTATTTGAAATGCCTCTTCGCGCGGCAAGATCGCCACCGACACGTCGCGAGCAGCCTCAACTTCTTTGTTTATCGCCGCTTCAATTTCGGCTACTAATTCCTGACGCATCGTTTCAAACTCAAAATCCATCCGCCCTTTTAAAGGATCCATATTCCCACCGGTGACCTGGGCCTCAAAATCACGCCAGACCACACCACACAGGATGTGCATCGCTGTATGGGTCCGCATCAGCTGATAGCGGCGTTCCCAATCAAGTTTGCCGGTCACGGTGGCCCCTGCGGCCGGGAGATCGCCAGACGCAAAATGAACAATTTGCCCGTTGACTTTTTTAACCCGGGTGACCGCAAATGATTGATCACCGGCGGTTAACACGCCCACATCATGCGGCTGGCCGCCGCCGCCCGGATAAAAAGCGGTCCGATCGAGAACCACACCTCCTTCTACAACGGCGGTGATGGTTGCCTTAAATTCTTTTATATATGCGTCAGATTGAAATAAAAGTTCACTCATATTTACATTTTAACACGGTGTGATGCACCTTTTCGCTAAAACCTTAAAACAAATAAAAACGCCTTCATCCCGACCTGGGACGAAGGCGCTAAATCTCCGCGGTACCACCCAACTTTCTGCCCAAATCGGGCAGACGCTCTATGACCAACACAGACGCTGCTGTATTGTGCCGGCTTCGATAACGAGAAGCCACCTCGACAAAAGCTAATTCAATTGTCAATTGCCAATAGTTAATGGTCAATTGATAAGTGGTTCACCTTGTAGCTCGGGAGTGATTTTCAGCGATCGTTTTGTACCCGACTCACACCATTTTCGGGCTCGCTCGTCAAAAGAGAACGTTTACTCTTCTCCGTCATGGCCTGTAACAGATCGATTGTGAGAACAAGTATGCCAAAAGGGGCAGGGGAAGTCAATTGGAGATGGGAAATACGAAATGGGATTTACGATTTCTGATTGAAGATTTACGATTGACGCCCGAATAAATTTGGGATTCAATCAATACACCAATAACCACTATACTAATAATGAATAAACAACCACTTCGCCTCATTTGGCAATTGACAATTAACGACTGACCACTGACAATTATTCCATGTTTTCACCTCAAGATTTTTTTGACTTATCTGATCCGTTTATTGCCGAGTTTTTTGACGGCTGCGAGTTTGTTTGGGATGTCTTGCCCCGGCTGCAGGCGCACATCAGCCGTCTGGTTGGTGAAGGTCAAACGATCCGGGGCGCCGTTGCCCCAGGAGCGTATATGAGCGACCGGCCGATTTTTGTTGAAGAAGGAGCTGTGATTGAACCGGGAGCGTATGTCGAGGGGCCGGCCTTCATCGCCCGTGGTGCCGTCGTGCGTCACGGGGCATTTATCAGAGAAAATGTGATTATGCTGCCCAACTCGATCCTGGGGCATGCCAGCGAGGCCAAAAACAGCCTGTTTTTGCCCAATGCTCACGCCCCCCACTTCGCCTATGTCGGCGACAGCGTGCTGGGGCACAATACCAATCTGGGAGCGGGCACCAAGCTCAGCAATTTGACGCTCGTCAGCGAAAAAGACAAGGCCAGTGGCAAGCGGCCGACGATCAAGCTGCACGTCAATGACGAAGTTTACGATACCGGTCTGGCCAAATTTGGGGCGATTTTAGGAGACGGCGCGCAAACCGGCTGTAACGCGGTGCTCAATCCAGGATGTGTTTTGGGCAAACGGGCGCTCGTTTACGCCAATCTCAGCCTGCGCAAGGGGTATTATCCACCGGACACGATCCTCAAGCTCCGCCAAAAGACACAGACACTGCCCCGAAGGTAGCTTCTTTCAAAGTGCCTGTTGTTTTGAAAACAACAGGCACTTCTAAACCACCATCCCCATGAGCAGACATCCCCCAACAAGCCTACTTGCTTTAGCCTTCTTACTTCTTTTTTTGATGGGTTGTCGCTCGGCCGGATTGAACTTTTTACCAACGGCCTCACCAATCCCAATCTCTAACGCCTCTCAACTTACGCAAACCATTGAACCGACCATTACGCCTGAGCCGACGTCAATCCAATCTGAACAGCTCAACGAGATTTCTCCTGTTTTTTTAAGCCCAGAAGATCAGGCAGCGTTTATCTTGAATGGCGATTTATATGTTGAAGATGTGAATTCAGATCAATTTTCAAATGTCTCTCGCCAATTTGAGAATCCCATTTTGATAAGAGGGGCTTCCTGGTCACCCACCGGGGATCGGATCGTTTTTCTCTATACGCCTTCAGAGGTCATAAATTGGTCAAATGTCTCTCTCTCCGATTTCGCAGATATCGGTTTATGGGAACAACAGACCAATGCCATTTATCCGTTGCTGAACCTGATCGCTGGCCTGGATTTTGGGATAGAGCGTCCAGGAAATGATTATAATGAGCCTATACAAGTCGATCATGTTAGGTGGTCCCCTGAGGGGGATCGCCTCCTCATTAGCTCCTGGTATTTTGGGAGCTGGATTGTGGATCTCGATCCGCCGGACGTTATTCGCTCGTCCGTGAACCGGAAAGTAGCAAATATATGGTGGATTGATGACTCAATGTTTCTTCTTGAAGATCGTCAAGGGATGTTTTGCCACAACCTGGAGCTGTATTTGAAAGAGCAGGATTCCTGGGTGCAAAGCGATCACTTCGCCCTTGGCGATAGAAAATATGCCTGCAACACCTCTACCATGCATCAGGTCAGTGTAGACCGACAGGAAATTGTCAATTTACATTTTCCCGGCGCAGAAAAGCGTCGCTGGGTTGAACGCATTGACCTCAATTCGGGTGAGAAAACCATTATCTGGGAGCTCACTGATGATTTATTTGCTTTGGGTTTTAAACCCAGTGTCTCACCTGATGGTCAATACATTGCCTTTGACATCAGCCAAACCTATCTCGAACGATCCGTTGCCATTCAAGTTGTTGATCGAGACGGCCGCTTCCTAGGCGAAGTCGAAAATGGCCATGTAATCAACTGGAGACCAGGCGGCGGTCCGATACTGACTCAGCAGATAAACGACAAGCAAAGTCAACTGCTTTACTGGACGCTCGACAGCACTCCCTTACAAACAATTATGCCACGCAGCGAACTGACGTTTCACAGCGGCAGCTGGAGACCAGACGGCCAATCGTTTGTTTTCAGTGCCGTTGATGAATCAATCCCAGCCAGCTATCTCTATTTATGGCGGCCGGAAAACGATGTTTTAGAGTTAATTTTTGAATTCGACTCCAATAAACCATTCTCAAATTTTACCTGGCGATCAAACGGCAAGGATGTTTTTTTCAATATTGGCACAGAAAAACTACTGAAGTTTACACTTGAGTCGAGGAAAACGACTGATATTCGCCCTTAAATCCGTGTGCGTTTATAGAAGACCTCAAAAGTTTTGAGACTTTGATATCTGAAAGACATCGAAGCCAATCTGAAACTTGACACGATAACAATATCGATTTAGACTGGTTTTAGACCAGTCTGAACAAGGTGGATTATGAAGACAACTGTTGGTGCCTACGAGGCCAAAACACATCTCCCCAAGCTGCTGGAAAGGGTATCAAAGGGAGATCGCATTATCATAACCAAACACGGGGTTCCTGTGGCCGTCCTGCAAGGATTCGATGCCAAGAGTCAGGTTAACTTGGACGAGGTCATCGCCGACATCAAAGCCTTTCGAGCCAAAATCACTTCAAGCGGCCCCACCATCCGAGAAATGATCGAGGAAGGACGACGCTAATTTTATGTCGGAACAATTTGTCATTGACAACTCGGTTGTCATGAGCTGGTGCTTTGCCGATGAAGCCAATGAGTATGCCGATGCTATTCTGGATTTGCTCAAACATGCATCGGCGGTTGTCCCTCCCATCTGGCCGCTTGAGGTCGTAAATGTGTTGCTGGTTGCTGAAAGACGTAATAGATTACAGCAGGCTGATAGCTCTCGCTTCTTGAGATTAGTAGCCCATCTGCCAATTGACATAGAGCAAAATCATCAAGCCGTCAGAATGGGTGAACTATTGGCCATAGGCAGAGCTAATCAACTTTCGAGCTACAATACATCCTATTTGGAATTGGCGATGCGGCTTGGCTTACCCATCGCCACACTCGATCAAAATTTGCGCCGTGCCGCCGAGAAGGTTGCGGTTCCATTGTTAAAGGTCTAACAAAATTTCACGGCTTTTTTGTAGTCCGCTTTTTCCCTTCAGCGGTTATGGCCCGCTTTGAAGCCCGCTTCATCGACTTAATGTACTCCACCTTGCGAAAGCGCAGGGCTGACCAATCCGCGTCAATAGCCACCTGACGCACCCCTTCATACCCGGCCTCACCCAGCGCATCCCAACCTGAATCGCGATTAAATTCGCAGGTGTATTTTTTGGAGCTTTTCTTGGGATAAGCGAACCACAGCAGGGCGTCACCCCGGGCTTTTTTTGTCAGCTGGCTAACGGCCGCATCAAGCTCCGCCTGGGTGATCACAAACGCCAGGCCAAAATCTATCTGCTCGACGGCCTGTGAATCTCGGACGACCGTCACATCATCCAAGGGGGTCAATTCCGATTCAAAGCTGTCGGGCGCATTAATAACGAGAATTTCTCGTATGTCTTCTTTTAAATTCATTTTTTTGAATAGTGGGATCATGGTTTTATCCTAAGTAGTTTACAAAAAGAATTGTTAAAAAAGCCACGGATTAACACGGATTAACACGGATTTTCACAGATTTCTCTCTCTAATCTGCGAAATCTGCGGACAGCTAATTTCGTGATGGACGTCTTTGGACTCGCAGTTCAGTTGAAGAGATATCCATCCGAAACACATCGGCCGGTATCGGGGTAAACAACTCGGCAAATTCGGCCGGCAGCTCCAGATCAGCCACGTCGCGAAACTCCCCTTCATCATCAACCCGCCCGGCCACCAGAAAACGGCCGCCCAGATCGCGCATTTCCGCCAGGGCAGCCAACATATGTTCCCGGCTGTGATCGTAATAGCGAGGGGCAACGATACGCTCGGCCGTGTCGTATCCCACCACAAAGGTGGTTTGCGGAAACAGGCGAATTTTCTCGATAAAAGTCGGGGTGCGGGTGATGTAAAGGGGACAGCGGCCGGCGAACTGGGCCATGCGCTGCAAAATCGTGGCCGTGGGCAAGGGAGGTTTATCAACATTGACGGCAGACAGCTCAAACGCCACCGGCTGACCGGTGATTTTCTCGGCCGCAGCTGCCATACCCAAATGACCTTGATGCAGCGGATTAAACGAGCCGGCCAGCAGCAGTTGAGGATTAATGCCCCCATGCTTGATGCGGCCATCCGGGTAAATGCCGATAAAATCGGCCGTCTCGTTGAGCAGCAGGGTCACCTGATGGGCCAGGTCAATCACTTTTATGTCAAGTCGATCATCTTCCAACAGGGTCAAATCGAGTTCCGGCCCAAAGCCGCAGGCATCGGCCAGGGCGTAGATGATCAGGCGGCTGACAATCTCTTCTTCTCCCTGGCGGTCGCGACGCCCCTTGGCCAGGAGCAGGCTGTAGGTCGTGATTTTCTCAGCCGTCCAGGCCGCAATTTCCGCCTTGTGATCCCCGCGCTTGACATAATCAGTAGAGATGGTCGCCGTACACCCCAAACCTACCAGATTTTGCGGGCTGTCTGACAGCAAACGGGCTCGCCGCAGGGCGTTCCCGGCCAGCAAGCGGGCCGATGGTCCCGACACGTACTTTCCGGGAGGCCGGCCGATAAACTCCTGAAACGCCTTACCCGCATAGGGCACCCGCGCCTCCAACATGGTGCGGCTGGCTCCAGCAACGCCAAACAGCCAGGCCAGCGCCTGTGTACCGGCCCCGCTGACCACAACCGCCGCCTCAGTGTGGCAGTCATGGATTTTTTGAATGATGTGCCGCAAATATTTATCCATAATCAATAGCCAATTATCAATGATCAATAATCAATTTTCAATGAAAAGCTCAACTTGATTGCCAATTGATTATTGACCATTGACTAATGATTATTAATAATCTCGCCAATTTCGCGATAGAGCGGCTTGAGCCGGCCGTACATCTTCTTGTAAACCCGCTCGTACAGCTCGGTGTAAATGCGATGAACGTGGGGCTGCGGTTCAAAGCGGGTGCCAACGCGGGTCATTTCGCGGACGGCCGTGGCAAAATCCGGGTGCAGTTTGAGACCAACGGCCGCGTCAATGGCCGCGCCCAACCCAGATGTTTCGTATATATGAGCGCGGGCGGCCGGTTTGCCAAACACATCGGCCGTAATTTGCAGCGCCGCATCACTTTGCGACCCCCCTCCAGCCACCCGCAGCTCGGTAATGCGAGTCCTGGTTCTTTTTTCGATCCGCTCCGCCCCTTCAAGCAAAGCATAAGCCAATCCTTCCAAAATCGCCCGGTAAAGATGAGCTCGGGTGTGCACATCCGCCCAGCCGATAACCGCTCCGCGCGCTTCCGGACCGGGGACTTTTAATCCGGGTGACCAGTACGGCTGCAGCATCAGCCCCATCGAGCCGGGCGGCACGGCGCTGACGAGGTCGTCGAGCAGCGTTTCTGGCGGCACCCCCTGATCGGCCGCCGCCTGCCGCTCTTCCAACCCAAACTCGCGGGTGAACCAATCAACCATCCAGAAACCGCGATACACCTGAATTTCGAGAGAGTAGGCATCGGAAACAGCCGCCGGATACGGTGGAACCAGCGGGATCGCCTCAATGTAGCGGCGCTGCGTCACGTTGATGGTGGCCGTTGTGCCAAAACTCAAACCGCCGATGTTGGGTTCTAAGGCACCCGAACCGATCACCTCGCACGCTTTATCGGCCGCGGCGGCAATCACCGGCAGCCCGGCCGGAATACCGGTATGAGCGGCCGCTTCAGCGGTAATGCGGCCGATGGGTTGAGCCACCGACACCAGCTCCGGCAGCTGTTCCCGGCGAAACGATGGCAAGACGCGCCATTTCCAATCCCATCCGGCCGCCCACTGCAGCTTCTTAAAGTCAAACGGCAGATACCCCACTTGGTTGGCGGCCGAGTCCACAAAGCGGCCGACCAGTTTGTAGTGCAAATAGCCGGATAGAAGCAGGTATTTATGGGTATTGCGCCAAATTTCCGGCTGATGGGTATTGATCCAGTTGGCTTCCGCTTCCGCTTGAAAGTAAGCGATGGTCTCCTCCATGCCGGTGGCTTTAAACGCCAGCCCCCACAATCCGCCCAGCCGCGGCAGCCCCTCGGTGCGCCGCTGATCGAGCCAGATGATAGCCGGGCGCAGCGGCCGTCCTTGTTCGTCGACATTGATGACGGTTGAGCGCTGGGTGGTGATGGCCATGCCCACCACTGCCTCTTTGGGCTGATCGGTTGTCGCCCACAGCTGCCGGCACGCTTCCCCCAGCTTCTCCCAAAAGTAGTCGGGATCCTGCTCAGCCCACCCCGGTTTGGGTGACACATACGCCACCAGCGGCACCTGACTTTTGGCTACCAGGTTGCCTTGCAGATCAAAGAGCAGGGCCCGCACGCTCTGGGTGCCGTTGTCGATTGCTAATAGCAGTGGGGGGTGTTTTCCGTTGACCATTGAAAATTGGTTATTGGTTATTCGTTTATAAGTATATTGGTCTACTGGTAGTTGATCTTTAAAAAATGGACTGCGCTGGACCATCAAATGCTGAACACCTGTCATTCTGAGCGAAGCGAAGAATCTCGCCAATTTCCAATGAAATTGACCTTTGCCAGAGAAGAAGCCACCTCATTATTGATTTATGTCAATAAAACAAAAGACTGAACGTGTGATCATTTCTTTGTTCTTTGCACTTCTGTTCACTTTTTGATTTGATTCTGCAACAATTTGCGGATTCTTCTCGTTTGTGAACGATAATACATAAATTCTATGACCAGTGAAGCGCTAAAGAAAATCACAAATACAAATGAATTCGTGACGCTAGAAAGTGGAGCAAATCGCCAGACAATAAGCAACAGATAATAGAACAGGAATATATGCGAAAAAATTGCGCTTCTGAATTGCAGCGTGGGAGAATCTTCAGCTAAATTTACGTACCCCACATAGTAGATAAATCGCCAACGTGGCCTGTGGAGGCTAATTTGAATTTCCTTCTTTTGCCGACGAATGAAGCCTTCAATTCTTGGTTTTCTTTCATTTAAATTGTGACCGTCGTCAATTTGAAAGAGGTAATTTAACACAAAAGGAGAAATCGGTTCCTCCCAGATGCGAATGCCTCTTTTGAATGATCCAACCTCGCTATCTAAAAGTGCTCCATCAATTCCAGCAAGTATAAACAGAGAGATAAATATCAGAAATTGTAGGGTTTCGGAATCCATCTCAGCGGTTCTCTTTGCGAATGACCAGCTTCAGTCCGGACCACACCTCATCCACAGCGCACACTTTGACATCCACCAAACCCAGCGGCAGCGCCACCTCACGGATAACATCCTCGGTCACGTCAGTTGGCACCTTGGACGCTTTTTTGGGCCACGACACCCAAATCATCCCTGCTGGCCGGATCAGCGTCATGTAACCCGGCAGCAAACGGACCAGCTCAGCGCGTGATTTGGTAAACAGATGGATTATGTCAACCTCAGAACCTCGCCTCTTAAGCAGCTTCACCCCCTCAGGCAAAGGATCCACGAGCTGCTCGTAATGATCCGGCCGATTTTTAACCAGCACACGATTGCCCGGTTTGATGCCCAACTTTTTGAAAAGAGGTGTTTTTGAATATCCAGACATACGATTGACGATTAATTCGATTGGTTCGATTGATGATTAGTTCGATTAATAAACTAATATACCAATAACTAATACACCAATAAACTAATAAACCAATCCACCAAAATTAGCCATTTTAAACAGATTCATCCACAATAGATTAAATGAAGCTGTCCGTAACATCAAGATTGCTCACTCTCAATTCGGCCCTCTTGGTTGGAGGTTTCCTGCTGGCACTCTTAACCGTTCGGCTGCATCCGCTGTTGTCTATTGAGCAAATTCGGCTGAGCTACCCTTTATTGTACCTGGGAACGGCAATTTCTGTTTTGGCGGTGATAAAACTGCTCAATATCCCGCTCCCGGAATGGCCCTACCAACTCCCCAGCCGCCTGGCCGATACCCTGTCAATTCAGCCCGTTCAGCTTAACTTCCTGCTGCTGGCTCCCTGCTACGCTTTTCTGGCCCGCCTGGCCGCCGGTGATGGTGAAATCGCCCGCCAATGGGAAATCTCCCTGACGGCGTGGCTGCTGGCGATGATCGCGGTCACCTTAGGCAGCTATAAGCCATCTAACGAGCCGCTTCGCCGCCCTTCCTGGCAAACCCAGGATTGGCTCTGGGTCGCCCTCCTGTTGATCATCGCCTTACTGTTCAGGGCCACCTTTCTGACTTCATTCCCAAACACCTTATCCGGCGATGAGGGCTCATCCGGGCTTTTTGCCATTCGCTATTTAGATGGCTCGGCCGACAATCTACTCAATCTGGGATGGTTTTCATTTCCTTCCCTCTACTTTCAGGTACAGGCCTGGGGTATCGCTTTACTCGGCCAAACGACGACCGGGCTGCGCATCACCTCAGCCATAGCCGGGGCATTGACCGTGCCGGTTCTTTACTGGCTGATGCACCAGCTGTACGGTCGCACAGCCGCCCTGGCTTCCAGCTTCCTGCTGACGGCCGCTCATTACCATATTCACTTTAGCCGAATTGGCCTCAACAATATTTGGGATGGGTTATTTGCCCTGCTGGTGCTGGCCACCCTGTGGCGCGGCTGGCGCAGCGGTCAACGCCTGTGGTTCATTTTGTGCGGCCTGATCCTCGGTCTGAGCCAATACTTTTACGTCAGCATGCGCCCCTTCCCCCTCTTTATCCTGCTGTGGAGCGGCTGCGCCTTGTGGCTTGACCGGCCAACCTTTAAGCGCCGCTTCGCTGATTTATCTTTGACGGCCTACATTTCTCTGGTCGTTTTTATCCCCCTCGCCCTTTATTTTGTGGCCCATCCCGATCAATTTAACGCCCCCATGCAGCGCGTTTCGATCTTTAACGGCTGGATGGAGGTGGCCGTGGCTCACACCGGCTGGAGCGAAACCCGCATCATTTTTGATCAAATTCGCAAGTCGGCCTTTGGGATCACCCATATTCCACTGCGCAGCTGGTACACTCCCGGAACCGGTATGCTTTTACCGGGAATGGCCGCCCTCTTCATCCTGGGCTTAATTTTTGCCCTGCGCAAGATCAAGCTGCAGGGGCTGCTTCTGCTGGTGCCCCTTACAGGCATTATCATAGTAGGTGCTTTTAGTCAGGATTTACCGGCCGCTCAACGCTATATTATTTTGAGCCCCCTCTGCCTCGCTTTTTGCGGCCTGGCCGTCGGCCATATGATTGATCACCTAAAACGCACGATGCTCGATCAACCGGCCGCGCCCTCCCTGGTTTTAACAATTTTGCTGTTGGGCTTGATGACCTACGATCTAAATTTTTACTTTCGTGAAATTCCGGAAAGGTTTACCCTGGGCGGCATCAACACCCGCGTCGCCACGACCGTAGCCGATTACCTCCGCCCTTATGACCGCAGCGGCTTTACCGTTTACTTTGTCGGTGCGCCGCGCATGACCTACACCAGTCATTCCACGCTTCCCTATCTGCTCCCGCAAACCGCAGGCAAGGATATTCTCGAGCCTCTGGAGGCTCCACCACCCCTATCGCTGGATGGCCCCACGACCTTTGTCATGCTGCCGGAACGGTTCACCGAGTTTAAATACATCAAAGAAGCATTCCCCGATGGAAAAATCGAAGTGATCAATGATGAAAATGGACACATGTTGTTTGTGACCTATGCGGTTGTCCCCAACTGATGGCTCCCCCACCTAAGTTGTCAAGCTCCCGCCCGTCATTGTTTCCCGGGAAACAATTTCTCTAGCTGGTCCAGCCAGGCGGGCGGCGCAAAACCGTTTCATGCATGGGGCTTGATTTTACGGACCAGCCGTTTGAGTTGGAATCGGTTGTCAAATAGTCAAAATATCCCTGCACGCGGCTGTCGAGCAAATCGATTTGATGGAGCAAAATCGCCTCCAGCGTTTTGGGGGTAACCGGAGACCCCCACTCCATGGTGCCGTGATGGGACAAGACCAGATGGAGCAGTTCCTGCAGCTGTCCATCTTCCAGGGGAACATCAAGGGCAGCGGCCGCCTTTTCGATCTCCAACGCCGCCCGAGTGATATGGCCAACCAGCCGCCCGTCCGCTGAAATATCAAAAGAACCGGAAAAAGTATATTCCCACACCTTGCCCATATCGTGTACCAGGGCGCCGGCAACCAGCAAATCCTGATCGACGTGCGGATAATGATTGGCCAGATGAATGGCCAAATTGGCCATGCTGAGCGAATGCTCAAGCAGCCCCCCCACGCTGGCGTGATGGAGCAGTTTGGCCGCCGGTGAATTGGCAAACTGGGTCAGAAACGGTTCTTCAAGCAGCAGCTTGGTCAGCAAACTTTTCCATGGTTCAGCCAGCTCGGCAATCCGCTTTTTTAACTCCTCAACCATCTCGTCTTGCGCCCGATTGCTGCTGGGCATAAAGAGACTCAGGTCGGGGTTTTCGACCGGGTACGCATCGGTGACTGAAACCTGGAGCACCTCTTTGTAGCGGTTGACCTTGCCGGTGATGTACATCACGCGCCCCGGCCGTATCCAGCCGTCAACCTGATCAGGGACATCCCAGTAAATCCCCCCAATTTGTCCCGTGTTATCTCCAAACGTGCACAGATAATACAGGCGATCATCTTTGGTTTTGCGGCGCACCATATCCCGCAGAAGGAGGGGTTCATCAATTAAATCATCCCCAACCTGCAAATCATTAATAAATCTAGATTTCAATTTGGATCCTTTTTTTGAAGGTGAAAGGTGCAGGGTGAAAGATATCTAATCTTGGACGGCCTGCATCTTCGCTTCAACCGGTGTTTGCCGCCATTATAGCTGACTTGGCCGTTTTTGGCGTCCAATTGTTTCCCGGGAAACAATGTGACCAGAGAACCAGTTGTGTTTTACATAATTGATGTTACCATAATGCACAGGATTCTACAGAAGTATGTCAACAGATCGGCACGTCCGATCGCCAAAGAGGTTCGCCATGAGCAATTATTTCTGGCAAAACAAACCATGGCAAGCGTTTAAGAATTTTGCCATTATCTTTTCTTTTATCGTCAATATTGTTTTGGTGCTCGTCCTGCTGCTGGCTGCACCCCTCATCATCCCCATCGTCTCCGAAATTGCCCACCCAATTGTGGGCGGATTAACCGAGAGCTTTGTGGAAATGGGTGAAGCCAATATCGTGCAGACGATTAACGTTGAAGACGAAATTCCAATTTCATTTAATCTGCCGCTCAATCAGCAAACCACGGTCGTTTTGTCAGAGCCTGTCCCCCTTGATGTTCAGGCGGTCGTCACCCTGGCCGGCGGCGGCGGCACGATCTTTGGGAACGTGGCCTTAACCCTCCCAGAAGGCACGGAACTGCCAGTTCAGCTCACGCTTGATGTGCCGGTTGATCAAACCATCCCCATCAATCTGCCGGTTGATGTCAATATTCCCCTCGATGAAACAGAGTTGGGACAGCCGTTTAATCGGCTGCAGGCGCTGTTTTCACCCCTCAACGATTTGTTGGGTGGCTTGCCCGCCTCCAATGAAGAGCTGGGAGATCGCATTTTAGGTCCCGCCCCAGAACCGGACGGGATGGTGGATGCCGATCAGTAATGGGTGTTCGATGGGATTGCCCAACAGAACACACCGGTTCAATAACAGTTAACGTTTGTGGCAGGTCGATGGCCTGCCTTTTTCATACAATAAGGTTATGAGCGATCAACCACCAGTATGTGATTATGAAGGCTCTGATTACCGCACCCGCTTTTGGGAAAATCAGGGCCGTGAATATGAAGATTTAACCGAGCGGGTAGCCATCAACCGTTTAATGGCTCCCACAGGAAAAACCTTAATCGATTTGGGGGCCGGGTTTGGTCGGCTGGCCGATGAGTATGATGGGTACGATCGGGTCGTCCTGTTTGATTACTCGCGTTCCCTGCTGCGTGAGGCCCAGGAGCGTCTCGGTGATGATCCCCGCTTTGTTTATGTGGCCGGGGATTGGTACCGCATGCCCTTTGTCGCCGGTTTATTTGACACGATGGTCCAGGTGCGCACCATTCACCACGCGGCCGATGTCCCCTCGCTGTTTTCCCAGCTGAGCCGCATCGGCCGGCCGGGGGGTGAATACATCCTCGAATTTGCCAACAAGCGCAACCTCAAAGCGATCTTGCGCTGGCTGGCCCGGCGTCAATCCTGGTCCCCCTTTGACCCCGAACCGATTGAATTTGTCGAGCTTAACTTTGACTTTCATCCAAAATGGATGGCCCAGGAATTGGAACGCGCCGGCTTCGCTCCCGTTCAAATATTGACCACGTCACACTTTCGTCTGGGGGTGTTAAAACGGAGCGTGCCCGTCAACCTGCTGGTCAATCTGGACAGCATCTTTCAATACACCGGCCGCTGGTTTCAGCTGACCCCCAGCGTGTTTGTACGCAGCATCAACCCGTCATCCGGGAAGAAAGCAAACCCCGGCACCTTTTTCGCCTGCCCCGACTGCGGCAATCCCATCGGCCTTGTCGATCGCGGTCTGCTGCGATGCCACACCTGCCAGCTGGGCTGGCGCGTGGAAAACGGGCTGTATGATTTTAAGGAACCGGTGGAAATAAGTTCTGAGTCCTAAGTTAAAAGTCCTAAGTGCTGAGCTGTGATAGCTGGGCTAAAATAGTAACTGTTCAGGTCATTAAATTCCCTCAACGGAGAAGCTTCCACCTGGATTTCAAAACTCAGGACTTAGCACTCAGAACTCAGCACTTTCTAATCAGCCCTTTCAACTCAGGACTTATTTATGGACTACAAAGACTTCTACCTCGGCCGACTCGTTGATTCCCAAACCGGAGAAACCGGCAGTGATCCGCTGCTTTATGATCCCGATGACCTGACCACTCACGCCGTGATTGTGGGCATGACCGGTTCCGGTAAAACAGGATTGTGTCTCGATTTGATGGAAGAGGCAGCTTTACATAAAGTCCCAGCGCTGATGTTGGATCCCAAAGGGGATATCACCAACGCCTTGCTCCACTTCCCTGATCTGGCCCCGGCCGATTTTGAGCCGTGGATCAATGCCGATGACGTCAAGCGCGCCGGCAAAACCGTGGCCGAAGCGGCCGCGTCAACCGCCACTCTGTGGCGAAATGGGCTGGCGGATTGGGATATCGGTCCGGAGCGGATCCAGCAGCTTAAAGACGCCGTTCAATTTTCAATTTATACCCCCGGATCCGACATCGGGCTGCCGATCAGCATCCTGGCTTCGCTGGCCGCGCCGGACATCCCCTGGAGCGGCAATGAAGAAATCCTGCGCGAGCGAATCGGAGGCACGGTCACGGCGATTCTCGGCCTGGCCGGTATGAGTGATATCGATCCGGTGCAGTCGCGCGAACACATCTTGCTGGCCAACATTTTTGAAAACGCCTGGAGCAGCGGAAACGACCTCACCCTCGAAGAGCTGATCATGCAAACGCAAAACCCGCCGTTTGAGAAGCTGGGAGTTTTCGACATCAAAATGTTCTTTCCCGACAAAGACCGCTTCGGTCTGGCCATGAAGCTCAACAATATTTTGGCTTCTCCCTCATTCCAAAGCTGGCTCGAAGGGGAACCCCTCGATATCGCCACCATGCTCTTTATGCCGGATGGCACACCGCGCCACACGATTTTTTATCTGGCCCATTTAAACGACGATGAGCGGATGTTTTTTACCACCCTGCTCTACAGCGCCGTCGAAACGTGGATGCGTACCCAGAAAGGAACCGGGTCCCTGCGCGCGTTGGTTTACTTTGATGAAATTTTTGGCTATTTGCCGCCGGTTGGCAATCCCCCATCTAAAGAGCCAATGCTGCGCCTGCTCAAACAGGCGCGGGCCTTTGGTGTGGGGATGGTGCTGGCCACCCAAAATCCGGTTGATGTGGATTACAAGGCGCTGTCAAATGCCGGCACCTGGTTTATCGGCAAATTGGGCACCGATCAGGATAAGGAGCGGCTGCTAGACGGGCTGGAAAGCGCCAGCGGGGCCGGGCTCGATCGCCGGGAGTATGATCGGCTCATCTCCGGTATCGGCAAGCGGGTGTTTCTGCTCCGCAACGTCCATGAAAAAGCCCCGGTTTTGTTTCAAACCCGCTGGGCGATGAACTATCTCGCCGGACCAATGACCCGCACCCAGATTCCTGCTCTGAACGCTCTGGCTGGTGCCGCCCCTTCACCCACCACCCACCACCCAACTTCCACCACCCAACTCCCATCACCCATCACCCACCACCCAACTCCCATTGTCGGGACCGCCACCAAACCGGCCGTTCCCGGCCGCGTATCTGAATACTTCTTACCAAACAATTTGACCTTCAGCGAGGCGATCAAGGAAGCAAGGCAAACCCTTTCAAACGAAGGCAAAGAAGCGGGCATGATTTATCGGCCGGTTTTGCTGGCCCAGGCTGAGGTTCGCTTTAACGACCGCAAGTACGATCTGCAAAAAACGGTCAACAGCACGGCGATTGTTGAGGAACCGGACCGGCGCGGAATGATTCGCTGGGAAGATTATGTCAATACAGGCGGGCAAGAGCCTCTGCTCGACCAGCGCGACTTTGATCACCGTCCGCTGAGCGAGGCCACCTTTGGGGAGCTTGAAGCCCCCTTCAACGACGGTCGTCTCATCAGCACCATGCAAAAAGATTTGGCCGAATGGCTCTATCGGGAAAGCACTGTCACGGTGCGCGTCAACGAAGCGCTCGATCAGGCGGCCGGACCGGATGTCGATTATGAAACGTTTCTCAAGGGGTGTCTTGAGGCCGCTGAAGATGAAATCAAAGAAGATGTGGCCAAGGTCGAAACAAAGTTTGAACGGAAAATCGCCGCCGTTGAGAAAAAGTTAACCAAAGAGGAGCGGGAGCTGGAGGACGATCTGGCCGAGTTAAAATCCCGTCGTCTGGAAGAAGGAGCCAAAGCGGCCGAGACGGTTTTTGGCTGGATCATGGGGCGCAAACGGAGCGCTTCGGCGTCGCTGACCAAGCGGCGCATGACCGCCAAGGCCAAAGCGGACGTGGAAGAATCGGAAGATGAAATCGAGCGGCTTAAAGCGGAGCTGGTGGAGCTCAAAGAGGAGCAGGATGAGGCGATTGAGGAGATCGCGGCCAAGTGGCAGGATATCGCCGACGACATCACCGAAGAGAAACTCACCCCATTCAAGAAAAATATCTCGGTGCTGCAGTTCGGTATCGCCTGGCTGCCCCACTTCATCGTGGATGACGGCGGCCGGTCAATCGAGCTGCCGGGGTTTAAGCTTTAGCCGTGGATGCCATGGATTTTCGGTAATTAAAATAACGGCTCGTTTTCTGAAGGTTGTGTTTAACCAACCTAATTCAATCGACCAATGGATGCAAACCATATGTCATTCCGAGCGTTAGCGAGGAATCTCGCCACGTTACATTTAACTGCACACGGCTAAGAAGGCTCTTTCTGGTAAGTTACAAGAAATTATTTGCTCTGCTGCATTTTATTTAGAATCACAAATGGTCCGCAAATTCTTTTTATGAACCAAAAAACAATCATCGCCGCAGTGGCGGCCCTGCTGGCCGGCATCGCCGCTTTTCTCGGTTTTAACATCGTCGCCGAAGATCTGCTCCCCGAGCAGCCCCCCAACATTCCGGACGGTGCCCCCCCGGTAATCATCCGCGAAAATCAATCCACGGGAGCATGGTACGACATCTATTTCACCAATCCGCTTTGCCCTCCGGCCGAGGAACGCAGCGGTGGGGTCGACGAACTCATCGCGGCCGACATGCTCGAAGCGGACGTGCGGGTTGACATCGCCACCTTTGACCTCGACTCCCAGCCCATCATCGATGCTCTAATCGAACTCGACGGCCGGGGAATCGAAACCCGGATCGTCGTCGACAGCGAACACACCCCGCCGGAAACGGTTAACCGGCTGCGGCGCAACGGGGTCAGCGTCGTGGAAGACAACCGCTCCGCCCTGATGCACAATAAATTTATCATCATCGACGGCCGCTTTGTGTGGACCGGCTCGCTAAACTTCACCGAAAACGGGGTGTACTGCAACAACAACAATTTGGTGCGCTTTGATTCTCCCCGGCTGGCGGGCAACTACTCGGCCGAGATGGATGAGATGGTTCTCGATCGCCTCTTTGGCCCCGGCTCACCGGAAAACACGCTCAACCGCCTCAACATCAACGGTGTCGACATCGAAAATTACTTTTCCGCCGAAGACGACCTGGCTCCGATTATCGCCCGGGTGATCGCTCGCGCCGACGAAGAAGTGCTGTTTATGGCTTTCTCCTTTACCAACGATGACATCGGTCAAGCGATTTTTGAAAGGGCCGAAGCGGGACTGCGGGTGCAGGGGGTTTTTGAACGGACCGGTGCGGACAGCCGCTACAGCTATTTTGGGGATTTGGCCGATCAAAATATGCCCAATCTCGAAGTTCGCAAAGACGGCAACCGCCGGATCATGCACCACAAGGTATTTATCATCGATCGCCAAACGGTGATTTTTGGCTCGTATAACTTTACCGGCAACGCCGAATCTTCAAATGATGAGAATCTGATCGTCGTTCACGATCCGGCGTTTGCCGGGTATTTTGTTGAGGAATTTGAAGTGGTGTGGGGAGAGGCTGCGCCATAGCCCCCTTCCCCGTGAGATTCAAGAACGGATAGTTGGCTGCGCCTGACCTGTCATTCAGAACGGAGCGCAGCGAAGTGAAGAATCTCATCAAGCTGTCTTTCAAGAGGGCTGATTTGAAGCAGCGAAGGCCCTTTGATTGGCCGCCTTCACCTTCAAGTGAGTTGGCGGGATCCTTCGCTCCGCTCAGGATGACAGGAGATCCGCGAACGATGAATCGACCCGTCTGCCCATGAACACGCGTCGGGGAAAGGCAAAGAAGGTAATGAATCAACAACATGGCTCGTCTGGACAGACAAAGCGGCCGAAACATTGTCAAACGATGAGAATTTATTCACAGATCCCATCTTGTGGATAAAATGAGGCACATGCAAGCGAATTATCCGGTCACCGGAAAAAAATCTTCTTGGGGGACCCGGCTGGGCTGGCTGTCGGTTGGACCGATGTCCGCCCTCGTGGTGCTGCTCGTGATTTTACTGCTGACCCTCGTCAGCTATCAGCAGCGGCATGACGGCCGGATTTACACCGGAGTTTATGTCAACTCAATCGATCTCGGTGAATTAACCCCTGCGGAGGCGGCCAATCGCCTCACGGCCGAATCCGGCCAGATTGATGGCATTCCGCTGACGCTGGTTGACCCGGCCACCGGCCGCGAGTGGTCGCTAACCAGCGGCGATCTGGGTGTTTCGCTTGACGCGGCCGCCACCGCCGAGCTCGCCTTCCAGGTCGGTCGTGAAGGTGCTTCCGGCGGCCAGCTCGAGGCGATTTTTGACGCCTGGTATTACGGCCTCCAGGTCGCCCCGGTCGTCACTCTTGATGAAGGGCAGGTCTTTGCCCAGCTCGATCAAATCGCCGGTGAGGTCAGTCAGGCCCCGGTCAACGCCTCGATCCAAATTGAAGGGGAACAGGTTTCGCTGCAAAACAGCCAGGTCGGCCGGGCGCTAGACACCGCGAACGCTTATGAGCGGCTCGTGCCGGTTTTGTCTAATCTGCAGCCGGCCCGCATCGAGCTGCTTGTACACGAAAGCAAACCACCCATTTACGACGCCACGGCCGCGGCCGTAGATATCGGCTCGATCTTGAGCGGACCGATGCGCTTTTATTTAGAAACGCCGATTGACGGCATCGATCTGGAACCGATTACCGTCAGCGCCGACAACTTACGCGAGTGGCTGCGGGTGCGCCTGGTCGAAAATGAGGCCGGGGAAGCGGTTTACGATCTCTTTATCGATGAGGTGGCCCTGCGCGGCTGGCTTGAAGCGTATGCTGATAAGGTTGCTCGCGAACCGGAAAACGCCCGCTTCTACTTTGACGATCCTACCCAGGAGCTGGTTCTGGTGGAACCCCACGTCAACGGCCGGGCACTCGACGTCGATGGCACCATCGCTCTTTTTAACGAGCAGGTCAAAACCCCCAATCGCTCCGTCCCTCTCATCATCAACGATATTTTGCCGGCGGCCCATTCCGGGGTGACGGCCGCTGAGTTGGGCATCAAGGATTTGATCGGGGAGCGGACCACCTGGTTTTACGGTTCGAGCAACAACCGCAAGCACAATATCGCCCGCGCGGCCGCCAACTTTTACGGCATCGTCGTCGCGCCCGGCGAAGAGTTTTCGTTCAACAAATACATCGGTGACATCAGCCTTGAGGAAGGGTATGAAACCGGCCTGGTCATTCTGGGCGGTCAAACTATCGAAGGGGTCGGGGGCGGCGTATGCCAGGTCAGCACCACCCTTTTCCAGTCGGTCTTCTGGGCCGGATTGGATATCGGTAAGCGGCTCGAGCACGGCTATCGCGTCGGCTATTACGATGACGGGGAAGGGCCGGGCATGGATGCCACCGTCTACAATCCGCTGGTCGACTTTACCTTTACCAACAACACCGAACATTACCTGCTCATCGAAAATTACTACAACGAGCAGTTTGAGTCACTGACCTTCAAAATTTACAGCACCGACATCGGCCGCCGGGTCGAAAAAGTGGGGCCGTTTTTTGACAACGTGCAGGAGCCTCCGGCGGACGAGTGGAACTATAATCCGGAGCTGGAGCCGGGTGAAGTTCGCCAGCTCGAGTTTGCGGCCGAGGGAGCACAGGTCACCGTGCAGCGCGTGGTTTACAACTTTGCCGATGAAGTTCGAGATCAAGACAATTTGATAAGTAATTATATCCCGTGGGGCAACGTCTATGAGTATGGACCTGACGTCAACATCGATCGGCTGGCCAACTGGGTCTTCGACGAACTGTACATCGACGGCGAGGTCAATATTTTTGAAGACAGACCATAGTTAGCACGGCCTGCGGCCTTTTAGCCATTAGCCCGGTGCTGTCGCACCTTTCAGCTGTTAGCCTTTAGCCTGTCCTTCGGCTTTTAGCTGAGAGGCGCGCCAGCGTCAAGCTGATCGCTGACAGCCGCGCAGCGGCGTGCTAACAGGCCGCAGGCCGAGCTAATTGCTAAAAGGTGCGCAGCACCGAGCTAGTACCCAATATGAACCAATCCACCCTTCAGGAACTCACCCAATTTCGTCGTGAAGTTGACTACTTTTTGCAGCAGCATCCGGACTCGCCGCTGAGCAATTACCAGAAGAGCCGCTTTACCGGCCTTGACTATTATCAGCCGGACGAGGCGTTTGTTTTTCAAACGACGCTTGACTTCTTTCCCAAAGATGAACCGGTCGTCGAGATGGCCACCTCAACCGGTGACACGCGTCACTATCGCCGCTGGGCCAAATTTGCCTTTGAGGTCGAGGGGCAGGCGGCCGAGCTGGTTATTTACAGCGATCCGTGGGGCGAATCGCTCTTTTTGCCCTTTAAGGATGCCACCAACGGCAGCGAGACGTACGGGGCCGGTCGCTATATGGACAATCACCGGCCGGGGCTGTGGGTGCATGGGGAGTCGCTGATTATTGATTTCAACTACAGCTACAATCCCTACTGTGCGTATTCCGAGGCATACAGCTGCCCCCTCCCCCCGCGTGAGAACTGGGTGGCCGTGCCGATCCGGGCCGGGGAGAAAAATTTTGAGTAATACACTGTCATTCCGAGCGAAGCGAGGAATCTCGTCAAGTTGCATTCAGGCATAAACGGCCAAAATAGAAGAGGTGTATCGCCTTGATGGCCCGTTCAGCCCGCCCAACAATCAACTTGATGTCACCCAGATCTTGGTGAATCCGTTGCGCTAAAACCAAAAATTCTGAATTCATATTTCAATTCCATACGCTTCGATTTCAGCTAGTACGGCCGGTTTGCAGCAGTTGACGTCAATCAAGTTAATATCAAACGTATCTCCCATATCCCAAGCAGTTCCCATCGCTTTGATGGTGTCTTCCATTTTTAGACCCCATACAGCTAAATCAATGTCTGACCATTTAGTAAATCCACTCTCACGGGCAAGCGAGCCAAAAACAACAACCTTAGAAGCACCAAACTTTGCCTTCAACATATCTGCCACGGCGTGCGCAACCGCCCAAGCCGCTTCTCGCCGTTGTGCTTCCGGCAAGGCGTTTTCGGCTTGTCGGCGTTCGGCTGTTTGACGGTATTGTGCGATTTGTTTGAGCGTTAATTCAGGCATAGTGTTATATTTAGAATCATAAAACATCTATTCACATGTTGATTTTGACACGAGAGTGAGCTGACTGTCAACTTTTTGCGGATTGATGTTAGCTTGCTGAAGAAAAGATAGAACGCTTTGTAATCTTTACTGCCAGAGTAGCTTTGCTGAATTATGGTCTACCCACCCGCGATTGACGCCTTCATCGACCGCTGGACCGCCTCACAAGCGGCCGAGCGAGCCAACTACCAGCTTTTTCTTTCCGAACTGTGCGACATCTTGGACGTTAATCGACCGGACCCCACCACCGGTCTCGAAACCGACAACGCCTACGCCTTTGAAAAATCGGTGCGCACCCGTGAAGGCTCCACCAAACGAATCGATTTATACAAACGCGGCTGTTTTGTTCTCGAAGCGAAGCAGGGCAGCAACGCGGCCGACACCCCCGAACTCGCATCGGCCAAAACCCTCCAACAATACCATCGGCGAAAGAAAGGCACGGCCAAGCGGGGCACCAAAGGGTGGGACGTGGCCATGCAGCGGGCCAAGCGGCAGGGGGAACAGTATATTCGACTGCTACCGCAGGAAGAGATTCGCAACGGCCGGCCGCCGTTTCTGATCATCGTCGATGTGGGAGCGACTATCGAGCTCTACGCCGAATTTACGCGCACCGGCGGCACCTACGTGCCCTACCCCGAT
This sequence comes from Ardenticatenaceae bacterium, assembly GCA_030065875.1. Lineage (GTDB taxonomy): Bacteria > Chloroflexota > Anaerolineae > Promineifilales > Promineifilaceae > WTJY01. Next base: position 4,785 of record JASJCR010000079.1, on the reverse strand, counting down.
CCAGCCAACCACCGTATTAAATTAGACGACTTGCGCGACGAGCAGGTGCGCCAGGTGCTCAAACAGGTGTGGGAGGAACCGCTGACCCTCGATCCCAGCCGCCGCAGCGCTCGGGTCACCCGCATGATCGCCGCCAAGCTGGCCGAGCTGGCCCGCTCGCTGGAAGGGCCGCACGACCCCGAAACGGTGGCCGGGTTTTTGATGCGCTGCCTGTTTACCATGTTTGCCGAGGACATCGGCCTCCTGCCAGAGCGAAGCTTCACCCAGCTGCTCGACGATCTAAAAAACGCCCCAGACCAATTCCAGCCGATGGTCGAACACCTGTGGCAAACGATGAAAGACGGCGGCTTTAATTTTACTTTGCGGCAGCAGATCCCCCATTTTAACGGAGTGCTCTTTGAGCAAACCGGTGCCCTGCCCCTCAGTCACAATCAGATCGATCTGTTAACCGAGGCGGCCGGATACGACTGGAAAGACGTCGAGCCGGCCATCTTTGGCACCCTCCTTGAACGGGCACTCGACCCCATCGAGCGACACAAGCTGGGAGCGCACTACACCCCCCGTGCCTATGTCGAACGGCTAGTCCAGCCGACAGTCATCGAGCCATTACGTGAAGAATGGGATGCCGTCCAGGCGGCCGCCCTCCAGCACAGCGAAGACGGCCGCAGCGATAAAGCGATTGCCGAAGTTGAAGCGTTTCAGCGCAAGCTGGCCAAGATCAAAATTCTCGATCCGGCGTGCGGCAGCGGAAACTTTCTCTATGTGACGCTTGAGCTTCTAAAACGATTAGAGGGTGAAGTGCAAAACACCCTGCGTGAAATCGGGCAAGGGCAGCTTAGCTTTGAAATCAGCGGGGTGCAGGTCACACCAGCGCAATTCCTGGGAATCGAAATCAATCCACGCGCAGCCGCCATTGCCGAGTTGGTCCTGTGGATCGGCTTTTTGCAGTGGCAGCAACGCACCAAAGGGACGGCCGATTGGAGCGAGCCCATCATCAAAGCGTACCACACCATTGAGAATCGGGATGCTGTGCTGGAATGGGATGAAAAAGTGCCTCTTTTAGATGAAAACGGCCAGCCGGTAACCCGCTGGGACGGCCGCACGACCAAGACCCATCCGGTGACCGGGGAACAGGTACCGGATGAAGCAGCGCAGATTCCCCTCTATCGATATATCAACCCTCGCCCGGCCGAGTGGCCCGCGGCCGACTATGTCGTCGGCAACCCACCGTTTATTGGCACCGCCCGCATGCGCGAGGCGTTGGGTGATGGGTATGCCGAAGCGGTGCGCAAAACATACAAAAATGTGCCCAATTCGGCCGATTACGTCATGTTTTGGTGGGACAAAGCGGCCGCCCTTGTGCGGGCCGGCGACATCGAGCGGTTTGGCCTGATTACCACCAACAGCCTGCGCCAGACATTTAACCGCCGCGTCCTACAACATCACATGAACGCCAAAAGTCCCCTTTCGCTTGTCTTTGCCATTCCCGATCATCCCTGGGTTGACTCCGAGCAGGGAGCAGCAGTACGCATTTCGATGACTGTTGCCAAAGTAGGAGAAAGCTTGGGGTCTTTAAATCATGTGTATACTGAAGATTATGAGTCAGGTGAACACAATAAAATCAAGCTCAACAAATCGATAGGAAAGATATTCGCAGATTTATCGATAGGTGCTGACCTGTCACAAGCTGCAAAATTAGATGCCAATTCAAATATAAGTAACCGAGGTTTTGAATTAGGGGGGGCTGGATTTATTGTTACCCCTAATCAAGCAGAAACACTTGGAAAAGGGACTAATGAAAAACTAGACAATCATATACTATCTTATTTGAACGGAAGAGATTTAGCCCAAACTTCAAGAAACGTATTTGTGATTGATCTGTATGGATTATCAGAAGATGAGGTGAGAATTTATGCTCCAGAAGTTTATCAATGGTTAATTCAACGGGTAAAGCCTGAAAGGGATCAGAATAGAAGTAAGAAGCTTCGAGAAAATTGGTGGCTTCATCGCCGACTTCGTGAAGACTTAAGGATGATGCTAAAGGATTTATCTCGATTTATTTCGACAATCGAGACATCTAAACACCGGTATTTTGTCCTTTTGGACAAAGAAATTTTCCCTGATAATCGATTAGTAAATTTTGGTGTCGAGGATGCATATTTTCTTGGTGTCCTTTCAAGCAAACCTCATGTATTGTGGTCAATTGCAGCAGGCGGAAGAATGGGAGTGGGAAACGATTTGGTTTACACAAAAACGCGCTGCTTTGAAACCTTCTCTTTCCCTGATCCAATAGAATCCGTTAAAGTCCGCATTCGCGAACTCGGCGAGCAGCTCGACGCCCATCGCAAGCGGCAGCAGGAGCTCCATCCCGATTTGACGATGACGGGGATGTACAATGTGTTAGAGAAAATTAGGGAAATAGAGACTTCAGACAACAGACATCAGACTTCAGAGAACCACGGTGAAGATCAGCCGCGCACAACGGTTGATGCCCAACAAACCAATAACCAATATACCCATACACCAATAACCCTCTCCGCCAAAGAAAAAGACATCTACGATAAAGGCCTCATCGGCATCCTCAAACAAATCCACGACGATCTCGACGCGGCGGTGTTCGACGCCTACGGCTGGCCGCATGATCTGAGCGATGAAGAGATTTTGGAGCGGCTGGTTGAGCTCAACAAAGAGCGGGCGGCCGAGGAGGCGCGGGGAATCATTCGCTATTTACGGCCGGAGTACCAAAATCCAGAATATGCGGCCGAGCAGCAGGCCAGCCAGGCAGCGCTTATTGATACAAAAGAAGCGGCTCCCGCCCCGCCGCCGGCCGAGCAGCGGCCGTGGCCCAAGTCACTGGCCGAACGAGCGCAAGCGTTGCGGGCCGCGCTGGCCGGGTTTGAGCAACCGGTAACCGTCAAGGAAGTCGCACAAGCATTTAAGGGACGTGCAACGAAAAAGAAAGTCGATGAGATGACGGAATTATTGGAGACGTTGGTTGTTTTAGGTCAGGCTCAAGGGGTTGAGGGCGGCCGTTATTTGGGAGTTTAATTTCACATGAGCGGAAAAGGATCAAACAGGCCAGAAGAGCCTAAGAAAGTAACGGTTGGTGGTGACTATGTTGATGGGAACCAGACTAACGTTGCTGGAAATCAAATCAATTATTCAACCGAATACGGTCATATCGTTATCACCAACCCCAACCCGTCAATCTCAGCTCGTGAGCGACGCAATCGGCAAAATTTACTGAATGTAGTGAAACACAATTGGATAGAAAGCGTACTCAAGCCTTCAATCAATCAAGATATTTATATCAATTTGGGTTTGGAATACCGGCCGGGGCCGCTCCGCGTACGCCAGGAAATTATTCCTAAAAACAAACCTGTGCCGGAAGATAAAACGATTCTTGATTTGTTCAACGAATCCGGCCGAAACTTGCTCATCTTAGGAGAACCAGCAAGCGGAAAAACTACCCTTCTTCTTAAATTGGCTGAGCAATTGATTCAAATTGCTCAACAAAATGAATTTGAACCACTTCCTATTGTATTGAATCTTTCCTATTGGGAATATGACCGGAAAAACTTTATCGATTGGGTTACTGATGAAATTTATTTAGCTTATGGGATTTCGACTGCTAAAACTTTGAGATGGCTTCAGGAAGAGCAGATTATTTTGTTATTAGATGCGTTAGATGAGGTGGGAAAACAATATCGAAACGAATGTGTCGATCAAATCAATAAATTCAAGAAAAACAACCCAATACAGATGGTCCTTACCAGCCGGAAAGGGCATTATAAAAAACTAAAGAAGAAACTTAACGTATCTCTTGCTGTGAGTGTCCAATCCTTAAATTCATTTCAGATACAAAACTATTTAAGTCAATTCGACCAAAACGGAGAGGTATTGATGCAGTACATTAATACTGACTTCGCATGGATGACCTTGGCAAAATCACCATTCTTCTTAAGTTTGCTTCCTATTTCTTTTGTTGGATCAATTCAGACCGCACCTAAACTGAAATGGAATGAAGTTGCTTTGAAAAAACAACTCTTCGATGATTATATTACACGGGTATTCAATCTTCGGCCGCTAAAAACCAAAAAGTATGATAAAAATCAAGCATTGCAATGGCTTATTAATCTTGCTCATGGCATGAAAAACCATAATCAATCAGTCTTTTATATCGAAACATTACAGCCAACATGGCTATCCAACAAACTCTACAAACGGTATCAATGGATTGCTAGACTTGTAGTTTTGGTAGTCGCTTTATTAAATGTATTGCTAATTGCTTGGCTAATTGGAAAAGTAGGACTTGGATTAGATGGTGGGCCATTAGGCTGGATGAGTAATAGAGTGTTTGATATTTCAATAATAATTTTTTTTGTTAGCTTGGCAACTGGATTCAGTGGGAGACTGATATTCTGGCTAAACTTAGACAAAATTAAATTGAGAGAGCATAGAATTTGGTTAAGACCACAATTTTCCAGATTCTTAAACACTGTAATTTGGAAGTTTGTAACTGGATCAATTTTCGGATTTATTTTTGGGATGTTTTTAAATGAGGCATTTAAACAATTACTTAGCCTGGAAGCCAGATTGGCTCCCAGTCTGGGGCTGAGTTTTGGTATAAGTTTCGGACTCATTGGCGGGGTAAGAAGTTTGTTAAAAACAGCGGAAAGTAGAAAGCGTCAAATTCCTAACATTGGAATTCAAGCAACACTGCTAAATACGATAATATTCAGTTTAGCCTTTGGAATGATAGGTGGGCTCGGTGGTCTGATAGGT
>JASJCR010000078.1 GCA_030065875.1 Ardenticatenaceae bacterium | reverse complement strand
CTGGCGCAGCCGCACTGAAAAGGCTGGGGCAGCGCCGCTGGTCGACACGGCAATCGTCAACGGTCCCTGCCGCACCACCGACCCGGCCACAAAATTACAGTGCGGATTGTCATCCATGACGTTGGTGAGACAGTTTTCCCGGAGTCCTTCAACCCAAATATGACAGTTGGTGACCGGATCCTGCCGTTCAGCAATGACCAAAAATGCTCCTTTGAGATCACCGGGGCGATACGGCCGCTGAATCCACATGAAGCACCCTTTTTCCGCCAAAGTTTGTAATTCTGCGGTCAATTCGGGATGAATCACGGTGACGTTGGCATCACACTGCAACAACCCTTTTACCTTTCCTTCCGCCTCGTGACCGCCGCCAACGACTACACAATGCTTGTTTTCCAGACCAACCAGAAAGATGGGATACGGTTTCATGCGGTTACTCGCTTGATCGTGCCGTCCGGCTGAATATGGATGCCGCACTCGGTTTTGCTAACCCCTGCCCACCGGCCGGCCCGTTCGCTTTCCCCCTTTTTTACTTTGCGGGTACAGACGGTACAGCCGATGCTGGGGTAACCCCGGTCGTGAAGCGGGTTGTACGGCAGGTTGTGCCGTCGGATATAGTCATCGACGTTCTGGCGACTCCAGTCAGCCAATGGAACGAGCTTGAGCAGCCCATTGGCCTGATCCCAGCTGATTTTTGGCGAGTGAGCGCGCGATGGGGATTGATCGCGGCGTATGCCGGTAATCCAGCCGCGTTTGTCGGCCAGATAAGCGTGAAGCGGGTTCACCTTACGCAGCCGGCAGCAGAAATCGGGGTCGCTGCGCCACAGTTCGGGACCATAACGACCGGCCTGATCGGACAGCGAAAGACCGGAATGCACTTCCTCAAAGCGGAGCGGCAGCAGCCGAGCCAGGCGCTCTTTTAAGGCCATTGTTTCGTCAAAGTGCAGATCGGTCTGCAAATAAAATACCGTTGTGCCCGGCCGAATTTGCGATACCAGGTGCATCAACACGATGCCGGAAAGGCCAAATCCGGTCGCCAGAACCACGTCTTCTCCAAGCGCCGCCAGCCCCCAACGCAGCAAATCAGTCGGGGATTGGGGCTCAAACCGGCAGTTTAGGCCCGCAAGATTGGCGGGAAACCAGCTATTGGTAAACGGTGGTTTGAGGGGCTGGTTTTGATCTAATTTAATCGTTGAAATCATTGAATATGTCCTACTGGCCCCCATCTTCACGGGGGAAAACTACGGCGGGGATCCATCGGTGGCAATCCAATGGATTCCCGCTTTCGCGGGTATGACAGCGTTGTATCTGTGCTAATTTGTTAATCCTCTAAAATGCGGGGCGAAAGAGCCTAACCTGATTGGTAATCAACCCAATACCTGTCGGTTTTAGTCGATAGTTATAGAAAACATGGCAAAATTGAGCATCATATTGAATCAAACGTCAACAGAACCTAGAGAGAGAAATCTGTGAAAATCTGCGTAATCTGCGGATAGTTAATTTTTGAGAAGTTTTTGTAAATCACTTAAGCGGTCACACGTTCTAAATGGGCCAGCGCTTTGCCGTCGATGAGCAGCCGCTCAGCGGTAATAAATCCAATTTGCAGATTCGACACCTGCCCCAGCAGGTAGAGAATCGTTCCGGCGGTAAGCGTCACCTGATCGCGTGCGTGGCCGGGTTCCCCGCGCAAGACAGAAAGGTTGACGGCCGCATGCTGGGCCACGTCAACCGGGACTTCCACCCGTTCTCGCTCAGGTAACCCCACTTCGGCCGGGCATAAAATCAGATCATCAGCGGGATCGTTGGCGAAGACGTGGGTGCGGCGACCGGCCGCCGTTTCAATTGACCCTTCTTCCCCCTGAATCATCCAGCTGGACCGGGTGCCGGTTTGGGTGGTCCGAATCCGATCGATGTAATTTTTATGGAAAAAACCGCTGACCTGGTATGGCGCGTCGGTCGGGTTAAAGAATTTTTCAACGGTATTGCACACCGTTCGCAGACCAAATTGACGCCGCAGCGGGGTTAAGGCGATCCAGGCCGGGGAAAATCGGCCGGCATCCAAGAAGCCAAAACCGGTTTGATTGAGAACCGCTTCCACCTCGTGCGGCCATAAATCAACCTGGACGCCCAGGTGGCGAAGAACCGCACCTGGCGTGATCCCGGTCTTGGTGGGAATGCCCTCAGCGCCGTGGAGCAATACCGGCACCCCGGCCGCATGGAGGGTCAGGGCCACGGCCGGGGCGAGCTGGGCGGTGCGCGTCTTGCCGTTGTAGGGGCAGGCGATATCGAGCAAATCCGGCATATCCGGCCGAATTTGAACCATAAATTCCTCCCGGATCACATCGGTAAACCCTTTTATTTCAGCGACACTTTCTCCTTTAACACGCTGAGTCATCAACAGCGCCCCGATTTGCGCCTCTGCGGCCGATCCATCAAGAATCATGCGCATGCAGTCGGCCGCCTCGTCATACGTTAAATCCCGCTTGAGCTTCTCTCCGCGGGCAACCGCCCTGATAAATGTTTGAAAGTGTTCGGACATAAAATCACGCCTTTGCCAGCTCTACCCGTCGAACCAGCTGATAGGCAAGCTGGTGCTCCTGATGGTCGGAAACCCATTCCAATCGGTAAGATGATAAGGGCTCCATTGTGGCCAGCTCTTTGCTCATGGTCTCGGCAGATTCAGGCGTGTTGGGGTTGTTTAGACGATCGGGAAAGGAAAGGAGAAGCGTTTCTTCATCGATTGTCCAGCCCAAAGATCGGGTCAACAGGTCCGCAGCAAAACGGAGACGGGTCTGCACCCACTCAATTTTTTGGGTGAGGGATTTTGCCTCAGTCGGCCACTGTCGTTTTTGACTGTAGGTAAGGGCAGACCGGCCGTCGATCTCATGCACTTCATAATCACCGTCATGCCCAACCAGGAGGACTCCCGGCCCTAATGGGACGTGGCGATAATCAACCACATCGAGCGGCAGGCCGGGCAGCGACTCTTCCTGCAGCCAGCGGTGAAAGACCGTGATCGCCTCTTTTGGGTCGATTTTCTCTTCAAAAAACACCGTCATTCGGATTTTATTAGCCATCTTGACCTCTTTTTCTACTTTCCTTTTAGACCCTTTAGCAAATCCGGTACGGCCGGGGCGGCAGCCGCCGCCAGGCGAGCATCACAGGCGTGGGCGGCCTCGATAAACAGATTGGCTTCTTCGACGAGGCGATGGGCCACATCTGCATTGGCCAACAGCGGTTGAGCGTGGTGGGCCTCGAGCAAATATTGGGCAAATTTGCCCTTGGCATATTTGTCATAAAAGCGCTGCGTGTCGACAAAACGGGTCTTAAACTCCTGTACGATGCGGTTTGAATCATCCCCGATGTCGATAAATTCATTGCGAATCAAAGCGCGGGCGGCCAGCACCATGGCGCTGTAGGCGCGCTCGGCCGCTTCCTGAAATCGATTCTCATCAAGGGCCACCAGGGCATCAAACGCTTCGCCTTCTGCCCGCGCCACCTCGATTGAAAACAGGGAAACCACTTCACCGGCACACTCTCCGATACCGATATCGGCCAGGGAGTATGGGCGAGGATCACCCCAATCTGAGAAGTAAGCGGGATTTTCGGCAAAGAGAGGCACATTCATAAATGGTTGAATGATGGCCCGGATCTCTTTTTTACCCAGGCGGCCGGTCCAGCTCTGAAAAGTCTCCTCCCCATCGCGATCGGCCACGTATCGCGCAGTAATCGCCTCAAACACGGCCGGGATATTTTTTGCAGGCACCGCCCCGATGGCCAGGCCGTAGCTGCCCCCATTCTGCTGCCACTGGCCGCCCAAAACCACCTGAAAATGGGGCACCGCCCGATTTTCTTTGCGGCGACTGTTGCCAAAAAAGCCGATATCCGCCACATGGTGCTGGCCGCAGGAGTTAAAGCAGCCGGAGATTTTGATCTTGAGCTTTTCGACGGCCGGGTGCAAAGATCCGCTCTGGGCGATTAATCGCTGTCTTAGTTCTCCTGCCAGCCCACGGGAAGCGGCTATCCCCAATTTGCATGTGTCGGTCCCCGGGCAGGAGGTGATATCGGTGACCGTGCCCGCTCCCGGATCAGCCAATCCAATCGACCGAAGTTCATGATAAAGGGAAATTAAGTCGCTCTCAGACACCCAGCGCAAAACCAGGTTTTGCTCAACCGTGGTGCGGATCGATTCGCCTACATAGCGGCGGGCGATATTGGCCAGGGCATACGCCTGCCGGGAGGATATATCACCCAAAGGCAGGTTGACGGTCACCGTGGTGTAACCGGCCTGCCGTTGAAAATAAACGTTGGTGGCATACCAGGCGTCAAACCCATCGGGGAACGATGCCCCATTTAAAAATGAGGGTGGTTTCAGCGGTGCTTCGTCTAAATGCGTCAATTCATCCAGATAGGCTGTCCAGCGGGGATCATACGGAAGGTGCTTGCGTTCTTCGGTTACCAGCCGCTGAAACTCCTCGATGCCCAGCTTGGCTACCAAAAATTTGAGGCGGGCCCGATTGCGGTTTTTCTTTTCTCCCAACCGGGCAAACACCCGCGCCACCGCCTGCGCCTGAGGCAGTAATTCCTCTTCGGGGACCCGTTCCGCCAGCAGCTTGGCCTGATGAGGGACCGTTCCTAAACCACCGCCGACATAGACATCAAAAAACCGTTTGGCCACCCCATCAACCTGTTCCGCGCGGGCCACATAGCCCAGGTCGTGCATTTTGACCAGGCCGCACGCCTCGTGGGCGCAGCCGGAAAAAGCGATTTTAAATTTACGGCCGAAATCCTGGATGTCGTCGTGACCCATCAAAAACCAGGTCAAAGCATCGGCATAAGGGGTGACGTCAAACGCTTCGGTGCGGCACACCCCGGCCAGCGGGCAGCCGGTGATGTTGCGTACCGAATTGCCGCACGCCTCGCGGGTGGTGATGCCCACGGCCCCTAAACGGCGCATCAAATCCGGCGTGTCTTCGAGATGGACAAAGTGCAGCTGGATATCCTGGCGGGTGGTGACGTGCAATATCGCATCTGAATACTCTTCAGCCAGCTGGGCCATCACCACCAGCTGATCCGGGGTTAAACCACCGTATGGAATCTTGATACGCTGCATGCCGGGGGCATCCCACACGGTATCGGTGCCTTTGGTTAACGACCCTGAGGGAAAGTGGAGCGTGCGCAATTCGCGGCCGTCATGACGCTGGCCGTTGTCATACCGCTGCCCGTAAACTCCGCGGCGGAGCCTGGTTTCCCCAAACACCTTTTCATCGAGCTTCCCCTGCCGCTTGAGCTCAATCTGGCTCTCAAAAAGATCGATCTCCTGTTCGAGCAGGGGTTCAATTTGCCCCTTTAACTTTTCCTTCCATTCGGTTTGTTCGCTCATTTTTCTATCCTGTACTCCGCTCAAATTTCCAACAAAAAAGCCCTGCTGTGATCGCATCACATTCAGGGCTTTTGACAGCCAGCGATCACCTCTTGGTTTAAGGACGCTGGCTGATGGGTTGAAACGTTTTCGTCAGGGGGTTTGAAATATGCGCAGCCAAACGTCGCTGTGACAACAACAACAGCTACACATGATGGGGGTTTGCAAAAGATTGATTCTCATTAATCTGATTGGGTTGCACAATAAGTTGGTGAACATTCTATCAGCTTTTCGGGGATTTGTAGTTAATATAAATGCGATATAATGGGGTAAAAACTTTTGTTTATTTTGTGTATTGGAATTTTTGATTAACTTTTAATTTTTACCTGAAGGTTTGATTTGAGGGCTTGGCAAGCCAAGCCCCTACAAGCCAAGCCCCTACACATGTGGAATGGACCAGTCGTCCTTGGACCATATTTCCCTTTATTAGACAAGGATCTCGCCGTGCGCTCCGTTCAGCATGACAAGGTGTTCGTAGTTTACCTGTCGGCCGTGGAAATGTGGCGGGTTGGCAGATAGGGATTTTAGCCAGTGAACGAACAATTTGATGAAATCGATTTAAAAATCATGTCCTTGCTGCAGGACAACGGCCGAATCAGCAACGTCGAGCTGTCGAGACGGCTCAACCTGTCTCCTCCAGCCATGTATAACCGCGTGCGAAAACTGGAAGAAAGGGGGGCGATCAGGGAGGTTGTGGCCCATCTGGATCGGGAGCAGCTGGGATTTGATCTGCTGTGCTTCGTGCAAATTCGCATGCACGTGCACGAATTGCAGTCGTTGACCTCGTTCAAAGATTACGTGGTTCAGCTGCCGGAGGTGCTCGAATGCCATCATTTAACCGGTCAATACGACTATTTGTTAAAGGTGGCCCTGCGAAATCGTTCTGAGCTGCAGGGGTTTATCAATTCTAAACTCATTCCTTTGCGCGGGGTGGCCCAAATTTCGACCAGCATCCTGCTTGAAGAGGTCAAGTTTGTAACCCAGCTGCCGCTGTAGGGAAATGGATCACCCCTACCCGCCACGGGATTGGGAGTGGATAGATTCAAGCTTATGATCAATTAGGACATGACGGATCACGCTTGTGTCGTAGGGCCGCAGCATGCTGCGACCCTACAATTTGGCGATGGGGTGGACAGGCTGTTTAGTTACCCTATTCATCAACAGCGGCCCCCTGTCATCCCTTGAACCGTATCGGGGAGGGGTCAGTTGACCGGCGAAAGACCCACCCCCTAAACCCCTCCCGACGCGGGAGGGGAAAAAGGACCAATTACCCCTGTTTTATCAGCAGGATAAACCGATTCTGCGCTGTGGTTAACAGCGCCGGCGGCCGAACTTCTACACAATAAGCAAACAGCAAATTTTCGGGGGTTATCAAATTAACATGTCCATGCGCAAACTTTCCGGTTCAGCAGCGGCCGGTTTAATCGTTCTAATCATCACTTTTTTCGCCTCGGGGTTTGACGTGCCGTCATCCACAGCCGAAACCGATTTGACGGCCGACGTCAACGCCTTTAGCAGCGGCCTCAACTTATGCAACGTCCCTATCCAGCCGGTTACCCTGTCAAACCCGACGGTGGTCTCCAACTGCACCCGGGCCGGTTTGCAGGCCGCCCTCAACACCGGGGGTCACATCACCTTTAGCTGCGGCCCCAACCCCACCACCATCAACATCGATCAGCCGCTGGTCATTACCGATCAGCAGGATACGGTCATCGACGGACAGGGGCTAATTACCCTCGACGGGGGCAATCAAAATCGCATTATCCAGAGCGAATACAGCGCCAACCCCAAAACCTTAACCCTGCAACATATCGCCCTGACCAACGGCCGGGCCGCCTCCGGAGGCGACCTGACTACCAACTCGGGTGGGGCGATTCGGGTTGGTCATCCCGGCACTCGGCTGCACATCATCAACAGCACCCTGGCCAACAACAGCACCCGCGACACCACTTTTGAAGACAATCAGGGAGGGGCGATTTTTGTCTCAAATTCGTATGAGACGATCATTGTCGGCTCCGTCCTGGAAAACAACACGGCCGGCAACGGCGGCGCGTTTGGCGGCATTGCCACCGGCCTGCTGATTTTCAATTCCCGCTTTAGCAACAATCAGGCGGTCGACACCACCAGCGGCGGGATTGTGCGGGGATACGGTGGTGCAATTCACCTCGATGGGGTGCGCAACAGCTACAACCCCAACTCACGTCATGAATTTACCGTGTGCGGCTCAATTTTTGAAAACAATCAAAGCGTGCGCGGCGGTGGGGCGATCGGCTCAGTCGTTTCTGACGGGTACGGCACCAAAGCCACGTTCAGTCGATCGACCTTCAGCCAAAACGAGGTCACCGGGCTCAGCGGCCAGTACGGTCAGGGTGGGGCGATCTACCACATTGAGGATGATGTGGTGGGGGCCAGCGGTGAAGACAATTTTGAAATCAACCAGTCCACCTTTGTGGGCAACATGGCCGGCCGGCAGGGTGGGGCGGTGTGGTTTATGGTCCTCGGCAGCGGCCGGGTCCACAACAGCACCTTTGAAAGCAACACCACCACGGCCCCGTTTAACTCCGTGGGGCAAGCGGGGGCGATGGCCGTTTTGCGGGGAATCATCGATATCTCCAATTCGACTTTTGCCAACAACCACGCTGCGTATCAGGGCGGGGCGATTCACGCCGGTGGGTCCGGTGACCCAAATTTACAGGTGACCCTGCGCAACACCATCTTTTTGAACAACACGTTAAACGAACAGGATTTGCCTTCGGAAACTCGCTGGCAGGGGTATCACACCAACCGGCCGCTGATCGACGGCGGACAAAATATCCAGCATCCTCGCTTCAAGCCGACCTACAACAACGACGTCAACAATTTGATTACCAACAATCCGATCTTTGCCGATCCCCTGCTGGCCCCGCTGGCCAACAACGGGGGGTACAACGACACGATGGCCCTGCTCAGCGGCAGCCCGGCCATCAACAGCGGCGCGGCCGGGTGTCCGGCCGTCGATCAACGGGGTGCGGCGCGGATCAGCACCTGCGACATCGGCGCCTACGAGTTTGCCGGGGTGCCGCCCAACGCGCGCCGTCTCGACCTGCAGGCGGTCGTCAGCGATCTCAACGGCACCCTGCCTTATACCCAAACTGTGGCGTTTGAAATGACGTTGACCAATCAGGACACCGCCCCGATTAGCGGAGCAGAGATGAGCGTCACGCTGCCGTCAGGCGTGGCGTTTGACGGCTGGGTTTCCCAGGCGGGGGCCTCGCAAAACGGAGCGACCGTTTCCTGGGGGCCACAATCGCTGGATCCTGGAGAAACGGTTGAAGTCATCTTTACCATGGATGTGGTGGGCACGCCGGGGGCTGAGGTGTCGCTGACGGCCGATTATTCGAGCACGGCCGGTGACAGCGGCAGTCAAACCGCGTCATTTGTAATCGGCCAGCCGCCGCAGGTTCGGGTTTATCTGCCGTTTGTGAAGCGGTAGGGGTGGGTGAAGCCGGCCCGGCCGGAGCATGTGAGGAAGATTTCGCTTGGAAAGGTCTTAGAGTTTTTGAGATTTGGCTATTGGACCATAGGATGGTACACGATTTTTGCTATGTGCCATATTGTGTACTTTTGGAAGCATGGGGCCAAGCCAAAGCCGCCCTCGCTGTGTAGGTTGAGATGGGAAAATATCGAATGGCGATCTGTGGCAAAATCCTGTAAAAGGTATCCAAGTATAAAATTTAGCGATCAAGAACAAACCCTGGTTAATCAGCCCTCCTGTTTTTGATGCTCAAATATATCGAAACCACCTTATCTCAAGGTCCACTTACCTTAGGACAGATCAACTGACCGAAACCTTTTTTTAATAACTTCTTCGGCCCACTTCTCTGCTCCCTCTGGCGTTTGGGTGCGCTCAAGCCACTCATCGTAATGCCTGGCAGCTTCCTCAATAAAAACAAAACGGTCGTAATTGGGGTATTTTTCTCTTAAGATTCGAAGCCAGAAGGGGGTTAAGAATAGAGGCATGGTGATAGAAAAAATCACGCCGATGATCATGGAGAATATGCCTATAAGCGTACCAATATCTCTAATAGGATGTCCCGAAGGAAGGAAACCCGTTATTCCCATAATAATAAAAGCAAAGCCAGAAGGGCCAACTGCATATATCGTCGAAGAATAAATTGATGGAAATATGAAAATCCTTCGAATGTAGCCTCGATAAAAAATGTATGCTAACCAGAAGCATATAATTCCACCAACAATGGATCCAATATTCACCATGAAGGTTTTGCCTTATCCATCTAAAAATGATTAATGGCTATCGTTTTGGTAGGTGTTTGCATTAACTAACGTTATCAAACCATGCCTTCTATATTCACAACTATCAATAAACAAAAATTTGCTCGAATTAATTTTGAAATACCAACAGACTTTGGAAAAGGAAACAAAGCCAAATCAAAATTAATTCAGCGGAAATAAATTCCTTTCAGGAACTATACCACGTTGCTCAAAGATAATTGGTTGAACATAATAATCCCATGCTCTTGATAGACCATAAGCAACAACTATACCAGTTGCCACTCCAGCAAAACAGACTGGAGTTACAGGCCCACATACCAGCGAAGCCGCACCAGCTCCAATTAATCCTGAAACAAGCCCTCCAGCTCCAGCATATACCAGCTCTGGCAAGGTCTTCCTCATGTGCTGCGGCCGGCCTCCGGCCGTGCCGCCTACCTCACCATTTGATGGCGGTCAAGACCACATCGTTTTCTTCTTCCTCACTCATCCAATACTATGCCGAAATGAAAACCGGGAGCCAGTGAATGATGGAAAAGGTGAAATAGTAAATTCCATAGCCCTCATGAATTTTTGTAGTCCCCATAAGCAAAATTTTAGCACGAATAACCAGAAAGGAAGATTTGGATGGAACTAAGCGGCACAGTCTGGAGGCCGGCCGCAGCGAGTGCGTTAGGAAGACCTCGCCGGAACAAGGTCAATCCACCCCCTTCATAAACGAGCATGGTGCGCCAATGGGGCATCCAATTAGGGTTGAACTTTTGATTTTCCCCGGAACCCTTCCTCTTGTCGCAGCAGCCGGGCCGAGTTTGCCATTATCCCCAAATCCGGCAGCGACTGAGCTGCAGCCGCCAGAACGGGCGGGAGGAAGCCGAAGGCGGCCAGGGTCAGGCCGGCAACGTTGTAAACGGCCGTCATTGCCAGATTCATCTTCACAATGCCCATCGTCCGGCGGGCAATGGCGAACAGTTCTGGGACCAACATCCAATCTTCCCGCATCAAGGCAATATGGGCCGCCTCTATGGCGATGTCCGTGCCGGCCGCGCCCATGGCAATACCGATGTCGGCCTGGGCCAGGGCCGGGGCATCGTTGACGCCGTCACCAATCATCATCACCGTATGGCCTTTGGCTTGATAGGCTTTGACAACCTCAATTTTGTTCTCAGGCAAAAGGTTCGCCTGATAGCGGATTCCCAGTTTTTGGGCCAGTGCGGCGGCCGTCCGCTCGTTATCGCCGGTCAGCAGCTCTACATGTTCCACCCCTTGCTCCTTTAGAGCGGCAAGGGCCTCGGGAATATCCGACCGAACGGTATCGGCTGCGGCTAGAACGGCCGCCGGTTCATCATCGCAGGCGACAAAGAGCAGCGTTTTGCCTTGCGCCTCTAACTGGTGGGCGGTGGGCAGTGATTTGGCCGCCGGGATAAGCCGCCTGTTTCCGACCGTCACCCGGCTGCCGTTGATGGTGGCCCGCACACCCAGGCCGGGGACGGCCTCAAAATCGCGCGGCTCGTGTAGGGACAGCTTTTGCCCGGCGGCAGCCACCCGCACGGCCTCAGCCAAAGGATGTTCTGAGAAGCGTTCGGCCGACGCAGTCAGGGCCAAAACTTCAGCGGAAGTCAGGCCGTTCAAGGGAATAATGTCTGTAATTTGGGGTTTTCCCAACGTCAGCGTGCCGGTTTTATCTACCAGGACCACATCGACCTGGGTCAGCGTTTCCAGATATTTACCGCCTTTGATGAGCAGCCCCCGGCGGGCGCTCTGGCCAATGGAAGCCAACATGGCCACAGGCGTCGCCAGGGCAATCGAGCAGGAACAGGCCACGACCAGGACGGCGGCCGTCGCCAGGGGATCGCGGCTGATGAGAAAGGTGAGCAGGGCAATTCCGGCGACAATGGGCAAGTAGTAGGCGCTGAACTTATCGGCAAAACGCTGCACATCCGCCCGGTTCGCTTCGGCCTCTTCGACCATTTTGACGACCCGGCCAAAAGTTGTATCCAGACCCACCTGCCTGGTTTGGACGCGCAAACTGCCCAACCGGGCAATGGCGGCGGCAAAAACATGGGATCCGGCCGCCGCTTCGACGGGCATCGATTCGCCGGTGATGGCCGCCTGGTCGATGGTAGCCTGCCCGCTGATAACCTCGCCATCCACCGGAATCTTTTCACCGGGGCGAACGATGACGATTTCGCCAATATTAACTTGAGTAACGGGGAGTTCGATTTCCAGTCCATCACGCTCCACTCTGGCGGTTTGCGGGGCGAGGGCGGTCAACTCTTTCACCGCCCGACGGGCGCCTTCGGTGGTGAAGTTTTCCACATAGTCGCCAACGCGCATAAATATGACGACGATCGCGGCCGTTACCCACTGCCCAACGGCCAAAGCGGCAAAAACCCCCAAGGTCATTAGGGTGTGGGAGATTACCTGTCGCCTGAACGTGGCCCGAATCACGTTCCGAAAAACGGGCCAGCCGCCGACCAAAACGATGACGACGCCGATGGGAAATGGCACCAGTGTATTGAGGATGTCAAATAGCCCCAGCCATTCACCGAGGATGACGATGGACAAGATGACGGCAAAGACGCCACCCAGCAGCAGCCCGACCCGCCGGTTAAAGGCAGCCATAGAGAGGGTCCGCGGCGAAGGGGTTTTCGCTTCTACCATTTCTGGAACCGTATAATCGCCTGCCCCCGTCACCGCTTTGCGAATGGCCGGCAAATCAACCTGGTCAGGGTTAAGCTGGACAATGGCTTTTTCGGCCGCCAGCAAAACGTTGACGGAGGTGATGCCGGGTAACGCGGAAATGGCTTGCTGAACGTGGCGGGTGCATTCGGTACAATCCATTCCTTTTACGGGAATTTCGAGGGTGGTGGGTTTAGACATGGGGAAACTCCTTAGAGAGCCATGTTGGAAAGACGGCCGATTTTGGGCATCGGTTGGTGCCGATTAATGCTGGCAATCATCAAAGTTGTGACCTTATTCATGATTGAGTGTAACGGATGCATTCGTAAACGCCTCTGGCGACGTCAGCCAACAGCACATCAGCCAGAGTTAGAAGCTCCTTGACCCGGTGGTCGCTCAACTGGTAGTAAACATACCGGCCGCTTTGTTCGGCCGTCACAAGCCCGCAGTCGCGCAGGCAGCCGAGATGGTTGGAGACATTAGACTGCGTTAATCCTGTTTCCTGGACGATCTCCGTCACCGTTAAGGAGCCGTTGCGTAGAGACTCTAAAATAGACAGACGTGAGGTGTCGGCGAACCCACGAAATAGTTTGGCCTGCAGATCGACACTCTTGGGTTTAGCAGAAATAAGCATAGCTGGCATCCTTCATATCATTATATCAGTATGTGCTGATATTATAGACCAAATAATAACAGCAGCAACCAGGTCAATGTAATCACAAATGAGCTTTCCCAAGCAGCTGCCTTTCGATGCTGACATCCTCCCTAAGCGTAGCTGAAGCAAAGCTTGCCAAAAAAAAATTTAACGCTATGCTTGATACAAAATACCATTGATACTTTGTATCATTGAGGAGTTGGAAACAGGAGAAGAATAATGAATGATAAGCTGAGAATTATGATCGTGGCGGCCATGATCGCCTTGGGGGTAATGGTTACTGGTTGTGCTCCAGAAGCAAACGAGCAAGGCAGCACATTGCCAGAAACAAGCACTTCTTCAGAGGATGCCGAAACTGCCTCGATTGCGGATGAGCATGCAGAAGAGGAGGGGGAACATGCGGATGAGGAGGGGGAGCATGCAGAGGATGAAGGCGAGCATGCCGATGAGCATGGACATGAAGAAGAAGCGGAAATGCTCGCCCTGCCGGAGCTGAACGCGGCCGAGTTAGGTGGTGAGCCGCTGCGTGTGGTCGCCACCACCAGCATCATCGGCGACGTGGTGGCCCAGGTGGGCGGCGAGGCAATTGCTCTGACCGTGTTGATGGGACCAGGGCAGGACCCACACAGCTATGAACCGTCCGCGCGCGATTTGACCACCGTTGCCGATTCGAACGTCATCTTTGTTAATGGCTGGAACCTGGAAGAAGGGTTAGCTGATGATTTGGAAAACATCGGTGAGGATGCCCCTGTCGTCCCCATCTCGGCCAATATCGAACCGATGGCCTTTGGTGAAGACGCCCATGATCATGAAGAAGGTGAGGAACACAAAGAAGGGGAAGAACACGAGGAAGGTGAAGCGCACGCAGAAGAGGAAGATCATGGAGATGAGCACGGTCATGATCACAGTGGTGCCGATCCGCACGTCTGGTTCAGTATCCACAATGTCGAGCAGTGGGTAGAAAACGTTGCCAATGCCCTAAGCGACCTTGACCCGGCCAACGCCGCCACCTATGAGGCCAACGCTGCCGCTTATCTGGCTGAATTGGAGACCCTGGAGGATTACGCTGCGGAACAGATGGGCCAAATATCGGAAGACAATCGTTTTCTGGTCACCAACCACGATGCCTTTGGCTACTTTGCGCATGAATACGACATCTCCGTATTGGGTACCATTATTCCCGGCATGAGCACTCTGGCTGAACCGTCAGCCAGTGATTTGGCCGACCTGATCACCGAAATGGAAGAACACGCCGTTTGCACCATCTTTACGGAAACCACTGTCAGCGATACCTTGGCGCAAACAGTTGCGGCCGAGTTGTCCGATTGCGACGACGTGCAAGTATTGACGCTGTACACCGGCGCAGTTGGCCCTGAGGGCAGTGGCGCAGATAGTTATATCGGTATGTTCCGTGCGAATGTGGATACAATCGTCTCCGGTCTGCAGTAGATGAAACAAACATTAACTTATCGAGGCACGTCGCATAAACCCGATACGCCCACCCTTGACATGCAAGAGGTGTCTTTGGCTTATGCGTCGGTAAACAGGAAGCTGGCGAAACGAGAAACGGCCGTCAATGCGTTGGAAAAGATCACCTTTCAAGCTGAACCAGGTGAACAAATCGCCATTATTGGCCCCAACGGCGCCGGGAAAAGCACGCTGTTGAAAGTCGCTGCCGGCCTGTTCAAACCAAATAGTGGCTCGGTCAAGATGTTTGGCTACACGCCGGATAGACATATCTGCATTGCTTACGTCCCCCAGCGCAGCGAAATCGATTGGCAATTTCCGGTAACTGTGGCCGATGTGGTCATGATGGGGCGCACCCGGCAAATTGGCCTTTTGCGGCGGCCCGGCAAACGGGATCGGGAGATTGTGCAAGCCAGTCTGGAGCGGGTACAGATGGGCCATCTGGCCCGCAAACAGATTGGCGAGCTGTCTGGGGGGCAGCAGCAGCGTGTCTTTATTGCCAGAGCCCTGGCCTTGGAAGCCAATTTGTTGCTCATGGACGAACCGCTGGCTGGCCTGGATGGTCCCAGTCAGGAAGCGACCCTGGATATTTTGCAAAGCTTGCGCCCGGACAAGGTCACGGTGTTGCTGGCGACCCATGATTTAGGCGTCGCCGCTGAACGGTTTGATCGGGTAATGCTGCTGTACAAACAGATCGTGGCCTTGGGTCCGGCAGCGGCCGTTCTCACAACAGCCAATCTCGCGGCTGCCTATGGTGGGTATATCCCCGCAAGCAAAAACGGCACTGCCCCATATATGGCTACAAGCGGGTGAGACAGATGGATTGGTTACTGGATCCCCTGCAGTTTGGCTTTATCACCCGGGCCTTGATTGCGGCCGTGCTCGTCGGTATCGTTTGTTCAACCCTGGGCACCTATGTCGTCCTGCGGGGGATGGCCTTTTTCGGCGATGCCCTGGCGCATACCATCTTGCCCGGGGTTGTGATTGCGTTTCTATTGGGCTGGCCGTTGGCCGTCGGCGCCTTGATTACGGGCGTATTGACGGCTTTAGGCATTGGCGTTTTGACCGATCAAGGCGAATTAAAAGAGGATACGGCGATAGGCATCATTTTCGTGGGCATGTTTGCCCTGGGCATTGCCCTGCTGTCTACCTCTGGTAACTACACCATCGATTTGGCCCACTTTCTCTTTGGCAACCTGTTAGGGGTGTCAACGACGGATTTATGGGTGATGTTGGGATTGGGAACGGCCGTTTTGCTAACCGTTTACCTCTTTTATAAAGAGTTTTTACTGATCTCATTTGACCCGATATTGGCCGCGACCTTGCGCCTGCCAGCTTCTTTCTACCGCTACCTGCTGCTCGTTCTCATTGCCGTGACTATTGTGACGGCCCTGCAGGTGGTGGGCATCGCGCTGGCCCTGGCCATGTTTATTACCCCGGCGGCGACCGCTTCTCTGTTAACCCGGCGGCTGCCCTCTATGATGGGGATCGCCGCCGGGATCGGTGCCTTTTCCGGCATTGCCGGGCTTTACCTTTCCTTCTACATGAATATCGCTTCCGGAGCGGCCGTCGTCCTTGTGGCGACGCTAATCTTTCTGATCGTCTTTACCTTCGCACCCGGTCGTGGTTGGGTCTGGTGACTTGTTTACTTTAACCAGGAGGCCATATGGACAGTGAAACAAAGAAAATTCTGGATGTCGTTGTGGAAAATGGGTATCGTCTTACAAGCGCGCGGCTGGCAATTATTACCGCGCTGGTAAACAGCGCCGAACACGTCACGGCCGATGACCTGGCAGATAAGGTGCGACAACAAGCACCCCATGTCGGTCGGATGACCGTTTATCGCACCCTGGATCTGCTGTGTGAATTGGGCATAGTGCGCCCCATATACCAGGGTACCGGTGCGGCCCACTATATTCTCATGGCCAAGGGCAGCCACCACCACCTGATTTGCAACCGCTGCCATGGGGTGATTGAATTTGAAGAGTGTTTTGCGGCCATGCTGATAGAGGAAATGGCCAAGCGATTTGATTTTCACATTTCCAGTCATCTGCTGGAAATTCATGGCTTGTGTGAAAATTGTTATGAATAAGAAAGAGATGATAGGTTCAGACAGCAGGCGCTCTTTTTTTGCCATTGTAAATGATATTTTGTATCAATTTATGGAGAAACTATGCCCACTTACGTCTATAAATGCCCCGAGTGTGAAGTAGAAGTAGAAGAGCGGCGCAAAATGAGCCAGGCGGATGATCCGCTGGATTGCCCGTTGTGTGGCGGGCAGCTGGTGCGCGGCATCACGACCTTCATGTTTAACAGGGGGCGGGCGGCACCTGCTCCCGAAACGTCTCTGTCAACAGCTGCCCCTCATGGCCGCAGCTGTCCTTGCTGTTACCCGATTCCAAGGAGAAATAAATGAGTTCAAAAAATGAGATCAGCCGTATTCCCGTGACCATTTTGACCGGCTTTTTAGGCGCGGGCAAAACCACGCTGCTCAACCACTTGCTGCATGGTGACCACGGGCGGCGCATTGCGGTGCTGGTCAATGATTTTGGCGCGGTGAATATTGACGCTCAATTGATCGTTGGTGTTGAAGGGGAAGATACGGTTAACCTGGCCAATGGTTGCATTTGCTGCACCATTCGTGACGATTTGTACCGGGCGGCCTTGCAAATATGCCAGCGGCCTGATCCACCAGAATACATTTTGGTGGAGACTAGCGGTGTTTCTGACCCGCTGGCGGTGGCGCAAACGTTTACCCACACGGCGTTAAGCCGCCACGTGTACGTAGAAGCAATTCTCACCATGGTTGATGCTGAGCAGTACGAGGCAATTCCGCGTGAGAATCAGGTGTTGGCACTAGACCAGATTGGCATGGCCGATATTGTGGTGCTGAACAAAGTTGATCTTGTCACTCTGCCGGAACGGGTTGCAGTTGAAGAACGGATTCGCTTCATCTCGCCCAAGGCGCGTATTTTGGCGACGAAGCACGGGCAGGTACCGTTGGGGTTGGTGCTGGGAACCGGGCTGCAAGAAACGGCGCGTGATTACGGCCGTTCCTCCCATGATGTTCACGTTCATGCCGCTCCCAATGGAAACGATCATACGCACGACCATGACCATGAACACGACCATGAGCATGATGATCATACTTTGCTGTTTCACACCTGGCATTATGAAGAGAAACGGCCGTTTCACTTCAAGTCACTGCAAAAGATGGTGAATAATCTACCTTTGTCCATTTACCGCGCCAAGGGATTTATCCATCTTAACGAGGCTCCAGACCGCAAATGCACCCTACATGTGGTTGGTAAGCGAGCCAGGCTGGTGGTGAGTGAGCCATGGGGCAAACTGGAGCCGACCACCAGCTTAGTGTTTATCGGCCTAGCCGATGGCGTGCCGGCCCAAGCATTGGCCGAGCAGTTTGAAGCGTGTTTGCTAGAAAATCAGCCACCAGCTACGCCTCTACGCTCGGCGATAAACTGGGTGCGGGATGCGTGGCAGCTCGCAGCAAGCAGTTAGGCACTCTTTTTTTGGCTATATAAATGATATTAAGTATCAATAGCGACAGAATATATGACGGAAAGTTATTGGATCAGCTATCCAGCAAAGTACAAAAAGCATATCAAGCCTTTGCTCCATCAACAAATGTGGCTATTTGGGCGTGATATTCTCTGTCCCGAAGGCAACCTCCTGTGCGAATACAGTTTTACCCGCGAACGGTCGGCCGGCCGAGGCGGCTCTATGTACACTCGTCGGGATGGTGCCCAACAAATTGTGCTGTGGGGGTGGGGCATTTGGTTTGGGCAGGTCGACACGGGCGCAATTTTTGTAAATCGATACAAAGCCAGGCCACAGTTTACGGCCGTTTCTGTCCTCTCCCAAACAGTCCACCGCGAAGAAGCACTCCCCCAACGAACAGACCGCGTAAGCAGCGTGGCTGAGGCACAAACGATGCAAAGGCTGTGGGTCAATCTACTCGATTGGCTGGCCGATTATGAGGCGTGGGTGCTGGCGACGGCCGGGGACTGTTGGCGCCAATCTACGCTGCAATCGTTCAATCAAGCCGTCACCAAACCAGAAGCGGTTGACCAGTTGGCCAAGCAATGGCAAACGCTGGCTGAGCAGAGCCATGCCTTTCCCATTAACTCGAATACAAAAAAGGAAGGAATTAGATGAGCGATATACAAATAGAGAACCAGCGGCTGCCCGTCACCGTGCTATCCGGCTTTTTGGGAGCGGGCAAAACTACCCTCCTGAACCACGTGCTCAACAATCGGGAAGGGCTGCGGGTAGCGGTCATTGTCAACGATATGAGCGAGGTGAATATTGATGCCCAGCTTGTGAGTAACGGCGATGCGCAGTTGAGCCGCACGGAGGAGAAGCTGGTTGAGATGAGCAACGGCTGTATCTGCTGCACCTTGCGCGAGGATTTGCTGTTGGAAATCAGTCAGTTGGCTGCTGAAGGGCGATTTGATTACCTGCTGATTGAATCGACCGGCATTTCAGAGCCAATGGCGGTAGCGGCCACGTTTGATTTTCCGCTGGATGAGAACGGCCGGTCTCTGTCTAATGTGGCTCAACTTGATACGATGCTCACCGTTGTGGATGCCGAAACCTGGCTCGATGAATATACAAACCAACAAACGCTGCTAGAGCGAGGCATGGCTGTCACCGACGATGACGGCCGGACCCTGTCCGATCTGCTGGTGGAGCAGGTGGAGTTTGCCAACGTCATTCTCATCAACAAAACTGACTTGGTGAGCGACAAGCAGTTGGCCGAGCTCAAAAGCTACCTGCATCGCTTTAACCCCAGGGCGGTGGTGCTGGAAAGCAGCTACAGCCGCATTCCGCTTGACCGCGTGCTAAACACCGGGCTGTTCAATTTGGAAGCGGCGGCGCAGCTTCCCCGCTGGGCGGAAGAGCTGCAGGGTCACCACATTCCAGAAACGGATGAGTACGGCATCAGCAGCTTTGTTTACCGGGCCAGACGACCGCTGCACCCTCAGCGGCTGCTCGATTTTATTCAATCGGGTGGCTTTGGCTCGCTGCTCCGCTCCAAAGGATTCCTTTGGTTAGCCAGCGAAAGCGACATGGCTTACTACTGGTCCCAAGTGGCGCGGCAGGGGTATTTTCAAATGGCTGGCCGCTGGTGGGCGGCTGAATCCCGTGAAAACTGGCCCGAGGACTCCGAGATTCAGTTGGAGATCAACAACGCTTGGGCCGAACCGTATGGCGACCGGCGGCAAGAGATCGCCTGTATTGGCCAGAAGCTAGATAAGGAGCAGCTCATTGCCAAGCTGGATGCCTGTTTGCTAACCGATGAAGAGATGAGCCTGTGGCAGGCGGGCAAGCTGCACTTGGAGAATCCGTTTGTGGCCTCAGCCTAAGCGGGGCCTGGAGGGTATATCGATGACTATTGATGACGAAAAAATTCCCATCACCATCTTGTCCGGCTTTTTAGGCGCAGGCAAGACGACGCTGCTCAACCAAATTTTGCACGCCGACCACGGTTTGCGGATGGCGGTGCTGGTCAACGACTTTGGCGAAGTAAATATTGACGCTCAACTAATCGTTGGTGTAGAAGGGGAAACGATTAGCCTAGCCAACGGCTGTATCTGCTGCACCATTCGCGGCGATTTAGAAGCGGCCGTCCTTGATCTGATCCACACGGCCGACCCGCCTGAATATATTTTCATCGAAGCCAGCGGCGTCAGCGACCCTGGTGCGGTGGCGCTCACCTTTGTGATGTCGCCTGAACTGCGTGCCCGTGTGCGGGTAGATACCATCCTGGCGCTCATCGACACCGAGCAGCTTCTGGAGCTGGACGGCCAATCGGCCAAGCTCGCCCGCCGCCAGATTAGGATGGCAGACTTGCTCATCCTGAACAAAGTTGACCTGGTACCACCAGATACGGTCGAGCTAATCAAAGAGGTGCTGCGCGACCTAGTGCCGGATGTGCGGGTGTTGGAAACGACATATGGCCGTATTCCCCTGGAACTCATATTGAGCGTTGGGCGACACACGTTAGACACGCTCCAGCCCGATGCCACACTGGACATCCACGTGCATCCAGAAAAATCTGCCTCGGCTGATGGGCACCACGATCACGACCATGACCATGAGCACGAGCACGAGCACGAGCATCATGACCATACCCTCGTCTTTAGCACCTGGCGCTATCGCAGCGAACGGCCGTTGGCCTACCATGCGCTGCACGATGCGATCAAAGCGCTTCCCCCCACCATCTATCGCGCCAAAGGGATTCTTCATTTGGAGAGCAGCCCGGAACAAAAGCGCGTGTTACAGGTGGCCGGTTCCCGCGTCCACTTAACCCGCGCAGGTGATTGGGGCGAGCAGACGCCGTACAGCGAACTGGTCTTTATTGGCGAAGCGGGCAGCATCGATGCGCCACAGCTTCAGGCCACGTTTGACGGCTGTCTGGCTGAAAATGCCTCACCTGCTCCCGATCCGTATCAGGAGGTGCTGGCCTGGATGAGGCAGATGATGGGCGATTCATCATAGCAGCCGATTAACATCACGTTCTTAACGAGAGGTCGAAGAAATGGGCTTTTCCAACGATGAGCAGCGGCGCAGCAGCAAGCGCGCCGTTGGAAGGTGTAGGCATGTCAAGTCAAGCTAATGGCACATTTGATAGGAGAATTAAATTGAAACGGACCCAGTACGATGTTGTGATTGTTGGCGCTGGTGCCGCCGGGATTGGCTGCGGCATGGTGCTGCAAGATTTGGGGGTGAAACGTTTTGCCATTTTGGATCGGGACGAGGTAGGGGCATCTTTTCGCCGTTGGCCCGCTGAAACGCGGCTGCTGACCCCCTCATTCACCAGCAACGGCTTTGGCATGTTAGATTTGAACGCCATTGCGCTGCGCACATCACCGGCTTACTCGCTCCATACCGAACACCCGACCGGATCAGAATATGCCGCCTACTTGCGGTCTGTCGCTCGGTACTTCGAGCTGCCCGTCCGTACGGGGGTGACGGTGGACCAGATCATGCCTCAAACAGGACAACCCGGCTTTGTCCTGGAAACGAGTCAAGGCAACATTCAGAGCCGCTTTGTTATCTGGGCGGCTGGTGAATTCCGATTTCCCAATCTGAACCCATTTCCCGGGGCGGATTTGTGCCGCCACTACGCGACGGTTCCTTCATGGCAGGAGATGCCGGGGGATGAGATCGTGGTGATTGGTGGGTATGAGAGCGGAGTGGATACCGCAATTCATCTTGCCAATAGGGGCAAGCGGGTACATGTGTTAGACCCCGATAAACCTTGGGATGAGACCGAGCCAGATCCCAGTCTCTCGCTTTCCCCCTTTACGTGGGATCGGTTACGCGAGGCGAACGGTGACGGTTTAATCTCCTTTGTCCCCGCTGCCGTCACACGGGTGGAAACGGCCGATAACGCCTACTGCGTGTACTTAGACAACGGCAAGACACTCACCATAGATCAGCCCCCCATTTTAGCCACTGGCTTTAACGGCCGTGTGCCACAAATCGCCCATCTGTTTGAATGGAACGAAGATGGCTCTGCCGTGGTGACAGAAGAGAGCGACGAATCCACCCTCACGCCGGGCCTCTTTTTGTCCGGTCCGATGGTGCGTCATCGCCGCGTCATCTTTTGCTTTATCTATAAATTTCGGCAACGCTTCGCCATCATCGGCAACGCCATTGCAGAAGAGCTGGGATTGGATACGGCCGTCCTCGAACAGTACCGCCAAGCCCAAATGTATCTGGACGATCTGAGCTGCTGCGCGGTGGAATGCGCCTGCTAAAAATGAGTTCTTCTGTATCAACTGTCTCTTTACCTGCCGTCGTTTTAGTCGGTTTAGAATCGGTTGGCAAATCGGCCCTTTTTCGCGCCCTGACCGGGCAGGCAACGGGAGATGAGCTGAACTTTCGCGGCTCGACCATCGGCGTGCGCACCGCGCCGCTGCCCGGGCAGGTGGCACAGGTCGTAGACACCCCCGGTATCCGCGTCGCTGACGACAGCGACACCACACGGCTGGCGCTGGCCCAAATTGAACAGGCGGACACGATTTTGCTGGTGGCGCGGGGCACGCACGCCCGGCAGGAAGTGGAAACGCTGCTGGCGCACTTTGGTCCCCAGTTGACGCGGCACAAAGCGGTTTTGGTGCTTACCTTTGCCGACCGCAGCCACGCGCAGTTGTCAACGGCCGTTCAGGCGTATACCGCTTTATTGGGTGTCCCCGTGGCGCTGGTGAATGCGCGGCAGATGGCGGCCACGGAACGAACCGCTTTACTGCAAGCGGTGGAAACGGCCGTTCCGCTTGCTCCCCAGCCGGTGGCCACCATCCCCCTGCCCGACATCCCCATCATCCAGCCGCAGACCACCCTGTACGAACGGTCGCATTGGGGTGCGCCTCTCTCCTTGCTCACCCTGTTTTTGCTCTTTGCCGTCCCCGTCTACCTAGCCTATATCTTGGCCGACAGCTTGCAGCCAATCGTCGATGCCGCCCTGATCGAACCGCTGGTGAACGGGTTTGCACCGTTGGCAACGGTCGTTCCCCTACTGTATGAGATGCTTGTTGGCGATTATGGCGTCATTACTCTGGGCTGGTACTCCTTCCTTTGGGCCTTCCCCGTGGTGCTGTTCATGGGCGTCAGCGTGGCTGTCACCGAAGAGATGGGGCTGAAGGATCGGATTATGGCCAGCCTAGACCCATGGCTGCGGCGCATTGGGCTAAACGGCCGTGATCTCATCCCCGTGCTTTCTGGCTACGGCTGCAACGTCGTGGCCGTGTTTCAGAGTCGGGCGTGCAGCCGGTGCACCCGCGAGGCATGTACCTCCCTCATCGGCTACGGTTCGGCGTGCAGCTATCAGATTGGAGCAACCCTCTCCCTCTTTGCCGTTGCTGGCCACCCAACTCTTTTTGTCCCCTATCTGCTGTTGCTGTTTGTGGTTGGGGCGATTCACACCCGCATTTGGTATAAGCCGCTGCCGCTGGAAACGGCCGTTTCTCTTGCCGACCGCTCCTTCTTGCAAAAACCATCTGGACGGGCCGTTCTGTGGCGGGTGCGCGCCGTCCTCAAACAGTTTCTCTGGCAGGCGATGCCCATCTTCCTATTGATGTGCGCCGTTGGGGCCGTTCTGGCCGACAGTGGCCTGCTGGATTGGTTGGCGGCGGGGCTGTCGCCGCTGTTAGGGCTGTTTGGACTGCCTGGGGCGGTGGCACCGGGCGTTATTTTCGCCATCGTGCGCAAAGATGGCCTGCTCATTCTCAACCAAGGGGAAGGAGCATTATTGGCTTCGCTGTCGGTGGGACAGATGTTTGTGTTGGTCTACCTTGCCTCCACCTTCACCGCCTGCCTGGTGACGCTGTGGACGGCGCGCAAGGAATTGGGCGGCCGGGTGGCGTTGAAAATTGGTGGACGACAGGCGCTCACCTCGCTGGTCAGCACTTTCTTGTTGGCGCTGGTGGTGGTGTAACCAGAAATGGGCTGGATGGGATTGCACAGGCTAGATTTTCTGGATGCAAACTGTGCTCGATTTTATTGACGATTGGGTATCTAAATGATGCCTGTGATATAGGGAGTGAGGAACAAATGAAACAGATACAAATCATCGGACTGTTGTTTATCGTATTGCTGTTGGCTGCCTGTGGTGGCAGCGGCGAGCCTCAGACAGAAGCGTTACTTGGTGAAGAAGTGGTTGAGGAACCAACAATTGAATCGGAAACGGAAACGGCCGTTGACGAATCCTCACAAGTCACCAAGCCAACTGAAAACCTACAGGAATGTGTCGAATCTTATGATTCTACGATTGATTACTTCCCCAATAAGGTCAATGCTGACTATGCTGAAGATTGGCACGTCACCTATTTCAATCACTACAAAGTCGTAACTGTCGGCCCGGTTGGCGATGCGGCAGCAGGTGATACGGAGACCTATGTGTTGGTGCAGTGTGGCACGCCGGTGCCGGAGCTGACCGGTGATTTGGCTGACGCATATGCTATTGAGATTCCCATCAAAACACTCTTTGAAACCTCGGGCGGTGGTTCGGTTGTCACTGGCTTAGAGGTATTGGGTGAAGCCGATGCCCTGATCGGATTGGGGCAAGCATTGCAGGATTGGCGACTAAATATCTCAATGCACTCCTGCTGGGGGAAAATTACGCCCAAAGCATGGGCTTAAATATCCACCGCGCTCGGTTCATTATTATGACCAGTGCCGCATTGATGGCCGGAGCGGTGGTGGCCTATGCGGGCCCCATCGGCTTTCTAGGCATTGCCATCCCCCATCTGGCGCGTGGTCTCTTCGGCACCTCAGATCATCGCATTCTCGTGCCAGCGTCGATCTGGATCGGTATCATGCTGGCTTTAGCCTGTGGCATCCTTGCTGAAATGCCCAGTAGTAGTCTGACCCTGCCCATAAACGCCGCCACTTCGCTGGTTGGCGCACCGGTGGCACTCTGGGTATTGCTGCGAGCGCGGCGAGGAGGATGGTTATGAACAAAACCGTCATCGTCGGTCATAACCTCGCTGTTGGTTATCGAAAGGGGCGTGGTGAAGCAAAGACCATCTTATCCGCCCTCGATTTCCAACTGCATCAAGGCGAGTTTGCTTGTCTGTTAGGGCCAAATGGGGCCGGGAAATCTACGTTACTGCGTACTTTGGCGGGCACACAACCAGCCCTGCACGGGGAAGTAACCATCGGTGATGTTGCTTTCCATCAGATCGGAAAAAAAGCGCTAGCTCAGCGTCTCAGCGTCGTCCTCACCGACCGCCTCCAAGTTGGCAATCTTACTGTGTATGAGTTGATCAGCTTGGGGCGCTTTCCGTACACCGGTCTGCGTGGACGGCTGACCCATCGTGATCATCAGGCTGTGCGCTGGGCGATTCAAGCGACCCATCTGGACGATCTGGCACACCAATTGGTGACAGAGTTGAGCGACGGACAACGCCAGCGGGTGATGATCGCCCGTGCCTTAGCACAGGAACCGGAGTTTATGCTTCTCGATGAACCAACCGCCTTTCTTGATTTGCCTACGCGGGTTGAGATTACCGGGCTGTTGCGGCGACTGGCACGTCAAACCGGATTAGCCGTGCTCATGTCAACCCACGATCTTGATTTAGCCTTACGCACGGCGGACACACTTTGGCTTATCACTGGTGAAGGACGCTTTATCTATGGTGCGCCAGAGGATCTCGTGCTAAATGGGGCGTTTGAGGCGACTTTTGCCAGCGCAGAGCTGGACTTTGATCGGGAAGTCGGCGGTTTCCGCTACCGACAGGCTAATGTGGGACAAGTTTCAATTGAAGCTGATGGGCTGGCAGGTCACTGGCTACGCCGTGCTTTGGAACGTGTAGGGTATATGGTTGCTCCCTCTTCAACAGATGAACAGACATCAGTCAAGGTTGTTGCGCTGCCAGACACTGTGAATGGAGATCTTCCTAGTTGGCAAATTGAAGGTGTAGAAGGAACTGACTATTACAGTGAAATTGGCGCGATTATTGCTCACTTGCGAGAAAATTACCCACTGGCCCATAAGTGACAATGACAAGCTAGAAAGGATCAAACGGACATTGTTCAATTGGTTTCAATCTAGCATGAGATGAAATTATCCCATTTTGTAGTTATTTCATTAATCAAATGAAACGAGGAGAAGTTGTGAATCATTTAAGTAAAGTCGTATTAATCGTCTTGCTGCTGATACTAACAGCATGTGGTTCAGAAGCACCGGAAGCTACCCAGAGCGCTCCGGCCCAGGAAGAAAGCACAGCAGAAGATGCAAATTCTGAGGAAGAGACAGCAGTAGAGGAGTCAGCGGTCGAAAATGAGGCCAACTTAGAAGGTTTCCCGGTCAGCTTGGAAGTCTGCGGGGAGTCGGTCACCTTTGATGCGCCGCCGGAGCGGGCCATCATCTTTGAAGCCAACATGCTAGAGATCATGTAGGAGCCAGGTTTGGATGATCGGATTGCGGGCGTGTGGTCAGAAGTATTCACCCATCCCCTCACCGGTAAGCTAACGATTACGTTTTTCCCGGAAAAAGTGGGGCGTCGATTAAATGGAAACCACAAAGAGCAAATTAAATGACTCACACCACACAAGCCGTCATCCTGCTCAGTCGGGGAGGGTACAGCCACGCGCCGCAAAAGCGGTTGAACAAACTGGTTGCCTCACTTCAAGCAGCCCGGTCAGACATTTTTGTTCTAGGTGCGATGGTGGAGAAAGGGCAGCCCACGCTACCGGGCCTTGTTCCATCAGTAGGTGTAATCGGTGTCGTGTGGCTGGATACTGGCGATATTCAACCGCCTTCAACCTAAAATGAGGTGTTATGAACAAGGAAATCGAAATACGGTCTTTTACCCCCC
>JASJCR010000185.1 GCA_030065875.1 Ardenticatenaceae bacterium | reverse complement strand
ACAATTAATTATTGAAGAGTTTTTGCATATCACTTATGAGACCACAAAATTTTTAAAAACTTTTGTGGTCTGTGTGGCCGTCAAAACGTTTTGCCTTTCCCAGCCATCTCCCTCAGCAGCGCCGGTGGGGTAAACCGCTCGCCGTAGCGCTGGGCCAGCTCCTCTGAGCGAGTGATGAATTTTTTCAGCCCGTAGGCGTTGATAAACTGCAATGTCCCACCGTGGAACGGGGCAAATCCCCACCCAAAAATGCTGCCCAGGTTGGCATCGGCCGCTGAATGCAGCACCCCTTCTTCGAGACAGCGCACCGTTTCAATCGCCTGGATAAACAAAATGCGGTCGATCATTTCTTCTTGTGAAAGCTGTTTCTGCCCATCCATAAAGAGCTCGGTCAACTCTGGCCACAGCTGTTTTTCTTTGCCGTTGTACTCATAAAAACCGGCTCCTGCGGCCCGACCCGGCCGCTTGTGCGCCAGCATCTTATCGAGGACGGCAAACGCCGGATGATCGACGGCAATTTTCCCTTCAGCATCTAGATCGGCGATCGTTTGCTGGCGCACGTGATCGGCCAGCGACAGCGACACCTCATCCATCAGCGCCAGCGGCCCGACCGGCATTCCGGCCTGCAGCCCAGCCATCTCGATGGCGTGCGGGTGCTGCCCTTCGGCCAACATGGCCATCCCTTCGTTGGTCCAGGTGGCAAAAACGCGCGACGTGTAAAAGCCGCGGCTGTCGCTAACGACGATGGGCACCTTTCTGATGGCCAGCACGTAATCAAACGCCTTGGCCAGGGTATCGTCATCGGTTTTTTCGCCGGTGATAATTTCGACCAGCTGCATCCGCTCAACCGGAGAGAAAAAGTGCAGACCAATATATTTCTCCGGCCGCTGCGACGCCTCCGCCAGCCCCGTTATCGGCAGGGTAGACGTATTGGAAGCAAAAACCCCGGCCGGATCCATGACCGCTTCTGCCTGGCCGGTCACCTTGGCCTTGAGCGCCCGATTTTCAAACACCGCCTCGACGATCAGATCACACCCGGCAAGCTGATCGTAATCGGCCGTGGCCGTGATCCTGCCCAGCACTTCGTCCATTTTTTCCTGGCTGATGCGGCCGCGTTTGACCCGCTTGGCCATGAGGGCGGCGATCTTCTCCTGTCCGTTGTCGGCCGCTTCCTGGGAGGCATCGGTCATGACGACCTCCATGCCGGACAAGGCGGAGACGTAGGCGATGCCGTGACCCATCATTCCAGCGCCCAAAACCCCCACCTTTATTGTTTGCTGTGGCGAGACGTGCTGCGGCCGGCTGGCCCCTTTCTTAATCTGGTTGAGCTGGGTCCAAAAGGCGTTGATCATGTTTTTGCTAACCTGACCGGAAGCCAGGCTGGCAAAATAGCGGGATTCGATGCGGCAGGCGGTATCAAAGTCAACCTGCGCCCCTTCAACGACCGCGGCCATAATGGCGTGGGGGGCGGGATAATTCCCTTTGGTTTCCTGACGCATGTAAGCCGGACCGATCGCCAACATTTGGGCAATTTTGGGGTGGGTCGGTCCACCGCCAGGGATTTTATACCGTTTGACGGCGTCCCATGGGGCCTGCGCTTGCGGATTGGCTAAAATCCATTCCCGAGCCTGGTCCAGCATCTCGTTGATGTCGGCCGCCAGGGCGTGAATCATCCCTTCAGCCAGTGCCTGCCTGGGGGTATATTTTTTGTTTTGAGTCAGCCATTCGAGACCTGGCTGCAGGCCGATAAGGCGCACGGTGCGGGCCACACCGCCCCCGCCCGGGAGCAGCCCCAGACCAACCTCCGGAAAGCCAAATTTGATTCGATCGTTATCCAGAGCGATGCGATGGTGACAGGCCAGGGCCAGCTCCAGCCCGCCGCCCAGGGCGGTCCCGTTGAGCGCGGCCACAACCGGCTTGCCCAACGTTTCCAGCCGTCGAAAGGCGGCTTTGACCATTTGTGAGCCGTCAAAAAAGCGCTGTGGATCATCGTGGTTAAAGGTGTTGTCGATATCGGCCCCGGCCATAAACAGCTTTTTGCCGGAGGTGATAATGACCCCGGCCAGCGCGTCATCGGCCGCGAGCTGATCGAGGACGTCATCAAATGCCGCATAAAACGTTTTGTTCAGCACGTTGGCTGAACGGCCGGGCATATCGATGGTGAGAAGGACAATGTTTTGGGAGTCTTTTTGGGTGGTGATAGACATGGTTTGAAATACGAAATACGAGATACGAGATACGAAATACGAGGTACGAAATACGAGATTAGATTCGTTCCTATTCAATCAATATCGTATTTCGTATTTCGAATTTCGTCTCTCCTCAGGTTCTTTCCACAATCGTGGCAATCCCCATGCCGCCGCCGACACAGAGGGTGACGAGACCGGTTTCGCTATCGGTGCGCTCCATCTCATCGAGCAGGGTGCCGAGCAGCATCGCGCCGGTGGCTCCAAGAGGATGACCCATGGCGATTGCTCCGCCGTTGACGTTGACGTTTTCCGCGGCCGGATCGAGACCCATATCGCGCAAAAAACGCATCACGACGGAAGCAAAAGCCTCGTTGACTTCGATCAGGTCGATGTCATCTATCGTCATGCCGGCCAGCTTGAGCGCTTTTTGGGTGGCCGGGCCGGGGCCGGTGAGCATGATCGTTGGGTCGGTTCCCACCAGGGCGGCCGCACGGATGCGGGCGCGGGGTTTGAGCCCCAGCGCTTCTCCTTTTTCCTGACTGCCCACCAGCACCAGGGCGGCTCCATCCACGATACCAGACGAGTTGCCGGCCGTGTGGATGTGATTGATTTTTTCGACGTGCGGATATTTTTGCTGGGCGACAAAGTCGTAGCCCATTTGCCCGGCCATTTCAAATGCCGGCCTTAAACTACCCAGCCCCTCCAGCGTTGTGCCCGGCCGGATATAGCTGTCTTTCTCGAGAATCGGCAGGCCGTTCATATCTTTTACGGGCACTACGGAGCGATCAAATTTGCCACCGTCGCGGGCGGCCGCGGCTCGCTGCTGGGATCGGAGGGCAAAGCGATCCACGTCTTCGCGCGAAAATCCTTCGAGCGTGGCAATTAAATCCGCCCCGATTCCCTGGGGAATAAAATACGTATCAAAATTGGTTTCCGGATCAACGGCCCACGCCCCGCCATCGGAGCCCATTGGCACCCGGCTCATGCTCTCCACTCCGCCGGCTACAACCATGTTTTCCCAGCCGGAGCGAACCTTCATGGCGGCCAAGTTGACCGATTCCAGGCCGGAGGCGCAAAAGCGGTTGAGCTGCAAACCGGGCACGTCAATATCCCAACCCGCTTTTTGAGCGGCAATTTTGGCGATGTCCGCTCCCTGATCGCCAATCGGCGTGACGCACCCCAACACGACATCGTCAACGGCGGCCGTGTCCAGGTCGGTCCGATCGACCAGCTCATCCATCAGGGTAACCACCAGGTCAATGGGCTTGACTTCGTGGAGCTCGCCGCTGGCCTTGCCCTTTGATCGGGGGGTGCG
Source organism: Ardenticatenaceae bacterium (assembly GCA_030065875.1). Classification (GTDB taxonomy): domain Bacteria; phylum Chloroflexota; class Anaerolineae; order Promineifilales; family Promineifilaceae; genus WTJY01. Next base: position 2,907 of record JASJCR010000185.1, on the reverse strand, counting down.
AATCGATTCAAATACGTATGCATCCTGTGTCATTTTTGAACTCCTTATTGAACCACCTTCTCTTCGTAAAGATTCTCGATTTCAGTCTCAGAATAACCGAGCTGAACAAGAATCTCCTTGGTATGGGACCCGAGCGAGACACCGGTGTGTGGGTAGCTGGGTTGATGGGAGGATAATTTGATTGGTGTGCCAATTTGCGGCTGGATTGTGCCATCTGACTGTGGCACGTCAACGATCATGTCACGGGCGAGCGTTTGAGGGTGATCCAACGCTTCCCGAGTGGTCAAGACCGGTTCGACGCAGACATCGAGTCGGGCAAAAATCTCCTCCCACTCATTTAAGGTTTTTGTTAACAGGGCCGTTTTGATCTCTTCCTTAAAGGATTGCTGGTGGGCAACGTCAAAATTGATCCCTTTTGGAAATAAATCTTCCCGGCCGATCGCCTGGCAAAAGCCGCGCCAAAATTTTGGCTCAAGAGAGCCCACCGAGAGGAGACGGCCGTCTTTTGTTTCATACAAATCGTAAAAGGTCCCCCCGTTGAGCATGGTTCCTTCCGGCTGAGGGTTTTCCTTTCCCACCAGTGTTCCTGCGGCATTGATCGAGTTTAAGGCCAGGGAGCCGTCGTGCATGGAGATATCAACCCGATCACCCTGGCCGGTGACCTGACGGCGGATCACCGCGGCCAGCAGACCGATCACCAGATGGAGCGAGCCGGCTCCGACATCGGCCACCTGAAGCGGCATGGGGGGAGGCGTTTCCCCGCGGCGGCCGTAGGCGGAGAGGATCCCAGCCAGGGCCAGATAGTTGAGATCATGACCGGCACGCTGCTGATACGGCCCGCTCTGTCCATAGCCGGTCAGCGAGCAGAAAATCAGCCGGGGATTACATTCTTTTAGCGCCTCGTAACCGACACCGAGGCGCGTCATTACCCCTGGGCGAAATTGCTCGACGACGATGTCGTATCCCTGTTCGGTGATGAGTTTTTTGACGATATCAGCGGCACCGGCCGCCTTGAGATTTAGGCCTAGGCTTCGTTTGCTGCGGTTGAGCAAGGCGTGCTGGGCGGATTGTCCGTCTGATCCAAAAGGGGGAACGAGGCGAACCATATCCGGCCGGTCAGGAGCCTCGACGCGCAAAATATCCGCGCCTAAATCAGCCAGGATCATGGTGGCGTATGGGCCAGGTAAAAGCGTGGAAAAATCGAGGATTTTTAGCGATTCGAGTGGTGCGGACATTAATATGGAAGTCTAGTTAAATAACGAATGATTGACCGATTTGGCCGTTTATAAAAATTACCAAGTTGCTATTTACCTTCCCGATGAATAGGCCAAAGGGACTAAACGCGATTTTGAGTTTTGACAAATAAACACCCATTTAGCAGCGTCATTCCCGCGAAAGCGGGAATCCATTGGATGGCCACCGGTGGATCCCCGCCGTCGTTTACCCCGTGAAGATGGGGGCCAGGATGACGGGCGTGTTTTGGAAGATGGTCCTTATCCGTATTTGTTTGTAAACCTCCAACATTCGGTCTAGTCAAAGGATTTTAGGTTGAATTAGAAATAATTGTGGCATACCGTTTGCCATAAGTCAATTGATTTGATAAAGTTTAGCTGGTGGTTGGATGATTCTTTACCTCAAAGATATTTAAAAATGAAAAGTGAAGACCAGCGGGTAGTTCGCACCAGGAAACAGCTCAGAGACAGCTTTATCAAGCTTGTCAACAAACGGGGGTTTGACGATGTATCGATACGCGATGTCACTCGTCATGCTGGGGTTGGTTACCGCACATTTTTCCGGCACTATCGCGATACGCGTGAGCTGTTTGAAGATGCTTTGGCCGACTTTATTGCCGAGCTGCGCCAGGTCTTGCTCCCACCCGACACGCTAGACATGACTGAGCGCAATGTGATCACCATGTTTCACTTTTCCGAGAAAAATGTAGATTTGTTTCGGGCACTGTACCGGGCACCATTTTTTGAAGAGTCGTCGAAACTGTTTATCGACTTTGGCAAAAAAGTCGGCCGTCATACATTTGCTCCATCTCATATCCCGGCGGAAATTGTGGAGACCCATTTTCTTTACTCGATGATGAATTTACAGCGCTGGTGGTTAGAAAACGGCATGCCCATCCCGGCTGATGAGATGGGTCGCTACGCCCACGATCTAATCGTCCGTCCCATTATTTCTCTCTCCACCCATTCGCTAAGTGAGTATCGAATAACCGATAAATCATAATCAAAAACCAAATAACCTCATGAAAGCTCTTCAATTCAAAGCTCCCCATCAACCTATTGAGCTGCACGACCTTCCTCAGCCCCTGCCTCAACAAGGGGAGGTGCTGGTGAAATTGGCCGCTGCATCATTAAACCACCGTGATGTGTGGATGACGGAGGGACTTTACCCAAAACTCAAAAGCGATGTGATCCCCGGTTCTTGCGGGGCCGGATGGGCAGGGGAGCGAGAGGTACTCATCAACCCCAACGTGGAGTGGGGAGAAAATCCGGATTATCCCAACCAGCAAACATATACGATTTTAGGGATGCCAACCAACGGCACCTTTGCGGAGTTTATCGCGGTAGACGAAGATCGATTAATCGACAAGCCGGATCATCTCACGATGACCGAAGCGGCCGCGCTGCCGCTGGCCGGGTTGACCGCGTACCGCGCCTTGTTTACACGGGCGCGGGTAACCTCGGGGGATAAGGTGCTTATCAGCGGTGTTGGAGGAGGCGTGGCTTTGCTCGCCTGCCAATTTGCAATCTCCGTCGGCGCGGAGGTGTATGTCACGTCGAGTTCAGAAGAAAAGATAAAGAAGGCGATTGATCTGGGAGCAAAGGGTGGAGCCAATTATCGTGAAGAAGGATGGTCTAAACAATTTTTGGCTGAGTATGGCGGTGTCGATGTGGT
>JASJCR010000184.1 GCA_030065875.1 Ardenticatenaceae bacterium | reverse complement strand
AGCTAAGCAATACGGCCGGCTCTATCCGCAATCTGCCTAAAAATTGCCCTCAACTCGGCTGGTCGTCTCACCTCAACCGGAAAATTCAACTCGAGCAGCACAAATGCAATCCAGCTAAGATTTGTCGCCGTCCGCCGCAAAAGGACCCCTTCAGAAGTTGTTTCCAACGTCCCCAGGTATCGCGGAACAGTTGCTTCTGCCCTATCCAGCGTTGTTTTAAGCAGGATTTCGACCTTATATGCTCCCGGTACCTCCGTTATTGAATCCAGTACAAAATCCAATAGATCAAACCCTTTTTCAGGACCTTCGAATTTCTGCTCAAGGAGGAAAATGGATTGGATACGATCTAACCGAAATGTCCGCAAATCTTGTCTAAGATGACAGAAGCCAGCAGTATACCAGTACCCTTCATTGTAAACGATGCCATAAGGCTCAAAATCACGATCGGTGATGCTCCCATCCCAGGAACGGTAGTGTAAATGTGCGCGCTGCTGTGCCTGAATCGCGGAACTGAGAGTCACCACCAATTGATTTTCCTGAAATTGCGGTAATGGGGACCCATACGAGGCGGTGTTGAAAGTGATCGATCCCTGCAATCCTCGCACCTGGTGCAGAAGCTTTTCCGGCAGTACGCGCTCCGTTTTTGCCAGTGCCCCCTCGACGGCCGCCTGTTCAACCGGAAACTGGAATTCGCGAAGAGCACGCAAACCCAGCGTGAGGGCAACCGCTTCTTCATCTGTAAACATAAGGGGAGGCATCTTCGAACCACGACCCAGAGAGTAAGCCCCATGTGGCCCGCGTTCCCCTTCAACCGGAACACCTATATCTTGCAACGACGTAATATAGCGGCGCACCGTCCGCGTATCGACCTCCAAACGGCGGGCGATTTCTGCGCCGGTCATTTGACGATGGGATTGCAGCAGCGCCAGCACAGTTAACAAACGCGTAGTGGGCGAATACATGGGACATCCTTTTGTTTAGGGCGAAATCTGTCCTAATTATGCCCGATAATCAAGAAGTTAGGCAACACCTCTTGATCACCAGGTTAGAATAAAGGAGAGATTAAATGACAGTTCAGCCCTTTACGATCCACATCGCTCAGCAGGTTTTAGACGACTTGCAGGTGCGGTTGGCACGCACGCGGTGGCCAGACCAGGTCGATGGATCGGGTTGGGATTCTGGCACCAACCTCGAATACTTACAGGAACTGGTCCATTATTGGCAGCAGACATACGATTGGCGCGAGCAGGAAGCACAGCTCAACCAGCTCCCGCATTTTCGCACAGAAATCGATGGTTTTGGGCTGCACTTCATCCATGTTCGTGGCAAAGGACCTAATCCAATGCCGCTTCTGTTACTGCATGGCTGGCCGGACTCATTCTATCGCTTCTACAAACTCATCCCGATGCTCACAGACCCGGCTCGCTTTGGTTACGATCCAGCGCTGTCATTCGATGTGATTGTGCCGTCGCTGCCGGGCTTTGGCTTCTCGGATAAGCCGCTCCAACGTGGCGGAGTCAATACGATTGACCTACTCTTTAAGCTAATGACCGAAAAACTGGGTTACAGTCGCTTTGCAGTGCATGGTGGTGATGTAGGTTGCGCGCTGGCCAAGGACATGGCAGTGCAGCATCCACAAGCGGTGAACGGCATTCATCTGACTGACATTGGCTATGATGCCACGTTTGGACTGGAACCATCGACTCTATCACCGGCCGAACAGGCCTACGTCACCACCGTCGAGCAGTGGTCGGCCGCAGAGGGAGCGTATTTCATGATCCAGGGCACTAAGCCCCAGAGCCTGGCGTACGGTCTAACCGATTCACCTGTGGGTCTGGCAGCATGGATTTTGCAGCATTTCCATGCCTGGAGTGATTGCGACGACAGCGTTGAGCGCAGCTTCAGCAAAAACGAATTGCTGACCAATATTATGATCTATTGGGTCACTGAAACACTCAACTCCTCTATCCGCTGGTACTATGATGGCATGAATGCGGATTGGGAAGCCGCTTATCCAGCTGAAGGGTCAGCAGCAGATGCTCAGTGGGATATTTCAGCGGAGGTGAAGTCGAATATACCGGTTGGCGTCACGCTCTTCCCGAAAGACATTCCGGGCACCTTCCCCCCACGTGAAATAGCGGAGCGGACGCTGAACGTGCAGCACTGGAGTGAGATGCCGCGCGGTGGGCACTTTGCCGCTTTGGAGGAGCCCGAACTGCTGGTAGATGATATGCGTGCGTTCTTGAGCACCCTGCGATAATAGTAAAAAAAGGAAAGACTATCATGTCAAATGTTCATTCAAATTTGTTTGTTGATGACGGGGGGACAGGTTTGTTACCGGTTCTTTTTATCCACTCTTTGGCGGGCAACACCGGGCAGTGGTCGGCCCAGCTCAGCCATTTGCGAGCCTCCCGACGCGCTGTGGCGCTCGATCTGCCGGGCCACGGCCGCTCTGCAGCACCGGCCGACGGCAATTTTGCTATAGACTCCCTGGCGCAAGCGGTGCACAGGTCGGTAGAGGAAATGGGGCTGGAGAAGTTTGTTCTGGTGGGGCACAGCCTGGGCGGCAGCGTGGCCGTCGCTTACGCCGGCATGCACCCGAAACGGGTCGCCGGGCTGCTGCTGGTGGACCCGTCCGGTGACTCGACGCAGATTCCCCAGGAAGAGATCCGGCCGTTTCTCGGTGCGCTGGATTCGGAGGCTTACCCGGCCGTCATCGAAGGGTATTGGAACCAAATTCTCGAGGGTTCAACAGGGGCCACACAGGAAAAAACCCTCCAGGATTTGCGCAGCACACCCAGAGAAACGGTTGTCTCAGCGCTGAAAGCCATTTTTCAATATAATCCCCAACCGGCGCTGCAGCACTATAATGGACCCAAGCTGTCCATCATCACGCCGTTAAACGAAACGCCGTTCGCCCTGCATCAGCTTGATCCCAATCTGCCCCACCAGGTGATCACCGGAACTGGACACTGGCTGCAGATGGACAAGCCAGAAGCGTTTAATCGGCTGATGGATAAATTTCTTGCAAAGGTTGATGATAAGTAATCCGTGCAGAGTAATTCTGAGAAGCTAGGACATGATTCAGCTCATTGAATCCCTTTCCTGCATCAGTTTAGGTGCTGTTTTTTTCAGATTGGACCAATCTTGGAGATTGGTCCAATCTACGGACAAGGACTATCTCTTTAAAAAAGGAAAATTCGTGAAATCTTATTTTAAAATTTTGAACAATGACCTACTCAATCTGTGGCTAAACATTTTATAGATCCTTGGAGACCGTTCATGAGTTTACAGCAGGCGTTGACCGAATGGGACGATAAATCGGCCGCCGATATGCGCACCGTTTACAGCCGCCACCTTGATGATGATTCATTTACAGCGGCGTTGATCGAGCATATCGCCCACGAACCGTGGCAAAAGGGAGCCACCTGGCTCCTCAAGCGACACCTGGAAGAGGGAAACAAGCTCACTCCTCAGGAAATTGAAGCCGTTTATCACCTGATGCCCCAGCTGGTTCATTGGGAGACTCGGCTCCATATTCTGCAGTGCATCCCCTTTATGCCGATCGCCGCGGCCGAAGCCGAGATCGTGTATGTCTTTCTCCAGGAATCTTTGCGCGATAAGGTGAAATTTGTCCGGGCGTGGGCGTACGGCGGCTTTTTTGAGCTGGCCGCCCAGCACCCGGTCTACGCGGCCGAAGCGCAGCAGCTCCTGGATAAAGCGCTGACCGAAGAGGCGGCCTCGGTTAAAGCTCGCATCCGCCAGATTATGAGAAAGGGTAGGAAATAGACCCCATTTTCCAGCGTAATTTTGTGTTTTCTGTGCTTTTGTGGTGAAGAAACTTCTCGAGATTTACTTCGGTTGATTTGCCGACAAGAGGACGTATATTTTGGCAATTAACGATTTATTAAAGGAATACAGAAAAACGATGGCAATTAACATAAAAAACCGAGAGGTGGAATCCCTTTTGGATGAACTGATCCAAATCACTGGAGAAACAAAAACAGAAGCGGTCCGAAAAGCATTGGCAGAACGCAAACAACGACTTTCTCTTGGCCTTAGTTCTGAAGCCAAAGCCAAGCGCGTACAGGCTTTTCTCGAAGAGGAGGTATGGCCTTTGGTGCCGCCTGAATTACTTGGGAAAGGAATCTCCAAGCAGGAAGAAGAAGAAATTTTAGGCTTTGGAAAGCACGGAGAATAATTAATTTCCATATTGACAAAGTTGCCTTTTTATTTATACTGACTAGAGTGAACGCTCGATCTAGGAAAATATCATGCTAAAAATCACCGCACGCGAACAAGAAATCCTCCAAGCCACCATGGACCTGGTTGCCGAACGCGGCCTTCTGGGCACCACGATTTCCCAGATTGCCAAACGGGCCAAAGCTAGCCCAGGCATCATCTATCACTATTTCGAAAGCAAGGACGAAATCGTCCACAAACTGTATGCTCACCTGATCAACAGCTTTGGCGATGCCCTGCTGGCCAACGTCGAAAGCGAGCAGCCGTGGGAAGATTGGCTCATCCAGGTATGGCTCAACAGCTATCACTACTTTGTCGGGCACCCCAAACAGGCGGTTTTTATGGAACAGTATAAAAACTCCGCCTACCACGGCCGGGTCGACGATCCCATGTACGCCAACACCGGCTTTCAAACCCTGATCGACGTGATCGAACGGGAACTTCAAAATGGCACCATCAAACCCCTCCCCCTCCCCGTAATGTATCAATTGACCATCGGCACCGCCATCGGCCTGGCCAAGCTTCACATCGAAGGGGAAGCCACGCTCGATGAGCAAATGCTGCAGGATATTGCCCAATCAACGATCAAAACATTGAAAATAGCTAATGACTAATTGCCAATGGCTAATAGCTAAATAATCTCCTCCGACAATTAACCTTAGCAATTAGCTATTACCTTTAGCAATTAGCAATTAACGAGGTGATATGGAAACAACAATCAACGGACAATCGTATTCATTTGCGGACGATCAGCTTCACCCTGATGAAGCGGCCGTCGAACTGATCCGCGAACGAGCAGGGCTAACCGGCACCAAACTGGCCTGCGGCGGCGGGGTTTGCGGGGCGTGTACGGTCCTGGTTGACGGCCAGCCAATGGCCAGCTGTCTCCTGCCAGCCCACCATCTCGACAGCAAAACCGTGGAAACCATCGAAGCCCATCCGCGTCAGCAGTTGCACCCCGTCCAAAAGGCGTTTATGGCCCACGACGGCCTGCAGTGTGGCTTCTGCACCCCCGGCTTCATCATGGAAGGGATCGCCTTTTATAAAGCGTGGCGGGCCAGCCAGGGCACTGCACGGCCTTCTCGTGAAGAAGTGGCCAACGCCCTGGCCGGGCACGTTTGCCGCTGTGGCGCTTATCAAGGGATTTACGAAGCGATCCAAAGCGCCTGCGCCGGTGAGTTTGATGAGGTCGACACCGTGGCTGCACCCCGTTTTGAAGCGCTTGAAAAAGTAACCGGTGAAGCAAAATATACCGTTGATGTCCAGTTCGAAGGGCAGCTCGTAGGCAAAATTCTGCGGTCCACACAGCCGCACGCCCGCGTGATTTCTATCGACTCCGCAGAAGCCCTCGACATGCCTGGCGTGGTTGGCTTTGCCGACCTGCGCGAGGGGAAAACCACCGTCCACTACGTCGGCCAGCCGATCGGGGCCGTCGCCGCCTTGGATGAACGCACGGCCGCCGCCGCCCTCGAAAAAATTGTCGTTCAATACGATGTGCTGCCGGCCGTCATTGGTCTTGATGAAGCGCGTAAATCCACATCGCCAGAAGCGTTTCCCGGCCGCAAAAACGACGTGCCCAGTGCCGCAGAAGGGTTTACGCTGCCCGGCCGCTGGAATCACAACACCCGCCGCGGCACGCTCAAAATCTCTTCCAGCCGGGCGGCAAAAGCACGGCGACTGGTCGAGCAGAGCAAAAACGCAAGCGATCTCAATTTAACCGAAAGAACCTACCGCAACGCCACCCAGGTCCATACCGCACTCGAGCCCCACGCGGCCGTAGCCAAATGGGATGGTGCGCAGAAGCTCGACGTGTGGGTTTCGACCCAGTCGGTCTACGCCCTTAAAAGTGAAATTGCCGACCATTTTGACCTTGACAACGAACAGGTCACCGTCACCTCTCACCACATCGGCGGTGGGTTTGGTGGTAAGCAGGGACTTTACAACGAGACAGTGGCGGCCATCACCCTGGCCCGGGTCACCCATAAACCGGTAATGGTCTCCTGTGACCGGCTCGAAGAGCTCAGCTACACCGGGCTGCGCAACGGCGCGGAAACCACCATGCAGGTCGTCACCGATTCATCCGGTAAGCCGGAAGCGATGACGATGCGGGTATTAGGTGACGCGGGGATCGCCATTGGCACCAATCAAGCTGGTCTGTTGGGTTTAATTGGTCCCTCAATTACTCGCGACCTCGAAGACAACAACGTCATCAACAACACCCCGCCCGGTGTCCCTTTCCGCGGGCCTGATGGTCCGCAGGCATTCTGGGCGCTGGAGCAGACGATAGACGAAGCGGCCCACAAACACGGTCTCGATCCGGTGGCCGCCCGTCGATTGTGGTATCCCAAACACGAAATTCGCCACCAGCTTTACAATTGGGTTGAGTCTCTGCCCACCTGGCAAAATCGCGGGCCGGTTGGGGGCGACGGCAGCCGCTACCGCCGCGGCGTCGGGATCGCCGGGGCCTCTTGGCTGTTTATCTACAACCCCAACACCAAAGTATCGGTCGGAATCGGCCCCCAAGGAATTTATGTCGAAAATGCCACCCAGGATATCGGCAACGGCGGCCGTACGGTGCTGGCCCAGGCTGTCCACGACGTCTTTGGTATCCCCCGTTCGGAAGTCATCGTGCGTATTGGCACCTCAGAAGCGCCGATCGGCCCGGTGGCCGGCGGCAGCCAGGTGACCAACTCGATTTATCCGCCAGCCTTTGAAGCGGCCGAGCAAGTTCGGGATTATCTCGTGGAAACCGCTCGCCGTGATTTGGGGCTGGGGACGGTCGAAGCGGCCGCCGGCGGCATCCGTCACAGCGCCGGGTTTACCTCTTGGACGGAGCTGGCCGGACAAGTCACGACCCACCAGGTAACAATAGAGCGCAAACCGGAGCGCGGCCCACTGGGCGTTCCCCTGAGAATGCCGGGACCGGATCACAATCCCAGCATCGGTTTGCGTGTCAGTCAGGCGATGAACGTGGTCGAGGTTGAAGTAGATACCTTGCTGGGCAAAATCAGGCCGCTGCGCGCCTGGGCCAATATCGCCGCTGGTAAAATCTTTGTGCCCGAGCTGGCCCGGAGCCAGGTTTACGGAGGCATTATCCAGGGGATTGGTTACGCTCTTTATGAGGAAAAAGTGATTGATTCACGCACCGGCCACAACCTGTCGATGAACATGGAGGAGTATAAAGTGCCGGGTATTGGCGATATCCCGCAGATGCACGTTGACTTTATCGAAGAAGGGTACGAAGAAATTCGCGGCAAGGGGATCGGCATCGCTGAATTGGCTACGGTTGGCGTGGCCGCAGCGGTTGGCAACGCCGTCTATCACGCGACCGGCTGGCGGCCGTCAAACACGCCAATCACGCCACAGGATGTGGTCAAAGGGGTAAACGCATGAGCTTAATAATCGCCCAAAATATTAAGGAAACCGCCAACACAAATGGTGAACTTCGAGCCGGCGGTACAGACTTGCAGGAACGGCGACGGAGCCGCATCAGTGCGGGGCCGATCATCGATATTCGCCGGCTGCAGGGATTGGATCAAATCGAGTGGCAGGCGGACGGATCGGCCGTGATAGGGGCGATGGTGACGATTGATGCCGTGGCCAACGATCCAAAAATTCAGGCAGCCTACCCAGGCTTAGCCAAAGCGGCCGGTGGTCTGGCCACGCCACAAATTCGACTGATGGGCACCATGGGCGGCGCGCTTCTGCAGCACACCCGCTGCCCGTTTTATCGCCATCCGGCGTATAACTGCCACAAAAATGGGGGAGATGAATGTTTTGCCCGGGACGGTCACAACCCAAACGGGGTCGTCTTTGACCTGGGACCCTGCGTTTATCCTCACCCGGCCACGTTGGGCATGGCTCTGCTGGCTTATGAGGCAGAGGTCGACATCGACGGGGTCGGCCGGCGGTCAATCGACGAGCTGTATGGTGACGGCAGTGATCCCACCCGCGATCACACGCTCGAACCGGGGCAAATCCTGACCCATATTCACCTCCTGCCTCCGATCCCTCAGGAAAAAGCCGCTTACTTTCGCTCGATCAGCCGGGCGGAAGCGGAATGGCCGATTGTTGAATGCCTGGTGCGCCTGGTCATTTCAGATGATCAAATTACCTTTGCACGCATTGGTGTTGGCGGTGTCGCCAATATTCCTCTGCGTCTGGAAAATGTCGAGCAGGCCCTTATGAGCCAATCACCCGGCCGGGAAACCGTTGAAAAAGCGGCTCAGCTGGCGGCCGCCGGCACAAATCCCCTGCCGCAAACGGTGGACAAGGTTCGGTTTTTGGTTAATACGGTATGGCATACGCTCGAAGTCCTAAGTCCTAAGTCCTGAGTCCTGAGTCCTGAGTCCTAAGTCCTGAGTCCTGAGTCCTGAGTCCTGAGTCCTGAGTCCTGAGTCCTGAGTCCTGAGTCCTGAGTCCTGAGTCCTGAGTCCTGAGTCCTGAGTCCTGAAACAGGATAAGC
>JASJCR010000077.1 GCA_030065875.1 Ardenticatenaceae bacterium | reverse complement strand
CCAAACCTTGTTTTTCGCCTTTGACCAGCAGGTTTGGCGTTATGAGCGGCAAACCCAGCAGGTAAGCGGCCCCTTCGCAGCTGATAAATCAATCGCCGCTCTGGCCGTCTCTCCGAGCAATACCAATCTACTGCTGGCATTTTACGATCAAACCATGCAGACCAAGGCGGTCGATTCCACCTTTTCGCAAACTACCGCCCAAAAGTAAATATGCCGCCTGGTGTAAGGTGCGCTATCATCACCTCATCAAATCACCATCTCTGGTCTCCAGTCTGTTGTCTGATGTCTGATAAATGGCGCACCCTTTCTCTCCTGGCATTATCCGCCCTTCTGGCCCTGGCCGTTTGGTTTTCGGCCTCGGCCGTTGTGCCTCTTTTAACTATAGAATGGTCCTTAAACGATAGCGGCCGGGCGTGGCTCACCATGTCGGTCCAAATCGGTTTTGTGGTCGGGGCATTTACGTCGACGCTTCTTAACCTGGCCGATCGCGTATCCAGCCGCTGGCTTTTTAGCGGTTCCGCGCTGCTGGCGGCCGCGGCCACGGCGGCCATTCCCCTGCTGGTCACCTCCCTTGGTCCAGCTTTAATCCTGCGCTTTTTAACCGGCTTTTTTTTAGCCGGCGTTTATCCGGTCGGCATGAAAATCATGGCCACCTGGACCCAAAAAGATCGCGGACTGGCGATCGGCTTACTGGTCGGCGCCTTGACCGTTGGCTCGGCAATCCCCCATTTGCTGAACGCCTTCGGCGGGGTTCAAAGTTGGCAGCCGGTGATGTGGCTGGCGGCCGCCATGGCGGCCAGCAGCGGCGTCATTGGCATCTTGTTTATCCATGAGGGGCCGTATCGCACCCCCTCTCCGCCGTTTGACTGGCAGCAAATCGGCCACATTTTGCGTGATCGAGCCGTCATGCAGGCCAACATTGGGTATCTGGGTCACATGTGGGAGCTGTATGCGATGTGGTCTTGGATCGCCGCCTTTTTTCTGGCCAGTTTTGAACCACAGGGGATCGCGCCTCGCTGGGCCAGCATGGCTACCTTCGCCGTGGTCGCCGTTGGGGGAATCGGCAGTCTGTTGGCCGGCCGCTGGGCGGATCAGCTCGGCCGCACCGCAATCACCATCGGCTCTATGGCCATCAGCGCCACCTGCGCGCTTTTCATTGGCTTCTTATTTGATGGGTCACCCTGGCTGCTTTTTGCGGTTGCCTTGATTTGGGGGTTTGCTATCGTGGCGGATTCAGCCCAATTTTCGGCGGCCGTCAGCGAGTTGGCTCCCAAACAATATCTCGGCACCGCCCTGACCCTGCAAACCAGTCTCGGGTTTTTGCTAACCCTCTTCACCATTAGATTGATCCCTCCCATAGAGGCCCTGGTTGGCTGGCGTTACGCCTTTGTTTTTCTCGCTTTGGGGCCGCTCATTGGCATCTGGTCGATGTGGCGGCTGCGACGTTCTCCGGCGGCGACCCAACTGGCCAATGGGCGTAGGTGACTAAGTCATATTAAACACATGACTTTTGTACAAATTGTCTAAAATTTTACATAATAGTTTGACTTTATTTGGGCAAAGACTATACTGATGGCATGGAACGGAGAGTTTCAAAAACAGTTTCAGCACACAACAGTCAAGTCCGTAACGCACGCTAAACGCGTGCGTTTTTTATTTCCGCTGAAACCCATGTCGCAGAGATGAAAACAACACACATCTGGAGGTTAACATTATGGATTACGCACTAATTGGCAAGATCGAGAAAGCGAAAATCTACGCATCGGAGCCGGAGCGTTTCCGCTTCACCGCCCTTGATGTTCAGCTTAGCGGTGACAATGGAACGGTACACCGTGTCGCTTTCGACAACGGGAAATGGACGTGCGATTGCAACTTCTTTAGAACCCGTGGCTTCTGCAGCCACACGATGGCAATCGAACGCGTCCTGGGCGAAATGCTTCCCGACCCGGCCATGGCTTAATCCCCATTAACCACTAACTAACAAGTTGAAAAAAGACCCGGCGCTTGCGTCGGGCTTTTTTTGTTAAACAACGAACAAGAGACAAGAGACAACAGGCAAGAGACAAGAGACAAGAGACAAGAGACAACAAAAGAATAAACTAATATACGAATAAACCAATAACCAATCATTCCCCCATGACCAATAAAAAATCATCCCTCATCGTCGGTGCCGGCATTGCCGGTTTGCTGGCGGCGACGCACCTAAAAGAAAACGGGTTTGAGGTCACTGTCGTTGACAAAGGGCGAGGGGTAGGTGGCCGAATGGCCTCACGCCGCTTAAACCCGGGCCGAGCTGACCACGGTGCTCAATTTTTTACCGTTCGCTCACCAATTTTTCAAGATTATGTCAATAAATGGCTCGATCAGAAGATCGTTGTCGAATGGACCCGCGGATTTGGCAGCGGCGATGGCCATCCGCGCTATCGCGGTGCGCCGGCCATGACGGCCGTCGCCAAGCATCTGGCCCAAAGTTTAACCGTTCATAAAGCCACTCGCCTCACCAAAATCTCGTGGGCTGACAACCATTGGGTGGCGCAAACCACTGAAGGACAACCCTTTTCGGCCGCCGCGCTGCTTCTAACCGCCCCCATTCCCCAATCGCTGACTTTGCTATCCGCCGGTGGCGTTTATCTTCCCGAGCAGGCCATGAGGGCGTTAAAGCGCATCAAATACGATCCCTGTTTTGCGGTCATGGCTCGCCTCACCCAGCCGAGTACCATTCCCGCCCCTGGGGCGGTGCAGGTAAGAAGCGAGCCGATCGCCTGGATCGCCGACAATCAGCAAAAAGGAATATCCGATAAACCAACCGTCACCATTCATGCCGGCCCGCACTTCACCCGGCAGCATTTAGATGAAGATCGGTCCAAAGTTGGACGACTGCTCCTGGAAGAAGCGGCCGCTCAAAATTGGCTTGATTTATCCGCCGTGGACACGGTTCAGGTGCACCGCTGGCTGTACGCTCAGCCGGCCGTTTTACATCCCGAGCGCACCCTTTTTGTCAACTCGCCCGGACCGCTAGCCTTTGCCGGGGACGCTTTTCTCGAATCGCGCGTTGAAGGGGCGGCCCTGTCCGGACTGGCGGCCGCGGAGAAGCTGCTCCAGGTCAATGATTCATTTTAACCATCACCTGTCACCTATCACCCACTTCAGGTACAATCGAAAGTATGAATACAGTTTATGAGGATCAGGCCACCAAAGACCTGAGTATTGTGGTGCCTGTTTTTAATGAGGAAGAAAATATCAAGCCTCTGCACGAAGAAATCACCCGTGCCACGGTCCCCCTTGACCTTGATTATGAGGTCATCTATGTGGATGATGGCAGCAGTGATGGCAGCGTCGACGAAGTAAAAGCGCTGTTTGCCGAGGATAAGCGGGTGGTTTTGGTGCGTTTTCGGCGTAATTTTGGGCAGACGGCCGGTTTTTCAGCCGGCTTTGCCGCAGCACAGGGTCGCGTGGTCATGACCATGGATGCGGATCGACAAAACGATCCGGCTGATATCCCGGCTTTGCTGGCTAAACTCGACGAAACCGGGGCGGACGTCGTCAACGGGTGGCGCAAAGATCGCCAGGATGGCTTTCTGATGCGCAAACTCCCGTCAAAAATTGCCAATAAGATGATCGCCAACTCAACTGGCGTTAAGCTCAAAGATCGAGGATGTTCCATGCGGGCTTTTCGCTTTGAGGTCGTCAAAGATTTACACCTTTATGGAGAGATGCATCGCTTTATTCCCGAGATGGTCAACGAAGCCGGCTACAGTATGGTTGAGGTCCCCGTTAATCACCGGCCGCGAGTCGCCGGTCAATCAAAGTACGGCCTGTCTCGCACTTTTCGCGTACTGCTCGATCTGGTCACCGTTCTTTTTCTAAGCAAGTATGGGGATCGGCCGATGCACCTCTTTGGCTGGGTCGGCATTTTGTCCGGTTTCACCGGCTTCCTGATGGGCGCTTGGATGAGCGTGCAAAAGATTTTGGCAGGTTTGCAGGGGGGATGGGCCGGTTTTCAAGCGTATGAAATTGGGGAACGGCCGCTGCTGCTGCTGGCGATTTTGCTCATTATTTTGGGCGTTCAGTTTTTGATCAGCGGGCTGACGGCCGAGCTTCTCGTCCGAACCTACTATGAAAGTCAAAATAAGCCGGTTTATCGGGTGAAAGAAGTGGTGAGAGATAACCCATCACTCATACGCCAGCGTCTCACGCACGCTGACCCGTGAGGCGCGGCGGGCGGGCAGATAGCTGGCCAGGCTGGCGATAATAACCACCGCCACCACCCAACCAAACGCCCCGTTTAAAGCGAACCGGTAGGTCAGCGGGCTCTGCATCAAAGCGTTGCCAACCGCATCACTCAACACACGTCCCAGCGGGTAGCTAATCAGTGCGGCCATCGCCCAACTCAGCAGGCCAATAAATACCCCCTCAACGAGCACCACTCTCAAAACCGAACGATCTGAAGCCCCAACCGCTCGCATGACCCCAACCTCGCGGGTCCGCTCCATCACGTTAATGCTCATGGTGCCCATCAAGCCTAACCCACCAACCACGGCAATTAAGATGGCCATCACCGTTAACAGGGTCACAATAATGTTGAATTGATAGATGATTTGTTCGCGCGTTTCGCTGATCGTTCCGGTTGAAGCAACCTCTAGCCCGGCCTGATCAAAAAAGGTCTCCAGCCGATCGGCCAAATCTTGCTGGGCGGCCGGATCGTGATCCGTGCCGATGATTTGTACCCCGCCACTTCTGCCCACAAAATTGAGCTCCCGCGCCAGATAATCCTGATTGGCATACGTCAATGGGCCAACCATCACCGATCGCACAAACCCGACAACGACCCACTCTTTTTCCTCTCCCTGAGTTTTAAGAATGATCGTGTCACCAACCTGAATATCGTCCGTTTCCTGTTGCAGAACAGATGTGTTTATCACAATTGCGTTGGTGTCACCTGGTTCAAGCCAGCGCCCTTCGGTGACGGTCGGCCGGATCGTGATTGATTCGGGCGGAATACCCAACAAAACGAGATTTTCACCCTCACTGCCGTCATCCGCTACGCGGCGAACCGTTTCTCCAATCCAGCTTTCGGCCGCTTCCACCCCATCCACTTCCAGGGCTGCGCGCTGAATTTCAGCAATCCGATACGATTTATTAAAGTTGATATCCACATCATAGTTAAAGTAGGAAAGGGCATCATCGAGGGTCGCCAGCAGTGAGGCATAAATCGAAATGACCGAAATAAAGATCGCCCCCCCCAGCGTCATGGTGAATAAAGTCAAAAAAAGGCGGGCTTTACGCCGGATGGTGTTGCGCAGGGAGATGGCCATCGGCCGCTGCAAACGCAGGACAGAAATCGTCCACCAGCTCATGATGCGATCCAGAATGTGGGTGCCAAATTTGCCGCGTCCCATCCCCTCATCGCTGATCGCTTCTCGTACGGAGATTCTTGCCCCCTGGATAACCGGAACCAGGGCGGCCAGCACCGGCACACCCACCGCTACCCCGATTTGAATGGCGATCACGTTGAGTGGAATATAAAAACCGGATAAATCAAAGTTAATGAGGCTGGCCAGATAGCTGGCAAACCCGTAAGCAGCGACCCCACCCAGTGGAACGGCTATAAACAAAGACAGCAGGCCAAAAATAACCACCGTGATGATATACAGGACAAACACCTGATTGGATCGGGCCCCAATCGCCTTCATGATGCCGATCTGCTTGACGTGCTGGGTCAATAAACCGTTGATGATATTGACCACCAGGAACCCGCTGAGAAAGAGGCTAAATCCACCAAGAACGCCCAAAATGTACAGCAGAGGATTGATCGCTTCGGTAGCCGGATGTTCACCAGGAACCGGATACCAAACCCAAAATACTTCGCGATCCCCCCGCTCGATCTTGTCGCGAATTTCGCTGGCGACCTCTTTCACATACGCCTCAGATGGCTCTTCACCGGGCACGTCGCTGATTACCCGAATGTGCAGCTCGTCAAATTCACGGTCAATCCCCAAAGAATCGAGCAGGGACATCGAAGCATATGTGTTGGGCGTATTAGAAAATTGAACCGGTTCGGTGTTAATGTCATGGGCGGTGCCGGCGATTTCCACCCAGCGCTGCCGGCCGCTCCGGGTCTCGATCAATACGCGGTCCCCAATTTCAGCATTGGTGTATGGAAGAGATGCTCGTTCTACCAGAAGGGAATCTCCGGATGGCGGCCAGGCACCCTCCACCGGAAAAATTTTCCCAACTTCCGTATTGGCCATATCGGTGAAGAAGGTCATCTCGATATCGGTCCACTCATCAGGACCAATTTGCATGGCGGCGCGAAAGTTGCGCTTGGCGGTTACTGCCTCAACCCCATCGATATCCTCAACAACAGCCAGGAGATTTTCATCAAAATTTTCGGAAAAAAGGACCGCATGAGGAGGGTTAATCGTTGCGTAAACTTCAGGCAGATCGCGGTTGAGCATAATATTGGTGCCCATGATCATACCGAGGGCAAAAACGCCCACCGCGATTGACAAAACAACCAAAATAGTGCGGGTTTTATTGCCCCATAAATCGCGCAGTACTTTTCGCCAGCGTGGTGCCATCATCTGGAATTCTCCTCTGCAGTTGGTTTTTAGGTGGGGTAGATGGTGGTTTTAAGCCACGGCCCTCTATACGGCCGGATGTTTGAATCGTTGCAAAATCAGTACGCCAGATCTTACGCTCTGTAACCCCATGCCAAACCCGGTTAAGCAAACTGTCTGGCCTGCCAGGCCGCGTAGAGGGCCACAGAACCGGCCACGGCCGCATTGAGCGAATCGACATGCCCTTTCATCGGCAGTCGAAAAATGAAGTCACACTGCTCTCGCACCCGCCGACGCAGCCCCTCTCCCTCATGACCAACCACCAGGGCCAGCGGCCGGTTGAGGTCGATCTCCCCCCAGGAATACCCCCCTTCATCAATATCCAGGCCGGCCACCCAGATATCCTGCCCCTTTAATTCACCAATCGCCTGCGATAAATTGGTCACCTGGGCGATGTGTAAATGTTCGGTTGCCCCCTGACTGTGCTGCACAATAGTGGGATTGATGTCAGGGGCGCGGCGGGTTTGCATAATCACCCCGTGCACGCCGCAAACGTCGGCAGATCGCAGCAGCGTGCCCACGTTGTAGGTGCCCTGCACCAGGTCAAAAATCAGGATGAACGGCTGTTCGTTTTTTGACTCGGCCAAAGCCAGCATATCGCTTATCTCCGCATAGCGATACCCGCCGGCTTCCAACACGACGCCCTGATGGTCTCCGCTCTGGCACAAATTCCCTAGCTTCTGTTTGCCAACTTCCCGAACCTCAATGTTGACTTGGTGAGCCTGCTGCAAAATCGGCCGCAGGAGTTTAGAAGGGCCATCTTTTTGCACCCACAGGCGATAGAGCGGCCGCCGGCGGCCGCGCAGCGCTTCTAAAACCGGATTGCGACGAATTAAAAACTCACTCATAACAGTTAAAGATTAAACCGAAAGTGCATCACGTCCCCATCCTTGACCACATACTCTTTTCCTTCAACCCGCATTTCCCCGGCTGCCTTGACGGCCGCTTCGCTTTCATGATCGATATACGTTTCAAAGGGAATGACCTCTACACGAATAAACCCCTTCTCAAAATCGGTGTGAATCACCCCGGCCGCCTGGGGCGCTTTCCATCCGTGACGGACATTCCAGGCGCGTACCTCTTTTGGCCCGGCCGTAAAAAAGCTCACCAATCCCAGAGTATCATACCCTTTGCGAATGACCTGATCGAGGCCGCTCTCACTAACCCCCATCGACTCGAGAAATTCCTCCCTTTCCTCATCGGTGAGACCGGCCAATTCTTCTTCCAGCTTGGCGCACAACACAACAACTTCCGCATTGCGCTCGGCCGCATAGTGGCGCACCGTGGCCACATACTCGTTATCCTCGAGCAAATGTTCCTCATCGACGTTGGCCACATAAATGACTTTTTTGCCGGTCAAAAAACGCATCTCTTTATTTAAGGTCGCGAATAGGTCGCTGTCACCCTCTGGAAATGTGGACACCGGCTGGCCGCTGTCCAGATGCTCCTGAAGCTGTTGGGCCAGCGCCAGCATCGGCCGGGAAGCCTTATCCGCGCGGGATTGCCGCTCCAAACGATCGAGCTTGCGCTCCAGCTGTTCCATATCCGACAGCAGCAGTTCGGTATTGATGACCTCGATATCCGCTTCCGGATCCGGCTTCTCGCTGACATGCACCACACTTTCATTTTCAAAGCAGCGCACAACCTGAACAATAACGTCCGTCTCCCGGATGTTGCCCAAAAATTTATTACCCAATCCCTCCCCTTTTGAAGCGCCGGCTACCAGACCGGCAATATCCACAAATTCGATCGTAGAGTAAATTGTTTTTTGCGGTTTCACCAGCTCGGCCAGCCGATCAACCCGCTCATCGGGCACGGCGACAATCGCTTTGTTTGGTTCAATGGTACAAAACGGATAATTGGCCGCTTCGGCGTTTTGTTCTTTTGTCAAAGCATTAAACGTGGTGCTTTTGCCTACATTGGGCAAGCCCACAATGCCGATACTTAATCCCATAATCAATTTCCCGTGTTTGAGTGCTGAAAAGAAGGCCCACCAACCGGTAATGATAACCGAGAACAACCCCTGAGAAAACCTTCGCTCGCTTTTTTTTATGCTCTTTAAATTTTCAGCTCGCTCGGCACGTTCTTTTACCAAAAAGTAATCACAAATTGTGTTTGTGTGTCGTCCTTTCTGTGGCTATAATACGCGATTGGATCAGTTACGCGTTAAACTACCAAATGTCCATATAATTTAGGTCCTTATCTCCACTTCCGCTTCTGATTCTCACAAATATAATTTGGGGGAATGACCTGGTCATGCAGTTACATGAGTAAGTTTCGGTTCGAAGTTTGGCCAACTGAACATCGCGTTATCACCCAGCCATTTGGCGCCAATGCGCATTACTATCGCCAGTTTGGTTTACCTGGTCATGAAGGGGTTGACTTAAGAGCCCCTACCGGCAGCAAAATTTACTGTGTGGCCCGTGGGCGAGTCTACAAAGTCCAAAACAATCCGGAAGGGCATAATTACGGCATTCACGTTCGCGTGCAGCATGAAGATGGTTACGTGACCGTCTATGCCCACTTGCAGGAAGCCTTCGTTGCTGTAGGGGACGCTGTAAAAGGTGGCTCGGTGTTGGGATTGGCCGACAATACCGGCAACAGCTTTGGTTCACATCTTCATCTCATGCTCAAAAAGCGGGGAGCCAAAGTGGGTGACTGGCCAAAAGACATGATCGATCCGACCCCATTTTTACTCCCGTTGATGGGGTGGAAAACGCCGGTAGGCCCATTTCTCAAAGGGTGGGTAGCTGAATTAAGCGTATCGGTAAACGAAGACTTGGAGCTCGCGCAGGCGCTGAGCGGAGGCGTCACGCTGCGCATGGGTCCAAACGAAGCGGTTCAGGTGCCGGAAGGGACCCTCATGGTTGTTAATGGACCACCTCAGAGCGGCTTTTTGCCGGTTCTCGCGGCCGCAGCGGCCGTTGGTCAATATCAACCTCCGACTGAAACCCCGGGAACACCCCCCGCTTCCCACGAAACTACGATTCAGGGGTGGGTGTGGAAATCGTACCTCAACATCGAAGGTCAGCTAGGGGTCGTTAACACCCGCTACGGGATCAACTGCCGCGAACGAGCCACGCGCAACAGCACCAACCTCGGCATCATTCGACGGGGCAGCACCCTGATGATTCAGGGGGAAGAGGAAAACGGGTATTTGCCGATCATTGCTCGCCAGGCTGACTTTATCGGGCCGGTGAACGCGCCTCAAGCCCCCCAGCCGACCCTGCCATCAACAGGCGGAACAAACGGCAATGGAAATTCCGTTGGCACCCCACCCGGTGGAGACGGTATTCATTTAGGATGGCTGCCCACTCAATTTTTACAAATCGCCGGCTTGCGAGCGGAGACCCCACATCGGCCGGTTTCCCTGCAAAGTGCGCCCGGCTCCAGCGGCCGCTATATGGGCACCATTCGCAGCAATACCTCGGTCACTATCGCCGGACAGGCCGAAGCCAACTACACCCCCGTGCTTGTTAACGAGCAGGGGTTTTTGCGCGTGCTCAATCCATTGCCGGTCGTTGAGCTGCCCGAACCTCTGACGGAAGACGAGGTTGAGGCGGCCGGTGACTCAACGTTGATGCCCCTGCAAAAATCTACCCCCGGGTGGGTCCTCAGCGGTGAACTGCGCCTGCGTGGAGTCGATGCCAAAGCCGGTCCCGATGGGCTAAATTTGCGCGAAGCACCCCGTCGTGACGCCAAAATTGTGGGCTTTGTCCCCGCTCAAAGCCAGCTTTTTGTCACCGACACCCCGCTGGGTGAATTTACCCCGGTGCGGATTGACGAGTCGATCTTACAACCACCGACCCCTCAAATCAGCCAGGGGGGGATGATTCGCGCGGAAAGCAGTCAGCTGAGCGTGGCCAAAATCGGGCTGCACGCCTCGGCCGATCCACACATTAGCGAAGCGGAACATGCTGAATTTGCGGCCATGCGCCCCGGTATTATCAAAATTTTGTCGTTTCACCCGGCGGGTGACATCAATCGCCTGACCAAAGCCCACCCAAATGCCAGCTGGATCGTGCGCGCCTTTCTCGATTTTGGCGGCCGTCGCCTGACCCCTCGCCAATTTCTCACCGATACCTTCCCCGATGTCCAGCGTGCCCTCGAGCAGCTGCGGGGGAAAGATGTGGTGATCGAACTCCACAATGAACCCAATCTTTATGCGGAAGGGTTGGGGGCCAGCTGGGCTGATGGAACGGCGTTTAATGCGTGGTGGCTGGAGCTCCTCCAGATTTATCGCCAGGCGCTGCCAACCGGCCGCTTTATCTTTCCTGGTCTTTCTCCAGGCAACAAAGTACACGCCATCAAGGATGACCACATCGTGTTTGCCGAAGCGTGCCGGCCGGCGATCGAAGCGGCCGATGGCCTGGGGGTCCACCTCTACTGGTCAAAAGTATATCCGCTCGAAAAATCGCTGGATGTCCTTGATGATTATTTGAGCCGCTTTCGGGGGATGCCCCTGTGGATTACCGAAGCCAGCAACAACAAAGGGGGAGTCACCGTCACTCAAAAAGCAGCGGAATACCTCCTCTTCTGGCGAGAGTTGCAGCAGCGACCCCGCGTTCAGGGAGTAACCTACTTTGTGGCCTCTGCATCCGATCCCAAATTTAAGGAAGAAGTGTGGGTCGGCCGCGGTTTAGGGCAAAAAATTGGCCTGCGCTAAACCGAAAAAGGTTTAAGTTAACCCCACAACCCCATAACCTGCCGCAATATCCCCAATTCCCCTGTATGATACGCATTGTGATTGGCCACAATGTTGATCTCACGCACAATGTTATGCTGGTGTTCTCCACTGTTGGGCAGCGGGGCAAAAAGGTCAACGTCAGGATTGTTGATTATGTCAACCAGGGCCTGTCGATCCGCCAGAAATCCCTCAATTGTTTTCTGCCAGCCGGCCAGATCGCTCTCGACGGCCTTATTTGGCCAATACCCATCCGGAAAATTGGGCCAGCGATAATTTTCAGCCGAAATATAATCGAGAATATCTTTTTGGGTGATGCGCAAATGCTCCAGCAGGTGCCAGAACGAATAGTCACAGTTGACCGGCCGAGTATTGATATGTGCCTCCGGAAAATCAGCCACCACGTCTATAAAATCCATGTGCGCCTGCCGCACCACAAGCATACGGGCCAGCTGGTTCCTGAGTTCTTTGTCGTCCATATTATTTTCCCCTTGATTAGGTTCTGTTGACACATGATTCATTTTGATGATTCATCGTCAAAATTGCGATATTTTCTGCATCCGCCAACTAAAATCGACGGCTAAATAATTTAATTGTAGTCTAGTCAGCACCTTCACCCCCGCATTGATGAAGTTTATAAAGTAAATTCAGTCATACGGTCGTCATTCCCGCGAAGGCGGGAATCCATAGCCTTGTCACCGGTGGATCCCCGCTTCCGCGGGGATGACGGCCTGTTTTTGAAGATAATCGCATGATCTCTCAATTTAATAAAGGTGGGGGGAAGAAATTTCTCAAATATCAACACAGCCTAACTTCATCAGTTATTTTTGACGCAAATCGTCCATCATTCACGATGAAATTTTTCTTTTGCCGATGGGGGGGGTAAACCTGGATTGGTAGGGTGATGGTTTATTCGGTCACCCAGAGAGAAAACAGGGCACTTTCAACGAATTGATAATTGACCATTGAAAATTGATTATTGATTATTAATTCCCGCGGTTAACCAGCGTCTGAAACCGGGGATCATCGCGGATAAAATCAAAATCCGGGTCCTGCTTTATCCAGTCCGGCCGTGCCTGGCGCAGGCTCAGCGCCCGCCGCAGCAGCTTGATCGCCTCATCTACATTGCCGCTGATCGATTCAATACACGCCCGGTTGTATTCGTTTTCATGAGCGATCAGCTCGCGGGCCAGCTTGACGTGCTGCTCGTGCTTCTCCGTCTCCCCCAATTTTCGGAAAATCCCGGCCAGTGATCCGTGTGAAAATGGATCGTTGGGATCGAGAGCGATGGCCCTTTCATACAAACCAATGGCGCGATCGGTTTGCCCCATCATGTTGGTCACGTCGGCCAACCCGCCAAAATAAGCTGGATTTTCGCTATCGAGCTCAATCGCCCGCGAAAACTCTTCATAGGCCGCCTGGTAAGCTCCTTCATCCCGATAAAGGCTGCCCAATCCCCCATGGGCTTCAGCGTCATTTGGATCAGCACGTAACGCCTGCTCAAACGCCGTCCGCGCCCGATCCGCCTGGTTAAGCTGCAAAAACGCCTTACCCAATCCAACCATCGCGTCTGATCGATCGGACCCCAGACGGGTCGCTCGTTCAAAAGAAGAGATGGCATCCTGAAAACGGCCGGCTTCAAGATATATTTTCCCTAAACCAATATATGGCGTCGGCAGCTTGCTGTCGAGCTGGATCGCCCGATTGTAGGTGTTGATCGCTTCCCCGGTTCGGCCGGCTTTTTGCAAGGTATCGGCTAAACCCACCCGCACAGCCGCGGATTGTGGGGCGGCGGCCAATGTCTCCTGATAAAGACGAAGGGCTTTATCAATCACCCCCTGCGCGGTATATGCCTGGCCCAATCCCAGCAGGTAACCGGTATTTTGGCGATTTAGGGAAACCGCCTGCTCAAATGCCACCGTTGCCTCGGGCTCTTTTCGCTGCCGCATGTATATTCGGCCCAATCCGGCATACGCATCAGCCTGCTGAGGATCTATTTCAAGCGCCCTCTGGAAGCTTTCAATCGCTTCTTCATGCTGTAATGAGCGGGCGTATAAATCTCCCAAGCCAACCAGAGCCGGGGCAAATTGATCGTCCAGTTCAACGACTTTTTGATACGTTTGCATGGCGTTGACCAATTCGCTGTTCGCCTGATACGCTCGGCCAAGATCGTAAAGATATTGCACCTGATTCTCTTCTAAATCAACCGCCTTCTTAAAAGCATCACGGGCCTTGCTGTAAAATCCAAGCTGCATATTGGCTTCCCCAGTCCCGCTGTACGCCGCGGCAAAATCAGGCTGATGTTTGATCGCTGACGCAAAAGCAACCAGCGACTCATACGGCCGATCCAACCCCAAATACGCTTGTCCCATCCCCAAATGGCCGGCTGACAGCTGATCATCCTGATCCAGCGCCCGCTGGAAAAGAGAAATTGATTTGCTAAATTCATCTGTAGCCAGCAGCACATTGCCCATTCCTAGCAGAGCCGGCGGCCAATTCGGCCGCACCTGCAGCGCCCGTCGATATGATTTTTCCGCCTCATCCAGGCGGCCGCTGAGCGTATATACCCGCGCCAGGCCAAAAATCGCCTGCAAATCGGTGGGTTCGAGCTTGAGGGCCTGATGATAAATGGTGATGGCGCTCGAAAAATCCTGCTTCTCCGCATAAATTTGCCCCATACCGGTCAGCAGTTCTCGATTGGTATACCCCTGCTTGGCGGCGGACGCATAAATCGCTTCCGCTTCCGCAAAATTGGCTTCCTGCACGTGCAGATGACCCATGCCGACCAAAGAATTGACGTGGTTGGGATCCAACTCCAACGCTTTTTCATAGGCGGCGCGCGCCTGATCGAGTTTATTCTGCTGCAAATACACATCCGCTCGACCGCTGTACAGCGCCGGTAAATCGGCATGAGCGGCCGCGACCTGATCGAGTCGAGCCAGCGCCGCATCAAATTGCCCCTGCGCGGTTTGAACCGCGGCCAAACCCAGCTGGGCGATAACCTGATCCGGTTCGAGAATTAGCGCTTGCTGATAAGCGGTTTCCGCTTGGGCATAACGGCCGAGCTGCCGGGCGGCATCTCCCAGAGCGATCGGATAATCGGGGGTCTCCGGATCTAATTCAATCAGGCGCTGGTAAACGTCATACGCTTCATGGAATTGCCCCATGCTGTTGTACGCTTGTCCCAGACCGTTCAGGGCTGTCACGTTATCCGGCAGATGACTTAAGGCGCGATTGTAATGATCCTGGGCGCGGACAAATTGGCCGCTTTTGAGGCGCGCCTGCCCCAAACCGATCCAGCTTTCCCCATCCTGTGGGTTGAGGTCAAGGGCGCTCTTATAGGCCTCGATAGCTCCGGCTAAATCAACCAGTTCCATCCTCACCTGCCCCAAATATCGATGGGCATCGCCGTTCTTTGGCGCCGCCTGAATCGCTTTTTCAAGGGTGTTTTCAGCCTCGGGCCATTTTTCCTGAGCGATGTACACCTGGCTGATCCCGAAAAGCGCGGCCGGATTTTGAGGATCACGAGCCAGCGCCTCAATAAACATTTGACGACTTTGTGAATGATTTTCCTGAGTCAAGAAAATCTCGCCCAGACCGATATAGGCCAGCGGATTCTCCGGATCTTCAGCCAGAATCGCCTCAAATGTGGCCCTTGCTTCCCCCTCTTGACCGGCGCTGTTGAGCAGCTGCCCCAGATAAACCCGAGCTTCTTCCAATCCTTTATTGAGATCAAGCGCTTCTCTAAGCAGTCCAACCGCCTCGCTAAGTCGATTACGCGTGGCCTGCAGCAGCCCCAAACCCATCACCGCTCGGCTGCTCATCGGATTGAGGTTGCGGGCGTGGGTGTAACACCTTTCAGCTTTATCAATCTCTTGCTTGAGGCGATAGGCATCTCCCATCTCGGTAAACAAGCCGGGTGTCTGATCGCCAAACTGCAGTGCTTTTTTGAAGGCGGTAACCGCTTCAGACAGCTGCCGCTGCTTGAGAAATATTTTTCCTAAACCGCGGTGGGCGGTGCGGTTGGCCGGATCAAGCGACAGCGCTCGTTCATAGCTGTAGCGCGCGGCTTCATCGCTATCTCGCTGGACGTAAAGATCGGCCTGTACCAGATACATATCGACATCGTCTTCGCCAAATGCCGTGGCCATTTCAAACGCCCCCAGGGCTTTTTCGTCTTCTCCCAGTTCGTGATACACCCGTCCCAAATTGGCGTAAGGGAACCCTGGGGCACTGGGATCGACCGCCAACCCCTGCTCATAGGCCGCTCGCGCCTTTTCCAGTTGGCCCATAGCCAAATACGCATCACCTAATCCGCCGTAAGGAAGTGGGTTGTGGCCGTTGTGCTGAACCGCCTGTTCGTAATGATTGATCGCCTGGTCAAACGCGTTTTGCTGTGCGGCAATATGGCCCAACGTGGTATACGCCTGGGCATTGTGGCTGCCGATCAAAATCGCCTGTCGGGCCGCTTTTTCGGCCGGATCAAGTTCTCCGCTGCTGAGGTAAACGTCAGCCAAGCCGATATAAGAAGGAGCAAAGGTGGGGGCCGACTGCACCGCCATCTGATAGGCGTTGATCGCCTGATTTGATCGACCCTGTAGAGCATATACCCGGCCGAGCCCTTCATATGCTTCGGCCAAACGATTGCCGCCATCCGGCTGCTGCAGCGCCTGCTCAAAAACCCGTCTCGCATCGGCCACCCGATTCATATCCGCATAAACGTGTCCCAAACCGATAAACGGGGCCGCGGCATTGGGGCGTCGTTCCGAGGCAAACGCATAAGCCTGAAGGGCTTCATCCAGCCGCCCTAACCGGCGGTAAACTTCACCCAATCCAAGATTGGCTCGATACGCCTGCTGCCGATCGTCTACCGCTTTCTTGTAGGCGTTAATCGCCTCGTTCCACTCCTCTTGCGCGGCATGAATTTCCCCCATGTTGACAAAAGGAATGGCGGCCGCACCATCAATTTCCAGCGCTCGCCGGTACGATTCCAAGGCGGCATCGTGCCGATCAAGCGAAATATAGAGATCGCCCAATCCGATATGAGCCGGCACGTAATAGGGATTACAATCCAGCGCTCGTTCATAGCTGCGTATCGCCTGGCCGGTTGATCCCAATTTGCTTTTTACGACGGCCATACCGGTGTGAACCGCTTCGTGATTTGGGGCAACCCCCATCGCATGACGATACGTTCGCTCCGCCTGCTCGTATTTCTTCTGCTGGGTAAAAATCCTCCCCAATCCCAACAGCGGATCAATTTCCTGAGGATACTCAACAGCGGCTCTTTTAAAGGTATGCAGGGCCACGTCAAGCTGACTCCGTTCAAGCGCCAGCCAGCCGGTTCCAATTTGACCCTGAAAATCGGCCGGATCGAGGGCCAGTGCCTGTCCGAACGCCTCTTCAGCCAGATGAAACTGCTCTTGTTTGAGATAGATTTGCCCCAAACCACAGTGGGCGGCAATCAAACGGTCGTCTAAATTTAAAGCCTCTTGATATGCTTTTTCAGCCTCAGCCCACTGACTGAGTGAAGCGTAAGCCTCCGCTAATCCTAAATATCCTTCGGGATTAATCGGCTCGCTTTCCACAAGGGTCTGATACGCTTCAACGGCATCATCAAAGCGATGGAGTTCCTCATAAAGCTGACCCATATGTTCAAGCTCAACCTCTTCCGGGGCCAGCGACTGCGCTTTTTCAAAGTAAACCATCGCCTCTTCATGACGGCCGAGCTCGTACAGGGTATCAGCCAGCAGTTGATACCCTTCAATATATTCACTGTCGAGCGACAAAGCTTGCTCAAAAAGACGCACGGCCTCTTGACCACGGCCGAGCTCTTTGTAGATTTGCCCCATCTGCGAGAATGCCTCAACCGAGGTGGGATCCAGACGCAGCGCTTTTTGCAGCGCCTCCACCGCCTCACGGGGTTTCTGCTGCTCTCGGAAAATATGCCCCAAACCCAAATAGACCTCGGGAGACCCGTCACCCTTGGCCACCGCCTCCTGATAAAACAGGAGCGCCCGCCCTAACTGCCCCTGGCGATAATGAATGTTGCCCAAACCGACGTCAGGTGCACTGCTGTCCGGGCTTAAATCCTGGGCTTCAGTATACGCTTTTTGAGCCAGATCCCACTTCTCTTCACCAAGATAAAAATCACCCAGCTTCAGATGGGGTAAATAGGAGGCGGGATCCGCTCTGACGCCGCGCTTGTAGGTGCGCACGGCCGCTTTGCCGTCTCCCTGCAAGGCGTACATGTCGCCCAATCCCAACAGGGCCGGAATATACTTTCTCTGAATTTTATTGGCTCGCTGAAACGCCTCAAACGCCTTGTCATGCTCGCCAATGGTGGCGTAAACGTGACCAAGTCGAGTGTGAATCACCTCGTTGCGTTCAAAGACATCCAGCCCGGTTTGATACGCGTTAATCGCCTCGTCGAATTTTTGACCCAGCTCCTGCGTATAACCCAAATCGTGCCAGATCCACGGCCAATCGGGGAACCATTTGCTGAGCTTGGTAAAAATCAGTTCGGACACGGCCGAGTAGCGGGCTTGTCCCCCTTCCTGCCACAGCAGGCGACGAGCCAACGCACCCATCGCTTCGGTTAGCTGCTCGTGGAGCATTTTACCCGGTTCGGGCATCTTCTTCTCAACCTGCTCAAACTGCTGCAGCGCTCGTTCATACGAGCCTAGCCGGTCGAGCAGCCGGCCGCGGCGCAGCGCCAGGATCGCTTCGCGCTCTTCATTTCCGGCCGGATACACATCCCCGTTGAGCCAGCCACGCTCTTCCATTTGAGCCAAAACATCCAGCAGCTGCTTCTCTTCGTCGTTTGATATCGATTTTTGCTGAATTAATCGCAGCTGTTCAAAAATCTGCCTGCCGCCGCTGCTCAACTGATCTTCCCATTCATCAATTACGGTCAAAAGGCTGCGCGACAGGTTGAGATTATAAGCCAGCCCCTCCACAAAGCGCGGTAGAAGCCACAGCCACGCCTCCCGCTCATCAATCCAAAAGTGATAACCGGCCAGGGAAATGGCGGTTTGGACCCAATTGTCTTCCAGACATCGTTCTTCAATGGTATCAAAATCGGTTTCAATTTTTCGCAGGCGCTGCTGACAAACCTGGATCGCCTTATTCACCAAATCCTGCACCGCGTCGCTAGATCGGCGAATTTCAACCTTCATGTACTCGCGCACAAAAGCGGCCGGATCGTCAAACAGGCGGGCCCGGTCAGCATTGACCATCGAATAATCGCGCTCCAGCCGGTGCAGCAGGTTATCGAGATTGGGGCCTCTCTTGTTACCGGGTGGCTTGATCATCGCCTTTAGAATTTCCACATCCCCATCGGCCAAGGCCAGGGCGTACATGACCTGTAAATCAGCTTCAGTGACCACGTGCTGCAAATAACGCTCGGTCATGCGGTGGATAATTTGATCGCTCCCCATGCTGAACGACATATCGCCGATCACGTCGGCCACGGTGGCTCCTGATTCAAGCATGTCGGCCGCCTCGTGGATGGCCAGCGGCCGCCCTTTGGTTACCCGGCTCAACGCTTCAATCTCTTTGAGGGGCAGCGGCCGTTCCTGCAGTTCAAAATATTGTTCGATGTCGCTCACCGACAGAGGCCACATGTTAAACGCCAGCAGATGACGGGGCCAATCGTCGGCATATCCCTTAAAATACTCATTCCCAAATTGACGGCTGTTGAGCAAGTTATTGCGGCCGCTGATTACCCAGGTCACGCGCACCCCGGCCTCGCGCATAATCGACCGCATCCAGATATCGACCCGATCGACAATCTCATAAGAATCGAGAAAAATCAGGAGGTGCTTGCGCTTGGCCACGTTAATCAGGCCGCGAGCCAGGGCGTGGGCTAATTGTTCGTTGGGGTTGAGAAAATAATCAAAGTGATTGGGTTTGAGGCGTGCTTTTAAATAAAGCTGCATGCGGGAAGCCAGCTGGGGCAGCTGCTCGCGAGCGACCTTGATCCCGACATTAAAAAGTGGCTCGGTGACCTGTTCAACGAGATCTTCACCCATATCCCCGATGATCGGCACCCGCCAGCGGACCAGTTTGGCGACCGCCTGCACGCCGGCATGCCGCAAGATAGCCAGGTCATCGGTCATGTCGGTGGTGGTCATCAATTCGGCCACCTTTTTCTCGGCCTCCATGGCTGAGCTGATTGACTTGCGATAGACGTTAAATTGGCGTCCCCACTTCTTGCGGATGGCGGCCGCATGTATCGCGCGAAACGCCGCTTCTGGCTGAATATGCTCCCGGCCGACCTGCAGGTCGGGCATTTTTTTGCGCTCATCCTCCCAATCAATCGTTAAAATTTGGAAACGGCCGGCGTACGGCTTTTCCAGCATAGCGATATCCTGGAAGCGGCGCGCCAGCATCGTTTTCCCCATTCCCCCCTCACCATGGACCAGACAAACGGTGGGAATATCATCCTGTGTTGTCTCCAGCACATCATTAAGCGCGGAGCGAAACCGCTTTTGCTCTTCGATCCGCCCTAAAAAGATGCGGTTGTTGACACTGATATCGCTGGTCATGTGAAGTTTAATTGATCGGTTCACCTGACTTGGTCAAGATTGTGGCACCGTGCACAGGTTGCCAAACCGATCCCATCAAGTTGAATGGCCGCATTGCTGAATAAAAGAGTACTGCTGTACGTGAAATTTGCGTGAACAAGCCCGCTAATGATAACAACAAGGTCCGATTTGTGTCAATTCAACAGAAACAATCAGGACCAAAGTACTCTATAGAAGAAAGGGGATTGTGTAGGAGGAAGAATGGGGAGGATATTGATCAGGCTGGAACGGTCTCTTTTACCTCGATATGTACGGGAAATACTACTTGAAATGTGCTGCCTTGACCGAATTGACTGGTGACCTGGATATCTCCCTCTAAAAGCTCAACAACGCGGTTTACAATAGCCAGACCCAAACCCAATCCGCCAAACTCACCGTCTTTTGTCGTTTCAATTTGATGATAGGGTTGAAAAATAAGTTTCTGCTGGCTGGTGGGAATGCCAATACCGGTGTCAGACACCGAGAAGCCCCACTGCTGACCCTCATGACCAAAAAGTTGAACGTGGATTTTTCCTTCATCCGTGTATTTGATGGCGTTGCTCACCAGATTCGACAAAACCTGCTGCATGCGCATTTGATCACCGGACACCGTGTAAGGGACGTTAGAAGCAACGTCGAACGTTAAAGTGAGCCCTTTCTGACGGGCCGTATGCTGCAGTTGAGTTGTCACGTGCTCAACCATTTGGATGGGATTAAAAGAAGAAATATTCACTCTAATCTGGCCGCTGCTAAGCTGGGCTTCATCTAAAATCTCGTTGACAAAACCGGTCAAATCTTCCACGCTGGCCACAATTCGCTCAACCGCGGCTTTCTGCTTCTCTGAAATAAGCCCGAGATGACCGGAAGAAAACAGTTCAGAAATATTCAAGATCGACCCCAGCGGCATTCTTAATTCGTGACTAACGCGGGCCATCAACTCCGATTTTTGCCGATTGATATCGAGCGCCTCATCCCGAGCTGCCCGATATTTGTCGGCCGCTTGCTCGGCTAACCGCCGCTCCATGCGCAGTGAATCTTCCATCGCTTTGCGCTCGGTAATATCCCGCAATATATAAACATGTCCCTGCTGAGTATCGCGTTCATCGCGCAACCTGGCACCTTGCACATCAAAATAGGCGGAAAAATTACCGGCTGTTTTAACCGCCAACTCACCAAAAATTTTATCTTCACCCTTCAATTTCAGATTTTTTGTCCACTCTGGACCAAACAAATCCTCAATTAGCATGCCTTCAGCAGAACGATCACTTAGATTGAAAGTGCGCTTTGCGGCATCATTGAGGGAAACAATGTGATCATCGGCGTCGGTGATAACTAAAATATCTTGAAGGCTGTCGACAACCGCCTGGCGGGCAATCGATGAAAAATCCATTAGGCCGCTGATATATAAACCAAAGGCGATAACCGCAATTCCTAAAACAAAGCTAAATGGCGTCCAGTCTCCTTCAACCGGAACAAGACGGAAAACAAAAATTAAATTGAAGGCCAGCGGAATGGCAACCCCTATGAGAAAAATGCCGGTTTGTTTACGTTGTTGGGGGGATTGAACGAACCGTTGAGCCATCAGCCCGATGCTGATAAAAATCAAAAGATAGCTTATGACCGAATGGACGAAAAAAAATGGACCTCGAACAAACCCATTCATCGAAATTTCGCGAAACATCAACCCATGCCATGAGTTTGTCCACATCATCAGCGTGACAAAGATCGACCAGCCAATCAGGGCACCAAGAGAAATGCGATTGACCAATGATTCACGGCCGGTGTACAGCAAAGCAAAAATGAGAAGCAGCACCGGCACCAGGGGAATCACTGTAAAATTGACTGAGGTGGCTAAAACCCTCTGAAAATCACTTTGGGCTCCGCGCTGAAAAAACTCCCCAAATGACCAAAAAGCGACGGAAATCGTAAAGATGAAGTAAACAAAAATAATCGGCTTGTCGCGATATCGTGCAAAAAGTAAGGCCAGGATCAAGCTGACAAGTCCTGCCAGATGAAGCGGTATAGCCGATGGTGGGAAATCCCAATTCATTTAATTTCTCTCGTGATCCCAAAAAGTAATGGTTCGATACATTTAACAGAGGTTGCTCGTATGTCTTAATTATCGGGGATACCCAATCTGTGTAAATACGTAATTATCCCTACTTTTGCAAAATTTCGGGGGTGAATTTGTACTATTAGGACTTCAATCTTACCCCTGTAAGATGCTCCTTTATGAGTAATTCACAGATGAATCTTCAAAACCTACTTTTTAGCGGATTGAACACGCTATAATTCGTTTTTATGCGTCAAAAGTGGCTGCCCTACCTGATCCTGCTCTGGGCCGCAGGCATGCGCTTTATCGGGCTTTATCATCAATCTCCGCCCGGCCTCTCCCATGACGAAGTGGCCAACTGGTTGATTGACCGCTCCATTCTGGCCGGTGAACACGCCCTCTACTTTACTGAAGCGTACGGCCATGAAGCAGGGTTTCATTATTGGCAAACCGCTTTGGTATGGCTGTTGGGGGATCACGCTCTGGCCCTACGGCTGGCGGCCGCATTCCTCGGCGTGGGCGTTGTGGCCATCACTTTCTCTTTAATAAGAAGAGTGTTTGGCCGAAATATGGCTTTGATCGCCATGGCTGTGGCCGCAGGGCACTTCTGGCCGGTCTTTTACAGCCGTCAGGCGCTGCGGGCGATTATGCTCCCCTTTACGGCCGCCTTATCGCTCTATTTTTTGTGGGTTTACCTGTTCCCCAAACCGACGTCGGATCCAGCGCCTCCCTCTGGTCTCTCGTCTCCTGTCTCTAGTCTCTCGTCTCTGGTCTCTCGTCCCTCTTCCTCTGTCATACTCGCCGCCTTCTTTGCCGGTCTATCTTCCTATTCTTATATGGCCAGCAGGGCGCTCCCTTTTTTGTTTGGAGGCTGGATCGTCTATCTGCTGCTCTTTCACGCCCAAACAATCAACATCAAAGAAAAATGGCGCGGGTTAACGGTTTTTTTTATGATGTACGCCTTACTCTCATGGCCGCTTGTCGCTTTTATTCAGGCAGCTCCGGAGGCTGAAATACGTATTGCTGAAGTTGACGGGCCGCTGCGAGCGCTCCTGGCAGGGGAGTTTGGCCCAGTGGTAGAAAACGGCGTGGCGATTTTGGGCATGTTCGGTTTTGCGGGAGATCCTCTATGGCGCCAGAATGTGGCCGGGACGGCCGTTTTTGGCTGGCCAGCGGCCGTATTCTTTTATGCAGGTGTGGGTATCGCGCTCTGGCGCTGGCGCGATCCGCGTTATGGACTGCTGTTAATTTGGGCGGCCGCAGCCGCGCTGCCGTCCCTGGTTACAATTGATGCCCCTAGCACAATACGTATGATTCTCTTCCTGCCGCTGCTGGGCGTATTTCCCGCCATAGTTATCCACAGTTTATCCACTTTATCCCCAGTTTTTCCACAGTTATCCACAGTTTTTACGCGAAATTTGGGGATATATCTCTTGACATTCGCCATTTTGCTGTTCTCATCCGCCCGTACAGTGCAGCAGCTAGGGGTTGTATGGCCGCAAAATGATGAGGTCCAGTTTGTTTGGCAGCGGGATTTAACCACTGCGGCCTTTTACCTCAATGACCAGCCGGCTGTTACGGCCGCCACCATCGTGGGCTGGACACCCGAAACAATGGATGAGCCGACCATGCAGGTAACCCTGCGGCGTCATGATGTGGCCCTGCGCTTTACCGGCCGGGTCGGAGCGGTAACCACGGCCGTCCTGCCAGGGGATAAACCGGCGAATAGCGTGCTGCTGCGGCCGAAAATTTTGCCATTTGAAGCGGCCCTCGAAGAAACCTTGACGCGCCACGGGGTTCATGCTCAGATTGACGACAATCTGGCAATTTATCGCTGGTCCGAGCCGTTCCAGCCCCAGCCCCAAACCGCCCAAACGGCCGCCTTCGCCGGTGAACTGCTATTTTGGGGTTTTGATCAGGTTGGTGAATGTCTTTCAACGGCGGCCGTCAGCTGTCAAATTATCACCTACTGGCAGGTGACGGGTGAAACAAATGATGAGCGCCGCTTTTTCCTGCACATGGTTGATGACCGGGGTGAGGTGATTGCCCAGAGTGATCTACTCGATGCCCCGGCTCGCTTCTGGCAGGAGGGGGATTGGCTTATTCAAGTCCACACCCTTCCTACAGCGGCCGAGCTATTTTCCCTGCAGCTGGGCGTCTATGACCCCCGGCCGCCATTTGCCCGTCTTTTAACGGCCGCCGGGGAAGATCACATTCAACTATCGTTGGGGGAAAGAACGAGCGATACATTCATGACCACCTCGTCATCAATAACGTTGTCGCCTAAATTGGAGAAAAAGGTGTCGGATCCGTAACGCACATCAAACAGTAAGCGATCAAAAACAACAACCGTGTTGGCTTCCATCCTGTCTTCACTTTCGGCAATCATGGCCTCAAATTCGATGGGATTGGTAATTTATTTGATGTTTAAAAGCTTAAATTGGGTTTGACCGCGTGGTGTCTCAACCGAAACCACCTTGCCCCGTTTGGCGCCCAAGAGCGCCCGGCCGATTGGGGATTCGTTGGAAATTAAACCGTTGCTCGGATTCGCTTCATGAACCCCAACAATACGATACTCCTCTTCTTCATCTTCGTAGCCCACTTCAGCGATTGTCACGGTGCTGCCCACACGCACAACCCCCTTTGCACCGCTTGACCTATCCTCAATCACCTGAATGTTGCGCAGGGAATCCTCTAAATCCCGAATTCGCCCTTCCACAAATGCCTGCTGCTCTTTGGCGTCGTGGTAATCAGCATTTTCAGATAAATCCCCTTCAGCGATGGCCAGACGCAGTTTCTCGGAAATCTCAACCCGTCTTTCATTCTTGAGATATTCAAGCTCTTCTTTAATTTTTTCCAATCCCTCTTTGGTGACGTATGTGACGTTTTCACTCATAACATTTTCTCTACTGGTTAACAATAAAAATACAAACGCTAAATGTGCGTAATTTTTCGAGTGCCTTCGGTTTTGCTCAAAGACTGAAAATAAAAGAACCCCGGAGTGTTGGGGTTCACAGGCAGCTAAGGGCAATTATAATCAAATTTGGCCGTTTGTCTATCCCTCGATGCTGCCCTCTAATGCATGTTTCAGATCCGCAATGATGTCGTCAACGTGTTCCAGGCCAACCGAAATCCGAATCAACCCCGGGGTGATCCCCACTGCATGACGGGCCTCTTCACTTAAGGAGCTGTGGGTGGTGCTGGCCGGATGAGTTACCGTTGTGCGAGAATCTCCCAAATTAGGAGTTAATGACATCATTTTCATGCTGTCCAGAAAGCGCCGCCCCTGGTCTAAACCGCCGGTGATTTCAAAGGTGACCAGTGCCCCGCCGCGGCACATTTGCTTTTTAGCCAATTCATATTGTGGATGGGATGGATGGTGGGGGTATTTCACCGTTTTCACCTGCGGATGGTCAAATAAAAACTCAGCGACCCGCTCCGCATTGTCGCAGTGCCGCTCGATGCGCAAAGGTAGGGTTTCCAGGCTTTTGCTAAACATCCAGGCGTTAAACGGTGAAAGGGAAGGGCCGGTGTGGCGGGTAAAATTGGCGACCTCATCGATTAAATGTTTTTCACCAACCAAAATCCCGCCGATCCCCCGCCCCTGACCATCAACAAATTTTGTCACTGAATGCATCACCAGGTGAGCACCCAAATGAAGCGGCGTTTGCAAAATCGGGGTGGCAAAGACGTTATCTACCAGCAAAATAATCTCGCGCTGACGACAAAAGCGGCCGAGCCACGCCAAATCAATTAAATCCAGGGCCGGGTTAGACGGTGATTCCACCACGCATAAGCGGGTGTTGGGTTGAACCAGTTCCTCCCAGGCGGCCGTATTGTGTAAATCGCCATACGTGTGTGAAATCCCCCAACGAGGAAATACGTTGGTCAGCAGCTGATGGGTTGAGCCAAAAACCGAGCGGGCGGCCAAAATATGATCCCCGCTGTTGAGCAGGGCAGCCATCGCCGAAAAAACGGCCGACATCCCCGAAGCCACGGCCACACCCGCCTCAGCTCCTTCAAGTAGACACATTTTCTCTACAAATTCGCTGACATTGGGGTTTGCGTAGCGAGTATAAATGTAGCTGTCGATCTCGCGAGCAAAGGCCGCCCGGGCCTGCTCGGCGTTGTCAAACATAAAGCTCGAGGTCATGTAGATCGAGCTGGCGTGCTCCCGGTGCCCGGAAGGAGAAACCCGGGTACGCACCATTTTGGTGTCTAGATGTTCAGCATCTTGTTCCATAAGCCTTCCATTATACAAGGCAATAGACATCAGACCACAGACATCAGAGATCAGAAATACGAGATTAGAAATACGAAATACGAAGGACGGTTTCACATCTCGTATTTCTGATCTCGTATCTCGTATTTCTGATCTCGTATCTCGTATTTCTGATCCCGTATCTCGTATTTCTAATCTCGTATTTCGTATTTCTAATTTCCGTGAAACTTTTTTTTCCATCCTGCGTAAATTGTTGTAACTGTGGTTTATTTTAATCACTTAAGGATGCAGCAATGGTGAATTCAGCAACGATGAAAGGGTTACATACCATGTCTGATAGTTCGGGCTCGAGCCTGCCGTTTTTTCGGGTATACTCGGAAACGGCCCAATGTGGCACAGAGCAGGAAATGACGCAGGCGGAAAGAGAAGCGCTGTGGTTGGCGCAAGCAAGGAAAGGCGATAAAACGGCTTTTGGTAAGCTTGTTGGAGCATATCAAGGTCCTGTTTTTAACATGGCTTACCGCATGCTCGGAAACGCTCAAGAAGCTGAAGAAGCGGCTCAGGAGGCGTTTATTCGCGCCTTTACTCGCCTTGACAGCTATGATCCAAAACACAAATTTAGCACCTGGATGCTGACGATCACGTCAAACTACTGTATTGACCTGATCCGCAAAAGGCGCGCCGTTCTTCTTTCGATTGATGAACCGCTGCCACCTCATCCGTCGCTCATGTCGGAGCGAAACAAAGGACCCGAGGCTCAGGCGGTCATTGGCGAACAAGAAGATATGGTTCAAAAATTACTTGAAACCTTGCCGGAAGATTATCGGCAGGCGGTTGTGTTGTTTTACTGGCACGACTACTCTTATGAAGAGATTGCAGAAATTATGGAGACAACCATCAGCGCGATTAAATCTCGCCTGTTCCGGGCCCGTCGCGAACTGGCCAAAACAGGTTTGGCGTTGGGAATCTCTTAAATCGATGAATGAGGTGATAAATCATGCATAAACACAACCAACCTCTCGACATTGACCAAGTATATGCATTGATGATGGATGCCCTGGACGGGCCGCTGGCAAGCGATGATCAACTCAAGCTCGACAGCGCCTTAGAGGCCAATCCAGAATTAGCCGCTGAATGGCAGGCGATGCTCATGGTGGATGATTTACTCATGCAAACCCCCATGGTAGAACCGCCCGCCAATTTTGCGGTTCACACGATTGCT
The DNA here is from genome assembly GCA_030065875.1 of Ardenticatenaceae bacterium. Taxonomy (GTDB): domain Bacteria; phylum Chloroflexota; class Anaerolineae; order Promineifilales; family Promineifilaceae; genus WTJY01. The sequence goes on along the minus strand of JASJCR010000077.1, from coordinate 21,703 downwards.
CGCCTGCCAAACTGGCGAGCCCGCAGATGGGCTGTCGTTATGGCCTTTATGGCTTCGCTTTCAGTGGGCATGTTCCCCCTGATCATTTTGGGGATTGGCGTGCTGTTAGGAGCCGATATGGGCATCGCGGCGACCGGCCTGATTCAGATCTTATCGGCTGTTGCCTCTGGTTTAGGGCAAATCGTTATAGAAGCGGCCTCGATGATGACCGGCTATCCGGCTGTAATGGGAATGCTGTTGGTCATGGTTGGCAGCATTACATTGTGGAGCGGTTTGTATCAACAGCTTGTGGTCCGCCCGATGGCGTTGACCAACTAAAGGTAGTCATGAGATTAGGGGAGCAATCCTTATGAAACAAAACGTCAAAAGGCTGGTTTGGCCAATATTGCTGCTGGCATTACTCTTGCCATCGGCCGTTTCTGCGGCCGGCACCGAGCAGGATCTGCCGGAGCCAACGGTCATCAACAGCGATATTACGGTAAATACCGATTACACAATCGATGAAAATACCGTTGTTAACGGACAGGTTACGATTTTAGACGGCGAACTCGATTTAGATGGGACCGTAAACGGCGATGTCACCGTGTTCGGTGGCAGCGTTGACTTAAACGGTACCGTCCATGGTGCTCTGGTCATTATCGGCGGGGAACTCAAACTCGAAGAGATGGCCAATATTGATGGGGAATGCGTGGTTATCGGAGGCGGCGTTGAAGTAAACGACTCAGCTTCTCCCTGTAATACCCTCGTCACCGGCGAATTTGACTTCGGCCAGGAAATTTTTCAGGAGCTAAACGACACTCTCAATCAGCTCGGTCCTGGGATCGCCCTGGATTTGGAATTGCCCGAACCGCCATCGCCCGGTTCTCCTGAGATGCAAATGCCGGATGAAGAGTTTGCCGTACCACCTATCCCCGATTCACCTGAATTTGACTGGGAAGATGAATACCACGATTACGATCACGAAACACCATTCTTTATTCGCCTTTTAGGAGTCTTGGGACGGGCCGTCTTTGCTGGCGCCATCGGGTTCTTGTTTGCGGTTGTTTTGCCACAGCGGCTGGTGGAAGTCACCGATGCGGTCGAGCGCAAGCCGGCCGTGGCCGGTACGATCGGCTTCTTTACGGCCATCGCGGCAATGTCGCTTCTCGCCCTCACCAGCATTATCTGGGTACCGGTTTTGGCCATCCTGGCTTTAATTTGCGGCCTCGGCATTCTGCTGGCCCTGGGAGGCGCGGCCTTTATGGGCGGCACGGTCCTGATGGGCTGGACGGCCGTAGGCGTTTTGGTCGGTGAACGAATCGCTCACCGATTGGGCATCGAAAAACCGGGCATTGCGGCGGTTGCCGCAATCGGCTCGGCCGCAGTGACGCTGGGGATCGGGATGCTGGGTCTGCTGCCCTTCACACCTGATATTTTGTTGGGCATTATGATTTTGAGCATCGGCCTGGGTGGGGTCGTTTTGACCCGCTTTGGCGCTCAATCGTATCCGGTTTATATCGAACCCGATAACGGGGACAAAATCAATCGCGCTATCGACAATATGCCAGATGAAATAAAAATTGAAATTGAGTAGTGCATCATGAGTGATAAGTTCCCAAATCAAGAGGAATTTTCTGAGAACGACAGCAAAGCGGTCAGCCGTCTTCCACTGGGCCTGGGCTTAGGATTGTTATTTGGGATGGCCATCGGTCTTGCATTAGACAACATTGCCATCGGCGTCGGTCTGGGCATTGCCATCGGTGTCGCTATTGGCGCGGGTCTCACCAGCGAGCAAAAGGATTAAGGGTTGGCAACCTCTTAGAAAATTATCGCAGGGGGCAAGCGCTCCCACGATAAAAATCGAAGCGGCCTAATAAAAAACACAGTAAAACGGAGTGTCCTTAACCCGGCAGTCCGTTTTTCGTTTAAAATAAGAGTATTGGGACACGTCACCACTCTCGCAATCTTATCTCTACACCCCATTGTCACAAAGTCCGATCTGGTGGTGTTTAGAAGGGTGAAACGGCCGAACTGCGGCCGTGGTTCCAAGGGAATGATTTGTCGATGACCATTGCCACCGCCAGTCAACTTACCGATACGCAGCTTTTGGCTCGAGTCGAAGAGGGAGACAGCCACTCGTTTGAACTGCTGTTTCACCGTCATTACGATCGCGTATATGGTCTGCTGTTTCGGCTGGTCGGCGAGCGCCAGGAAGCCGAAGATTTGGCCCAAGAAGTGTTTATCAAACTCTATCAACAGCGGTGGAGCGGCCGTCAAGAGCACAATATTGGCGCCTGGCTGTATCGCGTGGCGACCCACACCGGATACAACGCTGTGCGCGGCCGAAAGCGGCGCTGGCAGCGGGATACGCGCCTGGTTCCGGATGAAACCGACCGGGCTTCGGATCCGGCCGATGTTGTGGTTGATCGGGAAATGGCGGAGCGTGCCAGACACGCCCTGCGTCAGCTAAAACCGGCCCAGGTTCAGCTGCTGCTCTTGCGCGAGATGGGACTCTCCTATCGAGAGCTTAGCGAAGCGTGCGGCATCAAATTCACCTCGGTCGGTAAACAGCTTGCTCGGGCGGCAGACGCTTTTCGACAGGCGTTCAAATAAGGGGTTCAATTTAAGTGACACCATGACCCAAGAAGATCAATTTCACGACGTATTTGATAAGCTGTCTCATCTCGCCCCATCCGGCGAAGAGGCACAACCGGCGGCCGGTCAAGCGTGGCAGCGCCTTCAGAGTCATCTGCCACCGCAATCGACTCATTCCTCGGAACCTTTTTCCTTTCTAAATGTAAACACATGGAGGTTTCCAACGATGAAAAAATATTCCGCCCGGTTTGCGGCGGCCGGCATCGCCGCGCTGCTCGTGGCAGCGCTTTTCCTGTTTCCCGGCGCTCGGGCCACGGCCAATCAATTTTTAGGGATGTTTCGGGTGCAGAAGTTTGCCCCGATTTCGGTTTCGCCCGAAGCGCTTAGTCAGCTCGAAAATTTAGAGCTGGATGGGGTTTATCCCGGTGAATTTACCTGGATTCAAGAGCCTCAGGAGCCTCAAACCGTGACCACCTATGATGAAGCCGCAGCTGTTGCTAACTACGACTGGTGGGTTCTGGAGTTTGATGACCAGCTTGGTTCCCCTAGTGAAATCGCGGCCACCGATGGCGGCTCGGCCATTTTAACGGTCGATCTTGAATCGTCTCGCACCATTTTAGATATCGCCGGTATCGACCCCGCACTTCTGCCGGACAACCTGGATGGCGCTGAAATTGAAGCCACCGTGTCAGGTACAATTTTTACCCGCTGGGATGAAAACAATGTGACCTTAATTCAAGGAAATAGTCCGGAAGTGAATTACCCGGCCGGATTCGACCCGGCACCAATTGGGCAGGCGATGCTCCAGCTGTTGGGCATGAGTGAAGACGAGGCTTTTCGTTTGTCACAAAATATCGACTGGACCAACACCTTGATCCTGCCGATCCCACAGGAAATTGGCACCTTCCGTGAAGTGTCTGTGCAAAGCACAACCGGATTGCTCATCGAAGGGCTCGATGGTGAACATTCCGCCTTGCTGTGGCAAAATAACGAGCGCATGTATATGGTCAGCGGATCGCTGTCGGGGGATGAGTTAATGACGCTTGTAGCGGAATAAGGGATTTAGCTTATTAGCACGGTGCTGGCGCACCTTTGAGCCCGGCCTACGGCCTTTTAGCTCGGCGCTGCGCGCCTCTCGGCAATCAGCTGACAGCTGAAAGGTGCGCAGCACCGTGCTAAAATGCTAACGAGCTACCTATGTTTGCAATTGAAACCCAAAACTTACGCAAAGAGTACGGCGAAAAAATTGCGGTCGAAGATCTCACCCTTCAGGTTAAACGGGGTGAGGTCTTTGGCTTTTTAGGTCCAAACGGGGCCGGCAAAACCACGTCGATCAAAATGCTGCTGAATTTGGTACGGCCGACGGCCGGGCAGGGCATGCTGCTGGATTTGCCGCTGGGCAACACAAAAGTTCGGCAAAAAATCGGCTATTTACCGGAACACTTTCGCTTTCATGACTGGTTGACGGCCGGTGAATTTCTCGATTTCCACGGCCGTTTATATCGCATGGCACGCAGCCGGCGGCGCGAAGTCATTCCGCCACTGCTCGAACTGGTTGGCCTGGAATCACGCCTGAACACCAAGCTGCGGGCGTTTTCAAAGGGAATGACCCAGCGAATCGGGCTGGCGCAGGCCCTCCTGAACGATCCGGAGCTGGTCTTTTTGGATGAACCGACCTCGGGTTTGGATCCGATCGGCCGCAAGCTGGTGCGCGAAATTGTGGATGGCCTTCGGGCGGAAGGCACGGCGGTTTTTATTAACTCCCACCTACTAAGTGAAATCGAGCAGACCTGTGATCGGGTGGCGTTTATCCGAGACGGCCGCGTCCTGGAAGTGAATCACATGTCAGATTTGACTGCCGGGGTTTTGCAGCTCACGCTCCGCGTGGGTCAGCCGCCGGCAGATTTAGCCGCTCAGCTGGCCCAATTTGGGCAAAACGTGCAGCGAAACGGTATCGACGGCCGCTTTCACATGACCGTTGACGGGGAGGAGAAAGTTCCTCAAATTGCCAACTGGGTTTTTGAAAATGGGTTGACGCTGTACGAACTCAGCCCCGGCCGGATGACCCTCGAAGAGCGCTTCCTGCAGGTGATTGGAAACGACAGCGGCGACGGTTAAGAGAAGCAAAAAAGCGTTTACTGAAGGAAACTGCTCAGGCACTTCGGCCGATCTCTGACCGTGCCGGCTGGTGACTCGGTGAGGACACCGGCCATAGCCTCTCAGGATGAGCGACAACCTGGATAGTTACAATTGAAATGCGTCTACAAACTACGATATGAACATATTAAACATTGCTTATTTGACCATCCGCGAGGGGCAAAAACGGAGCATTGTGCGCCTGGCGCTCATCATGGGCGTGCTGTTTTTGATTTTATTTGGCGTGGGATTGCACTTCATTTTTGTCCAGTTTGAGCAGGTCGAATTTATGAGCGCCAGCGAAATGCAGCTGCCGGCCAATGTCTTAACCATGATGGGGCTCTATGTGACCAACTTTTTGCTAATCATCATGGCGGTCTTAATTTCTGTGGCATCAATCCCTCAGGAAATTGATTCGCGAGTGATCGATACGATTATTACCAAGCCGATTAATCGTTGGGAAGTGGTGGTGGGCAAGTGGTTGGGGTTTGTGGTGCTTATTGTGGGGTACACCTTGCTGCTTTCAGGGGGAGTCATGACCATTTCGTACGTTCGCACCGGTTTAGAGCTCTTTAACATATTTGGCGGCCTGGTCTTAATGTGTCTAAGCGGAATTACTGTGATGACCATCACCCTGGCCGGCGGAACTCGACTCTCAACGTTGGCCAACGGGGTGGTGGCTTTTATGCTTTATGGGCTGGCCTTTATCGGTGGGTGGGTTGAAACAATCGGAGCCGCTTTTCGCAATGAAATCGCCGTCAATATCGGCATCATCTCGAGCTTGATTTTGCCGATCGAAGCGCTGTGGAAAAAAGCTTCTCTGATGTTTCAACCCCGGCTGCTGAGCAACCCCTCATTTGCGGGTCCGCTGGCGGTGACCTCCGAACCCAGCGACATGATGATTTGGTACACGATTTTCTATGTCGTGGCTATACTGGGTTATGCGCTTTGGAGCCTTTCTAGGCGGGATTTGTAATCTGATCCTTTTCAGACTCATACACCTCGCAGTTCGGATAAGTAAAGGAGAACCCATACCAGCGGGTTAGGAGCTGCATCGGTGGTTCATCGTTGTCATCCCAGGTAGCAAACGGCACCCCATCAAGCTCACTGCGGGTTATGGAGAGCGCTCGGCCTTGCCAAACGTCGTGAATCGTTTCTCCTTTTGGAAGGAAAGTCAGTGGATAATATTTTCCACGATCGTCTTCGTCAATGACGCCCAACCCCTGTTCGAGTTCCGGCCGGCGGGGGTCAATTGCACGGTACATTGAGCGGCGAAAATGGGGTGCCAAAATGGTTTTTTCTCGTTCGATCACCCCTTCTTTGCCAAAAATTGCGCTCAGCAGGATTTTTTTCAGAGAACCGCTGCTTGATTTTAGCAAAATCACCTGTGGATGCTTGGCCAATTCCGCTCCAACGGTCGTGAGATGCACCGGCCAGAAATCCATGCGCCGGCCGGCGAGAGGACCGTCAAAACATTCTCCGGTGATGTGATCCCATAAACTTTCACTTTCTTCATCCCGCAAGACCGCCAAGCCATTGGCGAGACCGGGAACCCCAAAATGGTGTATTTGCCCATCAATAACCGGTGTCAGACCGACACCGCTGTTGCAGGGCGCTCAGAAGGTCACCAGGTACGGCTCGCCGGCCAGCTCCCCCTGACAAATGTGATGGTACATCATTTCACGCAGGATCAATACCCGCCGCTGCCCGTTGCGCTCAAAGGCGATTAATTCGGTGTCGGGGTCCAGGTCAGCTTGCTGCAGCGATAATTCATCCTTGCTGGACGGCCGGAATGGGTCAAAGCGGAACCCTTTCTTCTTGATATTCATTTTGCTTCGATCAATTCTAGACATACGATTTCCTTTTATTAAAGCAGTACGGCGCTACTTTATTGTTAGCATTTACTTACAAACCATAGCAAAAAACTTTTTGTAAGTCAATACTTACGTATGGTAAATTAAGTAAAATCCTGTGAACCGGTTTACTCAAAGAGGTTGATATGCCCAAGCAAATTTCTGACGATCAAGTGTTTCAAGCGGTCATTCGTTTACTCATCGAGCGGGGGTATGATGGGGCAACAACCAAAGAGCTGGCTAGGGCCGCTGAAATGAGTGAAGTCAGCTTATTTCGCAAGTATGGGAGCAAATCTCAGCTTGTCATCGAAGCGCTTTCTCACCATGGCGAAATTTTAACGCTTTCAAAAGTTGGCTTTACCGGCGATATAGAAGCGGATCTCTTGCTGATCACGAGCTTGTATCACGATGCGGCCGAAAGGCACGGTGAGCTGTTTGCCACCATGCTGTCGGAAATGCCGCGCCATGCAGAATTAAAAGGGGCGTTACAGCGGCCGCTAATGATGATTCAAACGATAGAAGGGATCATAGAGCGCTATCAGGAGCTGGGCACACTTCGCGAGGAGCCAACGATGCATGTCGTTGCCGCCCTGCTGGGCCCCATCATGAATCTGACTTTGATCAGCAAAGCGATGCCCGAAAAACATTTTCCCCCGCTTGATCTCAAAGCATATGTGACCCATTTTCTGGAGGGCCGTCGGGCTTAAGTGGTTTACAAAATGTTTTATAAAAAAATTTGTCCACAGATTGCGCAGATTTTCGCAGATTACAGAGAAAATTCTGCGGCAATCTGTGAAAATCCGTGGCTTTTTTTATTTAATGATTGATGAAATGAAGCACTTAACAAGGTTAGAAATCCAGATTGCAGTATAATCCGCACTGTGAGCAAAATCATGACCGACGCCTTACAAAAATTACAAAGAGATTTGACAATCGGTGAGCGAATGGTGGAAGAGATGGCCGGGTATTTACAGGCCGAAACCCTATTTGGGAGGATGCCTCCATCACTACCCGCTTTAACCCTCGGCGGCTATCTTATGCGCCAGCATCGCCTGCTGGCTCTGCAAGAGGCGCTGCCTCCGGCCGATCAAACGCGCGTCGACAACATGATTAACACCTTTGACCAGATCCTTAGCGAGCGTATCGTGCGCTCTGAAAATCGCGCCCATCGGGAAATTGGGGCCAGGCTTCGACAGTGGGAAGAGTATATTCGAGATTTGCGTCGTGACTTACGAGGTAACGCCGGATATTTTGCCACGGCCGTCGAGCCAAGGGTGATGATCGCCGCCTTACTGGAGATGCTCTCCGAGCCGCCCTACCAGCTTCAAGAGGAGTTTGCCGAACGGCTGGAGCTGCTCGATCGAGGCCTTTCCGGCGTCTGGCAGGCCGGTCCATTTGTATGGCCGGAAGAGTGGGAGTCAGCTTACCCCGCAAATGAGTATTGGTATTTGTACGGGGAACCTCGAATCGTTAAACGCGAAAAATAAAAAGCGTTCAGCTTGCCAGAGGGAGCCTGGCAGCTTTTGATTCTTATCAAATTCTATTAGCACTCTAACATTTCATCTGCTAATATGTGCTTGACATTGTATCCTTCAGTTGATACAATCCACACGGTATTAGCACTCGCACTGCATGAGTGCCAATCAAATTCCCAGCTATTTTAAAGTTTAATCATTCTTAATCGATCCTTTATGGTTTCGACAGCCTGTTGCTGTCTGCCGGCAGAGGGGACGATATTACTTTTTCTGAAAGGAGTGTGAAAAATGGTGCTTAAACCTCTAGGTGACCGTTTGGTTGTTGAACCAAAAGAAAAGGAAACCACCACAGCTTCTGGGCTGGTTCTTCCCGATACCGCCTCAGAAAAACCGCAGCAAGGCTCTATCATTGCTGTTGGTCCTGGCGCTCGCGATGCCGACGGCAATCGCATTGACATGGATGTCTCTGAGGGAGATGTGGTCCTGTTCGCAAAGTACGCCGGAACTGAAATCAAAGTTGACGGCAAAAAATTGTTGATTCTCAAGGAATCAGACATTCTGGCGATTGTCCAGGAGTAAATTATTTTTAATTTGCGATTGATCAATCGCAAATCGCTCTGAAGGTAAATTCAGAAGCAACCAATAAGGAGAGATTATTACGATGGCAAAGCAACTCGTTTTTTCCGAAGAAGCTCGTCGCAAGCTCAAAAGAGGGATTGACACCCTGGCAAATGCGGTATCAACAACCTTAGGACCAAAAGGGCGTAATGTCGCCCTTGATAAGAAGTTTGGCGCCCCAACCGTCACCCACGACGGTGTAACCGTGGCCAAAGAAATTGATTTAGATGATCCATATGAGAATATGGGTGCTCAGCTGTTAAAAGAAGCAGCCACCAAAACCAACGACATCGCCGGTGACGGAACGACCACAGCCACCGTTTTGGCTCAAAACATCGTCAACGAAGGGTTGAAAAACGTAGCTGCCGGGGCCAACCCCATGCTGCTCAAGCAGGGAATTGAAGCCGGCGTCAGCGCCCTGTCAGCCAAAATTCGCGAAATGGCCGTTAAAATCGACAGCAAAGAAGAAATTGCTTCTGTTGCTTCGATCTCCGCCCAGGATCCCAAAATCGGTTCGTTGATTTCCGATGTGATGGACAAAGTCGGCCGTGACGGCGTCATCACCGTTGAAGAATCGCGCGGTTTGGAATTTGAAACCGAATATGTTGAAGGGATGCAGTTTGACCGTGGCTATATCAGCCCTTACTTCGTCACCGATTCCGACAACATGGAATCGATTATCGAGGATGCTTACATTCTCATTCACGACAAAAAGATTAGCTCGGCCCAGGACATCATTCCGGTTTTGGAAAAAGTTATGCAGGTTGGCAGCCGCAACCTGGTCGTTATCGCCGAAGATATCGACGGTGAAGCGCTGGCTACCCTCGTCCTGAACAAGCTGCGCGGCACAATCAACGCTCTGGCTGTTAAAGCACCGGGCTTTGGCGATCGCCGGAAAGCGATGCTTCAAGATATCGCTATCTTGACCGGTGGTGAAGTGATCACCGAAGAAATGGGGCGCAAGCTCGAATCAACCACCCTGGATGACCTCGGCCGGGCCGCTAAAATTGTGGCCACCAAAGACGACACTGTTGTCGTTGATGGCCAGGGCGATGGGGACCAGATCAAAGCACGCGTTGAACAAATCAAGGTCGAAATTGAGCGCAGCACCTCCGATTACGATCGTGAAAAACTGCAGGAACGGCTGGCCAAGCTGGCTGGTGGTGTGGCCATCATCCGTGTGGGTGCCGCCACTGAAGTTGAATTAAAAGAGAAGAAGCATCGCGTCGAAGATGCCCTGAGCGCTACCCGCGCAGCCGTTGAAGAAGGGATCGTACCCGGTGGTGGCGTGGCTCTGCTCAACGTTTTGCCCGCCCTCGACGGCGTAACCGTAGCCGATGGCGATCCGGCAACCGGTGTGACTATCCTGCGCAATGCCCTGCTGGCTCCCATGCGCAAAATCGCCGCAAACGCCGGCAAAAATGGCGACGTCATTATCCAGAATGTCCAGCGCGTTCAGGAAGACAGCGGCAACACCAAGATGGGATACGACGTGATCAGCGGTGATTATATCGACATGATCAAAGCTGGTATCATCGATCCGGCCAAAGTAACCCGCGGTGCCCTGGAGAATGCAGCGTCAATCGCCTCTATGATCCTGACCACCGAAGCATTGATTACCGACATGCCGGAAGAAACCCCGGCTGCTCCGCCAATGCCGGGTGGCCCCGGGATGGATTTCTAATCCCACCGACACCAGATTTTAAGAAAAAGGCCCTCTTCACAGAGGGTCTTTTTTTTTGCAACAAGTCAAAAACATAAAACATTAAGTGAATCACAGATACTTTTATAAATTAATTTGTCCGCAGATTACGCAGATGGCCGCAGATTTTTTCTATCATTTGCGAAAAACTGCGAACCTTTGGTTCACCCCTTCGGGGTCTGGGGACAAATTAATATTAAAGAGTTTTTGCAATTTCGTGGTTTACAAAAAGAATTGTCAAATGAAGCTACGGATTAACACGGATTTCTCTCTAATCTGCGAAAATCTGCGTAATCTGCGGACATTTATTTCATAAAACATTTTATAAAATAATTTGTCCGCGGAGCGCGCAGCGCAGAACCGTAGGTTCGCAGATTATTGCAGACAACAGAGAGAAATCTGCGATAATCCGTGTTCATCCGCGGCTGGTATTTAATAAAGCCTATTGTAATTCACATCATTTATCAGATTAGGTCAAAGTAAATTCATCCCTTTGTCACTGGTAGACGATGACATTTGTCAATATTCGCTCGCTTAAGAGACACCTACACTTAGGATATATTCGCTTATCCGAATACATGGAGGCCAAGCTTATGAGCGATGCGATCATCAAACCCACTGCCAAAGAACTCTCGCTGCTGCACAATTACCTATGTCAAGCCCTTAGCGAAACCAAACGAATCCAAATTCTCTATGCGCTGTATGATCAACCCCAGCATGTGACCGCTCTGGCCAAGACACTGGGGTTTCCGCAACCGACCGTCTCGCGGCACCTGCGCGTTTTGCGCCAGCGATCTCTCGTCACCACAAGACGAGATGGCCCGGCCGTCATTTACAGCGTGGGCGATGAGCGCGTGATCGCGGTGTTAGAAATGATGCGCAGCATACTACACGATCATTTGGCGAAACAAAGCGACCTGCTGCAGAGCGACTTTGCAGCTGACATGTGAGGGGTGCCATGACGGAATTTCGTTCTACCTGGCTCTTGGGAGCAAGCGTCACGATCGCTATCATTTTTTTACCTATTCTTCTGTTTGTGCGGCTCGATTCCACAGCGGCCGCAGATCCGTGGGACAATGTCGTTCCTACAGTGGCCCCAACGGATCACTCTGCCCTGCTAACCGGCCCCTTTGCAGACGGACCCGCGGTAACCGAAGCGTGTCTCGAATGCCACACCGATGCCGGGGAACAAATGAAGCACAACGTCCACTGGACCTGGGAAAGTGAGCCCCTGCTTCTACCGGGCCGTGAGGAAACGGTAACGGTGGGCAAAAAAAATCAAATCAACAACTTCTGCATCGGCATTCAGGGAAATTGGGCGAGCTGCACCCGCTGTCATGCCGGTTACGGCTGGGAAGATGCCTCCTTTGATTTTAGCGATGAAACCCACATCGACTGCCTGGCCTGTCATGCCGATGCCAATCTTTATGCCAAAGGAACGGCCGGCGAGCCGGTTGAAGAGGTGGATTTGGTGGCCGTGGCTCAATCGGTCGGCCGGCCGGATCGACAAAATTGCGGCAGCTGTCATTTTAATGGCGGTGGCGGCAATGCGGTCAAACACGGTGATCTCGATGAAAGCCTGTACTTCCCGGATGAAACGGTTGATGTTCATATGGGTCGCCACGATTTTCAATGTGTTGATTGCCACACCACTCAAGACCATCAAATATCCGGCCATATGATTTCAGTCAGTCCGCTGGCCAATGACACGCTGTCCTGCCAAAATTGTCACGAATCTGATCTACACGAGGATGAGCGTATCACCTCACATGTAGCCACGGTGGCCTGCCAGACATGCCATATTCCCGAAGGTGCCGCCCGAGATGCCACCAAAGTTGAGTGGGACTGGTCGACGGCCGGGCAAGATTTGCCGGAAGATCCCCACGTCTATCTCAAAATCAAGGGGAACTTTGTCTATGAACACAACCTGGTGCCCACATACGCCTGGTTCAACGGCAATGCGGATCGCTATATTGTGGGTGATGAAATTAATCCGGAGCAACCCACGAATCTAACCGAGCCATTAGGCTCAATCACCGATCAAAATGCCCAAATTTGGCCGTTCAAGGTTCACTCGGCGCTGCAACCGTATGACACCGTTTACAACTATCTTCTGATTCCCCGCACGGCCGGGGATGGGGGATTTTGGGAGGAGTTTGATTGGGAACAGGCGTTTTTGCTCAACCAGAACGACACCGGGCTTGCCTACAGCGGTTCACACGATTTTGCCCCAACGGAAATGTATTGGACCCTGACCCACATGGTGCGGCCAAAAGAGATGGCCCTCCAGTGTAACGACTGCCACGGGGAAACCGGCCGGATGGATTGGGAAGCGCTGGGTTACTATGGTGATCCGTTAACCTGGGGCGGCCGCGTTCAGCAGTTTGGCCTATCCGCCGCGAACCAGACGGAGGGAGGGGAAGAGTAAAATGAAGCGTTTTAACCCGCGCTGGATCAGGTGGGTGGCCGGTCTGGCTATCTTCTTTGGAGGATGGCAAATCCTGGCCGCAAAAGAGGATAACCCGCCACCACCCGTTTCCGGTTCACCTATTCACCCAACATTTCCACTTCTGGATGAAAATGGTGAAAATGTGCTGTCAAGCGGTCAAAATGTTTCGGCAACAAAAACGTGCGGCAGCTGCCACGATAGCGAATTTATCTCGACCCACAGCTTTCACGCAGATGCCGGTTTGTCTCAAATGGGCCCACCCGGAAGCGTTGCCAACGGCCGAGATTGGGATACATCCCCTGGGTCTTTCGGCCGCTGGAATCCGCTTGAGTATCGTTATTTATCTCCCAACAGCGACCCGATTATTGATTTGACAACGGCCGAGTGGATCCAAACCTTTGCTCGTCATCCGGGGGGAGGACCGGCCGAGTTCAACCGCGAAGCACAATTGTTAGGTCTCAATTCCAGCGGGCAGCCAAACCAGACAAACGTTGAAAACAGCATCGTCAATCCAGATACCGGGCAGCTTGAGCTTTGGGATTGGAATGCCTCCGGTACCGTGGAAATGAACTGTTTTCTTTGCCATGTTCCAGACGCAAACAATGAGGCGCGAGTCACGGCCCTCGCAAGCGGGGATTTTGACGGCGCCACAACGGCCACCTTGCTGGATACCGCCCTGTTATCAAACAGTGAGAGCGGCTGGGTTTGGAATCAGGAGGCATTTGATGACAATGGTCATCTCCTGCAGGAATTCGTCACCTTACAGGATCCAACATCAGCCAGCTGCGGTCATTGTCACGGCACGGTGCACGCCGATTTGGCAACCCCGCTGACGTTAAACTCCTATACGGCCGCTGATTACAGCACCCAGACAACCGGACAGCTCGTTTCTCCGCAGCGCATCTCGGAAAGCGGCTTAAATTTATCCGGCAAGGGTGATCTGGCCCGTTCGTTTGACGTCCACGCCGAGCGCGTGCTTTCCTGCACCGACTGCCACTACTCGCTTAATAACCCGGTTTACTTCCAGGAAGCGGATCAGCAGCGGCCGGACCACCTGATTTTTGACCCCCGGCGGATCGATTTGGGAGAGTACCTTTACCGGCCGCTCCACCAATTTGCCAAGGGAAGCAGCGCTCAGAGTATATTAGCCAGCGGGCTCAACAATACCCAACGCCAGTGTGAGTCTTGCCACACGACCAAAAACACGCACGAATGGCTGCCGTTCAAAGATCAGCACACCACATCACTTAGCTGTGAATCATGCCATGTGCCGGAGCTGTTTGCTCCGGCGGTTGAAACGGTTGACTGGACCGTTCTGCAAACCAACGGCGAACCGCTAATCTCTTATCGCGGTCTGGCTGAGGACGGCGCCACGCAATTTTCAGCGGCTGCCCTGCTCAACGGTTATGAGCCGATTTTGCTGCCGCGTGAAGCGGCCGATGGCCATACTGAACTCGCTCCGTTTAACCTGTTAACCGCCTGGTACTGGGTTTATGGCGATCCGGCCCGACCGGTACCCCTCCGCTATCTCGAAGCGGCCTGGCTGGATGGGTCCACGTATCCCGCCGAGATTTTGACCGCTTTTGATACCGATCAAAACGGCCGGCTGAGTTCGGCCGAGCTCATTCTCGACAGCGATAACAAAGTCGATTTGCTGACCCGGCGATTGGCCGCGCAAGGGTTAGAAAACCCACGCATTACCGGAGATATTCAGCCGTTCTCGGTTAGCCACAACGTCACCAGCGGGGAATGGGCCACTCGGGATTGCCAAACCTGTCACGCCGATGAATCCAGATTAACCCAACCGTTCCCGGTAGCCGGCTACACTCCTGGTGGCGTACTTCCCGTTCCCCGGCCGGTTGACGGCTTGATTTGGGGGGATGGTCTGATAACGACAGATGACGGCTCTTTGTTCTGGTCTCCGCCCACGGCCGCGGCCGGATTTTATATCATCGGCCATGATGCGGTTGGGTTCATCGATTCGCTGGGAGCATTTGCCTTCCTCGGCGTGATCGCCGGCATCTTTGTCCACGGGGGGCTGCGGGTCCTGTCGTCCCGCCAGCAAGTCAAGAAACAAAGGGGAACGGTGCGGCACGTTTATATGTATGACGTGTATGCCCGCCTGTGGCACTGGCTGCAATCCACGGCCATCCTGCTGCTGCTGCTCACCGGTTTGATCATTCACCGGCCGACGTTATTTGCCGCCTTTAGCTTCCCGCTGGTCGTGCAGGTTCACAACGTATTGGCCGCGATTCTGGTCATTAATGCGGCCATGGCGTTTTTCTATCATCTGGCCAGCGGTGAGATCCAGCAATATTTGCCCCAGCCGCGCGGTTTCTTTAATCAGGCGGCCGAGCAAGCGATCTATTATCTGCGCGGCATTTTCCGCGGTGACCCCCATCCGGTAGAAAAAACCCGCGCACGCAAGTTAAATCCGCTGCAGCAGATTACTTATCTGGCTATTTTAAATGTGCTGCTGCCGCTGCAAATTATCACCGGGGCGTTGATGTGGGGGGTCCAGCAGTGGTCTGACCTGGCGATTCGCTTTGGCGGGCTGCCGTTTTTGGCCCCGTTCCACACGCTTATCGCCTGGCTGTTCGCCTCATTTACGGTGCTGCACGTTTATTTAACCACAACCGGTCACACCCCAACGGCCGCCATGAGAGCCATGATGATCGGGTGGGATCAGGTTGAAGTCCGTCATCTCGAACCAGAAGCTGATGCCACCTCACCAGTCGGAGATTAACCGCTTCGAGTTAGGAGAACACCACCATGACAACACTGACGACATCAAAATCAACCAAATCAAATGGGTTTTATAAGCGTCTGCAAAGTTTGATCAAACGGCAGGCAAAACCCTATGTTCATCCATATTTGGGTGGGATCTTGCTGGGAATCGTTCTATTCAGTGCCTTCTTCTTCACCGGCAACGGTTTGGGGGCATCAGGGGGGATCAACCGCCTCATTGTCCTGATTGAAGATGCGATTTATCCAGCTCACATCGATCGCACCGCCTACCTGGCTACCATGGCTGGTGGGGATAGAAATCCTCTCGACAGCTGGGTGGTATTTGTCACCGTGGGGTTAATGATCGGTGGATTTACATCCGGTTTGTTAAACGGCCGGCTGAACGTCACCACCAATCGCGGTCCCCAAATGCCGAAAAAGCTGCGCTGGGTGTATGCGTTTATCGGTGGCGCCGCGATGGGGTATGGCGCCCGCCTGGCCCGCGGCTGCACCTCCGGCCAGGCTTTATCCGGCGGTGCCGTTCTGTCGGTAGGCAGTTGGGCATTTATGTTTGCCGTCTTTGGTGGCGCGTATGCGCTCGCCTACTTTGTTCGAAAATTTTGGAATTAAGGCGGTTGAGTGCCGCTTTTACACTTTGATCTTTTTGAGAGGTCATCATGACACCTTTTCCACTCGCTCTTCAGGATTTACTCGGCCATTGGAACGCTTACATCGTTTATTTGTTGATCGGATTTGCCTTCGGTTATGTGTTAGAAATCTCCGGGTTTGCCGACTCACGCGTTTTAGCTGCCCAATTTTATTTTAAAGATTTAACCGTTCTTAAAGTGATGTTTGGCGCCATTATCACCGCCATGGTGCTTCTGTTTCTGTCATCCGGTCTGGGATTGCTCGACTACAATTTAGTGTGGGTCAATCCTACCTATCTGTGGCCCGGCATAGTCGGTGGTTTGTTGATGGGTGTGGGGTTCATTGTCGGCGGTTTTTGCCCGGGAACCTCTCTTGTATCTGCGGCTGTTTTTAAAATTGATGGGATCTTCTTCGCCCTTGGCGTCTTTTTTGGCGTGTTTCTCTTTGGCGAAAGTGTGGGCTTCTTTGAGGGTTTTTGGCATTCATCCTACATGGGGCGCTTCACCCTGATGGAGTGGTTAAATTTGCCCACCGGTGTCATTGTGCTGCTGATTGTTTTGATGGCCTTATTTATGTTTTGGGGTGGGGAGAAATTGGAAGCGATTTTTGGCGGCCGCAATTTGGCAAATGAACCCCGGTGGCGATATGGCGCGGCCGGCGTCCTGGTCCTGGCGGCTGTTGCTGTGATCGTTATCGGTCAACCATCAACGGCCGATCGCTGGGAGATGATCGAAAATGTTGAAGCGGCGCGATTGCAAAATCGTGAAGTGCAAATTCATCCGGCTGAACTGCTCGTTATTTCGCGTGACCCTTCTCTCAATGTGATTATGCTCGACATTCGAAGCGAAGCTGACTACAACCTTTTTCACATTCTGGAAGCCCAACACATTCCGACGCTGGAAAAATTGAGCGATATGATTCCCGCCCTGCTTGAGGAACCGGCCAATACGGTTTATGTGGTGATGAGCAATGACGAAACATTGGCCACAGAAGCGTGGAAAATATTGCGGGCTGAAAGCGTACCCACATCTTATTTGCTCGAAGGGGGGGTGAATAACTGGATCGATACGTTTGCGGATGAAACATTCAAAGAGACACAATTTAAATCTATCTCTGGAACCGATCAGCTTGCCTACAATTTTTCGGCCGCATTGGGCTCGCGGTATGAGTTCTCGCAGCCTGATCCTGCTCGGTTTGATATTGTTTTCACCCCAAAGGTCGAGTTGGAAATCAAGCGTGGCCCAAGTGGCGGAGGATGTGGTTAAGCTCAAATTAGGTGTTGGTAAAATCGGTTCACGTTGTGTATGCCACCTCTGAGGGTTGCGTAACCTCAGCTCCCTGCAAAAATTACCCTATCCATCGATAAAAGGTTGAGAAAGATTTACTTTCTCAGCCTCACGCTGCTTCAAAAAATCGTAAAGCTCATCTAAATCTTTGAAGGTGGTTTTTTGCCCTGTATCCGAGTGATACAGCGCACAGCAAAAGGTTTGTTCTTGACCAACTCGTGATAGTCGCAGCAGATAAGCGTGATAAAATGAAGGTTGATGATCCATCCTGGCAATGATCCCTTATGCTTTCGAATTGAGGTCGAAAAGTAGAAATTTTGATTTTGGTAAGAAATCGGTGTTCAACAGGCTTCAATCTTGATGTTGGCTGCAAGTGAAGCCTGTTGAAACCTTGACCTTACCTTAATCCTTTTCTATCGTAAAGGTGAAACGTCACCAGAACGTCACCAAATTATGACAATCTTGAAGTTAACTCTTTTTGGTACCTTTCAAGCTCGCAACTCCCAAGGAACACCATTAACATTTCGAACGGATAAAATTCGGGCCTTGCTCGCCTATTTAGCGGTTGAACACAGCCGGGCCCATCGTCGCGATCATCTGGCAGCCCTGCTGTGGGGTGATTCTGATCGAGCGCGGGCCCGGCAGAGCTTGCGCATGGCTTTGCTGCGTCTCAGGCAGGCCCTGGAGCCGGTTTTAGAAGAGAAAAATGCCCAGCCGTTCCTCCTGGTTGATCGCCATATTGTCCAATTTCAGTTTGATCCGCGTGCGCACGACGTCGACGCGATTTTTTTTGATCGGGTAGTCGGCGGCCTGCGAGACCCCTCCCAAACGGCCGCAGAGCGGTTTAGACAAATGGCCGCCGTAGCCGATTTATACCAGGGTGAATTTCTAGCCGGACTTACCGTCACCGGCGGTCAGGAATTTAACGAATGGCGTCTCCTTCAAAGCGAACGGTACCATCAGCAGCTCATGAGCCTGATCGATGAATTAATCGATTTTTACTTGCTCCGCGAGAATTGGGCCAAGGCCGAACAGTATGCCCGGCAGCAGATCACGCTGCTGCCCTGGCACGAGCGGGCGCATCAACAGCTCATGCGACTTTATGCGGCGCAAGGAAAACGAGACCTGGTGCGCCATCAATTTGAGCAGCTTTCAGCCACCCTCAGCGCGGAAATCGGCGTGGAGCCAAGCCAAAATACAGCTCAGCTGTATGAGCAGCTGCTGGAAAAAAGTTCAGCGCCGGTCAAATTTGAGCCGCAGCGAAAAACACCGCACAATCTGCCGCGCACCATGACCCCCTTTGTCGGCAGATTGCGAGAAATTAACCTCCTAAAGGGAATTTTGACAAAACGCGAATACCCACTGCTAACGCTCGTAGGGGAAGGCGGCATTGGCAAAACCCGGCTGGCCCTACAAACGGCTCACGCGCTGCTGCCAGAGTTCCCCGGTGGGGTTTGGTTTGTGTCGCTGGCAGATTTGCCGATCACTCCCAAAGATACGCCGATGGGCCGAGACCGCCTGTCCATCGCCGTTGCCTCTGCGCTCGGCTTTCGCTTTCGCGGTTTGGGTGATCTGGTAACTCAGCTGATCGATTTTCTCAATGAGAAGAACGATCAATCGCTGCTTCTCATTTTAGACAATATGGAACACGTTATCGAGTCAGGCTTTATGATTGTGTTTGAGCTGCTGCGTCAGGTGCCCCATTTAACGATCATGATTACCTCCCGCCAGCGGCTAGATCTGCAGGCGGAATATGTTTACCAGGTGCATGGCTTACCGCTGCCTCAGCACAAGACACATGCACCATCGCTGTCGGAAATTTCAGACAATACGGCCGTGCAGCTTTTTGTCGAACGGGCCGAGCGGCGAGGAGGCCGATTTGTTCTGACGGATGACAACGCGCTTGAGGTTGTCTCGATTTGTGAAGCGGTTGACGGCATGCCGCTGGGCATCGAATTAGCCGCCAGCCTGCTCGATCTAGGGTCAACTAAAATCATTGCCGACGCCCTGACGCCGGGAAACCGACTTCACCAGCTGGAAACAACCGCCCGCGATATGCCGGTCCGTCATCGCACGCTGCATGGGGTGCTCAGTTACTCCTGGCAGCTCTTGAACAGTCACCTGCAGCTCATTTTTGTGCGCTGTGCCGTTTTTCGCAACGGCTTTAGCGCCACAGCGGCCGAGGTTGTTTGTCAGGCATCGCTCGCCGATTTAACCCACCTGGTTCATCGCTCGCTTTTGCGCGTCTCCTCTACCGGCCGCTACACCTTTCACCCCTTAATTTTTGAGTTTGCCCAGGAGAAGCTGCAGGGGTATGCGGCCGAAATTGAAACGCTTCACCTGGCCCATGCCGATTTTTTTAGCGGCTGGCTGGGCTTAGACAACATCGACAACTTTTTTGACATCGATAATCAGGGTTATCGGCAGGAAATCGCCCTGGAAATTGACAATGTCGAGCAATTTTGGCGCTGGTCAGCGCAAAATAAACGACCCGAATTTATTCACCCCACGATTTATGCCATGTTCCAGTTCTATCAGTGGATGGCCTACTATCATCGTGGTCACGCGATTGCCATAGAAATTACGGAAGAGTTGACCGATCAGCCGGAAGAGGCGGCCCGTCTGGTGCGAGCCTACCTGCTGATTTGGCGCACGGTGCTCGATACGACGATGGGGCAGCAGGAACGAGCTGATGCCGGCCGGGCGGAAGCGGCCGCCATCCTTTCGGGTTTAGAGGCCGACAAAACGCGGGTTGAGCGAGGCATCCTGCACCGGGAAATCGCCAAGTATCGTTTTCGAATGGATCAGGAAGAGGCGTGTGACATTATCAAAGAATCAATTCGGCTGTTAGACAAACCTGGGTCTCACGGACCACAAACGATCTCGATGGTTTGGCTCGCTTATTTCTTGGGGAAAATGAATCGGCTGACTGAGGCGGAGGAGGTTCTGCGCCGCTGCCAAGAGATTCAGAAGGCGCTCAACGACCGACGGGGTCTGCTGTCATCCCAAGCGGTCCTCTCGCTCCTGCTGGCCCGACAGGAGAAATACGGCGAAGCGATCGATTTATACCAGGAAGTTTTGCAGGGGCGTCGAGAGATCGAAGATTGGGGGGCTTATGCCACCGCCCAGTGGCAGTTGGCCAACATTTACCTGCAGGCGAATCGCCTTCAGGAAGCGGAAGCAACCTTTCACGAAGCGTTAAAATGGGCCCATATTAACGGCAGCACAAGGGGGATGGCGGCCGCCCATTTTGGCCTCGGCCGTATTTATAATTTGACCGGTCGGCCGGCGGACGCTATTGATCTTTTTACTCAAGCGATGGAAACATTTCGAAAACGAAACGATTTGGCCGAACTGGGCGATGTGTTAAATCATTATGCGGATGCTCTCCTCGCTCTGAAAAGACCGAACGAAGCGGCCGACGCCCGCCAGGAAGCGGAAGCCGTAACGCGCCAGCTTCACGGGTAGGCAACTTAAGGCAATCTGTAAATCAAATTCGGTAAACTTTGTATTATGAATTAAGGCAAAACAAGGTTTTCATCTGATCAAATTTATGCTACCTTAACGACAGCAATTATAGGAGATCTGGAGGCTCGGATGGGAGAAGAATTAGTACGTCGCATGGCAGCAGGGCTAGAAAAAATGTCCTGGGATGGTCATCCGCAGCGAACGCCGCTTGGCATTCAAACGTATGAGATGGCTCTGGACATCATCAATGAATTCAGGGGAGACGTGAAGGTGTTCGATCAAGCCCTCAAGCGGATTCGAGCTGGTGATTCCCGACCATACCGTCTGGCCGGCGTGGCCTATATGCTGGTTGCCGCCTCGCGTGAGAAAGATGGGACCTATAGCCAGAATGGACTTGATACCGCCATGGCCTGGCTTGAAAAAGCGCAGGCGGATGAAGCGGATTTACCCGACGTAAATTTTATCGAAGGACGAGTTTATTTACACAGCGGTCAGCTCGAAAACGCCCGCCTGATTTTAGATTATTTACTCAGCCAATCTCCTTACTACTATCATATTCTCATGACTGAAGCGATGTATTGGCACGCGGTTGGGGATCTGCAGCGCATGGAAGATTGGTATGAGGCGGCCGGAAAATATGCCGACAACGTCCCCAAAAAAGTAGGGCTTTACGAGCGCATCGGTGACGCCTATTTTGAAAACGACAATTTGGATGAGGCGCTAAAACGATATAAGCAATCGCTCCATTTCAGTCGGGAATCCGGCCG
>JASJCR010000076.1 GCA_030065875.1 Ardenticatenaceae bacterium | reverse complement strand
TTTGTTCTTCTCCAGCTTCTCTAATGGGGCTAGTATACTATTGGTACTATTGGACTATTGGATAGTAGGCGAAGAATCTTAAGAGAGCACTTAACGGTAGACTCTCTCCTTTTTTTCTAACCTCTTGGGCCCAATTTCGTACTTTATTTGAGGATTAGAAACCGGGAAACTCAATATGCTGTGTCTGCGGCCGACATTTGACCATTTTTGGTCGCAACAGCCGATTTTGACGGCCAAAATCGCAAGCCAAAACGCCCCATTCGAGGCGTTTTTTGTTTTTATTGAAGGTGTTTTCTAAGATAGGTGTGGTGTAAATTTTCGTCTGTAAAAAGCTAAAAGCGGCAGTTTGTGGCAAAATTACATAAAAATCCCATTCAAAAAATTGGAATTTGGCTGATAAGAAGAACTGGCTGAAAATAACGTGATTCCAAAATATTCGCAAGGGGAACTCACGAGTGGTAAGAAGGAAACCTACGATGAAAATTGGTAATCAAAAAATGATGCGGGGCGGTTTTTTTTTGTTGATGATAAGTGGAATTATTTTGATTGTGGGGTGTATATCGTACATTCCCGCTGCAGAAAACCCAACGCCTACCCCCAAAATATTAGCCGAGGCTTTTTTTGCCTCATTGACCCCAACCGCGACACCCACCCCAACCGCGACGAGAACCATTCCCCCATCATTGACCCCTTCCCTCACCCCAACGAAGACAAGCACGCCGACTCTGGAACCAACAATGACCCCAACAACCATTCCAACTTCTATATCTACACCTTATCCTGTAATCACAAACACACCCATTTCAATAACACCAACGTTGATTCCCCCTTCGGTGACCCCAACGCTTTCAGGGTCATCAGAATTACCTGGAAACGCGATTCCTCTTACTGGCGGATCTTATGGGTCGTGCCCCTTTCTTACGTTAGGACAATATCAAACCAATCCCTCTTATTGTTCTGATTGCAGTATTGATTTACTCTATTGGACAATTGGCGGTTGGCCAGATTATCCGGAAGGCGTATCGACCTTGCATCAGGTATTGGGGGCATATGAATTGAACGGCGAAATATTTTTGAGATTGACCAACAATGTTGACGTCAGTCTAAATGCTATGACCTATCGCGATCTAGAGATCGTAATTGATCTTGAGAAAGCTATTGGCACATGGATGGATGCGGCAAAAAGTATTCGTTTGTCACCGGAAGAATTTCTTGCCCTCATGGGTGAAGGAACCACGATTAGCTATACAATCAACACCGTTTATGGTTGGCAAGCCGTTTCTGTTGGAACCATTTGTGAGCAATAATAGATTTTGAAGGAGTAAATCCTTAGGGGAGTCTCGTGGAAGATAAATGGAGTTGGTTTTTGCTTACCTACTATCTCGAATGGTCTCTAAATGATACTTGGTTGGGTTGATAAAGCGGGCCAAATCTTCAAACACTTCCTTCGAAGTCCGACTTCTGTTGGTTCCCCTTGGGATTCATGTTATGCTATTAGGCCGCTGGCAATTTGAGCAAACACAAAAAAGAGGACCTTTATGGCTCGGCGATTGGCGCTTATCATCAGTAATGGAACCTACGACGACCCAAAGTTGTCGCGCCTGTCTGCGCCTGAGGTGGATGCCCAGGCCCTCGAATCGGTCCTGAAGGACCCCCAAATCGGATATTTTGATGAAGTCACCACGCTCATTAACCAGGATGACGGAACAATTCGGGTTGAGGTGGATCAATTTTTCCGTGGCAAAGGGCGCGATGATACCTTGCTGCTCTATTTTTCGGGGCATGGAGTGCTCGATGCCAACGGCCGACTCTATTTAGCCACCAAAGACACTCGAACTGACGCGCTTCGGCCGACCTCTCTTTCTTCATCCTATGTTAGTGAGAGCATGGACAACAGCCGATCTAAACGGCAAATATTGATCCTCGACTGCTGCCACAGCGGGGCGTTCGCCCGAGGAAGCCGTGCTGTACCTGGCCAGACTGTTGGTACTAAAACCGCCTTTGAAGGGGAAAGCCACGGCCGCGGACGGGTGATTCTCACCTCAACGGATGAGACTCAATACGCCTGGGAAGGAGATGAGGTTCAAGGAGGGCGAGAAAACTCCCGTTTTACTCATCATCTGGTACAGGGGTTAAAAACGGGCAAAGCGGATAAACATGGGACCGGCCGAGTAACCGTTGACGACCTTTATGAGTATGTATATGACCAGGTGAAAGCGGATAGCACCGAAGAGAAACCACAAACCCCGCGAAAATTTAGCCATAAACAGGAAGGGGAGCTGATTCTGGCTAAAAATTTACGCGTTTACCCGACCGATAAAAAACCGCCACCCAGGCGGGTGGGTGGCGAAGTGACATTAGAAGATTTGCGCAAGGTGCTGGATGATGTCTTTGAGGGGGAAGACATCGAAAATATCGCCTTTGACCTAGGATTGGACGAGCGGAGGCTGGGCCAGACTAAAATCTCCAAAATTCGGGCCATGCTGAAGCAATTGGAACAGAGGGATCAGCTGGATAAATTAATCGACTGGCTCAATCGCAATGTGCCAGATTTGTTTGAGGAGGTATTTGGTAAAAGGGGAGATGTTTATGTCAAGCTTCGGCCAAGGCCACAGCCCATGGACCGTGTTGAACAACGTACTGAGACGGTTCCATCTGCTAAACCAGCGGGACGAGAAAAAGCGGCCGCTTCAAACCCGTTTGAAGAGATCTTAAGGCATATACCGACATGGGGTTGGGGAATTGTAGCTGTACTGGTTTTAGGGGGTAGTTATTTGGCATTTCAAGAATCTGGCAATGGTAGAGATGCACCTGACTCCCCAGCTGGAGCTAGTGATTTTACAGAAACGGAAAACGCCGAACCCACCTCCACACTAACAGCAACTCCCTTTGTTCCTCAAGATGTCATGGGGTTTGAGTGGATCGAGATTCCAGCCGGGCCGTTTATGATGGGGGCCAACGATAGCGATGAGTTGGCTGACGATAATGAGAAACAACTGCATGAAGTAACGCTGGATACTTATTGGATTTCCCGGTTTGAGGTGACGAACGCCCAATACAAGGAATTTGTCGATGCCACTGGGCATCGAGTTCCGAACATGACTCGAGAAGATTATACTTTCTATAGTGATGAACAATACTCTGAAATTGTCGAGCCATATATCGACCAATTTAATTGGGATGTGGCAACCCGTAATTATCCTGAAGGATTAGGAAATCACCCTGTTTCTCAGGTCAGTTGGGAAGATGCTGTCGCATATACGGATTGGCTTGGTAAGGAGACTGGTTTAACAATCGCCTTGCCCAGTGAAGCGGAATGGGAAAAAGCGGCCCGCGGAGGCGCAGACTCGATCATCTATCCATGGGGGAATGAATTTAATGGTACGTTGCTCAATTATTGTGATGATTCATGTGAATTTGAATGGGCAGATAAAACGGCAAATGATGCATTTCAGAACACATCTCCGGTCGGAAGTTTTCCAGCGGGAGCAAGTCCCTATGGGGTAGAAGATATGGCCGGAAATGTTTGGGAATGGACGCGGTCTGAATATACGGACAGCTACCCATATCAGCGTGAGTTGGAAAGTGTTGATTCGTCTGCCGCCGAACCACGCGTTTTACGCGGCGGTTCGTGGGCTTTTAATCGGACCGTCGTACGCGCGTCTGGCCGCGGCTTGCTTGATCCTGGTAATCGCAACACCAATGTCGGTTTTCGTGTGGTGGTGTTGTTTCCCTCATCTTAAGTGCGCTCTGACGCTGAAGCGTGGCTAGCGCCGAGGCCAAAATTTTAGCAGGTCAAATATGTGGCAAAAGACAACCTCCGATACGTCTGAAATCCTAAGGATGAGTATTGATGAATGGTGAAGCTGAAAACTTATTTGTATCAATCCAGTCGGCTACCGATTATGATCAGGAAGAACTCGCCGACCTATCGCGCCAGCTGCGACATCAACTGCTCGAAGTTGATGTTGATGACGCCCGCTTTGCCTCAGCCGGTGATATTCCAGAGGGGGCCAAGGTCGGGGAAGCGCTTGACTGGAACACGATCATTGTCTCGCTGATCGCTTCAGGCACCCTCTTAACATCAGTTAAAATGACGCTCAATACCTGGCTGCAGCACCATCGTGACGTGCGGCTGTTGGTACAGCCCCCAAGTGAAACTGCCCCCGAGATGTTGGCCAGATACGACTCCCTGCGAAGTCCGCAAATCCTCATTCAAGATGTCGAGGCGACCTCGCTCAATGAGTTGACGATGTTGCGAAAGAAAATGATCGATCATATTGGTCGCGCTGAGTTTAAGGTAATCTGTTTTGATCTGGGTGTTGACTACGATCATATCGGTTCAGATCAGGATAATCTGGGAGGGAAGATGTTGGCATTGATAGATTATGCTGAAAAGCGGCGTTTGGTCGGGGAGCTCCGGCGCCTGTGCGGGGAGCAAAATGATCAGGTGGATTGGGGATAGGATGTCACAAGTTATTGAACCAGGATGTAGCTGAAGACAGCCATTTCTCTCCTTATCATTTTCACTGTATTTTCCGCGGCCTCATGGCCGAAACATTAAACGACTACATCACCCGTAGGCGGTTGGAAAGCGCCACCAATATGCTCGAGTTTCATCCTGATGTTCCCATTATAGATGTCGCCCTAAACAACGGTTTTCTTCCAGTGCCAACTTTTCCAAATTGGAAAACTCTTTAGCAAATATGGAAAAGATTTTGACCCAGCTCCCTGTATCTTTATCGCGGTTTGTAATAAACCCAATCCTTTTGACTACTAATTAAAGTGAACGATCAAAAATTATTACTCAAAAGAGTATTGGAGAACAAAAATGAAAGGTATCATCAGCAAAATTTATGCTTGTGAGCGAGAAAGCTTTACCTCATGGATCGCTTATGGCTTCGTATGGGCCACGGTTATCCTTGTAGGGTCCTGGCTAAGTCGGGGTAGTGAACATGCGAATGCCTTGAGCATCATGATTCTTAGCCTGTCTACCATCGGTTTTCTGTTTGCCGACCGTCAACGAAAAAATAAGTAACGCAACAGGGCCACGTAGTTTACTAAGTTGAAGAAAGTGCGCTATTCTAAAGAGGATTAGCTTTCTTTTTACTTTATACTTTTTACTGCAAAAACGGAGGTTTAATCATGCAGTATGATGCCAAAACACCGGCCGAATATATGGAAATGCTTGAAGATGACTGGCGCAAGGAGAAGCTCGAAAAATTGCGGCAGCTTATCAAAAACAGCGGGCCAAATTTAGAAGAGGGAATAAATTATAAAATGCTGAGCTATGGCGATGAAAACGGCATTTTGTTTCACCTCAACGCTCAAAAAAAGTACGTGAGTCTTTATATTGGCGATGCCAAAAAAGTGGATCCCGACGGCCGCTTGCTCGAGGGAATCGATGCCGGTAAGGGGTGCCTGCGCTTTAAAAAATCGCTGGCCATTTCAGATACGCAGATCGAAAAATTTATCGTCCGAACGGTTGAAATGTGGGAGCGAGGCGAAGACGTGGCTTGCTAAATCTCAAAGGTTATCAGGCCATCAATTTGTTCGCTGCCGGCCGTAAATCGACAGCAGCAGTAGCAAAATCACCCCCAACGCCATTTGCTGGATCGCCTCTGAAAATTGCAGCGCGGTCAGCAAGCTAGTGAGCAGCGTCAACACCAGGGCACCAGACATCGTGCCCCAGTAACTCCCCTGCCCACCGGCCAACACGGTGCCTCCGACCACCACGGCCGCAATCGAGGGAAAAAGATAGCGGTTGCCCAAATTTAAAAAGACAATGTCGGTAAAACCCAACACGATCACGCCGCCGAGCGCCGCCAGCAGCCCGCTCAAGGCGTAGGTGATGAGAATCTCCCGATTGACCCGCACGCCAGAGAGCGTAGCCGCCACGCGATTGGTGCCGATGGCAAAAAGTTTCTTCCCGTAAGCGGTACGCTCAATCAGCAACCACATGCCCAGACCAAAAATGAGCCAGAAAAACACGATTCCCGGCACCCGGCCGACAATCGGCCGGGTGATGATGGTCGCCAAAAGCGGCGGCGTCTCTCCTTCCAGGACCCCCTGCGTAAACCCCAGAATGACCCCCTGAACGACGCCGGTCATCCCCAGGGTCATCACCAACGGCGGAATGCGCACAAAAGCGATTCCCAGGCCGTTAATCAGGCCGATCATCCCCCCGGCCGCCAGGGCCAGCACCAGCGCAGGCAGAATCATGCTGTTGCTGCCGTCACCGATACGAAACATGATCAGCGCCCCCAAAGTGACCACGCTCCCTACCGACAAATCAATCCCTTCACCCCCGCTGATGATGACCAGGGTTTGTCCGGCGGCAATTATGCCCAGGAAAGCAGCCAGACGCACGATGTTGACCGCCTGTTCCCAGTTGGCAAATCCGGAGCGCAGCACCCCTCCTAAAAAGAAGAGGAGCACGGCCAGAGACAAAGCGATCAGCGGTGCTGGAAATTTATACCCTCTAATGGTCATGATCCCCTCCGCAAAAGTTTAATGAGACCCGGACCGGCCAGCGCCGACACGATGATGACCGCATCTACCAATGTTTGCCACCAGGTGGGGACGTTAGCGAATGAAATAATGTTGCGAATAGTGCCTAAAATGGCCACCCCGATAATCGAGCCGGCAATTCCCCCATACCCACCGCTCAGGCGGGTGCCTCCCAAAACAACGGCGACAATCGAATCCAAAGTCATGCTCTCCCCAATTCGGGGATCCCCGGTGCTGGTGCTGAGCGTCAGGGCCACGGCCGACAAAGCCGCAAATCCACCAGAAACAGTGTAGATCCACAGACGCATGCGCGATACCCTGATGCCGGTGGTGAAAGATGCCTCCGCATCCCCTCCCAGCGCATATAAAAAGGTGCCAAAACGGGTCGCCCGAATCAATTTCCAAATCAGGAGAAGCAGCACGACCATCAGGAGCGTAAAGGGAATCGAGGCCGGGGTTGAGCGGTAAAGACGGGCCAGTTCAGCCGGAATCGCTCCACCCGGCCGAGGCAAAATATACAGGGCCAGGCCGGAATAAATGAAGCTCGTAGCGTAGGTGGTCACAATAGGCTGGAGGCGCAGGTATGCCACGCACAACCCGTTAAACGCCCCGGCCAGCAGCCCAATGCCCAATCCCAGGGCGATCGCCCATAAAACTTCAACCGGACCTGACTCGCGGGCCAAATTGGTGATCAGGACGGCGTTGACCAGCGATACAACGGTGCCCACTGACAGATCGATCCCCCCACCCAATACGACGATAGACTGCCCGGCCGCCAAAATCATCAGCGGCAAAAAGATGCGCATATTGCCGTTTAAAACCCGCAGATCAAAGAGGTTTGGCTGCAAAAAGTAGTTGATGGCTAGAGAAAGCAGCAGCAAAAAAAGAGCAAACAGATACGGATTGTGGCGCAAAAAATACCGGTTAAACGGCCGGCGAATGATTTCCAGATTCATACGTGATTTTCCATTGAGCCAACCGAGCCCATGCTGGCCGCAACAAGATTGGCGTGGGTTAAATGTTCCCCGTGAAGTTCAGCAGAAACGCCCCCATCATGCATGACGAGAATCCGATCACACAGCCAGAGCAGCTCTTCGTCATCGCTGCTGTAAAATAATACCGCCGTGCCGGCCGCCCGGAGGCTATCAAGAATCTGATAAAATTCCCCCTTGGCCCCCACATCAACCCCTTTGGTCGGGTCGTTGAGGAGGAGCAGCTTGGGTGAGCGCAAGAGCCATTTTCCCAACACCACTTTTTGGGCGTTTCCACCGCTGAGGCTGCTCACCGGATCGCTCAAAGCACCCATTTTGAGGCGTAAATCCCGACCGGCCGCCTGCGCATCAGATCTGGCGGACTTCATATTTAATATCCGGCCGTATTGGGCCCATGACGGCAGCTGTAAATTTTCCAGGATCGATCGCGAAAGCAGCAGCCCCTCCGTGCCTCGATCTCCGGGAACGAGAGCCACCCCGTGGCCGATCGCCTCCTGCGGATGTTTAAAATGGACATCCTTTTGCGATACCCTAACCTCACCCTCATAGGGCACTACCCCAAAAAGCGCGCGCAGCAGTTCTTCCTGACCCTGACCGCGCAGCCCGCCAATGCCCAACAATTCGCCATCGCGAATCGACAAAGAGATATCTTTTAAGCGTTTTGTTTTGAGGTGATTGACCGCCAGCCGAACCGGCCGCTGCGTCAGCTCGTCATCGGCCGCGGTTTTTTTGACGCGGACGGCGCTGTCTGGAATCATCAGCTGCACCAGTTCCGCAGTTGGGGTGTCAGCCAGCACCCGGTCAGCAACCGCTTCTCCCCCGCGGAGCACGGTGGCCCGCTGGGCCACGCGATAATTCTCTTCCATGCGGTGGGAAACAATAATCACCGCCCGCCCATCCGCCTGCCAACGGGCCACCAGCTCAAACAGGCGGGCAACCTGGCGGCTGTCGAGGCTGGCCGTGGCCTCATCAAGGATAATCAAACGTGGATCCCAGCTCAGCGCCTTGAGAATCTCGACCACCTGCTTCTCATCCGGCGGCAGTTCCCCAATCAGGGTTGACGGCTGCAAATTTGGGGAAACGGTTCCGGCAAATAATTCGAGCAGTGTCTCCGTATGCCGATCCATTTGCCGCGTATCAACCAATCCCCAGCGGCGCGGTTCGTGAGAAAGCCAAATATTCTCGGTCACGCTCATATCGGCGATGAGGCTTAACTCCTGATAGACGGCCGTGATCCCCAGGCGGCGAGCCACCTGCGGTGACCCAAGCCGCACCGGTTGACCATCAACGTGCAGGTCACCACCGTCCGGCTGCACCACGCCGGTAATAATTTTCCCCAGAGTGCTCTTACCGCTGCCGTTGGCTCCTACCAAAGCTAAAACTTCCCCTGAAGAAATCGACAAATTGCCGTTGGCCAGGGCCACAACACCCCCGTATCGCTTGATGAGGTTTTGGGCTGAGAGGGTTATTTTCTTCATAACATCCTGTCAAATTGTCGTGCCGACGCCCTCTTTCTTAGTGAAAGAGGGCGATAATCTTGCGGGACCCCTGGCTAAATATACGCTTCCAGGTAGCGCCTGGAGAGCCGCAATGAGTGTTGGCGGGCAGCCAAATCAACTTCAAAAGCCCGATCTTCCACCTCGATGCAAACCGGACCGCGGTATCCCACATCACTCAATTCTGAGAAGAAGGCCCCCCAATTAACGTCACCCAATCCTGGAATTTTGGGAATCGACCAGCCCAAACCCATCACCCCCTCTTCGTAGAGACGATCGGCGTGAATTTTTAAATCTTTGGCGTGCACGTGGAAAAAACGGGAGCCAAATTCACGGATCGCCCGCACCATATCGATGTGCTGCCACACCAGGTGAGAGGGGTCAAAATTTAGCCCAAAGTTGGGGCTGGGGAGACGGCGGAACATCTCGCGCCACACGGCCGGGGAGATAGCCATGTTTTGCCCGCCAGGCCATTCATCCAGGGTAAACAGCATCGGGCAGTTTTCAATGGCGACTTTAACCCCCTCTGCCTCAGCATGAGCGATAATCTCCGGCCATACCGCCTCAAACGCGGTCCAGTTGCCCTCAATCGACTTGGTTTGATCCCGGCCGATAAATGTGTTCACCACGTCCAGCCCCAGCAAACGGGCGGCCGTAATCATCTTTTTGATGTGACCCACATAAAGGGCTCGCTCTTCCAGATCAGGGGTGAGCGGATTCGGGTAATATCCCAATCCGGATATTTGAACGCCGTGCTCGGCCGCCAGCTGATTGACCGCTCGCGCATCTTCGGCGGAAAAATTTTCGACATCCACATGCGTGACCCCCGCATAGCGACGTTCCGCCTTGCCCACCGGCCAGCACATCAACTCGACGCAGGCGAACCCTTCGGCCGCAGCAAATGCAAACACTTCTTCCAGTGAAAGATCGGGTAAGATGGCACTAACAAAACCTAACTGCATTTTTGTCTCCTTGGGTCGATCCGGACCGCAAACCGTTTAAATCGTAACCCACCGTTTCTCCTGATGGCTTTGCAAAATGGCATCACAATACACCAGTTCCGCATGACCGTCTTCAAAGGTTGGAAAATATTTTGGTCGGCCAAAATCACCAGCTTCGATGTAGGCGTAAATCTCGGCATAAAGCTGTTTAAACGTATCCGGGTACCCCTCCGCATGGCCGCCCGGATAAGCAGCCATTTCCTGGGCGCGGCCGCTGAGAATGGCCGGGTCTTTTAACAGATGTTTATTGGGTTGATCGCGATAGCCCAACCACAGTTCATTGGGGCGTTCTCCATCCCACATCAGAGAGGCTTTGGAACCGGCAATCTCAAATGTAAATTGATTGCGTCGGCCGGCATTAACCTGGGACACGGTCATTACCCCGCGGGCACCACCTTTATAATGAAAGAGGACGCTGCCCCAATCTTCGGTATCGACGGTCACCGGGGTGGCCTCGTCGGCGGCCGAAGCCCGTTCAAACGTCTGCCGACTGGAAGCGTACCGTACCGGTATAAAGGTGGCCAAATCAGCAATCAGTGTTTCGATTTCCAAACCGGTCACGTATCCCACCATATCCATCCAGTGGGTGCCGATATCGCCAATCGCTCGTCCAGGACCCCCCTTTTGCGACTCGATGCGCCAGTTCCAGTCGGTATCGTATAAAAGCCAATCCTGCTGATACGCTCCCCGAACGGCATACACCTCACCTAATTCGCCACGGCGCACATATTCCCGGGCCTGGATGACCATCGGATAGTAGCGCAGGTTGTAGTTGACGGCCGCGACCAGGTGGTCGTGTTTTTGACTCAGCGCCGACAGCTGAGCGGATTCAGCCGCGCTTAAGGCCAGCGGCTTTTCGCAAATCACGTGTTTGCCCGCCTCGAGCAGCCCGGTGCACTGGGCAAAATGAAGATAGTTGGGCGTTGTGAGATGAACGACATCGACCGCCGGATCATTCAGCAAACTTTCAAAATCCAGATAGGCGACGGGCAATTGAAGTGAATCCGCGGCGGTTGCGCTGGACTCCGCCGAGGAGCCTAAGATACCGCGAATATTGATGCCCAACCGGCGCAGCGCTTCCGTATGAGCCGCGCCCATAAAACCGGTTCCAACAACAGCAGCAGTGGTCATAAGATTTCTCAGCATGGGTGGGCTGGCTCAACCCCAACCCACCCAATCTTTTTATCGGGTAAAGGCGGCCGCTTCTTCCTGGGTGATAAATCCATCCAGGGTATACGAAGCGGGTTGATCGGCATATTCGGCCGAAATTTCAGCAAAATTATCCCCATCCACAACAAAGGGAATCGGCACATACAGGGAGTTGCCAAACGGCCCGGCCAGCTGGCTCTCATCCACGCTGTTTCCCTGCAGGAGTTCAATGGCCACGCGCATGCCGCTGGCCCCCACTCCTGGCGGATTTACCACGCCGATGGTGTTGAAATCTGAGCGATCGGTCAGCACCTCGTCCCACAGCTGAAGATAATTTGCGCGGGCCTCACCGGTCACAATCGGCCATTGATCGGGGTTCGCCCCGACAATCGCCTGCAGGACACCGGTAGCCATCCCGTCTTGCGTCCATACCCCATCGATATTCGGCAGCGAGGCTAGGAGGTCGGACATAACCTGCTGTCCTGTGGCCTGGTCCCACATTCCGGATTCCCGGCCGACCACGTTGAGGTCCGGATATTCGCTAAAGACCTCATCGACGCCGGCCATGCGGGCTTCATTGGCCGGGTGACCGACAAACCCTTCAATAAGAACCACATCTCCCGTGCCACCCAGCTGTTCAGCCAGCCAGCGTGCGCTGATGCGCGCCCATTCCGTTTGATCGATGACGACATTGTAAACCCCTTCTGCTGAGATCTCCTGGTCAACGGCAATGACCACAATCCCGGCTTCAACGGCCTCTTCGAGTACGGCGTTCAGCCCGTCTTGAGAGTTTGGATTGATGATGATGGCGTCGACCT
This sequence comes from Ardenticatenaceae bacterium, assembly GCA_030065875.1. GTDB lineage: Bacteria > Chloroflexota > Anaerolineae > Promineifilales > Promineifilaceae > WTJY01. Next base: position 37,127 of record JASJCR010000076.1, on the reverse strand, counting down.
CCCGGTTAATCAAATTCTGCACCTGCTGAATTTGCCCCTGAATATCAACATCAGCACTCTCGATAACCAGCTCGGTGGTGAGACCTTCGGCCATGTATTCAGCATTCACTTCTTCCATATTTTGAATCATTTGGGTGCGCCATTCGCTGCCCACAAACCCATTTGAAACCCCGATGGTAAACACTTCCCCCTCAGCGGTTTCTTCTTCGATCATTTCTTCTTCAGCGCTCTCTTCCACCTCTTGTGGTGCCTCTTCGGCGGCCGGTGCCGGCTCCTCGCCGCCCCCACAGGCGGCCAATGAGAGGGCCAAAAGAAGGGCAAAGAGCATCAAATATTTTTGCTTATTCATTTTCTTCTCCTGAAATGATTTTGGTGATTTACAAAAAGAATTGAAAAAAAGAGCCACGGATTAACACGGATTATCACAGATTTTTCTCTGTAATCCTTCGGCTGCACTCAGGGCAGGTTCTGCAAAAACCTGGGTTTATCCGGGCAGTCCGCGGTCATTACTTTATGTAAACCATACGGGTGATGCCGCAGAGGGTATTCATCATTCTTGTGGGGTGCCAAGCACAGCCAATATCTGTGCAAACCGCTCCTGAAAAATAATGAAGCCACATGACGGCCGATCCTATCAAAACGCAATATTTCAAGCTTTGTGATCAGCCAGCAAATTTTGCTGACGGTCATAATTCACACCGCTCATGTTGAATCAACGATTCATTTTTTAACTGGATTAAAACGAGATGATTTCAATTTTGTGGTATTCTTCGGAGAACAGGTCCGGCATATTTTCCAATTGATCTGGCAGATTTTTGGATTGTTGACGTTCCCTGTAACGTGCCGTATTTATTGCTCGTAAATGCGGCACTTTTTATTTTTGCTCGTCCTGCCTTCCGTATCTGGCACCTCCTGAATTTTCACGATTCATCAAGCACAAAGACATGCTTCAGGGCCAGGGCGATGGCCCCCTGGACTGCGGCGTCTTCGCCGAGCTGACTGTACTCAACTCGCAAATCACGGGTCGATAAGGGGTTTGATCGTCTCAAGGTCGCCTGGCGTATGGAAGAAAGCAGGCGATGGCCGATGCGGGTCACGCCACCGCCGATAAAGATCGCTTCGGGATTGTAAAAATTGACCAGTGAAGCCAGGACCCCACCGATCATGCGGCCGCTTTCTTTAATTAAAGCGTTGGCGTGTGTGTCTCCAAACGCGGCCGCTTCCCCAACGTCGATTGAGGTGACCTGTCCATTTTTTGCCAGCCGCTCGGCCAGGAAAGCGCTTTGACCGGCCGCAGCCAGCCGCTGACCCCGCTGGCCGATGGCCAATCCCCCGGCCATCGCTTCCAGACATCCCTGATTGCCACAGTGACATATCGGCCCGTTGTAGTCGACACAAATATGGCCAATATCCCCAGCGCAGCCGTTGCTGCCGCGGTAAATTTGGCCGTTGGCCACAATTCCGGCCCCGATCCCGGTGCCGATTTTTATAAAAAGGAAGTTTTCAAATGGTTTGCCGGCCCCCGCTACTTTTTCTCCAACAGCCATGATGTTGACGTCATTATCCACCACGGTGTTGGCCAGCGGAAAAATCTCCTGCAAATAATCGCGGATAGAGAAACCATCCCACAGCGGCATGAGGGGCGGGGCGATGAGACGGGCTGCGGAAAACTCCACCGGACCGGGCACACCGATGCCCAAAGCGATCAGGCGATCCGGGGTGGCTCCCTGCACCCGCAGCATGTCGCTTAATTTTTCGGCCATCGGGGCCAGCAGAGCTTCCGGCTCAACCCGCACATCGGCCGGTTCTGAATGTTGGGACAAAATTCGCCCCTGAAAGTCGGCCAGGGCGATGTTGAGACTGGTCGCGCCAATATCGACCCCCGCCAGGTAGCCCAGCGAGCTGTTTAAATCGAGGAGGGAAGGCCGCCGGCCGCCACCGGACCGCCCCTGTCCGATTTCTCGCACAATCTGGGCCGAGAGAAGCCGATTGACGTAGCCGGTCATGCTGGCTCGTGAGTAATCCAGCATGCGCGCCAGCTCTGTGCGTGAGTGGGGTCCATTCAGGCGAATCGCATCCACGATGGACATCTCCGGGCGGCTTAGCGTGCGATCAAAACGGGGGGTGGCAACGGTCATAGCAAAGAGATTTGGGTTTTAGCCAAATTTGTCAGCAGTTATTTCATCAAAAAATAGTGTTATTTCAATAACTGAAGCAAGTGTAAAAAATATTAGCATAACCCGGCTAACATGTCAACAAAGACGGCCAGCCCAAGCACAGTTGACAAAAGACCATATTCTTCGCCCGTCATCAGCGGCGGATAGGCTAAAAGTACTATCAAGCGGTATATTGCCTTTTGACATAATCTGTTGTATTATTTCAACAATACTAGAATTGTTGTATTATCCCGCATTGCGTTTGCATGCTCAAACAATTGTATTTTGACGCCAATCTATATGAATAAAGAAATCGCTTCTTCTCAAATCACGATCAAAGGTATTCGCGACGGCCTGCTCATTTCTGTTGGTCGTTACTACTCTTTTGCTGACCTGTATAAAGAACTCAAAGAAGAAGTGACCCAAAAAGGGTCCTTTTTGCGCAACAGCCGGATCGCCTTAGAAGTTGGTGGGCAAATTTTAACCCTTGAGGAATTAACCAACCTGCAAATTTTATTTGCCCAACACGGTATGGCCCTGTGGGCGATTCTCTCCCGCCGTGAGGCCACCCGAGAAGCAGCCCGTGAATTGGGGTTGGCCACCCGCTTGCCCGGGTCAAAAATGGATCTTCAGGGAAATGGCAAACCGGATCCCGCCCTGGCCCCGGAAGCGACCCAAAATCAGCAGCCGCCCAACGCGCTGCTGATCAAGGAAACGCTTCGTTCCGGCCGTCACGTGTTTTATGAAGGGCATATTGTGATTGTGGGAGACGTAAATCCGGGGGCTGAAGTTGTGGCCGAAGGGGATATTATCGTGTGGGGCAAGCTGCGTGGCCTGGTTCACGCCGGCGCGGCCGGTGACACCCAGGCTACCATTTCCGCCATTGATCTCTCCCCTACCCAGCTGCGTATCGCCGACCGCATTGCCGTCACCCCACCGGCCGAAAAAAACCAGCACATCCTGCCGGAAACGGCCCTCATTCGAGACAATCAAATCATTGCGGAACCGTGGAAGTAAGGTCCCAATCATTTGAATAAACGAGCGAATAGTTTAGGAATTAGACCATGAAACTTGGCAAAGTTATAACCATCACATCAGGCAAAGGAGGCGTCGGAAAAACAACGCTGACCGCTAACTTATCGGCCGCTCTGGCTTCGATCGGGCGTAAAGTCGTGGCGATCGACACCGATATCGGCCTGCGCAACCTCGATGTGGTGATGGGATTAGAAAATCGCATCGTCTACGATTTAGTCGACGTCATTGAAGGGCGGTGCCGCCTCAAACAGGCGATGATCAAAGATAAGCGGGTCAATTCCCTTTACATGATCCCCGCCGCCCAAACCCGCGACAAAATGTCGATCAGCCCCACCGATATGGTGTTGGTTTGTGACCAGCTGCGTGAAGAGATGGATTACATCCTAATTGATTCTCCGGCCGGTATCGAACGCGGTTTCCAAAACGCGCTGGCCCCGTCCGATCAGGTGCTCATCGTTACCAATCCGGAAGTATCGGCCGTGCGCGATGCGGATCGCATCATCGGCCTGGTTGATGCCGCGGAAAAAGGACCGGCTCAGCTGCTGGTGAATCGCCTCAAACCGGAAATGGTGGCTCGCGGCGACATGCTCTCCATCAACGATATCGTCGAAATTTTGGCCGTTGACGTCTTAGGGATAATCCCCGAGGATGAAAGTATCCTCATATCCAGCAACCGCGGTACCCCGCTGACGCTCGACAATGGACATATGCCTCGCGCCAGAATCGCGGTACAAAATGTGGCTCGCCGGATCGAAGGGGAATCGGTGCCGTTTATAGATTTAACCGCCAGAGAAGGGTTGCTTTCCAAAGTTAAAGGGTGGTTTGGGGGATAAAAATTATGGGCTGGATAACAAAACTCTTCGGAGATAAAAAGAACAGCGGAAGCGTGGCCAAATCAAGGCTGCAAATGGTCCTCTCGCACGACCGGACCGACATCACGCCGGGCATGATGGCCGCCATTAAAGACGATATCATCTCAGTTTTGGCTCAACACTTGTCCATTGAAGCCGATCAGGTAGAAGTAAATCTCGATCAATCGGGCACCGAGAGCCGCCTGGTGGCGCATATTCCCTTGCCTTCCACCAGAAGAAGATAGAGACGACAGACCACAGACTTCAGACAACAGAAGGGGTTCTGTACTGTTGGAGTCTGGAATCAAATTATCCCTCATTGAAGGTTTTCTGTGGTCTGAGGTCTGTAGTCTGAAGTCTTATAGAAGTCTTCTTAAAAGTTACCTCAAACCTTGTTCCCAACTCCATCTGTTTAGATAATAGGGGCTATGCAAACCAAGTCATCCGTTTGGCGATATTTTGATATCTGGCTGGCCGCGGCCGTGGTGCTCTTAAGTGCCTTTGGCGTTTTGATGATCCGCTCCGCCATTACCGGCGAGCCCAACTTTGTCGGCTATGATCTGCGCCAGGCGATTTTTCTGGGTATTGGCATCGTGGTCATGCTCATTGTCGCCTCCATCGACTATCGCTACTTTACCTCTGCCCACTGGGCGGTTTATACCCTGTTTGTTCTCTCACTAGTTCTCGTCCTCCTGTTGGGCGCGATTAATAACGCCGCCCAGCGCTGGATACCGTTAGGGCCGATTGATGTTCAGCCGTCGGAGCTCGGCCGAACGTTCCTGACGGTCTCATTTGCGCAATTTTTGGCGCTCAGGCGCAGAGAAATCAAAGATTTCCGCAATACGTTGATCACCATTGGTTACTTTGGCCTGCCGATCCTGTTGATTTTTATTCAGCCCGATCTGGGCATGTCGATTTTATACGTGGTCATGTGGTTTGTGATTATCGTGATGGCCGGTCTCCCCCTCACCCATTTTCTCGTTTTAGCCGCTTCGGGCGCGGCCGGTCTCGTGGCCATCATTCCGTTTCTGCAATCTTATCAGCTCAACCGCATTACCACCTTTATCGATCCAGCATCAGATCCCGAACAGGCGTTTAACGTCGATCAGGCGATCATCAGCGTGGGGTCTGGGGGATGGTTTGGGAAAGGGTATATGCAGGGAACCCAAAGTCAGCTGGGCTTTTTGCGGGTCCAGCATACCGACTTTATCTTCTCGATGATCACCGAAGAAATGGGCTTTTTCTTTGGCTCACTGATTGTGCTGGGGCTGCTTTCATTTATCCTGTTTCGCATTTTAAACATCGCCAATTTGACCACCGACCCGGCCGGTCAATATATATGTATTGGTATCGCCGGCTCCCTCTTCTTTCAAATCGTGGTCTCTGTGGGGATGAATATTCGCCTGCTGCCGGTTACCGGCTTGACGCTCCCCTTTGTCAGTTATGGCGGCAGCTCGCTGGTCACCCTGTTTTTGGCTATCGGTGTGGTACAATCGGTCCGCATGCGACACCGCAAACAAGAATTTGGCTAAAAACAGTAAAAAGCTTAAACTTTTTATCCCCAAACTTTCCAATTCAACTTTAAATTTTCCATTAAGGACTTAGAACTTCTATGACTGTTCGTACTCGCTTTGCACCCAGTCCAACCGGCTACCTGCATATTGGCGGGGTGTGGGCTGCGCTGCTGGCCTGGATGTACGCCCGCAAACACAATGGGCAATTTATTTTGCGCATTGAAGATACCGATACCAAACGCACCATCGAAGGGGCTCAGGCCAAGCTGATGGAAAGCTTGCGCTGGGTGGGCATCGATTGGGATGAAGGACCTGATAAAGGTGGCCCTTTCGGCCCGTATATTCAAACCGCCAGACAGCCTCTATACCAGAAGTGGGCGGATTGGCTGGTCGAAAACAATCACGCCTACAAATGTTTTGCCACCCCCGATGAATTGGCCGAAATGCGCCAGGAGTTGGAGGCCAAAGGGGATCATTCCGGCTACGATCGCCGCTATCGGGATCTGTCACAAAGCGAGGTGGACGCCCTGGAAGCGGCCGGCCGCCCCTATGTAATTCGCTTCAAAATGCCCCTTGATGGAGAAACGGCCGTGCCCGATCTTCTGCGTGGCGAGGTGGTTTTTGACAACAAACAGTTTACCGACTACGTCATCCTCAAATCAAACGGTCTGCCGACTTATCACCTGGCCCACGTCATCGACGATCATTTTATGGAAATTTCCCACATCACCCGCGGTGTGGAGTGGCTTAACACCGCCCCTATCCACGTCCGCCTGTTTGAAGCGTTTGGTTGGGAAATGCCTGTTTTTGTGCATTTACCGGTCATTTTAAACCCAAACGGCAAAGGAAAGCTTTCTAAACGAACGCAGGCATTCACTCAGGGAGATCAAGAAATTTTGGTCAAGGCGGATGAATTTATGGAGGCCGGTTACATGCCGGAGGCGGTCGTCAATTTTCTGGCCAATATTGGCTGGACATTTGGAGATGATCGAGAGAAATTCACCATGAGTGAGGCCCTCGAGCGCTTTGACCTGGCCGATGTGAGTGCCGCACCGGCCAAACTTCCCTACAGCAAATTAGACTGGCTGGGCAATCAATATTTTAAAGACCTTTCTGACGATTTATTGGTCAAAAAGCTTTATCCTTATTTGCAGCAGCATCAAATCGACATATCGGCCGAGACGCTGCTCATTCTGTCACCGGTTATTAAAATGAGGCTTAAAAAGCTAAGTGATGCTGTGCCTCAACTGGCCTTTTTAGCAGAAACACCGCCGCTGCCCTCTACCGTCGAAGAGATAACGCATAAAAAAATGGGGCCGGAAGCGGCTGCGACCGCTTATAAAAAAACCATCGCCTTTTTAGAGGGCTTGTCCGCTGAACAGTTTGAGGTGGACACTATCGCTGCTGGCATGCGTGAAATTGGCGCCGCCGTTATCGATGGTGGAAAACCCGGTCCGTATTTAGGCACCCTGCGCTACGTCGTCACCGGCCAAAAAGTTTCTCCACCGCTATTTGAATCGGTTGTGGCCTTGGGCAAAGACCGCGTCCTAGCTCGCCTGGTCGCGGCACAAAAACTCATTGACAGCTTATAAGCTCGGGGGTTTGCCCCTGATAGCACGCCCCTTCGGGGCTGTCAGCCCGGCGCTAAGCGCCTTTCAGCAATCAGCATTCAGCTAAAAGGCCAGTAGGGCCGAGCTAATCAGCTAAAAGGCCTGCAAGGCCGGGCTAATCACCTAAAAGCCCCGCAGGGGCGTGCTATCCTAACTGCTATATGAACACATTTATTCGTTCCCATCTGAAACAGCTTGAATCTGAAGCGATATATATCATGCGTGAAGTGGCCGCTCAATTTGAACGGCCGGTGCTGCTTTTCTCCGGCGGCAAAGATTCGATTGTCATGGTCCATCTCGCATATAAGGCGTTTTATCCGGCCCCAATCCCCTTTCCCCTACTCCACGTCGACACCGGTCATAACTTTGCAGAAACGCTGACCTTCCGCGACCGGCTGGTAGAAAAAATCGGGGCGCGCCTAATCGTTCGCTACGTACAGGATTCGATCAATCAGGGGCGCGTGGTGGAAGAAACCGGCCCGTATGCCAGCCGCAACGCCCTGCAAACCGTTACCCTTCTGGACGCCCTCAAGGAATTTAAATTTGAAGCGGCCATCGGGGGCGCCCGGCGTGATGAAGAAAAAGCCCGGGCCAAAGAACGCTTTTTCTCCCATCGCGATGCCTTTGGCCAATGGGATCCCAAAAATCAGCGGCCGGAAGTTTGGAACCTCTTTAACGGCAAGAAGCAGCCAAAAGAGAGCTTCCGCGTATTTCCAATTAGCAACTGGACGGAGCTTGACGTGTGGATGTATATCAAACAGGAAAAGATCGCCCTGCCAAGCCTTTACTTCTCCCACAAGCGAGACATCGTCAAGCGGGACGGCGTGCTGCTGGCCTTTGCCGACGGCATTGTTTATCCGGTTGAAAATGAAACCGTTGATAATATGGTGATTCGCTTTCGCACCATTGGGGATATGACCTGTACTGGTGCGGTGGAATCTGAGGCGTCGACCATCGACGACATTATTGAGGAAGTTGCCTCCGCTCGAATCACCGAGCGAGGGGCCCGAGCCGATGATAAACGGTCGGAAGCGGCGATGGAAGAAAGAAAAAGACAGGGATATTTTTAGGGCAAAGTGCTAAGTTCTCACTCCTAAGCAGGCGATTTTGTTAAAGCCAGAAAACTTAGGACCCAGGACTCAGAACTCAGGACTCACAATGACAATTGAACTTCTCCGATTCAGCACGGCCGGGAGCGTTGATGACGGCAAGAGCACTCTCATCGGCCGATTGCTATACGATACTAAATCTTTGTTCGAAGACCAGATTGAAGCGGTGGAGCGGGCCAGTGCCCGGCGCGGCGACGAATACGTCGATCTAGCCCTCCTGACCGACGGCCTCAAGGCGGAACGCGAGCAAAAAATTACCATCGATGTAGCCTATCGCTACTTCGCCACCCCCAAACGAAAATTTATCATTGCCGACACGCCCGGCCACATCCAATACACGCGCAATATGGTTACCGGGGCCTCAACGGCCGAATTGGCCATCGTCCTAATTGATGCCCGCAACGGGGTGTTAACCCAATCGAAACGGCACGGGTTTCTGGCCACGCTGCTGCGGATCCCCCACCTGGTGATCGCCGTTAACAAAATGGATCTGGTTGATTACAACGAAGAAATCTACAATCGGATCGTGCAGGAATATACCGAGTTTGCCGCCAAACTCGAGGCCCAAGACATCACCTATATTCCCATTTCCGCCCTAATGGGAGATAACGTCGTTGAAAAAAGCGTCCAAATGCCGTGGTATGACGGGCCAACACTCCTCCATCATCTCGAATATGTGAATGTGGGAGCGTCCAATAATCACGTAGACTTTCGCTATCCGGTGCAGTACGTGCTGCGGCCGAATCAAAATTTCCGCGGTTTTGCCGGGCAAATCGCCTCCGGCCGGATCCGCCCCAAAGAGGAAATTGTAGTTTTTCCCTCCGGTCTGGAAAGCACAATCAAAACGGTGGTCACGGCCGAGAGTAATTTGAACGAAGCGATAGCCGGTGACTCAGTTGTGCTTACCCTTGAGGACGAAATCGACATCAGCCGTGGAGATATGATCGTCCGCAAAGGGAATTTACCGCAAAAAAGCAACGAAATTGACGCCACTATATGCTGGATGAGCGAAACGCCCTTTAACGCCAACGGGATGTATTGGGTCCAACACACCACGCGAACGGTCCGGGCCTTCATCTCCAAGCTCAACTACAAAATTGATGTGGATACGATGCATCGTGAAGATACAAAAACCTTGCAGCTCAATGATATCGGTCGCGTGCAGCTAACCACAACAGAGCCGCTTTTTTATGATCGTTACGCCCTGAATCGGGCCACGGGCAGCTTTATCCTCATTGACCCCACCACCAACAATACCGTGGCGGCCGGTATGATCCGCGGCCGCTCGCTGCAGGTCAGTGATTTAACGGAAGGGGATGCGGAAACAGCTCGACCCAAATCCACCAATGTGGTTTGGGAAGCCGGCTCCCTGATGATGGAGAAACGGGAACAGCTCAAAGGGCACAAAGGAGCGATTTTGTGGTTCACCGGTCTCTCCGGCTCGGGTAAATCTACCATTGCCAACAAGCTGGAAGAAAAGCTGTATGCCGAAAATGTGCACACCCTCTTTTTAGATGGAGACAACATGCGTCACGGTCTCAACGGCGATCTGGGCTTCAGCGCGGCCGATCGGCAGGAAAACATTCGCCGCGTGGCCGAAGTGGCCAAGCTGGGCTTAACCCACGGCAACGTGGTGTTGTGCAGCTTCATATCACCTTATGCTCGCGATCGGGCATTTGCCCGCAGCCTGGCTCCTGACGGCCGGTTTTTTGAAATTTTTGTCAAGGTTGATATTGAGGTTGCCAAACGGCGCGATCCCAAGGGGCTCTACGCCAAAGCCCTCAGCGGCGAAATCAAAGAGTTTACCGGCATTTCCGCCCCGTATGAAGAGCCTCACCAGCCAGAACTCGTAGTGGAAACGGACATCGATAGTGTGGATGCCATTGTGGAGAAAATTGTGGGAATGTTACAATCTCAAGGGATTATAAGTCCTAAGTCCTGAGTGCTGAGTCCTAAGTGGCCAAGCTCAGGAGTTTCGACTTAGGGCTCAGGACTTTTTACTCAGGACTCCTATCGTCTATGAATCTATCTCACCTCATTCGCGTTTTTCGCCGTCGCTGGCTCTTTGTCGTGGTTCCGGCCGCGGTTGTGCTGCTGCTCACGCTTGTGACCGCCGAGCAGGCGGTGGTGCCGGGGCCGGTATACAACGTCGGCGTGCGTTTCCTGGTGGCCCCTCCGATCATCGATCCGGTCAGCGACCCGGATATCATTCCCGATGAAGAAAACCGCTATTATCAGTGGCTCACGTCAGAATATGTGGTTAACGGCATGGCCGATTGGGTGAACAGTATCGAATTTGCCGAACGCGTGGCGGCCCGCATCGAAAAAGAAAGCGGCTTAACCGTTGATCCGCTGGCTTTGTTTGGTGGAACCAGCGGTGAAGCGATTCGCAGCCGCCTGACGTTAACGATGAATTCAGGGGATCGCGCGCTATTAGAGGCCGGCATCAACGGGGCGATTGCCGTCATTTTGGAAGAAAGTGGCGAAGTACTACCCCATTTGGCTGGGGAAACCGCCGCGGTCACCTTGCTCGACCGGCCAGTTATCAACGAAATCGCCCCGCCGATCACCGGCCGGCTCGATCTGCCCCTGCGCATCATCATCGCCCTCGCTGCCGGGGTTCTCACCGGTCTCCTGGTCGAGTATTTTGATCCGTACGTCCGCTCTCGCGAAGAGGTGGAAGATATTGTCACAGTGATTGGCGAAGTGAAGAAATAATCAATGGTTAATAGTCAATAATTAATGGTCAATATATTTGGCTACCGGTTTATTGGCGTATTAGTGTAATCATCAATCGTATCTCGTATTTCGTATCTCGTATTTCGTATCTCGTAAATCGTATTTCATGAATCTCACCCTCCTTACTTCCCCCTCTTCTCCCCGGGCACAGGCGTTTCGCGATGTGCGCGCGGCCGTGCAGCTGGCACGCCAACGCGTGATCGTCGTGACCACCCCCAAAGGGGAAACCGGCAGCGCCGAACTGGCGGCCAATCTGGCCGCATCGCTGGCCCAAAGCGGCCGGCAAACGCTGCTTATCGATGGAACCGGCGACCTAAGTGAGTTTATTGGGCAGGGAGAGGGGGCTGGCTTGATCAACGCCCTGGCCGGGCAGCCGGTTTCCCCCGTGGTGACCGCCGTGCGGGATCTGGCGTATATCCCGCTGGGCCAGGGTGAAGGTCATCCGGGTGAGGGATTGATGCGCACCGGTTGGGAACACATTTTGGGGGATTTTGAGTCGGTGGTGGTCCATGCCCCCCCGCTGCTCATCGAAGCCACGGCCGTGTGGCTGGCCGTTCAGCTGTCGGCCGGTGTGGTGCTGGCCGTGCGCCGGGGTGAATCAAAACGAGCCGACATCGCGGTCGCTCGCGCGAAGCTGGCCGGGCACGACGCCGTTTTGCTGGGTGCCGTCTATCTACACTAACCTCACAAAAAATCACCTTTTTTGCCCGTTACCTGTTCCCTGGTTTGGTAAACAATCAACAGAGAATGGGTATCAACGTCCACAATTTAGACAATTTTCGTTATATATGTGACTTCAATGTTGATTGGAATTTATTCATGCATTAATATATGACTACAGTTATGACCAGGGTCATATATTAACGGAAGATGCCTTATGATGATTTCGAAAAGTAAATTAAAAGCCAACATGCTGGAAGTATTTCGCGAGATTGAAGCCAGTGGGGAAGAATTGATCGTCACTCATCACAATCGGCCGGTCCTGCGCATCGTGCCTATAAGACAAGGGCGTTCGATCGCCGAAGCGTTTGCCGATCTGAGAGGTCAAGCGGTCTTTCATGAAGATCCCGACACCCCGACCATCGATGAATGGGATGGCGTATGAGCACCATCCTGCTGGATACATCCGCCCTGTTATACTGGACGGTTGCCCCTGACCGCCTTACCGACAAAGCGACCCAGGCGTTAGAGCAGGCAGAGGTTATATTGCTCAGTGCCATTTCTATCTGGGAAATCGGCATTAAAATGAAGCGGGGAAAATTAGCGCTGCCGGTCACAATCGAAGCGTATGCAAACCGCCTAGAAACGGTGAATCGCGTCGACATTCTGTCGGTAGATGTGGCCACCTGGCGCCAAAATCTGGCTCTAAATTGGGATCATCGCGATCCGGCTGATCGCACCATTGTGGCTACGGCGATGATCAACCAGGTACCTCTCGTGACTTCAGATCGAGAAATTCGCGAATTTTATCCAGACATCATATGGTGAGTGAAAGCAGCTAATGGCTAATGACCAACTGCTGAATGATCTTTCTGTCGGTCACCGCAAACGCAAAGTTCTCAACCCTGTTTATGTCAACCCAAGCGTGATCGTTAACCTCCAGGTGGGTCACCTCCCCATTCTGATAGAGGGCGTGATAGGCGTGCAGGGTAATGCGAAAATGGGTGTAAGCGTGCTTGACAATCGTAAACGGCCGCATTTGTGGGACGATAATATCAATGGCCAGCTCTTCTTTGATTTCCCGTATCAGCGCGTCGGGGAGGCTTTCCCCATTTTCAACTTTGCCTCCTGGGAACTCCCATAGGCCGCCAAGCAAGCCGTCGAGCGGCCGCTGGGCGATCAGGAAATGCCCATCACCGATTTTTTGCTGCCATATGACTCCGGCTACCACATCGTAATGGGGGGTCTTTTTACGCGGGGGCTTGACCGGCCGTTCGTGTTGGGTGCCGGCCTTTCTAGCTTTACATAATGAAAGCAGCGGACACAGCAAACACTTGGGTGACTTGGGGGTACAAATCGTCTGCCCGAGCTCCATCAAAGCCTGGTTGTACTCCCCCGGGCGCTCCACGGGCACCAGCTCGGCCGCGCGCGTCCACAGCTGCTTCTTGGTGGCGGCTGATGTGACGTCATCCGCCATATCGTCTAGGCGAGAAAGCACGCGCATGACGTTGCCGTCAAGGACCGGAACCGGCTCGTCAAAACAGATCGAGGCGATCGCCCCGGCCGTATAGCGGCCAATACCTTTGAGCTGCTGCAACTCGGCGGCCGTCTGCGGGATCTTGCCCCCATACTCATTGACAACCGCCTGCGCGGCCGCGTGCAGGTTGCGCGCCCGGCTGTAATATCCCAACCCTTCCCACATCTTCAACACGTCATCAAGCGGAGCGGCCGCCAGCGCTTCCACCGAAGGAAAGCGGGCCATCCAGCGCTCATAATAAGGGATGACGGTCACCAGCTGGGTCTGCTGAGCCATAATTTCAGAAATCCAAATCGGATACGGGTCACGCAGCCCGCGCCACGGCAAATCAGCATGCCCATCATCCCACCAGTCAAGCAGTTTGTCAGCAATTTTTGAGGTCACGGAATTATTTTAAGGGAGGATTGTTGGTTATTGGTTATTGGTGTATTGGTTATTGGTTATTAGTTTATTGGTGTATTGGTGAATTAGTATATTTGACCCCATTGAAAATTGAATGTTGGGCCAAAATTAATCCCCTCATAACAACATATCACGATAAAATAATAACCAATAACGAATAAACCAATACACTAATATACTAATAAACCAATATACTACTATTCTTTAAGCAGCCACTCCCCCACAACCCTCCCCATCCCCACCGGCTGCTCCTCAAAACCAAGGGTTTTATAAAAGGCCATCATGTCATCAGTAAATAAATAAACGTGCTGCCCCTGCAGCTGCGCCATGATTTTTTCCATCATCTTTTTGGCAATTCCCCGCCGGCGAAAGGCGCTGAGGGTCCATACGTCGACGATATATGCATTACACACCCCATCCGACAGGGCGCGAGCGGTTCCGACAATGTTCCCCGCGACGTAGGCGATGCACACCACATAGCTTTTTTCAAATGATGCTTTATACTGGGCAGGTGTGCGCCCATTATCAAATTGATCGCTGACCAGGGTGTGCTTCAATTCGTCCCAATCTACATTAGCCACATTCATTTTGTACGTAACCTGAACCATTTTTGATCACCTTTATGAATACAACGATCAGCCAGCTGTTAGCCGAGTTAAAATCAGCTCATACCCTATTTATCAATACCGCCCAGCAGCTTGATCCAGCCAAACGAAGCCGCGCCGGCGTGTGCGGAGTGTGGTCGCCCAAAGACGTGACGGCCCATCTAACCGGCTGGGATCAATTGCTAAACACCTTTATTAATGACCCGGTGAATTTTTCCCCTCCGCAGGACGTCCATCAATTTAACGAGTTGTCAGTCCAAAAGCGACGCGATCACAATTGGGACGAGATCATGGCGGAGTGTCAAACCAATTTTTCTCAGCTGGAGGAATCGCTGGCGACAGTAACCGCCGAGATGAAAATGTTTCCTCGGGTTACCGGCTGGCTCCCCGGCCGTATCGCCGATTACAAACTGCATCAGCAGCAGCTGGCAGAGTGGCTTCCGTAAACCTTACACCCTGCACCTCACACCCTACACCTTACCCCTTACACCTTTTACACACACTGATACTGAATCACCGGATGGGGCCGCTGCTCGATTTCATCGATGTTGGCGGCTACCAGCTCCCCTCGCAGATATAAATATTCCACGTGAGCCCCCGTCTCTTCCAGCGCCAGCAAGACGTGATAGTGGTGCTGCCGGCCGAAGAGCTCTTTGCTCACTTCAGCTACCGTTTTAGGCTCCTGGCAAATCTCGCGCACCTTGTCCAGTCGCGATTCGTGAAACGACCGAATGTCGGCAATCCGCTGGTATACATCTTCAATCGGATCTTCGTGACCACCCAACCCCAGCCGCAGGCCGTCAATCCGGCCGATTTTCTCCAGTGAATCGAGATAGTGGCCCAGACCGGTATTTAGCGTAATGCTTTCAGGGGCCTGGTGCGGGGTAATGCGGCTCAAAATATGATCGGCCGTCAAAAGCAAATCATCCACCTGCAGACAAACCTGCCCCGGGCAGTGACCCGGCGCATGGTAAATATCAATTTCTGCAACCGGTTGACCTTCTTCAAGCAAAAACTGCACCGGCAGCGAGCGATAAATGCCTTTGGCGTAGAGGTACATCGCCATCAGATCGTGGCGCTTCTTTTCTGATACGCCGGCCGCCTCGGCAAAGCTGTCGAGCATGCGGGCGGCCACAATCCGCCGCTCTTCATAATGGGAGAGAACCCGCACATCGAGCTGATGGATGCCGATCGGGGCGTCGGTATACTCGCGCACAAACGGCAGGCCGCCAAAGTGATCCATATGACCGTGGGTGATGAGTATCAAGCCGATATCTTTAAGAGAAACCGGTACGGCTTTCGCCTCGGAAATCGCCTCAAAACCGGCCAGTAAATCTTTGTTTGACCGCTCAAAACCGGATCCGCAGTCGACTAAAATCAGCTGACTCCCGTCATCAATAACGTAAATGTTGGTCGCCAATTGAGGGAAAGATTGGACCGGAAAGGAGTAAATGGTCCGGCCGGCAGAACTTTTATACGTGGACAAGGTATGTGACATTTAGATCGCAGTTATTGGTAATTGATAATTGACCATTGACTATTGACAATTGATCAGGTGACTTCCGACCGGGCTTCATCATATTTGAGATAAAGTTCGTCCTGAACCACGGAGCGAATCCGCATCACGGCCGTGTACAAATCCGCGTAGGTGGTGTAAATCGGGGCGATCCCCAAACGCAAATTGTCCGGCTCCCGAAAATCGGGCAAAACCTTTTTCTCTTCGATTAAGGCCTGGTTGATGCGCCACCCTTCAGGATGACCGATCGACACATGGGAGCCGCGCATCTGCGGGCTGCGGGGCGAGTTGACTTTGAATCCCAAAGGGGCCAAATAGCGGTCGTGCAAATGAATGAGGTACTCCGTTTGAGCTACCGACTTTTTGCGTAAATTGGCTATCCCCACCTCATTGAGCAAATCAACACCGTTTTCAACGGCCGCCAGCGACAAAATTGTGGGTGTCCCGGTTAAAAAGCGGCGAATCCCGCTTTCCGGTTGGTAATCCAGGTCGAGGGCAAACATATTTTTTTGCCCAAACCAGCCGGCCAGCGGATTACCCAGACGCTCCTGCAGCTCACGCCGCACGTATAAAAAGGCGGGCGCACCAGGCCCTCCATTCAAATATTTATAGGTACAGCCAACCGCTAAATCCGCCCCGGACCCCCGGAGATTAACCTCGATGGAACCGGCCGAATGGCTCAAATCCCACAGCGTTAACGCCCCTACCTCGCGGGCCTGCTGCGACAAAAGAGCCATATTGTAAATGAAGCCGCTTTTGAACGTGACGTGCGAAAGGGTTAACAAGGCGGTCCCGTCATTTAACGCATTTGATATCTGCTCCGTCGGGCCGTGAATGTCGTCTTCAGAAGAGATACGCTCGATGTAAGACCCACTTTGTAAATCGGCCGTGCTTTGTAAAACATACAGATCAGAGGGAAAGTTTAAATCATCGGTGATGATTTTATGCCGGCCGGTTTGAGCCCGTATGGCAGCCAGAGTTAATTTAAAAAGATTGACCGATGTAGAATCAGCCACCACAACTTCATCAGGTTCAGCGCCAATCAGTTTGGCGATTTTGCCGCCGACACTCTCCTGAAGGCGAAACCACCCCTCATTCCATCCCCGAATCAGGCGATCCCCCCACTCTTTTTCGATGACATCCTGCAGGCGGCCGATCGTTGCCCGCGGCAGCCGGCCGAGGGAATTTCCATCGAGATAAATTAACTCCGGATCTTTGTTGACAAACCGATCGCGGTAGTTGGCCAGGGGATCCTGAGCATCGAGATTATAAGCGGAAACAGAATCTAATTCAGACATAACTTTTACTTTTTCCCGCCTAGTTTACCGTGCGTAAAGCGGCGCGAACCGGGCTTCCATCGCCGGCTACAATCTTTAGGGGCAAAGCGACAAACTCATATATCCCATCCGGCACTGCAGATAGATCTAATCCTTCCAGGATGGCAATACCGTTGGCAAAAAGCGCTTTGTGCCCTGGCAATGATTTGCTCTCCTGATGATCCATAGAGGGACCATCGTTGCCAAACAGAATCACTCCTTGTTCTTTCAGATGATCTGCCAGTTCAGGAGAAGGATAGACAAATTGTTCCGGAAAGAGGTTCGGGGCGATTTGGCTGGCTGGTGAGTGGATTAACAAACGCGGAGCAGCGGCCAGATCAATATGGTGAAAATCAGCCGGGAGAAGGGGGCCGGCCTCTTTACTCACCGTCACAACCTGCGCCCGCCCCCAAAAGGGAGCCAAATCAAGCTGCTCAATGGAGACCCCATCAGCTAAATAATGCAGCGGGGCGTCCACATGAGAGCCTGTGTGGGCGCTCATCGTCACCGTCGTTAAATTAACCGATGATCCTTCTTTAATTTTTAGAATCGATTGGAGTTGAAATGGGGTATCCCCAGGCCACACGCCGATATCTGGAGTGAGCGCCCGAGAAATATCATAATAAATCATAAGGGCGAAGTATAAGACTTCGCCCTTAGGTACGCAATCAGATTGTGATCGACTTTTAAAATCCCTCCTTGATAGAAAGAGGGCAATTTTAATCTTGCTTAATTCTCACAAAAGGCGCCCAGTTCATCAATTTGGTCAAATAGGTCGTTGTTAAAAGCAGGTGTGTCAACCGGTATGCTTTGGCTAAACATCGGCTTTCCAGCGGCCGAGTAAGGATCAAAACCAAGATCCCCTGAGGGCACCACCCTTGACCAGATTGTGGCATCTCGGGCGGCCCATTCGCCACCCCACCAGTTGCCGCCTCTGAACCTTACCGAAGTGGTACCGGCCGGGATCGGCGTCCAGTACGATTTAAAATGTTCCCGAGTCTGGCCGATACGGCTCTTTTGGAGCTGGGCGTTTTGCCAGGTACTGCCGCCGTCAAAACTGACCTCCAAATCTTCCCCAACGCCGGAAAAACGCAGATGGGAATTGGCGGGAGCTGGCTCATCAAAGACAAGGGTGTGGTTTGTCGTATTGGAAACCAGCCGCTTATCAGCTTTGATCATCGTCATGTGCTGCCCTGGCCCAACCGCGATGTTGTCCCAATGATATGTATTCGGTCCACAGGCTGCCCCTGAACAATCTTTGTCTGGGGTATAGCTGTGATGGCCAATTTGTACGACAGCGCCGTTCCAGTTGCGAATAAAGCTCGGTACCGGGCCGTCATACCACCACATATCCTCGTCCGGTATGCCAAATCGCATCCGGTTCCCCTGAACAATCAACATATGCGTTGTGCGAACCGACTTAGATGGCTCCACAGCGTCTGTACGACGTACATAACTTGAGTTTAATTCCTGTAAATTGCCGTTGCGAATTTGCTCAACAAACCAGGTGGAATCCTGAGTGAGCTTAAAATGGAGGGCATTTCGCGGTTCGCCCTGAACATCAGGCAGCCATTCATCTAGCGCCAGCTGCAAATTATCATCATAGGGAGAAATCCACAAATCAATCCAATCTCGGCCAGGGTTGGTGACAAAGGTAGAGACATCAAAAGACACCATAAAATCACCGGATGTATCGACGATGTAAGCCGGGGTCAGATAGATCATCGAATACCCGCCATACTCCGATAAGCCGTAAGTCGCCGTCATGAGGTGATTTCGACATTGGAAAACCACATCATTGTAGTTGCTGACCGTATGAGTGTTGTCTGGACCGGAACAATTACCGCCATGTTGAGCCTGCATAGGGGTCATCGAATAAAGTTGATCCTGATCCCGATTGTGAATCGTGATATCAAGACCATCCCCATTCCAGGGTGTGGCGTTCGCCGGTGCCCCGGTAAATTTTTCGAAATATGACCCAGGTGGCAGCCCCGGAATGGCATCCGGATCGAAATCTTTAATAATGGGCAAATAAACCTTTTCACTTCCCGCACTTTGTTGGCGCGCGGCCGCAAATGCGGTTTCCATCGGCAAGCCGGTGCCAAAGTTAACAGAATAAAGCGCGGCCACTCCCCCTAGAACTACACCTAATAGTAGCAGCGTAAATTTTCCTTTTACCATGTGCTCCTAACCTCAGTATCCTTTCTTCTTCAACCCTGTTGTTTAGCTTTTCTTCCAAAAAAAAGAGGTCTGGGACCCCTTTTGTGACTATTTACCTATCCATCGGTTGTCAGTTTATCGGGCATACTAGTATTAAGGTGTGTTCTGAAACACAATTCACGGAACGTTAACTTTTCTCTCAGAGTATCAGAGAGAAAAGTTTGGCCAATATGAACGATTCACGGCATTTAAACGGATCCTTGATGGCTCACTCACTAACACCTTGTTTACTATCATCTTATCAATGCGCAGTATCTATTTTTAACTTGATAAAATCCTTTTGCGCCTTCTTGTTATAAAAGGAATGGTTATGCATCACTCAAAAACCCTTGGAGCCCTGGCAATCTCCTTAATCGTAATCCTATTCATGACGACGTCATTTTTGGTCACCGCCCAAACATTACTAACCCCAACTCCCTCTCCAGCAGCTGATGTTGGCGCCATGGACAATACAAGCTATTTACCTTATGCAAAGCTTAACCCCACCCCAACGCCAACCCCGTCTCCCACCCCTCAACCCACATCAACTCCCCAACCAACACCAATTCCAACACAGCCTGGCCAAATGGTTGAAGTGCGCGGGTTATGGGTTTCTCGGTTTGATTGGACCTCCTGGAACGGCGCAGACCCCAATAAAATTGATGAAATTGTCAACAATGCCGCTTATGCTGGCTTCAACGTCATATACTTTCAAGTAAGAGGGGAAGCAGATGCGTTTTATACTCCAGGTTTAGAGCCTTGGTCCAGACGGCTGACCGGTACGCTGGGACAGAACCCCGGTTGGGACCCACTGGCCCGTTTGATCGAAAAAGCGCATGCAAAAGGGATTCAGGTCCATGCTTATCTCAATATTTATCCCGTCTGGGCCGGTTGTACCCCGCCACCGTCAAATACCGTGCCTCAACATCTTTATCACAAATTGCTCGCCGCTCACGGCTCGACCAACGGAAAAAACAACGGGCTGCAGTGGAGCCAGTGGGGTACACAGCTGTGCAACGACTATCTGCGGGCGACACCGGCATCGGTTTATTTTGACAATCACGTCATCGCCGTGGCCACCGATTTGGTTAATCGCTATCAAATTGACGGCATTCATCTCGACCATATTCGCTACGGCCAATCATCCGCTTCTTACGACCCGGTTAGCAATGCGGCTTATGAGGTGGAGAAAGATCAATATACCCGTGAAGATTGGCAGCGTCGCCAGGTAAACGGCACCGTTTACAAATTTTATACTCAGGTCCGGCCGCTCAAAAATAATTTATGGCTCTCCGCGGCCGTCTGGCCAATCCACGCAGACAAATGGGGCTGGGGAGCGACGCAAGGGTATCATCACTACTATCAAGATTCAAAAGCGTGGGTTCAGGGTGAGTATATCGACTCGATCTCACCGATGATCTATCCCGGTAGCTTTGAGTGCCCCGACGACAGCTTTTGGACCTATTCCCGCTGGAGCACCCTGGTCCAGGATTTCCAAAACGAACGCGGTAGCGGTCTAATCGTGCCCGGTATCGGCAGCGGATACTGCTCTTTTAGCGAAATCGAACAGCGAATCAACAGGGCGCGCGAACTCGGCACGGCCGGTCACGCCATTTTCTCATATGGCGGCCTGGTGTCTAACGGCTACTTTGATGATTTGCGTAACGGTCCATATGCCCAGCCGGCATCGGTCCCACAACGGCCAGGAAGTTAATGGCTAATGGCTATTTGCCATTTGTCAATAGCTAAAATTTAGCTATTAGCGATTGGCCATTAGAAATTAGCTATTATCTCGATTTAACAACCAGAACCCCGCTCCACCGAGGGGAATTAGAAGCAGCAGCAGCCACCACCAGGAAAACCCGCTTCCTGGATCAGTGGGGGCGGTCAGCGGCTCGCTTTCAACTTCTTCTGCGCCATCAGCGTCAGCCACCGCCTGCACGGCAACTGTGGCGGTTACCGTGTTTGTCGGTTCAGCTGTGGCGGTCGGAGGAACCGGCGTTTGCGTGGGGGGTTCGGTTGGCGTTGCTGAAGGTGTATTCGTCGGGATAGCGGTCGCGGTGGGTTCCACTGTCGCCGTGGCGGTTGATTCAACCGTGGGCGTGGCCGTTGGCTCTGCTGTGGCTGTGGCGGTTGGGGGTGGTGAGGTTGCCGTCGCGCTGGCGGCAGCGGCCGTTGGGCTTGACGTTGGCTCAGCAGCTTCAACCGTTGGAACAGTGGCCGTAGGCGGTGGCGGTGGCGGCGGAGCGTCACTTACTAAAATCAGTTGGGCATCGTCGATGTATATGTCGTTGTGTTTGTTGGCAAAATCGGGGCTGGTGCGTAAATAGACGGTAATTGTCTCATTTTGGGCTACCGCATCGACACTCATATATGCCCAGCCGTCAATCGCCTGATCCATTGGTGCTTCAAATGACCAGATCACCGATCCCGGCGGCCACGCCAACCCCGGAACGGCTATACCGTTTGGCTCAATCCCGACCTGCAGGCGGGGGTTGGCCGGAGATACCGACTCTAAAGCGTTATCTTCGAGGGATGACCAAACCTGAACCCACACGGAAAAGCGATACGTCTGCCCTGGGGTTACATTAAACACCTGCTGATACATCCCCCCATAGTGAGAGGCATAAAATGTAAACCATTGCTGAGAGGATGCCCCGCTGCGCACGCGATTTGGAAAAAACGCAGCCTGCGCCCGCTTCCACTCCGGCCGGTTCCAGCGTGGATCCCGATTGGGATCCTCTACCCACCACGGCGTCCAATCGTGAGCCACCTGCACCTCGGGAATACCGTTCCAGGCAAAATAATCCCCTTCAAATCCGGGGTTTCGCAGCAAATTTTCCTGCGCGTCAGCTGGGCCAAACAGGCCAAAAAGCACAAGGGCTGACAGAATAAGGATTGTTAGTCGTAGGTGGTTCATAAGGGTTATTAGGTTATTAGGTTACCAGGTTATTGGCCATTGATCATTGACAATTGATTATTGGCTATTAGTTATCGGTTATTTGCAAAAAAATCTCATCGGCCGCCAGCGGGTCATCAATCGGACCAATCGTGGCTCGCAGCAGCGCTTCTTCGTTCAGGTTGACGGGGAGCAGCAAATCAACCTCCCAATAGCCGTAGCGATTTACAACCGCCGTGTCTGTGGCGGCAATCGTTCCATCGCCAAGCAAAAGCGTCAAATCAACCTGCCCTGATGGTGCCCGGTAAGCGGTCCCATACGTATTGAGTGATCGGCCGGAAGTGGCATCCGAGCCGGGTGGCGGATTGCCAATCAGGACAGCCGGAGCCTCTCGTACATCCACCGGCAGCACTTCAATGGGAATTTGGATCTCACGGCGATCGCTGCTTCCTTCTTCACCAAAGTAAATCACGGCGCAAATCATGCCGCTGACCTCTTCAGGAACCACGATAAACCCCTGCCAGTAACCGCTGCCCCGCATGGCATAGCTCTGTCGAGCAATCTGCGTGGCGCAATCTTCGCCTAATAGGGTGATCGCTACCCGAAAACCGGCCGGACGTTCCGCATACCCATCAAAAAAAAGATAATAACCGGATACCCCGGCCGTTTCTCCTTCGCTAGGCCGGTAAAGGGTCAGGTAGCGTTCCTGTGAGGTATCCGGTTGGATCTGGACCTCCTGCGAATCCTGCCGCAATGGGGTGCCATCCACATCAAAAACAGTCACGGTCGCCGTTCCCATTCCCGAAAACCAGGAGGCGGTGGGAATCTCGGCCGAAAAGGTGTTAAATTCATTCCCTTTAACCGGGATTGCGCCCAATAAGGTGCCATCTGGGGCAACGAGCACCGCTTCAGCGGTTTGCTCTCTGCCGATTTGTAAGCGGCCGGAGATATCTAGCGTCCGGCCGCTGACGGCGGCCAGTTCCGGTGAAGTGATTTTGACTTCAATATCAACCGGTTGTTCAGGCTGAGAAGGTGGTGATGATTCGTCCACGCTCCCTGCTGATTGAGAAGATTGAGCTGTCTGATCCGCTGAAGATTGACCGCTTGAGGAATGAGGAGGTGTATCGTCCGCTTCCACCGTGACCGTTTCGGCGGTCGGCCGCAAGGTTGGCAGAGGAGAAACACCTGACTGCGAGGTAGAACCATCCGCTGTGCAGCCCACCAAAAATAGAAAAATTAAGAATCCAAAAATCTTTTTCATGCGCCTCCCATTATAATCAATGAATTCCGAAAACGTGTATTTCGCTCATCAATCAGCAATTTATTACCAGGTCAAAAATCAAAAATTAAAAGCAGGATTTTACAAATTACACGAGTTTCTCAAATTAAATCAAAAAATCCTTTTACTTCGTGTCATCCTGATTTTAGAATTTCACCTGTGGTGCACTTAATCATATTTATTGGTAAAAATCTGCCGCTAAATTTGCCCAATTCACCTACTCGCTCATAAAATTCATTTAATGAACATTCCAGCCCTATTTTCTGCCCTTAATCAAATCTCGCTTTTCCAAGGGATGGCTTTGGGGGTCACGCTGGCTGTATTGCTGACGCTGACCTTTGTCATACGCCGGTGGCAGGTTCATCTCACTTTCCTGGCCGTTACATTTATCGTGTTTGGCATCGTCTTGACCGGCTTTTTCCCCGCTTACTACGGCCTGCTGGCCTGGATCACCGGTCTGTCTTCGGCCGCGATTTTAGCCCTTTGCTATCAGCAGGAATCCCAGGTGAAGCCGGCGGCCGATCCGCTGACGCCGATGGTTCTCGTCGGCTTGATCTCCGCCCCGCTGCTGATTACCGCCCTTACCGGTCTCCTGGCGCTATGGCCGGCCGCTCAAATCGGCCTCACCTTTTCCACCACGTGGGTTATCTTTTTATTTCTCGGTCTTTCTCTGTGGGGGCTGCTGCGAACACAGGCGCCTTTACCGCGCACGGCGGCATTTATCTGCGCTCTGGCCGGTTTAACGCTGTGGCAGGCGCTGCGGTTTGACGCTCCCATGATCCTCTTCATTTGGGCCACATTCACGTTGATAACCACCTTTATCGGCATTCTGTTTACTCAGCAAACCGCATCCCTGGAGATCAAGCGTGAATCGGGCTGACAAACTTCGCCAGCAAATATTGTCCCTCGTTAGCGACTATCACGAAGCGGCATTTGCTCCCACCTCTTTTATTCCCGGCGAATCTCCCGTTCCGGTCTCCGGCCGCGTATTTGATGCGGCCGATGTGCAGCATTTAGTGGATGCCGGTCTCGATTTTTGGCTGACGACCGGCCGCTTTGCCGCTGAATTTGAAGCATCGTTTGCCCGCTTTGTGGGCGTGCGTCATGCGCTGTTGTGCAACTCCGGCTCATCTGCAAATTTGCTGGCCCTCTCCGCCCTCACCTCTCCACAGCTGGGGAGTCGCGCCTTGCAGCCTGGCGATGAAGTGATCACCGTGGCGGCCGGTTTTCCGACGACGGTTAATCCTATTCTGCAAAATCAGCTCGTACCGATATTCCTCGATATCGATCTGGACACCCACAATATCAATATCGAGCGTCTGGAAGAGGCGATTGGTCCCAAAACAAAAGCGATTATGATCGCCCACACGCTGGGAAATCCATTCCAGGCGGCCGAGGTCATGGCAATCGCCAATCAGCATAAACTGTGGCTAATCGAAGACAATTGTGATGCCTTGGGGGCGGCGTACCGCGGCCGAATGACCGGTACATTTGGCCACCTGGCAACCGTCAGCTTCTACCCGGCCCATCACATGACGATGGGAGAAGGGGGCATTGTTTTGACCAACCGGCCGCTGCTCAAAAAAATTGTCGAATCATTTCGCGATTGGGGGCGAGACTGCTGGTGCCCACCGGGGGTCAGCAACACCTGCGGCAAACGATTTGAATGGCAGCTAGGTGAACTGCCCCACGGGTATGACCACAAATACACCTACTCGCATATCGGCTATAACCTCAAAGCCACAGATATGCAGGCCGCAGTCGGGGTTTCCCAACTCAAGAAGCTGCCGGAGTTTATCAACATTCGCCGGAAAAATTGGGAGCGGCTGGCGGCCGGTTTACAGCCTTTTGGTGATCTGCTTCATTTACCCCAACCTACCCCGCACAGCGAGCCCAGCTGGTTTGGTTTTCTCATTTCTATCCGGCCGGAGGCGCCTTTTACCCGCAATGAACTAATCGCGCATTTGGAAGCACACAACATCGGCACCAGGCTGCTTTTTGGTGGCAATTTAATCCGTCAACCCGCCTATCAACATATACCTTATCGTGTCGTAGGCCAGCTAACCAACACCGATTTGGCCATGAATCACTCTTTTTGGATCGGGGTTTATCCCGGACTGACGCCGGAAATGATAGATTACGTGATTGGGGTCATCCAAAACTTTATACAGACCACAGACCACAGACCACAGACCACAAAGTAGCTATCTGTGGTCTGAAGCCTGAAGTCTGTCGTCTCTTTTTAGCATCTCGTGCATCACAAACAAACCCACGGAAACGCTCAAGATAAACCAGCCTATGGCCTCTAATCCGATCCAGTCGCCCAAAGCGCCGGCCGTGCCCGGCAATACAGCAACGCCGATTCCCGCAGCCGCGATCTGGAAACCGATGGCGTTTGGGGCATGTGTTTTACCCACGCGGCGGGGCGTGTAGGCGATCAGGGCTGGAAAAACAGGTGCCTGAACCATTCCTAGCAAAATGATCGCCAGAATAGTGACCGCAGGGTTCAGATCTACAGCAAAGAGCAGCGCCCCACACATCGCCCCAAATAAAGCCCAGCGCACCAGGTGATCAAGTCTCGTTTCGATAAACCCCAGTACGATGCGGCCGATCGTGAAGCATCCCCAATACAGGGTAGCCAGCAAACCGGCCGTCCCTTCTCCAAACCCCCTCGATTCGGTTAAGATGGTAAACGCCCAGTTGGCAAACCCCACCTCAACCCCGGTGTATAAAAAGAAAACGATGATCCCCAGCCATACCCGCGGCTGACGTAAGGTCTCCCAATTTGAAGCATACCCACCATCCTCCCCCCCGGCCGCTTCCGGCTCATCTAGCCGCCACCGCCTAAAAGTGATCATCATCAAAACCAGCAGAATCAGCTGCAGCCCTCCCATCAGGCCAAACCCCACGCGCCACGTGCCACCCGCCGTCAAGATACCGGTCATGGCCAGGGCACCCAACGTCGTGCCAATACCAAAACTGGCGTGCAGCCAGTTGATCAGCCGCGGCCGAAAGCGAGCCGCAGCATAGGTGTTCATGCCGGCGTCGAGCATGCCGGCCCCTACACCGGCCAGAGGGGCGGCCAGTACCACCAGCCACCAGCCCGGCGCGGCCGCCTGCAGCGTGCGCGAAAATAGCGCCAAAAAAGCGCTGGCGACCATCAACGTGGCAATTCCGTAACGAGTGATGAATCGGCCATTGGCCAAACCGGCCGATATGTAACCGATGACCCCCAGGGTTACCAGTACCCCCTGAGCTCGATTGAGCAGCTGAAATGTCTCTCGCATGCCCGGCCAGGCTACACCCAAAACACCGTCAAAGAAACCCAGTGAAACAAACCCAAAGTAGGCGATCAGAATGAGCAACAGCTTGTTTTGTTTCATGGTACCTCCGGCCGTTTTAACCGTGAAATTGGGTTGTCAATTCATCTGTGGATTTAACGCCACTTTCGGCATAAAAACAACCGTCGATTGTTTACGATTTCTTCACTGCACCCCCCGTGAAAACTGCGAGAAAGCGCGTTGACATGCCCTGAAACCACATGCTAAAGTAATCTAACACACAGAGTAAATGGAGCTCCTTCCAACAGGGCACAGCACACTGTTTTGTGACAACAATCTAATCTTTTTAAGACGCGGTTTCTCTTCCGCTTCGTTCTGCGCGCCTATGTAGCGGCGTATTCATTGGAGGTTGATAACATGGATAAAAAAATCGGCATCGTAAAATGGTTCAACCGGCTGAAAGGATACGGTTTTATCGAGCCAGAAGAAGGCGGCAACGAGGTCTTCGTTCACTACTCAGCGATAGATGGTGAAGGATACCGCAACCTTTATGAAGGCGATAAAGTCGAATACGTTGAAGTGGACCGCGGACGCGGACCGCTGGCCCAAAAAGTCTCCACTCGACGAGAAGTTTGACTTATAGTTTGAAACGCAAAAACCCGCCACTTGGCGGGTTTTTTTGTTTAAACAGGGTTCAAAAAATCAGTCTCCGATGACGCAGATTGCAGAGAAAAATCTGGGTTAATCCAGGCAATCCGCGGCTGACCTTTTGTAATCCATTTAATTTTCCGGGAGCTTAACCGCAAAATGCATCGTGTTTAGCGGCCGGGATTCGCCACTAACGGTTATCGCTTCGGCCCAAAGAACATAATCCCCTACCGCCAACGGCCATACCATACGAAATGGCTGTTGATCGACAACCCCCACGATCTCCCCATTGAGCCAAAATTTTACCTCAGCGATCGCGATGCCGCTGTCGATCTCAAACGCCACGCGCTGGGCGGTTTCAGGCAGTTCGGGTGACAAAATGTAGGTGGCATTGGGCGTCGGGGAACGCCACGCCAGCGGCTCGCTGTCTGGGGCAGCGTTTCCCTGCTGCGGCACAAAAACCACGTCGTGATAGAGAAGCAGCCCTTCCTGACGCGCCCACCCATGCGCCGCAGGGGGCAAATCCAGGACCGTCTTTAAAACAACTCGATTGGACGGTGTTTCCGGCTGCGCCATCGTGCCGGTCACCTGGTCGATGGCTACCCGCCGATACACGGTATCTGTGGTCACCGGTGTAGTGCCTTCAATAAACCATTCAAGTCGTCGAAAAGGGCAATCGTCGGTCGGCAGCAAACCGGAAAGGGTGCAAACTTCGGCTTCAACCAGGCCAGGCGGCCGCTCAAACGGCCGGGGTGGCGTGCCGTTGAGCACCGCCCGCATAAACCGATGCCAGATTGGTCCAGCACCGCTTAACCCGGTAATGTTGACCATCGGGCTGTTATCCGCATTGCCCACCCATACCCCGACGACCAGATCCGGCGTGTACCCTACCGTCCAGTTGTCGTGAAAATCATTGGTCGTGCCGGTTTTGACCGCTGCCGGCCGGCCAATATTGAGCAGGCTGTGCGCCCCAAAGGTGCGCTGTCGGGCCTGATTATCGGCCAGCATATCGCTAATTAGCCAGGCCAGACGGTTATCCAACACCTGTACCCGGTCTGTCTCGGCCGCGCTGTACAGCTGATCGCCACCAATCGTTGTGACCTCCAGGATCAGGCGAGGTGAAATCCTTTCTCCCCCATTGGCAAAAACAGCATAAGCGCGGGTCAAATCGATCAGGCGCACCGCCCCGCCGCCCAAAGCAATCGATAAGTCGACCTCTTCCTGCGCTTCAAACGGCGTTAATCCCATATCCTGCATCAAATCAAGACCGCTTTGCACCCCGATATGATCGAGCGTCAACACCGCCGGAATGTTGAGCGACGAGGCCAGCGCTTCTCGCACCAAAACCGGTCCATGCTCGGTCCGCGAAAAATTCACCGGAATATAGCTCTCCCCTTCTTTGGTGGTAAAAACCGTTTCTACATCGAGCAGCATGGTTGCCGCGGTATACGGCCGAATGCGGGCCGGATCCATCGCGGCCGCGTAAATCAGCGGCTTCAGTGTAGACCCAGGCTGTCGGGGGGCCAGGGTCATATTGATCGATCCGCTAATATCTTCAGAAAAGAAATCCGCACTGCCCACCAGCGTCAACACATCTCCACTATCCGGATGGATAGCGACCAGAGCACCGTTGTCAACGCGATGGCTAAAGCCGCCGTCCGGTGGATTTTTAAGCTGTTCTATCTGCTCGGAAACGATAAATTCAGCTTTTTTCTGCCACGTCAAATCCAGGGTTGTGCGCACGATTAATCCACCAGCCTGCTGCTGGTCAGACAAATCAAACAGTTGATCCAGCTCAGCCTGAGCCATCGTCACAAAATGGGGCGCTTCGATGGGATACGGCGTGCTCGCATACGACAGCGGTTCCCGCTGGGCTAATTCATATTCAGCGGCGGTTAGCCACCCCTCTTGATGCATCAGACCCAGCACCACTTCCTGTCTTGCCTTGGCCGCATCCGGATCAAGAAAGGGGTTGTAAAAAGCCGGTGTTTGGGGAAGCCCGGCCAAAAGAGCGGCCTGAGCGGTCGTTAATTTGGCGGCTGAGCGGCCAAAAAATGTCTGGGCGGCCGCTTCGATACCGTAAGCCATTCCCCCGTAGTACGTTTGATTGAGATAAAGCTCCAGGATCTGATCCTTGGTATACAGGCGGGAAAGACGCCATGCCAGCCAGCTCTCGCGCAGCTTGCGCTTGACCGTTCGTTCAAATCGCTCATCTTCGAGCAGCATCGTGCGGGCCAGCTGCTGGGTAATGGTGCTGCCCCCGGCCAGCACCTCGCCGCCCCGGGCGTTTATCCACAGGGCGCGAGCGATACCGACCAAATCGACCCCCGGATGGTTATAAAAGTTGCGATCTTCAGTGGCGATCGTTGCCTGCCGCACCACTTCTGGTATTTGCTCTCCGGTCAAACGGATATGACGGCCGGCGTTGGGATCAATTGTTTCATAAAGCAGCTGGCCGTGGCGATCAACAAAGCGGATCCCCGGCACGACTTGCCGATCTTCAATCTGCCGCGGATTAGGCAAATCCCAGAAGACCCACACCACCAAACCGGCCGTGATCAGAACGATGAGCCCCAGCGTGTATGTGGTGATTCGTTTCAACTATTACCCTCATGGGGATATACGATTTTTGATTGACGATTGACGATTGGGTTAATTGGATAATTAAGCAAACCCGCGCTTGTTACAGGCCTCGTAAATCGTAAATCTTTAATCGCAAATCAACTTAGCAGTTCCTCCCTTAATTATACCTTCCCCCCCTTCTTTATCTTGACGGCCAATCTACGATTCACCTCATCATTCGTCACTCTTGAATCGTAAATTCTCACCCCCATCATTTCCATTTTGCGCCAAACAGGAAGCTGAGCTAACAATTCATTGCGTTTTTTTCTGATTTCAGGATGTGTATCAGATATCCGGCCATCCTCTCCAAGCCAAAATGGATGCTTATGACTTTTTGCTTCACTTTCCATAGCTTAATTATAGCAGAAGGCGAATTGGACCTTCCGTCATTATTGACACCGTTCAGAAAAATACACCCCTAAAAATCGTCAATTCGCAAATCAAAAAGCCCCAGCTTTTGCTGAGGCCTTCAATATACGCCAGTGATTTGGCTGCATGCGATCATCGCGGGGTGCGACGATTGCGACGAGCCGCTTTTTTCTCTTTGATGCGGCGCAGTTCGCTGTTGGGGATGAACCACCGTTTGCGTCGTGAATCGGTCAGAACCCGGCTTTTAACCACTTCCTTGCGGAATCGGCGCAGCAGCTGTTCCTGTGATTCACCTGATTGTAAGACTACTTTGGGCAACGAGTTTCACCTCCTTTGACGTGAGATTTGCGCTGTTCAGCGCGCACAAAAAAAGAGAGTTTTCTCTCTTTATTATCTTATTTCTTTATTCAAGAATTTCTGGGAAAGAAGTTGCCAGAAAGGTTATTGTAGCAAAAGCAGCTTCTCTTTTCAACCGGATTCCTACCGGAAGACCACAAAAGTTTTGAAAACTTTTGTGGTCTACAGCGAGCTGATCTAAAGCGTCGTCTGGCTGCGCTGCAAAATTTCCCAGTCGGCCAGCGCCCGGCCGGCCCCCAGAGCGGTACAGGCGATCGGATTGTCGGCCACATACGCCGGCACCCCGGTTTCGTTGGTCAACAGGGTGTCTATTTCACGCAGCAGCGCCGTGCCGCCGGTTAAGGCCATCCCGCGATCGATGATGTCGGCCGCCAATTCCGGTGGTGTTTTGGCCAAAACCGCCTTGACCACGTTGACGATCGCCGTTAGGGGTTCCGCCAGCGCCTCAGAGACCTCGCTCGATGAAATAGCCACCGTTTTGGGTAATCCGGTGACCATATCGCGTCCTTGAACGTTCATTTCCTGGCGATCTTCGGGTTCGATCGCTGAACCCAGCTTAATTTTAACCGCTTCGGCCGTTGGTTCACCGATCACCATATTGTATTTGCGCCGCACGTACTGAATAATGGCGTCATCAAGATGAATCCCGGCCACGCGCACAGATTCAGCGCAGACGATATCATTGACCGAAACAACAGCGGCTTCCGTGCTGCCGCCCCCCATATCAACCACCATGTTGCCGGTCGGGGTGCCGATCGGCAGCCCGGCCCCAATAGCCGAAGCCAGCGGCTGGGGAATTTGACGTACTTCACGCGCCCCCGCAGAACGACCAGCTTCGCTGACCGCCCGTTTTTCCACGCTGGTTACCCCGTAAGGGATGCTGATCATGACAATCGGCCGAAAACCAAACCGCCCTTTCACCTTGTTGATGAAGTAGCGCAGCATAGAACGGGTGACAAAGAAGTCGGCGATCACCCCATCACGCAGCGGCCGCATCACCTCCAAGTTTTCAGAGGTGCGGCCGTACATGTCGCGAGCAGCCCGACCAAATTCAACGATCATCGGTCGATTTTTTTCTTCTTTGATGGCCACAACGGCCGGCTCCTGCAGCACAATTCCCCGTCCTTGAACGTGTACAAGAACGTTAACGGTGCCCAGGTCGATTGCGAGTTCGGGTTGTAGAAATGCCATGATAATCCTAGATACAAAAATCCACAGGTCGTCCGATTTTGACCCATTTTGTCATGCGGTGCAACACCACACAAGCGGGTCTCATCTCTCTGACCTGTGGATTGTTATAAAAAACTGAGGTTCGTCTATTCGTCAGCTTCTGTTTGTTCGCTCCGCAGACGAGGAACTGCTCGTTCAGGTCGAGCCCGTTTGCGGCTGATGTCCAGGCGCAAATTCGCTCGGCGGAGAGAAGCTTCAATCATGCGATACGTTTCGGGATCTTCCTGAACCCCTTCTTCCATCGCCTTTAAAGCACGTTGACGAGCCCGTTCCGCCCGCTCTAAATCAATCGCCTCGGCATGGTCGGCTGAATCAGCCAGGATAATCACCTTATCCGGCTGTACTTCAGCCACACCGCCGCCAATGGCGTAAAATTCTTCTTCACCGGCGCGGCGGATAATCACCTCACCAAAATCAAGAACCGTCAGCAGCGGGGAGTGATTGGGCAAAATGCCCATCCGCCCTTCGATGCCGGGCAAATTAACCGCATCGACATCTTCACTGTAGATTTCTTCTTCCTGGGTTACGATTTCACAACGTATGGTCATGAGTTACCTTCCCGGACAGCTGATCGCTCGACAGCCGTTATGCCGCTTCAGCCCGCAGCTCAGCCGCTTTCTCGCGGGCGCTGTCAATATTGCCAACCATATAAAATGCCTGCTCCGGCAGGTCATCACACTCGCCATCGAGGATCGAACGGAAGCCATCAACCGTTTCGCGGGTCGACACGTATTGACCCTGCAAACCGTGATAGCGCTCAGCCACAAACATAGGCTGACCGAGGAAACGCTCTACTTTGCGCGCTCGGGCGACCAGCAATTTATCGTCTTCGCTCAGCTCATCAATTCCGAGAATGGCGATGATGTCCTGCAAATCTTTATAGCGCTGCAAAATCTGCTTGACGTCACGGGCGGTGCGGTAGTGATCTTCCCCAACAACATCTGGCTGGAGGGCACGGCTCGAAGACGAAAGCGGGTCCACAGCCGGGAAAATACCTTTGGCAAACACGTTACGCGACAGCGTCAGGATCGCGTCCAGATGGGCGAAGGTGGCCACCGGAGCCGGGTCAGAATAGTCGTCGGCCGGTACATAGATCGCCTGCATCGACGTAATCGAACCGGTTTTAGTCGAGGTAATGCGTTCCTGAAGCGCACCCATTTCGGCCGCCAGGGTAGGCTGATATCCAACCGCGCTGGGCATCCGGCCCAGCAAAGCGGACATTTCTGATCCGGACAGGACATAGCGGAAAATATTGTCGATAAACAGGAGAACGTCTTTCCCTTGATCGCGATAATATTCAGCCATCGACAGACCGGTCAGGGCCACGCGCAAACGAACCCCTGGAGGCTCATTCATCTGGCCAAAGACCATGATCACCGAATCCAGTACGCCGTACTCCTGCATTTCGTAATAGAAGTCGGTGCCTTCGCGGGTGCGTTCGCCAACACCGGCAAACACAGACACACCTTCATGCTCCCGGGCAACCGAACGAATCAGTTCGGCGATGGTGACCGTCTTGCCGACCCCGGCACCGCCATAAATACCGGTCTTACCACCGCGAATAAACGGAGCCAGCAGGTCAATGACCTTCATGCCGGTCTCAAACGTCTGGGTTTCCGTAGACTGCTCCTGAAACTCCGGAGCGGGGCGGTGGATCGGGTAGTATGTGTCGGCTGACGGGGTAGGCATGCCGTCAATCGCTTCGCCCACCACGTTAAAGATACGGCCGAGAGTATTATCACCAACCGGCACGCTGATCGGGCCACCGGTCCGCTTGACCGGCACGCCGCGTGGCAGGCCGTCGGTGGAGTCCATAGCCACGGTACGAACCAAACCGTCGCCTAAATGCTGCTGGACTTCTAAAACCAGGGTCCCTTGTTCTCCCCGATCTACTTCCAGGGCTTCCAAAATGTCGGGCAAATCGCCCTCAGGGAATTCTATGTCAAGTACAACGCCACGGATGGCGGCTACTTTTCCTTCGCTCATGAATCCTCCATGTGAGCGACCCCACGGCCGCTCGCATCATAGTAAACCTTTATCTATTTAGGCGAGTGCCTCGGCACCACCAACAATGTCCAAAATTTCGGCCGTAATGGCGCTTTGACGGGCTTTGTTGCGGGCCAGCGTCAAATCTTCGATCAACGCCTTGGCGTTGTCAGTTGCATTATTCATCGCTACATAGCGGGCGCTGTGCTCGCTCGCCAGTGATTCCAGATACGATTGATAGAGCTGGAGATCCACAAAGCGGGGCACAATGGCGTCGAGCAGTTGTTCTGCAGCCGGTTCATACGTGTAATCGGCCGTTGTAGAATCTGTCAGGTCGATGCTGCGGAAAAATTCCGACACCGGCATATCGCTAAAATCGGTCGGCTTTAGGGGCAGCAGCTGCTTAATTCGCGGAAAACGGGTCACCATGTTGACAAAGTCGGTATAGGCGATAAATACCTGATCAATTTTGCCAGACAGATAATCATCCACCACCACCTGAGCCACCGGTGTGATATCGGTTTGCTGCGGGGGGTCCGGCATATTGGTAAAGGTAGCGATGACGTTCATGCCGCGCCGAATCAGCAGGTCCTGCCCTTTCCGGCCGACAGCCACGTAGCTGATTTTGCTGCCCATCTTCGTCAACCCCTCGGAAAACTGCTCAACCAGGCGAATAATTTCCGAATTATAGGGACCGGCCAGACCGCGGTCGCCGGAAATGACGATCACGGCCACATTTTCTACGCCGTTGCGATCGGCCAGCATGGGGTGGACCGCCGCAGCGGCGCTGGAGGCGAGATTATTTAATATCTCAAACGCCTTGCCCGCATACGCTCGCGTGGCCTGCACCCGGGATTGAGCCCGATTGGCTTTGGAGGCGGAAATAGCCGCCAGAGCGCTGGTAATTTGCGACGTATTTTGGACGGTGCGTATTCGTGTTTTTAATTCTCTTTCAGTAGCCATTGTCCAATTAACCACTTAAGGGCCGGTTCAATTCACCGGCGCCTCGATTAGCTTTTAAACGTCGCGTTGAAGTCGGCAATCGCCTGCTTCAACGTTTCTTCAAGGGCATCAGTCAGGCGCTTGCTGCTTTCGATCCCTTCGCCAACCTGCGGCTGGGCGGTGTCCATATAGCGTAGGAATTCAGCTGCCCAGCGATCGGTATCACTGGCGGCAACATTTTCCAGGTACCCACGGGTACCGGCATAAATCACCATCGCCTGGTGCGAAAGTGACAGCGGGGCGTATTGAGGCTGCTTGAGCAGCTCCATCAAACGTTCACCGCGATCCAGCTGGCGACGAGTCGTGGCATCCAGATCGGAGCTAAACAGGGCAAAGGCCGCCAGCTCGCCATATTGGGCCAGGTCGGATTTCATACCGCCTGCCACCTGCTTCATCGCCTTGTATTGGGCATCGCCACCCACGCGAGAGACCGAGATACCGGTAGAAACCGCTGGCAGCTGACCAGACGCAAACAGGTCGGTTTCGAGGAAGATCTGGCCGTCGGTAATCGAAATGACGTTGGTGGGAATGTATGCAGACACGTCACCCAGCAACGTTTCGATGACCGGCAGCGCGGTCAGGGAGCCACCGCTTCCGGGGACCTTGATTACCTCATAATCGTCGGGGTTTTCCCCTTTTTCAGCCAGTGATTTTAAGGCGTGCTCAACTTTTTCTTCATCGTCATTGCCAAAGTAGATTTCACCGGTTGCCGATACTTCCAGGGCGTTCTCGGCGGTCACTTCGGTGCCTTTTTTCACAACGACCCAATCATCCCGCAGGCGAACGGCTCGTTCAAGAAGGCGGCTGTGAACGGAGAAAATATCTCCAGGATACGCTTCACGGCCGGGGGGGCGGCGCAAAATCAGAGACATTTCGCGGTATGCCCACGCCTGTTTGGAGAGGTCATCATAGACAACCAGGGCATCCATCCCTTTCTCCATGAAAAATTCACCGATCGCGCAGCCGGCATAGGGGGCAAAGTATTGCATCGGCGCCGGATCGGAGGCGCTGGCAGAAACGATGATGGTGTAATCCATGGCTCCGAATTTCTCAAGCGTGCTGACAACCTGAGCCACCTGACCGTTTCGCTGACCGATGGCCACATAGATACAAATAACGTTCTCACCTTTCTGGTTGAGAATCGTATCCAGAGCGATCGCCGTTTTACCGGTTTGACGGTCACCAATGATCAACTCACGCTGACCGCGGCCGATCGGGGTCATGGCGTCGATCGCCATAATGCCGGTCATCATCGGGGTATCAACCCGCTTGCGCTCAATCACGCGAGGGGCGATGCGCTCGATGGGAAAAGCACCGGTTGTGTTGATCGGCCCTTTGCCGTCAATCGGCGAACCCAAGGCATCAACCACGCGGCCGATCATGGCGTCGCCAACCGGCACGGAAGCAACCTGCCCGGTTGCCCGCACTTCGTCACCGGCTTCAATGTCAGAATAATCGCCCATAACGGCGATACCGACGCTATCCGGTTCCAGGTTTAACGCGATGCCGCGTACACCACTGGAAAAGGCAACGATTTCGCTGGCGCTCACGTCAGCCAGACCGTCCGCCACGGCAATGCCGTCATAAACGGCCTTGACGGTACCGACACTACGGACCTCGGTTTTACTCTCGAATGAATCAATCTGTTCGAGAAAACTGTCAACCAAATTTTCATATGAAGGGGCAGCAGAACCCATGAAAGAACCTCCTAACGGATTTGCATGCTCTCTGCCGATCTCGACTGACAAACAGCCGAACGCAGACAGGTAAATATCGCGAATGCGGTTTATAAGGTCATTTGAAGGGAATGAAACCAGTTGTTGGTAGCATTACAAAGAGATGGCTTAGAGTTTGCCACCGGGAAATGTTAACGCAGAAACCCGTATTTGTCCAATAATTCACAATCGCTTTCGATGTAATTTTTATTAACCATCAAAACACAAAAACACAAACAGAATTAAGCTGGGCCGCCTTGCCTCGCGATGAATGAAGCCATCGGCTAATAGGACCACGGCGCGATAAATCACGTGTGCAAAGCGGCTCAAGAAAATAAGGTCAAGGCCCTCCGATTTTTTCTATGGTGTTTTTTCTGTTTTCTGTGGTGTGGTAAGTTACAAAAAGTTTTCTGAAGAATGTGTCCGCAGATTACGCAGATTTTCGCAGATTAGAAAGAGAAATCTGTGAAAATCCGTGTTAATCCGTGGC